>CAYTNV010000007.1:0-107028 GCA_964439395.1 uncultured Blautia sp. | reverse complement strand
CCCGCCATTTTTCGCTACTCCGCCTATTTATGAGGTTCATCGCAAACTCACTTCGTTCAGACACGCTTAGAACCCCAAAGCTTCCGTAGCGAAAATTGCGGGAACGCAACGTGTTTCTAAATAAAAAGAGGGTTCCAGGACTCTTTGCGTTTGTCTCCACTGTTTCACAAAGTATACTCACAGAGGATACTGGATTTTATATTCTATGAGTGAAAACAGCTTACGCTACTTCATAAGATATATTTTTTGGGTATATATAATAAGAATTAGGTTAATCTTATATAAAAATTTATATAAAATTTATGCTTGCAATTTCAAGTTCTAAATGTTATAGTAGTTATAGAACAAACAAAGAGTCAAAGGAGGGGTTTTATGAATATAAATAAATTTACACAAAAATCAATTCAGGCAATTAATGATTGTGAGAAACTAGCTTACGAGTATGGCAATCAGGAGATTGACCAAGAACATTTTTTATATAGTTTATTGACAGTAGAAGACAGTTTAATTTTTAAATTAATTGAGAAGATGGATATCCAAAAGGATTCTTTCTTACAACAGACACAAAAATTATTAGAGAAAAAGCCAAAAGTATCAGGTGGTAAGTTATATATTAGCAATGCACTTAATAAAGTATTAGTGCAGGCAGAAGATGAAGCAAAGAGAATGCAGGATGAATATGTATCAGTAGAGCATTTATTCTTATCCCTAATTCAACATCCAAATAAAGAAATAAAAGAATTATTTAGAGCCTATGGAATTACAAGAGAAAGATTTCTACAAGCACTTTCCACAGTGAGAGGAAATCAGAAGGTGACAAGCGATAATCCAGAAGCCACTTATGATACGTTAGAAAAATATGGATATGATTTAGTAGAGAGAGCAAAAGCCCAGAAATTAGATCCAGTTATTGGAAGGGATAGTGAGATTCGTAATGTTGTCCGTATTCTTTCTAGAAAATCAAAAAATAATCCAGTATTGATTGGTGAGCCTGGTGTAGGTAAGACGGCAGTAGTAGAAGGACTTGCACAGAGAATTGTAAAAGGTGATGTTCCAGAGACATTGAAGGATAAAAAGCTTTTTGCTCTTGATATGGGCTCTTTAGTAGCAGGCGCAAAGTATCGTGGTGAGTTTGAGGAGCGTCTAAAAGCAGTTCTTGAGGAAGTAAAAGCAAGTGATGGACAGATTATTTTATTTATTGATGAGCTTCACACAATTGTGGGAGCAGGTAAGACAGAAGGTTCTATGGATGCTGGAAATATGTTAAAGCCAATGCTTGCCAGAGGAGAGCTTCACTGTATTGGTGCCACTACATTAGATGAGTATCGTCTTTATATCGAAAAAGATGCTGCCCTGGAGAGAAGATTTCAGCCAGTTATGGTTGATGAGCCAAATGTAGAAGATACAATTTCTATTTTAAGAGGATTAAAAGATCGCTATGAAGTATTCCACGGAGTAAAAATTACAGATTCTGCTCTTGTCGCAGCAGCAACTTTATCGAATCGATATATTTCGGATCGTTTCTTGCCAGATAAGGCAATTGATTTGGTAGATGAGGCATGTGCTCTTATTAAGACCGAATTAAATTCTATGCCAGCAGAGCTTGATGAGCTGCAAAGAAAGATGACACAACTTAAAATAGAAGAAACAGCTCTGAAAAAAGAGACAGATCGCTTAAGTCAAGATAGACTTGCGGCACTTCAAAAAGAGCTCGCTCAGATGCAAGAAGAGTTTAATAGTCAGAAGGCAACTTGGGATAATGAGAAAGCTTCGATTGAAAAAGTACAAAAATTAAAAGAAGAGATTGAGAGAGTACAAGGAGAGTTGCAAATTGCGGAGAGAAACTATGATTTTAATAAGGCTTCTGAATTACAGTATGGCACTTTGCCGTCTCTGAAAAAGCAGTTGGAAGAGGAAGAAGAGAAGGCAAAGAGCAAGGCAGCTAAGCTTGTACACGAAAAAGTAAGTGAGGAAGAAATTGCAAGTATTATTTCTAGATGGACAGGAATTCCAGTATCTAAGCTTACAGAAAGTGAGAGAAATAAAACGCTTCATCTTGATAAAGTACTTCATAAGAGGGTGATTGGTCAAGATGAGGGAGTATCTAGAGTGACAGATGCAATTATTCGCTCCAAGGCAGGAATCAAAGATCCAAAGAAGCCAATTGGTTCGTTCTTATTTTTGGGACCAACTGGTGTCGGTAAGACAGAGCTTGCCAAGGCACTTGCAGAGAGTCTTTTTGATAATGAGCAAAATATTGTGCGTATTGATATGAGTGAGTATATGGAGAAGCATTCTGTATCTAGATTAATTGGAGCTCCTCCAGGAT
Source organism: uncultured Blautia sp. (assembly GCA_964439395.1). Lineage (GTDB taxonomy): Bacteria > Bacillota > Clostridia > Lachnospirales > Lachnospiraceae > JAUUSJ01. The sequence continues at coordinate 104,699 of CAYTNV010000007.1, read as the reverse complement.
ACGTAGGATATGAGGAGGGTGGGCAGCTGACAGAGGCTGTTAGAAGAAAACCATATTCAGTTGTACTTTTTGATGAGATAGAGAAGGCACATCCGGATGTATTTAATGTACTTTTGCAGATTTTAGATGACGGTCGTGTCACGGATTCGAAAGGCAAAACTGTAGATTTTAAAAATACGATCTTAATTATGACATCCAATATTGGCTCTTCTTACCTATTAGAAGGTATTGATGAAAATGGAGAAATTATAGAGCAAGCGCAAAACCTTGTTATGCAAGAACTAAAAGCACATTTTAGACCAGAATTTTTGAATCGTTTAGATGAGACGATTTTATTTAAGCCTCTCACAAAGGAGAATATGGAATCTATTATTGATTTATTAGTAGATGATTTGAATAAACGTCTTGTAGATAAAGAAATTAAAGTGGAACTTACAAAGGAGGCGAAGTTCTATATTGTTAAAAGTGGATATGATCCTCTCTATGGTGCGAGACCATTAAAGAGATATCTTCAAAAAAATGTAGAGACATTGGCGGCAAGATTAATCTTAAGTGATGGATTGAGTGCCGAGGATACGATTTTGATTGATGTAGAAAATGATATACTTGTGGCGAAAGTAAAGGAATAATAGTAATAATTTCATTATTTAAGAAAATAACTTTGTTGCATATTTAAATGAAAAAATTGAAATGGCAGGTTTATCGATGATAAATCTGCCATTTTTGTGTATAAGATACTATTTTTTCGCCTATAAATCAAATAAATTGTCATTTATTAAATTGAGTCGTTCTGCCACAGTTTGGCGATAAAAATGGAGTAGGGATGTCTCAAGGAATTTGCGGACATCCTCTATTTTTTCAGCGCGAATTGCTTCTAAAAGTCTTGGTTCCTCTATGAGAGAGCCAATTGCCTCACTTGTGATTGTGGCACTTATTTTATTTAAAGCTCCATGAGGGATAAATGAAACAATGGCGCCCAAAATTACTTTTCCGTCCTCGTAAAATGGTAACTCTAAGCGAACATACCCAAAACAGGGATGGGAGATTAATGGACTTGCTCCGTGCAATAATAAAGCATGGAATGATTTAATATAGGTGTCAGCAAGATTATCTCTAGTTCGAAGAACTTCGTAGAGGTGATTTTCCATGAGGGAATCTTCAGCAAAAACAGAGGCAGAGTAGGAGATAAGCTCCTGGCGATTATGAAGAATCGGTGCATGGTCAATTTTTATATTATCAAGTAGATAATAAATTTCTCTTCCTAATGTAGAAATATACGTTACGTCTCGTTCTGTGATAAAGTCTGGAATATGCTCAAACGGGGAAGTATCTTCTTTCTTTTGCCGGAGTATAATGTCGATCTTGGACTTTAAAAGCATCTTATCTTGGTTGGTAAGAATCGGATTAACTTGAACATAGCGAAATCCTATCTCTAATTTTACAGTAGAAATAATTAATTCGATTCCCTCTTGCAATAGCTTTTTATTATTAAGCTCAAAAGCAGACATACTGCTATGAATATCTAGTTCGGGATATTCCTTGCTTAAATCGGCGACTAGTAATCTAGAAGTTCCAATTCCAGTTGGACAGACGATGACAACGGAAATGCGGCGATTTTGTTTTTCCTTTCGTTCCATTGCTGCACCAAAATGCATTGTCAAAAATCCAATCTCACTGGCAGGTACTTTTTCAATATCAAGTTCTTTGGTTAAAAAATAGGCTGCATGTTCACAGGCCTCATAAATATCTGGATAATCCGTCTGCAGATTATCGAGTAATGGATTCTCTATCGGAATACCTGCGCGAAGACGACCGATCGTTGGCTGTATATGTGTATTTAGATCATTCAATAATACATTATCTGAAGTAAAATCAATCATTAAATCATCGCTGACAGATTTTATCATGGAAAGAATGAGCTGGTGAATATTTATATCGCGACTTTTCGTAAAATCGCGATAACCCTTAGATAAAAGCTTAGTAGCATTTAGTTGTAGAGCAATCCCGCAAGTTTCTTCTCTAGGAATATTGATGTGAAGAACATCATGTAAATGGGCGGTCATTCTTTCAGCAACAGCGTACTCTGGAGTAATAAAAATGTCTTCGTATTCAGACATCTCCAATTCTATAGTGTGTCCCTTTTTTATATGCTGCATAGAGAGGGTAATATAGAGCAGAAGATTTAAAAATCCGCTGTCAGAAAAGCGAAGTCCTAATTCTTGTTCACTCTTTTCCAAAATCTTATTCACTTGCTTAGAAATATCTGGGTCAATTCCATGAATTAATTTACTCTGCTGATGCAGTTCATGCTTTTTTAGAATACCAGAGAGCATATATTCATTAAAATGTTCTCCAAAGTCAGCTGTGATAGCACGACGTTTAGATAATTCATCTCCTTGCAGAAAAATACCAAGTCCTGGACGACGAATTAATTTTAGTCCGTATTTTTTAAACCAGGGTGTGATTTGAGTTAGATCATTGGAGAGAGTTCCTTCCGAAATTGCAAATTTATCCGTGAAATAAAAGGATTTAATAGGATCTTCGGCGAGAAGCAGCTCGTTTCGCAATGCTCTTTGACGGGAAGCTCGATCTTCTACATGGACAATATTTGTACTGTTTTGTTGTTCAAGAAGTGAAAGAAGCTCTTCAATGCGTTCCTCAGGTTCATCAAGTGTAAGTCCTGTTCCGCGTTTTCTAATAAGTCTAAAATTATTGCTCTTTAGCCATTGTTCTACAGTTACAAGTTCACGTTGTACAGAACGTGTGCTAATATTTAGCTCCTCTGAGATAATAGAGGTAGTAACAGGTTGGCTTTTTGGAAAACGGGCGAGAACTCGTATGATTTTCTCGGAACGATTGGTCAGTAGCATAAAGAGCACCTCCTTTCTTTTATTTAAGTAATAAAATATGCTCTTGTAGTGAACAATGTTTTTAATATTATTATACAGTAAATTTCAGAAGAAAACAATCTCTATGAAATACAATTTGGGATAAAATGATAGAATTGTCGTAAAGTGTTTGTGACAAATACACATAAATAATGTCGTGTCACAAATACTTAGTGACAAATATGCCGAATCATTGCGTTGATTTTAGGGGTATTATTTAGTATAATTTAACTATCAAATAAATACATGATCTTTCAAAAGGGTGATGGTGAAAGATCGCTAATTACATAAGAAAGGGGAATTTTTTTATGAAAAACGCATTACAACGTTTTGGTAAATTTCTAAGTTCTATGGTTATGCCAAATATCGGAGCATTCATTGCTTGGGGATTTATTTCCGCATTATTTATTGAGAAAGGTTGGATACCTAATGCGGCTCTCGCTACACTTGGAACGCCTATGCTTAATTACTTACTTCCTGTATTGATCGCTTACACAGGTGGTAAGATGGTCGGAGGAGACCGTGGTGCAGTAATGGGTGCAGTTTCTGTTATCGGTGTTATCGCTGGTGCACCAGATTACCCAATGTTAATGGGAGCTATGGTAATGGGTCCTGTTGGTGGTTTTGTTATCAAGAAATTCGATAAATTTATGGAAGATAAGATGCCAGCAGGATTTGAAATGTTAATCAATAACTTCTCAGTTGGTATTCTTGGTATGATTATTGCAATCATTGGTTACTATATTGTGGGACCATTCATGAGTGCAGTATTAGTTATTCTTAAAGGTGGAGTTGATATTCTTATTCAGAATAAATTACTTCCACTTGCAGCTATCTTTATTGAGCCAGCGAAGGTATTATTCCTTAACAATGCTATTAATCATGGTATTTTTACTCCTATCGCAGCTGAGCAAGTAAGAGAAGCTGGACAATCTATTATGTATATGCTTGAGCCAAACCCTGGTCCTGGACTTGGTGTTTTACTTGCATACTGGATATTTTCAAAAGACAAAGCGACAAAGGATTCCGCTCCTGGTGCGATTATCATCCACTTCTTAGGTGGTATTCATGAGATTTACTTCCCATATATCCTTATGAACCCTGTTGTAATTATCGCTCCTATTGTTGGTAATATTTGTGCGATTGCATTCTACAGTATTACAGGTGCTGGACTTGTAGGACCAGCTTCTCCAGGTTCCATTCTCGCATTCTTGTCAATGTCACCAAAGGGAGCAGGTATGCTTATTACAGTTGCAGGTGTTGCTATTGCAGCAGCAGTTTCCTTCTTGATTGCCTCACCAATCATTAAAATGTCAGGCAGCAAGAGTCTTGAGGAAGCACAAGCTAAGAAAGACAGCATGAAAGAGGAATCTAAAGGCGCAGTAGCAGGTCCTGTTTTGACAGGAGCAGATGTAAAGACAGAAAATATTAAGAAGATTATTTTCGCATGTGATGCTGGTATGGGATCATCCGCAATGGGTGCTACAAAATTCCGTAACCGTATTAAAGACTTAAATCTTGGTATTATCGTAAAGAATACTTCTGTAGATAATATTCCATCAGATACAGATGTAGCAGTTGTTCAGACAATTTTACAAGACCGTGCAGCAGCTTCTGCACCACAGGCTCGTCTTGTAACACTCGGAAATTTCTTGACAGACCCTAACTTAGATGCTCTCTATAAAGAACTGGAAGATTTTGCAAAAGGTGGTGCAACTAAAACTTCTGCAGCTCCAGTTGAGGAAGTAAAAGAGGAGCCTAAGAAGAGTGCAATGAAGCTCGACAAGAGGGGGATTAAGACTGGTCTTGCCAGCGTCGAAAAATTTGAAGCAATTCGTGCAGCAGGTAGATTACTCAACGAACTTGGTTATGTTGATAAAGATTATATTGAGGCTATGTGTGAGAGAGAAAAACTCGCTAGTATCTATATGGGTATGGGCGTAGCAATTCCACATGGTACAGCAGAGGCAAAGAATAAAGTAAAGAAATCTGGTATCGTAGTATTACAGTATCCAGAAGGTGTAGATTTCGGTGGTGATGAGCCAGCTAACCTTGTTATTGGTATTGCAGGTGTTGGAGATGAGCATCTCGAGGTTCTTGGAAAAATTGCTGGAACGTTAGAAGATGAAGCATTAATGGAACATCTTAAGAAAGATGCAACTGCTGATGAGATTATGAAAGCATTTAGCTAAAAAATATTTTGATTAGTATATTGACGTTCAGCGTTTGCTGAACGTCCCCATTAAGGGGCATGAAAGAAGAATATTGGTTATTATATCCCATCGTGCAAAGCACGCAGACTCATAGGAAATATAGTTGCCAATAGCTATATATAATAGTAAATATTGTAAAGTATAGTTTATTAAAAAGCTTATATTAAGAAAGTATAGAGAGGAGATGGCTTTGTTGAAGAAAGCAGTACAATTTGGAGCAGGAAATATTGGTCGTGGATTTATTGGAGCATTATTAAATCAGGCAGGATACCATGTAGTATTCGCAGATGTAGTAGATGCTGTAATTGATAAAATTAATGAAGACAAAGAATATACAGTACATGTAATGGATGTTACATGTGAGGATCAAAAAATTGAGGGAATTAGTGGAGTAAATTCCACAAAACCAGAGGCAGTAGAAGAAATTTCTGACGCTGATATCGTTACTACTGCGGTTGGACTTGTTATTCTTCCACGTATCGCTCCAACTATCGCTCAGGCTATTGAGATGCGTCAGGAAAAAGGAATCAACACTCCTATGAATATTATCGCATGTGAAAACGCAATCCGTGGAACATCCCAGCTTAAGAAAGCAGTGTATGAGAATTTAAGTGATGCTGGAAAAGCATTCGCAGACGAGTATGTTGGATTTCCTGACTGTGCAGTGGACCGTATTGTTCCACCTGTAAAGAGTGAGAATTTTATCGATGTAGTAGTAGAGAGTTACTATGAGTGGGATGTAGAACGTTCAGGATTTAAAGGAGAAATTCCAGAAATTCCAGGTATGAGTCTTGTTGATGATTTGATGGCTTATATCGAGCGTAAACTATTTACATTAAATACAGGACATTGTATTACAGCTTACCTTGGTAAGATTAATGGACTTCCAACAATTGATAAAGCAATTGAGGATGAGAAAGTATTTCCTATCGTATCTGCTGCTATGAAAGAAAGTGGAGCAGGACTCATTGCAAAACATGGTTTTGATGCAGATAAGCATGCTGCCTACATTGAAAAGATTATTAGCCGCTTTAAGAACCCTTACCTCCAAGATGATGTTACTCGTGTAGGAAGAGAGCCTCTTCGCAAGCTTAGTCCTACAGATAGACTCATCAAACCTTTAATGACAGCGGTTGGATATGGATTACCAGTTGATCATCTCTTAGTAGGTGTAGGGGCTGCTTTGCATTATGACAATCCAGAAGATAAACAAAGTGTTGAGCTTCAAACTAAAATTAAAGATATGGGCTTACGTGCAGCAGTGGCAGAAATTACAGAAATTTCTGATGAGGCATTATTAGATGCTATTGTTGCAGAATATGAGAAATTAGCTTAATTAGACATTTAAATATTAGAATGAATTATACCAACTGTTCTAGATAGACTATTGAAATTGGAATATAGAGATTATAATTTTATTAAGGTTATAGTTTTAGATGGAGATTTTGATTTAATTAATATTTCAAAAGATACGCCTAAAAGTTCTGGCAGACAAAATTGATTATGGGAACGGCAGTCAGAAATGCGGAATGGGCATAACCGCTGGGCGATTTATAATATAATTTATTTTATGATTTGTAAGACAAGAACAAATTATAAAATAAGTTGCATCGGAAAAGAAATTTTCAATCGTATTCCACCCAAGGCAAACTTATATTTTATATAGAGTACAAAATTTTTAAGTTTAGCTAAGGAAAATATGAATTTTAGACAGATATGGAAATTACACTTAATTAGAAATAAACTAAAATACAACCAAGTGGGGATTAAAATGATTGTATGAAAAAGCTGGTGTAGAAATAAAGTTGCACTAGTTTTTTCATATACAGTATGGATTTATTAGAAAAATATGGAATAATGAGAAGGAAGCTGCTGTTTGATACATACGAGAAAAGGGAGTGTATAATGATAAGTAAAATTTTACTATCAGAGTGCTCTGTCATCTATGTGTGAGGAAGTGATTTCTTAGGATGGATTCATTTATCAGCTTCCTATGAAAAAGAAGAATTTGATAGAATAAAAAAAGCAGCAAAAGAAATTCCGGTGGATGAATTGATATTGGTGGATTTTATCTTAGAGAAAGAGCTGCAATCTTCTTCTTAAATAATAACTTTGTAAATTAGTTAAGTAAGGAGGAGAGAAAATTTCAGAAGTATATTTTGCTGGTAATAGTATTAGTGAAACATATTTTGCTGAGTTAATAGAAATTATCGGAGATAGGGATTTCTCTACTAATATAATTTCTAAATTTGATACAACGATAGAGTTGGCAAGTGCCTTTCATATTAAAAAAATAATTGTAAAATATGGAAAAGAAGAAGCTGGAAAACGTATCTATGCTATAACAGACTGTCAGCGTGGAGCATTAAAGAGTATAGAGGTAGGATATGAAATATTCGTAATTCCTGATGATGTAGGAGGAAGTTTTAAAGTACTCACAGCAGTTGGTCTTTTGCCGATTGCAGTAAGCGGTGTTGATATTGATACGTTGATGAAGGGCGCTCAGAATATGAGACAGCGTTGTATTGAGAATAATTATGAGAATAACGATGCATTATTATATGCGGCTATCCGCAATATTCTTTTAAGAAGAAGGAAATCCGTAGAGGTACTCGCAAACTACGAGCCATCTATGCACTATGTATCTGAGTAGTGAAAATAGCTCTATGGCGAGAGGGAAGGAAAAGACGACAAGGAATTATTTCCAGCATCTCTAGGTTTCTCTAAAGATCTTCATTCTTTAGGACAGTTTATTGAGGATGGAAGAAATATTATGTTTGAGACAGTATTAAATGTTGAGAAGATGGATATTAATCTTACAATCAGCTCTGAGAATATTGACTTAGACGGTCTTAACTATCTTGCTGGATAGAATATGGACTTCATAAATAAAAAATACTTATGAGGGAAATCGTTCTCGTTCACCGTAGATGGTGGTGTTCCTAACCTGATGGTTAATATTTCAGATATAAAAGAATATAGTCTTGGACAGTTATTCTATTTTTTCAAGTTCGCTTGTGGTATCAGTGGATACCTTCTTGGAATAAATCTATTTGATCAGGCAGGTGTAGAGGCATATAGGAAAAATATGTTTTCATTACTTGCAGAACTAGGATTTTAAGATAGAAAAGTAGAGCTTGAGAAGAGACTCTAAAACAATCAAAAGTAACTCGTAGTTAGAAAGATATTTGTATAAGATTTAATAGGCTTATAAATAAATTAGCCCTCATTTTATAATAGATGATACAAAAAGAAAACCTTATATTCCTTAAAACAAAAATGAGGGGTTTAGACCAAAGTAAAAAAGCATATGAACTCCTATTATCATCTATTATTCTTATTTTAAGACCGAGAAGAAAATTTTTCTTCTCGGTTTTTTAGTGTGTCTTGACAGTGGGAAGGATATAGCCAAGACTGTCTATCGCGAGGTAAAGTCTAAGGTAAGGTGGAGGGAAATATCCGGTCTGACCTACAGAAACTACATCAGGCTAAAGTCCAGTGTCTTGGATATCGTTTTTACAGATTCGATGGGAAATACAGATTTATAGTGCACCAAAAGCCAGTAACCAAAACGAAGAATAAAATTAGCGAGCCGACTGAAAAAACAATGGTATGAACAATGCGAAAAGAGAAGAAAATTATCAGCAGTTTGTGAGAGACTGGGTAGAATACTTTAAACTTGCAGACATGAAATAACCTATCAAAACAACAGATAAGCGGGAAAGAAGCAGAATAAGGGTAGTCTATTAGAAACATTTTTCAGTAGTATGTATGGATATTAGAGAATGGCAGAAAAGCTAAATACAGTACTCCCTTTCGACTATTATCAAAATTAAGGAACTGCCTTGGCACCGAACGGTATGTCAGGTAGTGTGAAAGGTTGGCTAATTAACGAATGGTTACTCTCTTACTTGATTATTTTTAATAAATCTCAATGGTCTTTTTTGTTTTACTATCTCATATAGTGTATCCAAAGAGCATATCATAACCTAATCTACTTTAGGGGAAAAAAGAGAGGGATTTAATATGAAAATAGAGCAAAAAATAATTGTACTTTTAAAAAATTTATTTTTATCTTACATACTAACATTTTTTATGTTAATAATATTGGCGTTTATTGCATATCGCTGGGAGCTAAAGGATAAAACAATATCGATTGTTCTTATTATAACCTATATTATAGCTACTTCATTAGGTGGATTTTTAACAGGAAAAAAGATAAAGGAAAAAAAATTTTTATGGGGTTTGGGATTGGCAGTTATATATTTGATTTTATTTTGTGTGTTGGCAATTGCATTTCATGGAATTTCTGGTTTTGCCACAGCAAATACAATAACGACAATTATTTTATGTTTGGCAAGTGGAATGCTTGGAGGAATGTTATCATAAAGGGATACATTGGTAATTGAAAAAAAGATTGCTCTAAATTAAAAAAAAGACTTTATAACTGAATAAACTTATGCTATAATTTCAAAGAATGAGTAATTTTCACTATGGAAGTCTCGTTGGACAGAGAAATAGAGTACATCTATTTTTTAGTACAATAATTAGCTTTCATATCATAATAAGTTTTTTATCATACAAAACGTAAGAACCCTAGTTTTAGCTATGGGATATGAGCGTAAATAGAGCACCGTGGGGCATACGGGAACTCTCTAATCTAGCTTGTGGACTTCATGTAAGACATGATATTCTTTGAGAAAGATGCAGTGGAGGTAGAAGCAAGAATCCCCTGATTTTAGGCATGGGGAGTGTCAAAAAATGTGGTGTAGAGTTGTGTATTTGGACTCATGAACAGCATAGTATATCTAAATAGGATATCAAAGAGGCCGTTCGAATAAGAGGATTGTTTGGATGGTCTCTCTCTTTGTGTAAGAAATATACTTTATAAAACAACGAAGTTGTTTTTGCTCGTAGGACATAGAATGTGGTGTGCTCTGTGAATATACCTTGTGAAGCAGCGTAAGTTGTTTTTGCCCGCAGAGCATACTGCGGTATGTCTTAGGAGTATAGTTTTTTGCATAAAAACTGCTAAGAAGGAGAGAAGCTAATTCTACCCAAAAAGAAAGGAGTCTATAAGGGAGCAAATGAAAAGTAAGAAAAAGAACTTAAAAGCAAGAAGTGCCCTAATTCTTGTTATCATTTTAATTGCTTCTATCGCCTGCGGATATATCGCTAAGGTAGGTATCGGCAAAGGTAAAGTAGGTAGCGCACAAAATATTGACTTGGGTCTTGATCTGGCTGGTGGTGTAAGTATTACTTACGAGATTCAGGCAGAAAATCCAACTGATACAGAGATTAAAGATACGGTCTATAAGCTGCAAAAACGTGTTGAGGGATATAGTACAGAAGCAGAGGTCTATAGAGAGGGAGAAAAGAGAATTAATGTTGAGATTCCAGGTGTGACAAATGCCAATGAGATTTTAGAGGCTCTTGGTAAACCGGGTTCTCTCTCCTTTCAGACAGAAGACGGAACGGAGGTTGTCACAGGTTCTAATGTAAAGACAGCGGAGCCAGCACAGAAAGAGGAGAATGGAATCACCTCCTATGTAGTAAATTTATCCTTTGATGAGGAAGGCACAGAAAAGTTTGCAGATGCCACGACGAATAATATAGGTAATAGAATTCAGATTATTTATGACGGAGAGACAATTAGTGCTCCAACCGTAAATGAAGCGATTACTGGTGGTGAATGTACAATCTCGGGTATGGAGAGTTATGATGCGGCAAATGAGCTTGCTACAACAATTCGTATCGGTTCTCTTCCACTTGAGTTAAAAGAAATGCGCTCTAATGTAGTTGGAGCAAAACTTGGACAAGATGCAATCCACACAAGTTTAATAGCGGCAGCAATTGGTCTTGCGTTAATTTGTGTATTTATGTTATTTGCATATCGCATTCCTGGTCTTTGTGCATGTATTGCATTAGTTGACTATGTTATTTTAACGCTTCTTGCACTAAACGGATTTAATGCGACGTTAACGCTTCCTGGTATTGCGGGTATTTTGCTGTCCATCGGTATGGCTGTAGATGCCAATGTTATTATTTTTACTAGAATTAAAGAAGAGCTTACGGCAGGAAGAACTGTACAAAATGCGATTAAGACAGGATTTTCTAAGGCGTTTTCTGCAATTATCGATGGTAATATTACAACATTGATTGCGGCAATCGTGCTTTGGGTAAAAGGTTCTGGTACAGTAAAAGGATTTGCTCAGACTCTTGGAATCGGTATTTTACTTTCCTTGTTTACAGCACTTGTACTTACTAGATTATTTCTTTGGAGTTTCTATTATTTAGGAGCACAGGAGGTTAAATATTTTGGAACAATTAAGCAAATGAAGGAGAGAAATTTTATCAAGCTTAGCAAGATATGTATGATTGCATCTGCAGTTATAATTGTAGCTGGATTTATCTTCATGCCAATTAATAAAAGCAAAATTGGAAATATCTTAAACTATAGTTTGGAATTCCAAGGTGGTACTTCTGTAACTTTAACAATGCAAGATGATATTACAAGTGAGCTAGATAAGCAGGTAGTAGATAAGGTTTCTGAAATTTTAGGTACAACTGCTGAGAGTCAGAAGGTAAAAGACGCAAATCAACTTATTGTTAAGACAAGTGAGCTAACCATTGAACAAAGAGCAAACTTAGAAGAAGAATTAAAGAAAGATTTTAATATTGAACAGTTTGAGACAGAAAATATTAGCTCAAGTGTCAGCAATGAGATGAAGACAGATGCAGTTATTGCAGTTGTTATTGCTACAATTTGTATGTTGATTTATATTGCGATTCGTTTCCGTGATATTAAGTTTGGTACAAGTGCGGTTATCGCTTTGATTCATGATGTTTTAGTCGTACTTGCGTTATATTCGATAGCAAAACTTTCTGTTGGAAATACATTTATTGCTTGTATGTTGACAATTGTCGGTTATTCTATCAATGATACAATAGTTACCTTCGATAGAATCCGTGAAAATTTATCCATTACAAGTGAGAGAAAGCAGGGGATTGCTCATATTGTTAATTTAAGTATCAGCCAGACATTGACTAGAACAATATATACCTCTTTGACGACATTCATTATGGTGTTTGTTCTTTATATTATCGGCGTTTCTTCGATTAAAGAATTCTCGCTTACTCTGATTGCAGGTGTACTTTGTGGTACTTATTCTTCTATCTGTCTTGCATCACCAATTTGGTATTATATGAAGATGAAAGGCAAAAAAGAAGAGATAATACCGATGCCAGCTCTTATGGCTAATGGTGAAGAGACGACAGAATTTATAGGGGAAAAAGAGCAGACAGTAGGTGGAAATAGAAAGAAATCAAAGAAAATAAATAGCGAAAATAGAGTATTATCTTCCACAAAACCAAAAAAGAAAAAAAGAAGATAGACAGTCAAAATAAAGAAGTTGCTGTTAACTATGATATCATAGCGACAGCAACTTTTTTCAGTGGAAGGGAGGAATTAGATGGAGAAATGGTTTATTGCGGCAAAAAAAGCAGACTTCAACAAAATTGGAAATAAATTTCATATTGATCCAGTTATTGCAAGATTGATTCGAAATAGAGAGCATATTACAGAATCGGAGATAGATAATTATTTAAATGGAAGTTTAGAGAATCTATATAGTCCTTGGAAGCTGAAGGATATGGATAAAGCTGTTAAAATTTTACGAAAAAAGATAAGTGAGAAAAAGAGAATACGAATTATCTCAGATTATGATGTAGATGGAGTGATTTCTAATTATGTCTTGTCCGTAGGACTAAGAAGATGCGGAGCAGATGTCGATTTTAAAATTCCCAATCGGATTGTGGATGGATATGGAATTAATGAAAACTTAATTTTAGAGGCAAAGGAAGCTGGAATTGATACGATAGTTACATGCGATAATGGTATTGCCGCTATTGATCAGATTGCGTATGCGAAAGAGATTGGAATGACAGTAATTGTAACAGATCATCATGATATTCCGTTTGTGGAGGAAGATGGTCAGAAAAAATATTTGACCTCGAGGGCAGATGCTATTATTAATCCAAAACAGCTCGAATGTGAATATCCATTTTCTATGCTCTGTGGGGCGGCAGTTGCGTATAAGTTAATAGAAGCGTGTTATGAGGTATATAATATTCCAAAGGAAGAAATGATAAAAATGATAGGCTATGTGGCGATTGCCACAGTATGTGATGTGGTTGATTTAGTAGATGAGAATCGGATTATTACTAAAGAAGGTCTTAAACTATTAAATCGTACAGAAAATATCGGGTTACAGGAATTATTAGCCGCCAATTCACTCGAAGATAAATCTCTTTCTTCTTATCATCTTGGATTTATAATAGGACCTTGTATTAATGCATCAGGACGTTTAGAGTCAGCAAAGCTGGCAGTGGACTTGCTTCTTTGTGAAGAGAGAGAAAAGGCATCAGCAATGGCAAAAAATCTTAAACAATTAAATGATGAGAGAAAAAAGATGACAGAAGAAGGAATAGAAAGGGCAATTAAAATTGTAGAGACGACAAGGCTAAAAGAGGATCTTGTTTTAGTTATTTATTTGGAAGACTGTCATGAGAGCTTAGCTGGAATTATTGCGGGTAGAGTGAGAGAAAAATATAATAAGCCAGTCCTTGTTATTACAAAGACAGAGGATGGCTTAAAAGGATCTGGTCGCTCCATAGAGGCGTATAATATGTTCGAGGAGATTACAAAATGTAAACATCTTCTCACAAAATTTGGTGGACATCCAATGGCAGCTGGTCTTTCACTGCCGATGAAAAATTTGGAAGAGTTTCGCAAATTATTAAATAAAAATACAAAATTGACAGAGCAAGATATTGTAAAAAAGATAGTAATTGATGTGCCAATGCCGATTGATTATGTGAGTGAACAATTTATTAAGCAATTAGACCTCTTAGAGCCATTTGGAAAAGCAAATCAAAAGCCGCTCTTCGCAGAGAAAAATTTAAAGTTTTTAAGTGCAAAAGTTCTTGGGAAAAATAGGAAGATATTGAAATATACAGTGGAAAATGAGAGAGGATGCCAGATGGAGGCGCTATTTTTTGGAGATATTGAAGAAATACGTGAGGCTATGATTGACAAGTTTGGAGTAAAACAGGTAGAATATTTGTATCAGGGGCGAAAAAATAATATTATGATGTCTCTGACTTATTATCCATCTATTAATGAATTTAGAGGAGGAAAGACATTACAAATAATTATACAAAATTACCAATAAAGGAGAGAAATAATGGAAAAGAGAGAATATCTTATTGTGGCAGCAGATTTAGATGGAACTTTGCTTACCGATGAGAAAAAATTAACAGATACAAATAAAGAAATAATTGAGAAAGTGATTGAAAAGGGAGGATATTTTGTTCCAGCGACAGGAAGACCGATTTCTGGTATTCCAGATTTTTTAAAGGAAATCGAAGGAGCCAAATATATTATTTTGTCAAATGGAGCGACTGTATTTAATATGCAAACAGAAGAAATTATTTATAGAAATCAGTTTACTCCAGAAGAAGCCAAAGAAATGATAACAATTTTAAGAGAATTTGGTACAATGTTTGATTTTTATGCAGATGGTGTCGGAAGGATTGAGGCAAATTTTTTAGAAGATTTACAAAAATATAATATTGAGCCTGAAATTCAAAAAGTAGTGAAAAAAACGAGAAGACCAGTAAGTAGTTTAGATGAATTTTTAGAAAAAGAGCAATGCTATGTAGAGAAATTTAATATGTTTTTTGCAGAGCAGGAAAGAAGAGAAGAGGTAAGAGAAGAACTTAAAAAAATTCCAAATATTTTAGTTACAAGCTCTCTTGCAAATAACTTAGAAATTAATGCCGCCACTTGTAATAAAGGAAATGCATTAAGGGCACTTGCAGATTATCTTGGAATTGGGATAGAAAAGACGATGGCATTTGGAGATAATTCGAATGATATTGCGATGATTAGGGAAGCAGGCTTTGGAGTTGCCATGAAAAATGGTTCCGATGAGGCAAAGGAAGCGGCAGATTATATTAGTGAATATTCAAATAATGAAAGTGGAGTGGGCTTAGCTATTGAAAAATGGAATACTCTGTTATAAAATGAAAAAGAAGGCTGGTGAGCTTATTTGATAAATATATTTGAGTATACGGTAATTCAATGGATGCTTTTCTTTTATATTTACTGTTTTTTGGGATGGTGCGTGGAGTCTAGTATTGTCTCTTACAGTCAGAAAAGATGGGTTAATCGAGGATATTTGACGCTGCCGATGCTGCCAATATATGGTTCGGGAGCTATTGTTGTTTTGTTTGTGTCATTGCCAGTTCGAGAGTATATTATTTCCGTTTATTTTTTTGGCATGATAGCGGCTACAATACTTGAGTACATAACTGGATGGGTGATGGAGAGCACTTTAAAAGTCAAATATTGGGATTATACAGGAAAATTTGGCAATGTAAAAGGTAGAATCTGTCTAACATCCTCCTTATTTTGGGGAGTTCTATCTGTTTTTATGACTTATGTGCTTCATAAGCCAATCGAAAAATTTGTATTATCAATGCCAGTTTTTGTTTTAAATTTTTCTGTTACTGTAATTAGTGTACTATTCGTTGTGGATTTTATTATTTCTACAAAGAAAGCAATCGACTTCAGAAATATGCTTGAGTATATGGCAAGGACGAGAGAAAAAATCGAGGATTTATATATAGAATTAGAGGAAAAGGGAAAGGCAATCAAGGAATCACTTGGGGATAGAATCGAGGAATCTATAGAGAATCAAAAGGCGAAAAATGATGCTAGAACAGAAGAGATTATGAAAAAAATTGCTCTCTTAAACAAAGAGAGAGAAGAGGCGATGGAGAAGGTGGTAAAATTTTATGGAATTTTAAAGGCGAATCCGACAGTCACTTCCAAATATTTTCAGCGTGCATTAAAGGAAGTAAGAGAGCGAATGAAACAAAGATAAATATATAAATAAAAAGGAGAACAAAAATGCAAGAGTTAAAGGATTTTATTATCGATATTCCTGATTTTCCAAAACCTGGAATTATTTTTCGAGATGTGACTGGGGTACTTGAAAAACCTCAGGGATTAAAGTTAGCGGTTCACACGATGCAAAAGATGCTTGAAAATGTGGAATTTGATGCAATTGCTGGTGCGGAGGCGAGAGGATTTATATTTGGTATGCCACTTGCGTATAATAAGAGTAAGGCATTTATTCCAGTTCGTAAAAAGGGAAAACTTCCACGAGAGGTTATTTCTAAAAAATATGATTTAGAGTATGGCAGTGCAGAAATTGAAATTCATAAAGATTCCATTAAGCCAGGGATGAGAGTTGTTTTTGTCGATGATTTATTGGCTACGGGAGGAACAGCGAGGGCAGCGGTAGAATTGTTAGAAGAAATGGGAGCAAAAGTTGTAAAAATGATTTTTTTGATTGAGCTAGATGACTTAGGAGGAAGGGCTCTTTTGGAAAATTATGATGTGGAGGCTGCTCTTCATTATGATGGAGAATAAATAAAAAGGCTATCCTCTAGAAAATCTATGTTCAGAAGATGAAGAGAGATTTTCTAGAGATAGCTTTTTTTAATATTGTGAATATATTATTTTTAGAATGAATGTTTAGGAAGTTCGTATTTGGAGAGATTTTTGGATACAAAATCATTGAGTAGGAGAACTAATTCATCAAAAGTATAAGGAATTTCATTACTAAACCAGCTCTCTAAAACACCCATGCAGCCTGCCATAATATAGAAGAGACAAAGCTTTAGTTCATTTATATCTGTTCCCTCTGGTATATAGGGGTCGTCATCAAATAATCTCTCAATAAAAGTAGAATTCATTTTTTTGAAAATTTGCGAACTTCCATTTCTTTGGATTAATGTTTGGTAGAATTCCATATTTTCTCTAATATAATCTGCCACTTCTATAATAAAGGGGAGTGGGTTTTTTAAAAGGGAAAGTGGAGGATAATTATGGATGGAGTTGCAAAGAACTTCCACGAATTCATTTTGCATTTGCTCTACAACATCATAGACATCTCTATAATGAGCGTAAAAGGTACCGCGATTAATATCGGCTAGAGTTGTAACTTCTGTAATTCGGATTTTGGAAATATCTTTCTCAAGTAAAAGTTTGGATACTGCTTCTTTGATAAGACGTTTGGATCTGGAAACATTTTTGTATTCTGTTTTCATTTTCTCACCTTCTTTCGTAAAATATATCGTTTATTCTTATATAAAATGTATATTTTCTTTTTATCAAAAATGAAAATTTTGTTCAAATAAAAATAAACATATTGATAAAAAATGTTCAGAATCATACAAAATAATAAAGGATTGTTGATTGAAAATCTTTGTTTAATTTATTATAATACAAAAAGATAAAAAAACAACATTTGTTTAAAAATGATTAAATGATGAAAAATATTCAAATATGATAAAAAGGCTTAAGAAAGGAGAAGGGAAAAGATGGATAAAATTAGTGAATTTATTATAAAGCAGAGAAAACTAGTAATTGCAATTTTTGCCGTAGTGACAGTTATTTCTGCAATAGCATCGCTTTTTGTGAGAGTAAACTATAGTATGATGGATTATCTTCCAGAAGATTCAGCGTCTACAATTGCTCTGGATGTTATGGATGAGGAGTATAAGCAGGCTCCTCCGAACGCCAGAGCGATGGTATCAGATGTTACAGTTTTGCAGGCTAGGGATATCAAACAAAAGATACAAAAAGTCGAGGGAGTTGATGAAGTCACTTGGCTTGACGATTCTGTTAATATTTATGAGCCGTTAGAAACAATAGATGAAGATATTTTAGACAGTTACTATAAAAATAATAAGGCACTTTATACAATCACAGTAAACGAAGATGAAGAATTATCGACAAAGGCGATTGAGG
Organism: uncultured Blautia sp.; assembly: GCA_964439395.1. Taxonomy (GTDB): domain Bacteria; phylum Bacillota; class Clostridia; order Lachnospirales; family Lachnospiraceae; genus JAUUSJ01. The sequence continues at coordinate 86,715 of CAYTNV010000007.1, read as the reverse complement.
GAATTCGAGAAATTATCGGTGAAGATGGAAATTTATCAGGAAGTATTGTCGATACAGTAACGGCAAGACAGACGACTTCCTCAGAAATTAATTTAATCATGCTTTTTATTATTCCGATTATATTTATTATTTTGATTTTGACAACAACTTCCTGGTTTGAGCCAATTTTGTTTTTGGGAACAATCGGTGTTGCGGTTATGTTAAACCGTGGTACTAATTTATTCATAGGAGAGATTTCATTTGTAACAAACTCAGCGGGAAGTATTTTACAGTTGGCGGTATCTATGGACTATTCTATTTTTTTACTTCATCAGTTTGAAGCATGTAGAAAGACAGAGAGTAATGTAGAAAAGGCAATGAAGATGGCGTTAAAGATTTCTTTTTCATCGGTTATGTCGAGTGGACTTACAACAGTTGTAGGATTTATTGCTCTTATTTTAATGAGATTTCGAATCGGACCAGATATGGGTATTGTTATGGCGAAGGCAGTTGTACTTAGCTTATTAGCAGTTCTTGTTTTACTCCCAGCACTTACATTAGAAACATATCGTCTAATCGATAGAACGAAACATAAATTACTTATACCACCGTTTGGATGGCTCGGAAAATTAGTATATAAGACTCGTTTTATCATGGCGGCTATTTTTATTGTCTCACTTTTACCATGCTATTTGGCTCAAGGAAGCAATATTTTCTTATATGGTGAGTCAGGAATTTTTAACGATGATTCCACCCAGGTAGGACACGATAAAAATGTAATTAATGAAGAATTTGGAGAATCGAATCCATTTGTATTAATGGTTCCAAGAGGGGATACACAAAAAGAGCAAGTTCTAAATAAAGAGTTATTAGCACAAGAATATGTTAAATCGGTAACTTCTTATTCTAATTCCGTAAGTAACCAGATTCCAAATGAATATGTGCCAACAAACATATTAGAACAGCTGATGTCGGAGCATTATAGTCGCTTTGTTATCACTGTAGAGGGAAATGATGTGGATGGAAGTTCCTTTGTGGCGGTAGAGGGAATTCGAGAGTTAGGAAAGAAATACTATGGAGATGAGGCACTTGTAGCAGGAAGTAGCCCAAGTACATATGATTTGAGAACTGTAGTAACAGAAGATAATGTTCGTGTAAATGCAGTGGCAATTGGTTCAATCTTTTTTATTCTTTTAATTAATTTTAAATCTCTTATTTTGCCAATTATTTTAACAGTTTTAATTGAGGCGGCTATTTGGATGAATCTCACGGTTCCATATTTTGCGGAAGTTCAGTTAAATTATATTGCATATTTGATTATCAGCTCTGTACAGCTTGGTGCGACAATTGACTATGCCATTTTATTTACGAGTAAATATTTGGGAAATCGAGAGATGATGACCAAAAAAGAAACGGTTATGGAGACAGTAAGCGGAACTTTTTTATCGATTTTTACGTCTGCGATTATTATGATTTTATCAGGTATCGCTTTATCTGTTGTCTGCACAAATGGAGTAATTAAGCAGCTTGGAACTTTAGTCGGTCGAGGAGCTTTTATTTCTATTATTTTAGTTATGTTTGTGCTTCCGATTCTTCTTATGTTGTTTGATAGAGTGATAGCTAGAACGACAAAGAATGTTAATTTCTATCAGTTACAATTAGCGCATTTACCAGTAAACAGCAAATTAGGTAAGATTGTAGAGGAAATCCATGAGAAATATGAGGAGAAACAAGAGGAAGTACAGACGAAAAAAGAAGAAAAACTAGAAGAACTTAAGAAAAAAGCGATGGAGCGAAGAGCAAAAAGAGAGGATAAAAAACGCGAGGAAGCTTTAAAAGAGAAAGAACTGGAGTTACAAAAAAAGCAAGAGCTTAAGCGAAGATTAGAAGAAAATCATAAAAAAGAAGAGAAGAAATTAACGGTAGAGCAAAGGGAAGAAAAAATAGATTGTATACAAGAAAAGACAGAGATAAAATCTGAATCTAACAGTTTAAGAGAAAAAACAGAAGATTTAGGATTCACACAAGAAGAAGTTCTCCTCATAAAAGAGCAGCTTAAAAAGTATAGGCAGGAAGAAGAGACTAGAAAGAGGCAGGAGGAAGAGCGAAGAGTCAAAGAAGAAAAGAAACTTGCAAAGGCAAAGGCAAGGGAAAAGAAGGCTATGTCAGAGTTAGTACAATTACAACAACGATTAAATGCAGTGATGCAGGAGCTAAACACAGGGAATGAAAGCGAGCAGGAAGGGGAAGATAGTGATGAATAGAAACAACAAAAAGAGACTTAAAAAAATTAGTGCACTTGCTATGTCTTCAGCGATGATTATCTCCGCACTAGGAAATACAGCTTTGGCGGCAAGCTCAGAGACGAAGATAAAAGAGGAAAATGTATATGTAAATTTGACTAGTAGCGGTCAGGTAGAAGATGTATATGTGGTAAATGAATTTGATGTAAAGAGTAAAGGGGAGCTACAAGATTACGGAGAATATGAGTCTGTAAAAAATTTATCGAGTGAAGCAAAGATTAAGCAAAATGGCAATCGAATCTCTGTTCAGGCAGATGAGGGAAGTTTTTTCTATCAGGGAAATCTAGTATCAAAAGAAATACCGTGGGAATTTAATATTTCATATTACTTAGATGGTGTAAAAAAAGAGCCAGAGGAGATTATTGGAAAAGATGGAGCTTTTAAGTTAGTAGTGGATATTAAGCAAAACAAAGAAGTAGATGATAGCTTTTTTGAAAATTTTTTATTGCAGTTTAGTCTAAGTCTAGATACAGAAAAATTTTCTAATATTGAGGCGAAAGGTGCAAATCTGGCAAATGTTGGAAGTGACAAGCAAATTATTTTTAATATTATGGCTGGAAATGAAAAGAAATTGACTATTACAGCTGATGCCAAAGATATAGAGCTTGCGTCTATGTCTATCCAGGGAATTCCTATGGCGTTTGATGTAGATAAAGATATAGTTGATACAAGTAGTATGACGGATAAAGTCGACGAATTGAAAGATGGTGTCGAACAATTAGATGATGGAGCTTCTGAGTTAAGTGATGGAGCGAAGGAACTCTACGATGGAACATCTGAACTTCAATCTGGTCTAAAGCAATTAAAAGATGGAGGAACAAAATTAACTTCTGCAGATAAACAATTAAAATCTGGTATCCAAAAGGCAACAGACGGAATTGATGAGTTGGATGATGGAGCTGCCGACTTAGATGATGGAGCAAAGGAATTAAGAGATGGAATTAAGAAGGTAGATGATGGAGCAAAGGAATTAGATGATGGAATCGATGATGCCAAAACGGGGGCGAAACAACTAGATAATGGAGCAGAAGATTTAGCAGAAGGTGCCAATGAACTGGATACTGGAGTCAAGGCGATTAATTTAGGTGCAAAGGCATTAGATGCGAGTATTGTATTAGCAAGTAATAGTATTAAATCTCTGTATGATGGTGTGAAGCAAGTTGATAATGGGGCAATTTCATTAACGGATGGGGCTCTTAAGGTTGATGCAGGTGCAAAGACGTTGGACGATGGCGTGACTACGGCGCAGACTGGGATAAAGGCGTTAGATAGTGGTATCGCCGAGGTAAGTAATGGAGCGAAACAGCTTGATAATGGTATAAAGCAAGTAGATAATGGAGCACAAGCGCTTAATAGTAATCTTGGGACTTTGGCGGAAGGAGCACAGGCTCTTGATTCTGGAGTGGATGCTATATCAGATGGAGCCCAAAATCTCTCTACAGGTATGACTTCCTGGAAGGAGGGTTCTAGTCAGCTTGTTGCTGGAACAGAAAGTCTTAGTGATGGAAGTAATCAATTAGAAGAAGGACTAAAGCAGTTAAATGAGGGACTTTTACAGAGCAAGGATGGCGTAAACCAGCTTGCCTCAAAATCAGATTCTTTGCGTGGAAGCTCTTCTCAAATAAAAGAGATTTTAGCATCGCTCGATGTCTCTTTGGCTAATATTTCTATAGCTACGGATGGTTTGGAGACTATTATTGAGAGTTCTTTAGATATTCAAAATGAGATCGACTCTCTCGTAAATGCAGTCTCTGATATGCAACAAAAAATAAATAGCTATGAGGTAGAAGAGCTTACAGCAGAAAATGAGAATGCAAAAAATTCAGTAAGTAATATAGATTCTGAATTGAATAGTATTATTTCAGAGTTGAATTCTCAAATGGCTAACACAACAGATTCTGCGACAGCAGATGCCTTGCAAGATGAGATAGACCGCTTACAAACTTTGCAATATAGTTTGACAGATATTGATTCCACCTTGGATAAAAATATGAATGCACAGGAAGATGTAAAAGAGTGGAAGGATGAATTGGTAACAGATATTGATTTACTCTATGGAAAGACAGTGGATCTTCAGACAAATTATAGCAGTTTTCATGATGGATTGGCGGCAATCGTGAATCAAATTGAGACTAATCTTGCATCTCTTTCTAGTCTACCTGATACAATTCATACATTAAGTGAAAATTATGCACAGTTAGATAATGGAATTGGTGAGTATACGGCAGGCGTGGATGCATTATCAGACGGATATGATACGATGATTGAGGGAATGCAAAACTTACTCATAGGTGCAAAGAATTTATCTGAAGGAAGTCAGGCATTAAAAGATGGAATTATTGCGGCAGATGAAGGGGCAAGTAAACTAAAGGCGGGAAGTGATAGCCTATATAGTGGTACGAAAAGTTTAAAAGAAGGAACGACTAGTTTAGTATCGGGAAGTAATGCGTTGCTTTCAGGAAGTAATACTTTAGTGGCGGGAACCAATACTCTAGTAGAGGGAAGTAACGCTTTAGTGACAGGAATAGAGGCTTTAAAGACAGGAAGTGAAGCTTTAGTGGCAGGTTCTGATACATTGAAGTCTGGAAGTAGTAGCTTAGCTTCTGGCACAAGTGAGTTAGCTAAGGGAAGCGCAAGTTTATCAGCAGGAACGGCAGAGCTTGAGTTGGGAAGTGGAGCATTATTCTTAGGCTCGTTGGCACTTGCACAGGGAAGTAAGACTTTAGTTGCTGGCACAAATGCTTTAGAGACAGGAAGTGGGACGTTAGTAGATGGAATAAAGCAATTAAAAGATGGAACTGAGGAGTTAGTAGATGGGGCAAAGCAGCTTAAGGATGGAAGTAGCAGTCTAAAATCGGGAACATCTGAGCTTTATGCAGGCGGAGTGGAACTTGCAAAAGGAACGGGAACATTAAAAACAGGTACAAAATCTTTAAAAACAGGTGGAAAAGAGTTAGAAGATGGCTATGATGAGTTTTCTGATGGAATAGGAAGTTTGGTTGATGGAATTGGAGATGCCTATACGGGAAGTCAGAGTTTATCTTCTGGAACAAAGCAATTATATAATGGCATAGGAGAAATGAAGGATGGTACTCAGACGTTTAAAGATGAGACCTCCAATATTGATGATCAGATTGATAATGAAATTGATAAAATGATAAAGCAATTAGATGGATCTGACTATACACCAGTTTCCTTTGTGTCGAAGAAGAACAAAAATGTATCAGCTGTTCAATTTGCAATTAAGACTCCAGCATTAGAAAAGTCAGAGGAAGAAGAAGTTAAGACGGTGGAAGAAAAACAAAGCTTTATCAAAAAATTAACTAATTTGTTTAAAAAATAAAATAATAGAAATTTTATAGGATTATTATATAAAACATATGCTTTATTCGTCATATGCAATAATAGATAGAGGACGTTGCAAAATATAAATGTTAACAAGATACTGTTTTGAATCATTTTAGCGATATCAATATCTTGTATGAGAAATATATTTTGTAATGTCCTCTACTGTATTGATGATGGAATAGGGTATATGTTTTTTGTATAGTAGCTTTTTTTAGCTATATGAGGCAAAGTGGAAAATTTACATATATTTGTGCAGAAAAATATAAATCATATATTATAGTACTTGAAAAAAGGGAAAAGAGACATTTATGCTATGGAAAAGACAAAATAGTTCTTTTGTATAAAAATATAAATAGTAATTTTAAAAACAAATAGTGATAAATTTTTGTTAATGTGCAAATTTTGTAGAATTTTGTGGAAAAAGTTTGACAAAACAGAACTCAAATAGTATAATTTTAACAAAGAATGGCAGAAATTTTCCAGTAAAATGGAAATATAGCCTCAAATACATGAAAAACAGATGCGATGAGGAATGTAAAGATACAGTAACTCTTAATCAAAAGTTCGGTGAGAGTCCGGCACAGTAAACTGTAATTGCCCATATATAAGGCATAAGTCAGTGAAGGTCGTATCCAGCAATGGACATTTCTTACAATTGTACTCTGTTATAAAAAGTAATTGCTATTTTGTGAGAAATTGGCAATTTTTTTTTGCAAATACCATATTTTGTAGATTTACAAACTAGGGATGGGAAGCTAAAATAACCTGTATGGGACTTCACTTTACATTATCGAAGAGAAATCTTTTGATGCAGCGCTTTGCTCTGTCTTTGCTTATGCAGAGAATGTAATAGTTTTGCAGTAAAGCAGCATTATGGCAGAGGCAAGAAAATCGAGAGGTGGGGTGGTGCAAAGAGTAGAGGATTTGAATCATGAAAAGAAACGAGGAAAATAAGGCAAAGATGCAGAGAAAAAATCTTTATAATAAATTATTGGAGTTTTCAGAAAAATGTAATAAAAATACAGAGTACGCAAATTCCGAGAATACAAAGATTTGGAAAGCTTTTTCTCTGAATTCAAAAGCTGGAGAGAAATTTTATAAGGCACTTTCAGATGAGGAATTATTAGATGTACTTAAAATATATGCAAAAAAGCTTGGGCATTCCCCAGCTCAAAAAGAAGTGTATTGGATTTGGAGAACATATATAAAGAAGCGATTTGGAAAGTGGCCGTATGCTCTTTCTGCTGCTGGTTTATCAAAAGCAGCCGGAAAAGATGGAAAAACATTGGAGCAAAAAAAGAAAGATGACCAAGAATACGAGGAACTTTTAGAAAAAGTGAGAGAAAAAGCCAAGGAGCTTTGCAGAACACCACATCCTAAGGATATGCCTGATATTTGTGAATCTCTAAAGAGATATGTACAGACGTGGAATCAGGTAATTGAAGACGCAAAGTTGACGCAAACTTTTTTTGAAGAAAATGTTGTATATTGTATTCCAGATTTGGAAGAAGAATACAAAATTTATTTGGAGGAAATTCGTATTTTGGCAGAAAAATTAAACCGAGCTCCTCTAAAGAGTGAGGTTGATGCAGTAAAACGAAAAAAACTGGTAAAGCGATGTAAAAGTTGGCGTAATACATTATATCAACTTTATTTAGAGCCAGTTATTAAAATAAAGCCGTTTTCGTCTACTTATATGGATTATCGTCTTGGAGCTGAAAAAAGATTGCATAGTACAGTTTTATATGACTGCTATTATAAATTGCTTAAGATTGATGAGACAAACACAAAATATTTGGAACAGTTAAAAAGATGGATTGAGAAAAATCATCGTATTCCAGATAAGAGAGAACTTCCAAAGGAGATGAGACAATCTTTGCAGGAAGTATGTGGTTCGTGGGCGAATGTTTTATATCAGATAGGATATGAAAAAAAGAACATATAGTTTGGAGGGAATCATCGTTGAATAAAAAACAATTAGGGAAACGCTTGATTCAGATTGTGATTGTTTTGTTTGGAATTAGCTTTTTTACATTTGGTCTTACTTATCTATCACCGGGTGATCCAGCAGAGATTATGTTGACTGAATGTGGTAATCTTCCAACACCAGAGCTATTAGAACAGACAAGACATGAGCTTGGTTTAGATCAACCATTTCTCGTGCAGTATACAAATTGGCTAGGAAAGATGTTTAAGGGGGATATGGGACAGTCTTATTCTATGAAAGTCCCAGTTATTGATAAGTTAAAAACATGTTTTTGGCCAACTTTACAGCTTGCGCTGCTCTCTCTATTAATCATGATTATTATTTCAATACCGCTTGGTATTTTATCTGCCGTATATCGCAATAAATGGATTGACTATATAGTCCGTATATTTACTTTTATAGGTGTATCTATTCCTAACTTCTGGTTGGGTCTTATTTTACTTAGCATATTTGGCGTAAAATTACGCTGGGTATCCGTTGCGGGAGGAACGACAGATTTAAAATCAGTTATTTTACCAGCTGTTACTTTGGCGATTGCCATGTCTGCAAAATACACAAGACAAGTTCGAACAGCGGTATTGGAAGAGTTAAATCAAGATTACGTAACAGGAGCACGAATGAGAGGAATTAAAGAAAGTACAATTCTTTGGAGACATGTGCTTCCAAATGCAACACTTCCTTTAGTGACATTACTTGGACTTTCTCTTGGTAACTTACTTGGAGGTACGGCCGTTGTAGAGATTATTTATAATTGGCCAGGTATGGGTAGTATGGCGGTGAAAGCGATTTCTTGTAGAGATTATCCTTTAGTGCAGGGCTATGTATTGTGGATTGCTCTTCTTTATATGGGAATAAACTTAATTGTTGACCTTTCCTATTACTATTTAGATCCAAGATTAAAGGAGGAAGTGTAAATTGAAAAAATCAAATATTTTTATGAAGAATAAACAATTTACGATATTCCTGATATTAGCGCTTGTAGTAGTGGGAATAGCGATTTTTGCTCCATATATTGCACCGATGGATCCTTATGAGACTGTGATGACAGAATCTTTACAGGCACCAGGTGATAAATATATATGTGGAACCGATAAATTGGGAAGAGATGTTTTATCTAGAGTTATTTTCGGAACACGAACTTCTCTTACAATGACTCTATGTTTAGTTGGTGTTATCTTTGTTATTGGAACAGCACTTGGTATTATCGCAGGTTTTTTTGGTGGGATAATAGACCAAGTTATTATGCGTATTGCGGATATGATGATTTCTTTTCCAGGTATGGTACTTGCAATTGCCATTGCTGGTATGCTCGGTCCAAATGTGGTGAACGCAGTTATAGCGATTGCAGCGGTAAGTTGGACAAAATACGCTAGACTTGCAAGAAGTATGGTATTAAAAATTAGAAGAAACCTTTATATTGAGGCAGCAGTTATTACAGGAACGAAAAAAATAAATATTATTTTGAAATACGTTGTACCTAATATGATTACTACAATGATTGTAACAGCAGCGACAGATATAGGATCAATGATGTTAGAGCTTGCTGGATTATCTTTCTTAGGATTTGGTGCCACAGCTCCAACTCCAGAATGGGGATTAATGCTTAATGAAGGAAGAGCCTATATTTCAAAAGCTCCTTGGCTTATGATCTATCCAGGTATTGCAATTATGATTGTGGTTATTATATTTAATATGTTAGGTGATAGTATTCGAGATATGATGGATACAAAACAAGAATAAAGAAAAGTGAGGAAAAGATATGCGAAAATGGTTTAAAAAGTCTTTAGGACTTATTTTAGCAGGAACTATGGCATTTGCAATGCTGACAGGCTGTGGTGGAAGTTCAGACAGTGGTTCTGCTACAACAGCAGAAGGTGAAACAAAGGAAGCGGCAAATGGGGGAGAAATCGTTATTGGAGTTACCAGTTTTGCCGATACATTAGAGCCAACAGAGCAGTATTTTAGCTGGGTTGTATCTAGATACGGTGTGGGTGAGACACTTACAAAATTTGATGAAAGTGGTGAAATTACTCCTTGTCTTGCAGAGAGTTGGGAAGTAAGTGACGATAATCTATCTTGGACATTCAAGATTCGTGAAGGCGTAAAATTTTCTAATGGAGATGATATGACGCCTGAATTAGTGAAAAGTTCTCTTGAGAGAACATTTGAATTGAGTAATCGTACAGATGAGTTTTTCAAATTAGATTCTATCACAATAGATGGACAAAATCTGACGATTAAGACAAAGGAGCCTAGTGCCATCGTTCCTGGTAGTTTGGCTGACCCTCTTTTCTTAATTGTAGATACAAGTGAAAATGTAAATCCAGATGATTATGCAATGAATGGACCTATTTGTACAGGACCTTATGCAGTAGAATCCTTTAGTCCTACAGACTCTTGTATAGTAGTTCGCAATGAGTATTATTGGGATGGAGAAGTTCCATTCGATAAAGTAACATTAAAATGTATCGATGATCAGACAACACGTTCTATGGCATTACAGACAGGTGAGATTAGTCTTGCTTATAACTTAAAGACAGAAAATATAGCTGATTTTGATGGCAATGATGATATTGAAATTCAAAATTTACAGTCTCTTCGCTCTACCTATGCATTTATGAATCAAAACGGTGCTTTAAAAGATTTTGCACTTCGTCAGGCTTTGATTCGTGCTCTTGATAAAGAGACATATTGTTCAAACTTATTACAGGGTGGAGCAACGGCTGGTAAGGCTCCAATTCCTCCAACACTTGATTTTGGATTTGATGAGCTAAAGGATGAGAATGCTTATAATCCAGAAAGCTCTAAAAAATTATTAGAGGAAGCTGGATATAAAGATACAGATGGAGATGGATTTGTGGAAACTCCAGATGGTGATAAGTTAGAGCTTAATTTTGTTATCTATACAAGTCGTGAGGAGCTTGGAACTTATGCACAAGCAGCACAGGCTAATTTAAAAGATGTTGGAATTAATATAAAATTAAATACAGTAAGTTATGAGACATTGCTTGATATGAGAGATTCCGGTGATTATGATTTATTAATCTGGAACGTACTTGTTGCTAATACGGGTGATCCAGAAAACTATTTGAGAGAAAACTGGTATAGCACATCTCCTAATAATACAAGTGGTTATAATAATGCAGAAGTGGATAAATTATTAGATGAGCTTGCAAAAGAGTTCGATACAGATAAGAGAAAAGAATTAGTTATTCAAATTCAGCAGCATATTATGGATGATGCAGCAACTGTTTTCTTCGGATATGAGACAACTTACCTCTTCTCTTCTAAGTCACTTACAGGAGTAAAAATGTATCCAATGGATTATTATTGGTTAACAAAGGATATTGCACTTGCAAAATAATTCTAGAAGGGTTTGGTTTAAAATATGCTGGAAATTAAGGATTTAACTGTTCAATACGGAAAAGCAAAACCAACAATTGAACATTTTAATCTCTCTATGAAAAAAGGAGAGATTATCAGTGTCGTAGGTGAGAGTGGAAGTGGAAAGACAACAGTAATCCGTGCCGTACTTGGAGCCTTACCAGGAGCTGGTAAGGTAACAGCGGGAACGATTTCCTTTCAGGGTGAACCGTTACTCACCAAACAAAAAGAGGATTGGAGAAAAATTCGAGGTACTAAAATGTCTATGATATTTCAAGATTGTGGAGGTACTCTAAATCCAATTCGCAAAATTGGACAGCAGTATGTAGAATATATTATAACTCATAGTAAGATGTCAAAAGAGGAAGCATGGAAAAAGGGAAGACAAATGCTTGAGAGAATGCGCTTGCCAGATAGTGAGAATATTATGAAAAGCTATCCTCATCAGCTATCAGGCGGTATGAGACAGAGAGTTGGTATTGCCATGGCAATGACTTTCCAGCCAGAGTTACTTTTGGCAGATGAACCTACGAGTGCCCTTGATGTTACGACACAGGCTCAGATTGTGAGACAGATGATGGAGCTTCGAGATCAATATGGAACATCGATTATTATTGTTACCCATAATCTTGGAGTAGCTGCTTATATGGCAGATAAATTAATTGTTATGCAAAATGGCAAAGTTGTAGATCAGGGAACGAGAGATGAAGTTATGAGTAATCCGACAAGTGAATATACGAAGGAATTATTAAAATCAGTACCGGAAATGGAGGGACCACGTTTTGTTTAATAAAGAAGATATTATTTTAAAAACAGAGCATATTGTAAAACAGTTTCCAGCTTCCGGTGGACGTATATTGACTGCCTGTCATGATATTAGCTTGAATGTGTATAAAGGTAAGACTCTTGGGATTGTAGGCGAGAGTGGATGTGGAAAATCAACTTTTGTTCGTATGTTAACTCAGATGGATATTCCAACATCGGGAAGTATTATCTATAGAGATAAAGATATGCTAGCTTTTTCAAAACGGGATAAATGGCTAAATCGCCAAAATATGCAAATGGTATTTCAAGATCCGCTGGCATCTTTTAATCCAAGAATGAAAATTATAGATATTTTGACAGAGCCGTTGATGAATTTTGGGCGTTTGAAAAGGAGTGAGAAAGAGGCAAAAGCGAAAGAATTATTAGAGATGGTAGAGTTGCCAGATGATTTTATGTATCGCTATCCTCATAATATGAGTGGTGGTCAAAGACAAAGAGTTGGCATTGCAAGAGCTCTCTCTTTAGAACCAGAGATTTTAGTCTGTGATGAGGCAACTTCTGCTCTTGATGTATCGATTCAAAAAAGTATGATAGAACTTTTAGTGAAGTTACAAAAAGAGAAAAATATTAGTATTGTATTCATCTGTCATGACTTAGCCTTGATTCAGTCCTTTGCACATCAGATTGCAGTTATGTATCTTGGACATATCGTGGAAGTTATTCCAGGCGAAGAAGTGGGAAAAAAAGCGAAACATCCATATACACAGGCGCTTCTTGGAGCATTATTTTCCATTCATATGGATCCGACTAAGAAGATAGAAAGTATTGAGAGTGAGGCTCCAAGTCCATTGGAAGTTCCAAAAGGATGTCCATTTCAGAATCGTTGTGAGTACTGTATGGAAAAATGCAAGATAGAGAAGCCAGTCTTAAAGGAAATTGGAGAGGGACATGAGGTAGCTTGCTATTATGTTTGTCCAGAATAAGAAAAATAAATATTAAATAATAAAGATATATTCTCTAAGAGGAAAATTTTGGAGAATATATCTTTTTAATTGGTTGCAGAACAAGAAATAGTTTGGTAGAATACTATAGGATTTCAGTTGAGAAATGAAAGAGAATAGGAGGTTTTTTATGTACAAAAAAATATCTAGGGAGCTAATAGATTTTATTGATAAAAGCTATAGCTGTTATCATGTTGTGCATAATATAAAAGAGTTATTAAAAGAAAAAGGATATGAGGAACTCTTAGAGTCAAAGCCTTGGAATATCAAGGAGGGAAGAAAATATTTTGTTGTACGTAATTCTTCTTCTTTGATTGCTTTTTATATACCTAAAAAAGAGTTCTGCGGATTCCAGATTATGGCTAGTCACAGCGATTCTCCAACTTTTAAAATAAAAGATAATGCAGAGATTCATGTGAATAATAAATATGTAAAATTAAATGTTGAAAAATATGGCGGAATGATAATGGCACCTTGGTTTGATAGACCACTCTCTGTTGCAGGGAAAATAGTAATAAAGACAGAGAAGGGAATTCAAGTGAGACTTATAAATGTAGATAGAGATTTATTTGTAATTCCCAATTTGGCGATTCATATGAATCGAAAAGTAAATGAGGGATATGTTTATAATCCACAGATTGATATGCTTCCATTGTACGGAGGTGAGGAGGCAAAGAATACATTTATGGATACAATTGCGAAAACTGCAAATATAGAAAAAGAAAAAATTATCGATACAGATTTATTTTTATATAGCAGAATTCCTGGAACAATCTGGGGGGCAAAAGAAGAATTTATTTCTTCTCCCAAATTAGATGATTTACAATGTGCATTTTCTACTTTAAAAGGATTTATAGAGAGTGATAATAAAGAGAGTGTACCTGTATATTGTATATTTGATAATGAGGAGGTTGGAAGTACTACAAAGCAGGGGGCTGCCTCTACTTTTTTGAAAGATACATTAGTTCGTATGAATATGTCATTAAATCGAACGAGAGAAGAATATTTTATGGCACTTACCTCTAGTATGATGGTTTCTGCTGATAATGCTCATGCCGTACACCCCAATTATGAGGGGAAAGCAGATTTAACAAATCGCCCATATATGAATGATGGAATTGTAATTAAGTATGATGCCAAACAAAAATATACGACGGATTCCGTATCAGGAGCTCTTTTTAAAGAGATATGTAAAAAAGCCAATATACCGTATCAAATATTTTATAATCGTTCTGATATTCAGGGAGGTTCCACGCTTGGAAATATATCAAATACTCAAGTTTCATTGAATACAGTGGATATTGGTCTCCCACAGCTTTCCATGCATTCTCCTTATGAGACGGCAGGTGTCAAGGATACGTATTATTTAGTGAGAGCGGCAAAAGAGGTATTTTCTTCTAGTATTATAATGGAAGAGGAAGGATGCTTTCAAATATTCTAAAGTGTGAACTAAGCTAATTACTTATGGAGTGAAAGAGAATTTATTAGAGTAGGTGAAATTTGATAAAAGATTAGATAGAAAGTGGCATTTAAAAAGAAATATATAAAATTGGAAAACTATAATTTTTAAAAGCGGCTGTCGCAAAAGGAAGGATTCAAGCAAGGGAGTGATATTAGTAGAACTATTTAGTAAAATATCTTGCTTAGAATTTCTCTTTTGTGACAGCCACTTTTATTTTTTAATTAATTATGCATTTTTTTTACGATATTTATATAAAATTCTGACAGAATTTAGTACACAAAGTACGGCAACTCCAGAGTCTGCAAATACAGCAAACCACATATTGGCGTGACCAGTAAGACCGAGTACCATAACCATCGCTTTAATAATAAGAGCGAATATGACATTTTGCATTGCAGCATTGCTGGCATCTTTTGCAATTTGGATTGATTCTGGGATGGCAGTCAAGTTTGAATTCATAAATACGACATCAGCCGCCTCAATTGCCACATCGGCTCCACTTCCCATAGCTGCGCCCACATCGGCACCTGCGAGAACAGGAGCATCGTTAATGCCATCTCCTACAAACATAACAGCACCTTCTTGTTCTCTGATTTTTTGAAGTGATTTTACTTTATCCTGAGGCAAGAGCTTTGCGTGGACTTCTTTTACTCCAGTTTCCTTTGCCACAGCTTTTGCACTGTTTTCTCCATCGCCAGTTAGCATAACCGTGTGTATATTTAGAGCATTGATACTTTCAATGGCAGTTTTTGACTCTGGTTTTATTGTATCTGCAATGATGAGATAGCCGATAAAAGTATGGTCAACTGCGATAAAAACTTCTGTACCAAAAATATCATCGTGATATTTGGAGGTGTCAATTTTATATTCTTCCATTAATTTTCTATTTCCACATAAGATTTCTTTTCCGTCTAATTTTGCTTTGATTCCTTTTCCAGCAATTTCTTCTACAGAAGAAGGACGTGGAATAGAAAGATTTGTATCTTTGGCATATTCAATAATACTATTTCCAATAGGATGTGTAGAGTTTAACTCACAGGAGGCACAGTAAGATAAGACTTCTGTCTCAGAGTAAGTAGATACAGGAATTACTTTTTGAACACGGAAATCACCGCGAGTAATTGTACCAGTTTTATCCATAATAACAGTTGTTATATTTTTTATGGCTTCTAGAGAGGAGCCGCCTTTAAATAAAATTCCTTTTTTAGATCCAGCACCAAGTCCAGAGAAGAAAGCGAGCGGTACGCTTAGGACAAGTGCACAAGGACAACTAATTACTAAGAAGGTAAGTGCTGTGTGAATCCAGTAATTCCAGTCTCCTCCATTAGGAAAAATAGAAATAATATTGAGAGATGGAATAATGGCTGTTAGGATGGCCATTAATACTACAAATGGAGTATAAACGCGAGCAAATTTTGTAATGAAACGCTCCATTTGAGGTTTGCTTGCAGCAGCATTTTCTACGGAATCTAAAATTCTTGTTACCATAGATTCTTCTAACGGTTTTTCTACACGCATTTTTAATAATCCAGAATTATTTACACAGCCAGAGACAATCTCGTCACCGACATGGACAGTTATAGGAACTGGTTCTCCAGTTACTGGAGAAGTATCAATCTGACTTTCACCTTCAATAATAATTCCATCTAGAGGAATACGATCTCCAGGACGCACTAATAAAATATCTCCGATGATTGCATCTTCCGCATCGATAATTTTTACTTGGTTGCCAACTATGAGATGTACAATCTCAGGTCTCATATCGACAGCGTCCATAATAGATTTACGGCTATTTTCTACAGCTCTATGTTCAAAATACTCTCCAATTCTAAAAAATAGGATGACACCGACAGCTTCCATATAATTTTGAATAGCGAGGGCTCCAAGAGTAGCAATTGTCATTAAAAAGTTTTCATCAAAAATTTGACCTTTCGGTAAATTTTTGATGGCTGTTAAAATGATTTTCCAACCGAGTATAATATAAGCGATAAGGCAAAGCGCAATTAATGCAGGTGGAAATGTCTCGTCCTGGAATACTGCTTCATGAAGAATTTCACCTAAAATAAATAGAATAGCTCCGACAGCAATCGAAATTAATTCCATATTTTCTTTGCAGAAAAAGGATTTTTTAGGTTTTGTTTCAGGCTGAACGATTGTTTTTTCAGGAACTGATTCAACCTTTTGAACTTTATGTTTTCTAGGTTTTACAATAACTTCAGGTTCAATAGAAGAACAAATAGACTGAAGAGTTGGGAGTAATGCCTCAGGATCTTTTGCGGATATGCGAAGCTGTTTTGTAGCAAAAGTAATCGTTGCATAGTCCACCTCTGGTAATGCTTTGATTTTTGACTCCATTTTTGCAGCACAGTTAGCACAGCCAAGATTTTCAAGAATAAATACACGTTTTTTATTCGTTGCATCTGGCATATTGCAAGTACAGTTAGATAGACTTTCGCCGCAAATATCACAGTAATCTTCGTGTGGATGGCAAATATCACAGTCGCAGTCAGCAGGATGTTCTTCGATATGGTGATGATGTTCGTGGTCGTGTCCACAGCCACAGGAATCATCATGCTCATGATGCTCATGTCCACAGTTACATGAATTGCCATGTTCATGATGTGCATGTTCGTGCTCGTGTCCACAGCCACAGGAATCATCATGCTCATGGTGATGATGTGCATGTTCGTGGTCGTGTCCACAGCCACAGGAATCATCATGCTCATGATGCTCATGTCCACAGTTACATGAATTGCCATGCTCATGATGTGCATGTTCGTGCTCATGTCCACAGCCACAGGAATCGTCATGCTCATGGTGATGATGTGCATGTTCGTGGTCGTGTCCACAGTCACAAGAATCGTCATGGTGATGATGTGCATGTTCGTGGTCGTGTCCACAGCCACAGGAATCATCATGCTCATGATGCGCATGTTCGTGCTCATGTCCACAGCCACAGGAATCGTCATGGTGATGATGTTCGTGGTCGTGTCCACAGCCACAGGAATCATCATGCTCATGATGCGCATGTTCGTGCTCATGTCCACAGCCACAGGAATCGCCATGCTCATGGTGATGATGTGCATGTTCGTGTTCGTGTCCACAGTCACAAGAATCGTCATGGTGATGATGTGCATGTTCATGCTCATGTCCACAGCCACAGGAATCATCATGCTCATGATGTGCATGTTCGTGCTCATGTCCACAGTCACAGGAATCGCCATGTTCATGATTTTCTAAAGAGTGGAACGCTGCCTCTCTGCGAGAAGAGGTACGTTTTTTTCTTTCTGTTACAATAACTTCTGATTCAATAGAAGAACAGATAGATTGAATTTTTGGCAAGAGAGCATCAGGATCATCTGCATTTAAACGTAATTGTTTTGTAGCATAGGTGATAGTGGCGTCTTCCACTCCAGGTAATGCCAAAATACGTTTTTCCATCTTAGCAGCACAGTTTGCACATCCGAGATGCTCAAGAATATAAACTTTTCTAGCCATAAATGCTCCTTTCTTTTTTATATCATATTTTCACTGTATATTTTTATAGCTATGCAGTATATGCAGGTATGCATAAAAGTCTAAATTGTGAAATTAAAGAAAGAATTTTGTTATGATATAAAAATTTATGATATAAATATGAGTTTAATAGCTCTAACTTTAGTATCATTTTAACACCCAAAAATGAAACTGTCAATAGAAAAGTTTCAAATTCAAACATAAAAATGAGACTAATATTTTCAAAACTGTATTAATTATAGCTTATTATTTAGTAAAACTATATGCTTATATGAATGTATATTAATGTATATTATAAAATATGGTATGCTCAGAAAGTGTGAGGGTTAAGACTGATAAAGTACAGAAATTAAAAAGAAAAACAAAAAATAATCAGAAAAAATAAAAAATATAAAAAAATAACTTGACAAACTCAAAAAGATAGTCTATAATAAACTCATAACAAACAAGAAAAGAGAGATGTCGACAGATTTCAAGAATATAAAATATTTAAAAACTGAATTTTTAAAATTTTAATTTAATCATAGGTTTCCTATAGACGTTTCATTATAGAGAGGAAGATTAACAAAATTTTAAAAGATAAGTATTATAAGAAAAAAATTTAAGAAAAGGAGGTACGGACCACCAAAAACATAAGTTAAAAAATAAGAAAAGAATCTAAGAAAAGGAAGGTACAGACCACCAAAAGCATAAGTAAAAAGCGGAACCAAATTTAAGAAAAGAGAGGTATAGACCGTTGGGAAGATAAAGGTATAGAAGATAAATGATTCTCCATATTTATCCCTGAGGACGTAAAACCCCTAATTTCGATATATGGGGAGCGTCAACTTAAGAAAAGAAATGTATAAGATAAAATTTAAAGCGAGATTCATAAAATTCATACAGAAGGAAGGTTAGTCCATTGGAGGAAACAGTATAAAGTGAGAGTGTCTTAAGAAAAAAGATACTCTCACTTATTTTTTTTCAAAATTTACAAAAAATGAGTTTTAGTTAAAAATATTCTATGAAAATATAATTTTTCTTTTTTTTCTCTTTTAAACCAATCCCATTTATGTTAAAATAATGTGCGAGAAAATGAATAGGAAAAACGATATGTGACATACTACAATTAGCTCGAGTGAAAAGTACAAAAGATAAAATACAAAAGATAAAGTATACTAAAGTACAAAAGAATATGGGGAATGTAAGATACCTGCAGGAAAAATACAAAAGATAATACATTCCCCTATTACATATTTATAGTTTAAATGGGAGAGAGGTACATAAAATGGAAATGAAACAAGGATTTGGAACGACAAAAGATGGACAGCAGGTATTTTTATATACAATTGGAAATCAAAATGGAATGAAGGCAGCAGTGACAAATTATGGAGCTACTTTAGTTTCGCTTCTTATACCAGATAAAGATGGAAATATAGTAGATGTCGTTTTAGGATATGATGATGTGACGGGATATGAGAGTGGATCTGCTTATTTAGGAGCTACAGTAGGAAGAAATAGTAATCGAATTGGCGATGGCATCGCAAAAATAGATAATATTGTCTATCAACTTGATAAAAATGAAAATAATAATAATCTTCATGGAGGAAAGGATGGGTATAGTTTTCGTATCTGGGCTGTAATGGAAGTAACAGATAATACAATAAAACTTGGAATGTCTAGTCAAGATAAAGATCAAGGTCTTCCAGGAACAGCTTTCTTTTCTGTGACATATACTGTGACAGAGGATAATGAAATTAAAATTGAGTATGACGGTATATGCGATAGAGATACTATTATGAACTTTACAAATCATTCCTATTTTAATTTAAAGGGGCAAGAAGATGGCAATATATTAGATCATATTTTATGGATAAAAGCCAATGAATATACTCCGATTGCTCCAGTGACATCACTTCCAACAGGTGAATTCGCTTCTGTGGATGGAACACCATTTGATTTTAGGAAACCAACAGAAATTGGATCTAGAATTGAAGAAGATTTTGACCAGTTGATTTTTGCAGGAGGCTATGATCATAATTTTGTCTTAGATAAAAAAGAAAAAAGTTTGGAAAAAGTGGGCTATTTAGAAGTGTTAGGCGAGAGAAAAATGGAAATTTTTACAGATACTCCGGGAATTCAGATTTATACAGGAAATTTCTTAGATACGGTTGGAAAAAAAGGTGTTTTGTATAAAAAGAATAGTGGAATTGCTGCCGAATCGCAATTTTTCCCAAATGCAGGTAATACAGAAAATTTCCCATCTACCATTGTGAAAGCGGGAGAAAAATATCATTCTACAACTGTATATCGTTTTTGCTAAAGAATAAAGGAAAAATAGAGGTGATTGGATGAAATTTCGTAAGATAGACGAAAACACGATTAGTTGTATCTTATCGGAAGAGGATATGTTAGAAAATAATATTGTCTTAGAAGATTTTTTTCGAGACAAGAATAAGGTTCATGATTTCATGGATGTTTTAATACAAAAAGCAAAGGAAGAAGTTGGTTTTGAGACACGTGGAGATTTATTTTCTCTGCAGATTATGCCACTTCCTAAAAATGGTCTTGCTATCACATTTTCAGATAATCCCGATGATGGAGCGAAAGGGTTTATTGATCATTTAAAGCATACAATGGAACAAGTGGAAGATGAGACAGAAAATTTGCCTCACCAAGAAATTGAACATATTTTACAAGGTATGCTAGAAGAGATAGAGAACTTAGAGAAAAAAGAGAAAAATGTAAATAAAAAAAATACCTCTAAGAGAAGACAAAATAATGCAACTAAAATGCGTATTTATCAATTTGATTCTATGGAGAATCTTGAACAATTTTGTAGTTTATTAAAAATAGAGAAAAATATAAAGAGTAGTTTATATAAAGATGAAGCGGAGAATATTTATTATTTGATTTTAGAAAAGGGAAGGTTAAGCGTTAAGAAATTTGATGTCTGTTGTGAATTAGCGATGGATTTTTCTAATTTTATGTCAGATAAATTAATTCAAAAAAGCTATTGTGAGGAGCATTATACTTGTATTTTAGAGAAGAAGGCTGTAGCTGCTCTTTGTAATATGGTAGGAATACAATAATTTCTTGACATGATAAAATTAGCACTATTATAAAGGATAGAAATAAGAAAGAGCTATTACAGAAAAATATATAGCAGATAGTAGATGAAGGTAGAATATACGATATTTGCTCTATATTTTTTGTGATAGCTCCTTTTTTTATTAGGAGTATAATTTTTACACTCTGGATTAAATATACTATGCTCGAATCAATATATCTTATCTTGTCAGAGGAAAGAGATCTTCTTTAGATTTAATAGTTGTCAAATAAGATAATAGATATTCCAACGATTAGAATATGTTGGAAGTATATATATTTCTGCAATCTTCAATAAGTGATAATAAATTTGAAATTATATTCTGTCTAACGAGAATACAGTGAAGTGAAATTATGTAGGATGGAATGAAAATATACAGAATTTAATCGTGTTGGAGAAAGTATGAAACTAGAAAGAAAATTCTCTTTCCTCTGACAAAATAAGATATATAAAATGAATTATTTATCAATTTGATTGATGTATATATCATATCATATATGAATGTAAAAATCAAGATAAAATGTAAAAAAATAGAAATATTAATTTAGCAGAACTTCTATGTACTGGACATATCATTTTAAAGTGGCATATACTATAAAAAAGCATGAAGTGACTGGAGGAATAAAAATGGAGTACGGGGAGGACTGCTCAAGGAAATGGATACAGCTTGATTATGCACATAGTAGACAAATTTATGGAGAAGGGATAGGAGTGGCAATTTTAGATACAGGAATTTTTCCACATGAAGATTTTACAAGAGGAGGAAATCGAATTGTAGCATTTGGAGATTTTGTGAGAGGTAGAAAAGTATTATATGATGACTATGGGCATGGAACTCATGTGGCAGGAATTATTGGGTCAAATGGACGAATGAGAGATGGGGGATATATAGGAATTGCGCCAAGGGCAAATATTATTGCACTTAAAGTATTAGATAGTCGAGGAAATGGGAAAATAAAAAATGTTTTGAGGGCATTAGATTGGATTTTATATTATAGAGAACGTTATAATTTACGTGTTATTAATGTATCTGTTGGAAAATCTGCTAAAAATTTTTTACAGGAAGAAAAATTATTAATTCAAAAAATTGAGCAAGTTTGGGATGCTGGATTAGTAGTTGTTGTAGCAGCGGGAAATAATGGACCAGGAGAGGGATCGGTAACAATTCCAGGAGTTAGTAGAAAAGTAATTACAGTAGGTGCGATGGATGAAGAAAATGGAAAACAATATTCTGGAAGGGGACCAACTTTATCCTGTATTTGTAAACCTGAGATTGTAGCTCCAGGAGGCAAAATATTATCATGTCTAAATGAAAAATTAGGATATACAAAAAAGAGTGGGACATCGATGGCGACACCAATGGTGAGTGGTGCGATTGCTCTCTTATTAGAAAAACATCCAAATTATACAAATAAAGAAGTGAAGATGAAATTGTATGAGTCAGCAATAGACTTAGGAATACCAAAAAACCAACAAGGATGGGGAATGTTAAATGTCAAGAGATTGCTTAGTGAATAAATGATATATCTGAAAAGAATATTTATTTGGTTGTTTCGTATGCTTCATTTTTTGATATTATGGGATATGTTTAGATTGTTTTGTTTGAACGAGGGGATATGTTTATATATACCATACGCCATAGGATTGTCTAATATAGCGTATGATATATACAAATGGCTGCGAAATTGTTATTTTGTAATAATCTGATTAAAATTAATTGTATTATTTTCACAATCCTTTTGTGAGACGGCTTCCGCCTTATTTTTGGAGGATTTTAATGTGATTGTATTATTAGAAATCAAACTATTATAAGTATTTACAAGGGTAATACCATTTCCTCTTGCAGTGATAATATTATTTTGGATAGTTAGATTAGAAATTTGATAATTTCCATCAAAAGCAGTATTGGAAATATTACTTCCTTCTATATAAATAGCGCTAGATTCATTGGCTGTTGCCATATAAGATCCTGGTGTGGTGGAAATAGTGTTATTTGCAATAACTGTATTGGCAGCAGGGTCTAAATATAAAATATTGGTATATTCATTTGGTAAATAGAATCCTTTTGTTGTAAATGTCATATAACGAAAATGTATTCCACATCCAACGGAGGATATAGTATTATCGATAATAGTTGAGTTTTTAAAGGAAGAAGCTAAAATAGCCTGATCTTGAATATCTTCAAAAGTATTATGAGTAATACTAATTCCATTATAATAAATTCCAATTACAGCGTTATGCGTTCCAATTCCACGTGATAAATTTTTAAAAGTACATCCTGTAATGGAGATATTTTGGCAAGGAGTATCGTCATAAGGTGCGTAGCTAGGAAATACATCAGAATTATGTATAATATCGATTTGAATTGCTTCTTTGGCTTTTGTTTTATTAGAATTATCTGCTTGTCTATAGCCATAGAAATTACAGTTTGTGATGGAGGCTCCATCGACACCACCTAGCTCAATATGATGACTTCCTGTATTATTGCAAACCGTAATATTATTTAGAGATATATTTCTGGCATGTCCAAAACGAAGCATGGAAAAAGTATTGGAGGAATAGGCGTAAGGACCGTTGGCACAATTTCCATCAAACGTTCCACCAGTAATAGAAATATTTTGATAAGCATCATAACCTGGTTTGGAATATTTTTTACTGCCACATTTTAACATGGCACCTTTTGAAAAGCATCTTTTTAGAGAAACGCCATCTAAAAAAAGATGGGTATTACTGTAAATTTTTATTGTCTTTGATAGCTGATAGCTTCCCCTTGGCACAGTAATATAATAAGGTTTTTGGATGGTCGCATTATCTCTTGCCAAAGCTAAAGCTTTATTTAGAACTTTAGCTATATCAGAATTTTGCTTTACAGAAAGTACAATATCGACAGAGGATTGGTTGTCAATCACAGAATAACTGGTAGATGTTTTTTCCAGTGAGGATTGGGAGGAAAAAGGGCTGAAAAAGGATGCTTTTACCAATCTAGTTGGATAAAAAATACCGATATTTAGAAAAATTAAACTGCCAAATAAAATAAAAAATTGTCTTGTCTTCATAATATTCCTCCAATAATATTTAGGAAAAATAGTTTAAAAGTTAAAAAGCGAATTACTGTATCGGGAGAGATATTTTTAATAGTATAACATAGTTGAGGGAAATTTGCAAGAATAAACCGAAAATACGTTCTTGTTTGTGACAAAAAATGGGATTAAGAAATTAAACGATAAAAATAATATGAGAGAGATTTATATATTTTTATAGCAGTGTGGAGAAAAAATGGAAAAGTAAAATTGAGTGATAGAAATGATTGTATTTTGTTTAAAAGTAGAGTAAAATAAAAATAGATTAAGCAAAAGGAGAAGGATGCATGAAAAAAAAATTTTTATATATTCTATTTTTAATGCTAATTTTTAGTATAATGAACAAGAATATATGTTATATATCGAGTGCAGCTTCGAGTGTAGAGAAAAATCAGAAGTCAGGTGAGGACTTAGAGATAGAAAGTCAGAGTACACAGGAAGATATAAATTTAAAGCAAGATATATTAGTGGAGGAAAATTCGAAAGAGAGCGAGGAAGAGCGGAATGAAAGATTGGCTTCAAAAAGTCGCTATCTTACGAATAAAGGTTCTTATATGGAGGTAGTATTGGATGTTGAAGATGGAGCCAATATTACAACTCAGTTACAGGCAGCATTTCTCTTGGCAGCGACTAAAGCGACAAAGGAGATTCCATATAAGGTTGTGATTCCAGAGGGAACGTATCACTTATCAAGTACGATACATATTTATAGTAATACTTCGTTATCTATAAAAGATGTAATTTTGGTGCGAGATTTTCAGGAAGGTCCGATGCTTATGAGTGGTAATTTTATGGAGGGCTCTCCCTATATAGAACAAGAGCAAAATATAATTATACAGGGCGGAACCTTTGATGGTAATTGTTTTGACACGCTTTATGGGGCAGTGACAACTTCCTTTAGTAATCTTTATTTTCCATATGCGAAAAATATTCAGTTAATTGGAGTGAAAATTTGTAATAATATGGGCGGTCATCATGTGGAGATGAACGGTGTAGATAATGTTATAATTAGAGATTGTGTTTTTTCTAAATATTATACAAATAGGAGTGTGACAGATTCCTATAAAAGAGAGGCTTTAAAATTTGGAACGATGGAGCTTGTTTCTTCTGACGGCGAAAAAGTAAAAACTCTTACATGCAATCGAATTTTAATACAAAATAATACGTTTCGAGATGTATTTCAAGGAATAGGATTTGACTATATACCAGGCTCAAAAGTTTATAAAAATGTATCTATCCATAATAATACCTTTGTTTCTTGCAGAAGGGAGGCAATGATTGTTTCGTCGCTTTCTCAATCCAATATTTCAAGGAATCGTATAGAAAATGTGAGAACAGGAATATGGATACAATCTATTAATCCGCTTAGAGAGTCGAAAAAATTGGATTGTAAAATATGGCAAAATAATAGTAAAAAAGAAGATAGAGGATTGGATCTTAAGATTTATCCTATGATTTTAAATTCCTATGGCTTGTTAAGTCAATAGGAAAAGATGATAAATGATAAAAAATGACTCTTATAATAAGTTTTTGGAAGCTTAGGTAAGAGTCTTTTTATGTCATAATCGACAAGAATTTTTGACAGTAGGAAAGGTTTATTCTTTCATAAATCCGATAATATTTCTTATGTTAATAGGACGGGAGCAGAAGACGAATGACGGAGTATGTTTTTTGCGAGAGCTGTTTTTAGATTACAAATTTTTCATAAAATTTTCATTGTAATCTAAAACAATCATTGGTAGAATAGTGAGAAGAGAGAAAAGAAAGAAAAATAGAGGTAATATATAGGAGGAAGACAATTGAGACGACGAAAGAAGGAAGATTTATTCAAGAAAATTATGGGAATATTTGTGCAGACATTATCCCTTATATGCTTGATTATTATTGTATATATTATTGGAAGATCTATTATAAAGACATCTTCCCATTCTACGGCAAAGAACGAAGTATCAACGGAAGAGACGACAATAAAGCAGGAAGAGAAAACGACACAGTCAGACGATATAATACTTGAAGATGAGGACGAGCTTCAAGAAGAAGAGATGACTAGTACAACTAAGAGTACAATAGACAAAACAACAACTGCTGCGTCTAAAGCAGAGAGTGCAAGCTCTACTAGGACATCACAGCAGACAAGGAGGACAACCGCCACGACAGAGGTGACAACACAGGCAGAAATTTCTACTAAGTATGGTCCAGAAACAAACCAAGATGGAAATAGTGTAGATTGGATTTCGGAACAAAAAGATGTAATTGAGTTAGAAAAAGATAGTTATGAGTTAAGAGAAAAGGGAAAATCTGGAATTCAGTACATAGATGCGAATGGAGATGTGGCGAAAGTTTTGTATCAGCCAGAAGATTCTGTTGATGGAAAGTCTTATGAGGAATATTATTACCAAGGAAATGAATTAATTTATGTTTCCGTGTGGAGTGCAGATGGAGATGGTTTAGGAGAGCAATATTATTATAATAAAGGAACTTTAATCCAATGGGTAGATGGTGACGGATTAATTTATAATAGAGAGACAAGAGGAAGTGGATTTGAGCAGTCATCAGATTGGGAGAAATATTTAAGTGCAGGGGTAAAAGCAATGAGAAAATCTAAAACTTCAACTACGGATACGACAGATTCTAGTTCCAGTACAGATAGCGTAACTGTCAGCACAGCTAGTACAACCGTCAGCACAACTAGTACGACCGTTAGCACAACTAGTACGACCGGTACAACTAGTACTTCCTTAAGCTCTATAGCTCAGTGAGAAAAAACAATAAAAGGAGAATGAACTATGTATAAAGAAATTTCAAAACTAGTAATTTATCGAGATATTCCAAAAGATAGTATTTTATTTTGCATGTCACGTATTTGCGAAAAATTTGACAAAGAGAATTATGATAAAGATGAATTGATTAACGATATTTATGAGCAGATTCATAAATTATTAGATTTATCTACGCAGTATGGATTTGATTTTAATTTATGGCATTGTTATTTAGCTTATGTATTGGCGATAAATGAAAATCCTTTTAGTATCACTATGGAAAAAATGGGAGTGCAGGAAGGTTCTGTCAATATTTTTGCAGTATCTGATTTTAAGATTTTTAGAAATTTATTTTTTTATGATTTTAGTAGATTAGAGGAGGAACTTGGAATTGACTGTTTTTCTACTATACTAAATTATCATTCTATCGAGAAACAAGAGCAGCGTTATAATAAAAATGTGAGTGATAAGGTAAAAGAGTTAAGTAGAAAAATTGCAGTTTCTAAAGATGAAAAAGAAGTATTTGATATTGTGACAGAGTTTTATTATCAATATGGAGTTGGAAAATTTGGTCTTAATAAGGCATTTCGTATTAACCATAAGGGTGGTGAGGTTGTCTTAGAGCCGATTAAAAATACAGATGATGTTCGTCTTAATCATTTAGTTGGATATGAACTTCAAAAACAGAAATTAATTGAGAATACAGAGGCTTTTGTAGCAGGAAGACAGGCGAATAATTGTCTACTTTATGGAGATAGTGGAACTGGAAAATCTACGAGTATTAAAGCCGTTTTAAATGAATACTATCCACAAGGGCTTCGAATGATTGAAATTTATAAACATGAGTTTAAAGACTTATCTGCTGTTATTGCTCAGGTAAAGAATCGAAATTATAAGTTTATTATCTATATGGATGATTTATCTTTTGAGGAGTTTGAGATTGAGTATAAATACTTAAAAGCAGTGATTGAGGGTGGCTTGGAGACAAAGCCGGATAATGTCTTAATTTATGCGACATCTAATCGCCGTCATCTGATTCGTGAGACGTGGTCAGACCGTTCTGATATGTCAAAGGATGAGTTGCATCGCTCTGATACAATGCAGGAGAAGCTATCTCTTGTGTCGAGATTTGGCGTGACAATTAATTATTCTCGTCCGTCTCAAAAAGAGTATTATCATATTGTGGAGGAGTTGGCTAAGAATTATCCAGCTATCACATTAAGTAAAGAAGAGCTTTGCGCAAATGCGACAAAGTGGGAGTTAAGTCACGGCGGAATTTCAGGAAGAACAGCGCAGCAATTTATTTTAAATTTAGCTGGGAAGGAAAAATAAATGGAAGTATTATTTTTGCCACAAAATAAAAAAGTATCGGCCAAAGAAGGGGAATCTTTACTTGAAATTTGCAAAAGAGCTAATATTTCTCTTGGAGAGACTTGCAATGGAAAAGGAACATGTAAAAAATGTAAAGTAATTCTTGACTGGGAGGAATGTCTTGCATGTCAGGTGAAGGTGGAGGAAGATATAGAAGTTATTATTCCGTATGAGGAGAAAGATACTTCTCATAAAAAGGTAAAGATAAGTCAGATAGAATTTAAAGAACATAAAAAGACTTCTGATGAGACAAAGATAAAATATGGAGTGGCATTTGATATTGGAACAACTACAGTTGTGGGAAGTCTAGTTGATTTAGAAAATGGGGAGATACTTTCCATTCAAGCTAGCAAAAATCCGCAAAGAATTGCTGGTGCGGATGTAATTTCTAGAATTCAGTATATAGAAGAGAGCAAAGAGAATCTTTGCTTTCTTCAAAAGCTGATTTTGGATTGTTGTGAGGAAATGATAAAAAAATTTGGAATAGAGAGGAAGATAGAAAGGATAGAAAAAGTGACGGTTGTGGGAAATCCGACGATGAGTCATATTTTTTTAGGATATTCTCCCTCATCATTGGCTCGATATCCTTTTTTGCAGCAATTCCATGGGATAAAGAAAAAGTTTGGAGAAAATTTGAGAAATACAATTTTATCTTCTAGTTTTATACAAGAGGATATAGATAAAAATAAACTCCATATGGAAATAATAGTGCTTCCTAATATCGGAGGACAGATTGGCTCAGATATTACAATGGGACTTCTTGCAACAAATATTTTAGAGAGAAAAGGAAATTATATTTTTATTGATATTGGAACAAATGCAGAGATGGCGTTTATACAAGATGGAAAATGTTCTGTCTGTTCAGCGGCGGCAGGTCCTGTCTTTGAGGGAGCGAGCATTTCATATGGGATGCGCGCATCAGATGGTGCAATTGAGAGTGTAAAGATTGAGAAAAATGGTGAAATTTTTATAAGAACGATAGGAAATCAGCCTGCAATTGGAATCTGTGGTTCTGGGATTATCGAGGTAGTTGCAGAGCTTTTAAAATCTGGAATTATAAGAGAAGATGGATATATGTTATCTAAAAAAGAGGCGGAAGAGGCTGGAATTGCCTTAGCAATTTGTGAGAAAATTTGTGAGGAGGCGGAGAAAAAAGCCTTTTGTCTTATAGAAAAGAAGATTTTTATCACGCAGGAAGATATAAGAGAAATTCAACTGGCGAAGGGAGCAATCGCAGCTGGGATGAAAACCTTATTAGAAGAGATGAATAAAACAATAGAAGAGATAGATGAGATTTTAGTCGGAGGAGCATTTGGCAGTTATTTAGATAAGAAAGCGGCGAGAACTATTGGATTATTTCCATATATTTCTCTTGAAAAGATAAAAATTATAGGAAATACGGCTAGCATAGGAGCTGTCCAGGCATTATTATCAGAAAAAATACAAGAAAAAGCATTAAAATTATCGGAAGAAGCCACTTTTGTGGAACTTGCAAGCCATAGTCAATTTCATGAAAATTTTCTTATGTCATTAAATTTTTAGTTCTTTGCTCGTAGAGAATAGAATGCAGTATGTTCTGTGGAGATAATTAGTAAATGATCTTGTTATAGTTTATTATAGAATAAGGAAAAAATAATTTGGTTAGGGTTATAATAATAAAATGAAGAAAAAGAAAAAAGATAAAAAACAGATTAAATGGAGAAGATTAGATAATACAGCAAAAATTTTTCCCATTACTGCAAATGAAAAAATGACAAATGTATTTCGTATATCTGTTGTATTAAAAGAAGAGATAACCCCAGAGCTTTTGCAAAAAGCATTAGAGGAGACATTACCGTCCTTTGAGACTTTTGGAGTAAAACTTAGAAGAGGGTTATTTTGGTATTATTTTGAAGATAATACCAATACACCTATGATAGAAGATGAATTATCGTATCCATGCAGGTATATTGATCCACATGGAGGAACACAGCATTTATTTCGAGTGAGCTATTATAGAAAAAGAATTAATTTAGAGGTTTTTCATGCAATTACAGATGGACTTGGAGCAGTAAATTTTTTAAAAGAATTAACATGCAGCTATTTGGCGTTAAAAAAAGGAGAACATAAAACTCCAAGAGGAGAGAATATTTTTGATTTGGAAGATAGCTATAAAAAAAATTATAAAAAGAGGCATTGGGAGAGCTATACTACGAAGCGAGCCTATCAAATAACGGGAGAGAGTTATGTCCTTGGAAAATATAGTATGATTGAGGGATATGCGGATTTACTATCTCTAAAGGCAATATGTAAAGAAAAGGAAGCAAGTATTACTCAGTTTATTGCGGCAGTTTTAATCTACTGTATTTATAAGGAATATTTAAAAGAAGAGCCAAGTAAATCACCAATTGCCATCAATCTTCCAATTAATCTTAGAAATATTTTCGAATCAGATACTATGATGAATTTTTTTGCGGTTACCAATATTTCTTTTTTCTCAGAAGGAAAGGGACATAGCTTTGAGGAAATTTTATTTGAAGTAAAAAGACAGATGAAGGAGAAGATTACAAAAGATAAAATGGAAGAAATTATTGCTTATAATATGAAATTTGAGAATAATCCATTCATTTGTTTTGTTCCCCTATTTATTAAAAAATGGGCAACAAAAATTGTTTACTCTAGATCAATTCACTCCCATACAATGACATTTTCAAATTTGGGAGTTGTGAGATTAGAAAAAGAATATGAAGAGCAGATTTCTAGTTTTTGTGTGTCGATGGGAGTTGGAAAGACGCAGCCTCTAAAATGTAATGCAATTTCTTTTGGAGATAAGGTAATGATTACATTTTCTTCTATCTGGAAAGAGACAAATTTGCAGCGAGCGTTTTTTCGAGAATTATCAAAGATGGGAATTATTATTTTAATAGAGAGCAATGGGGTTTCAAGATGAAAGTATGCAAAAAATGTATGGTAGAGATTTTAGATAAGGAAGAAAAATGTCCACTTTGTCATGAGAAATTAGTAGAGTTGGAAGAAGACAGGAAAATAATGAAAGAAGTAGAATATGTGGGATATCCTAAGATTCCATTTGATATAAAAAGAATTTTGATTTTGAAAAATACTTTCTTTTTATGTCTCTTTCTTTTATCAGTTTTGGCAGTCGGGATCAATTATGTTTATTTTAGAGGGATTTATTGGTCGGTACCAGTTGTTATTGCTATTTTTTATTTTTGGCTTATGATGAATTTTTGTCTTAAAACTTATGTGGATTGGGAGGCAAAAATTATGCTTCATGGAGTCGTTATTATTATAGCTAGTATAGCTTTAGATAAGATGACAGAAAGTACAGGATGGTCATTTCAATACATGATTCCGTCCGTCATAGTTAATGTAAATTTTGCGGTTTTATTTTGTATGATGATGAGAGAAGAAAAGCGCAAGGAATCATTTATTCGACAGTTTTTTTGGATGATTTTTAATTTTGGCTTACTTTTTATGTTTTTCATCAGAAAAATACCGATCACACCGTTTATTATATTGGCAATTTTCTCATCTATTGCTGGTTTAATTAGTAGTATTATAGTGACAAGAAAAACATTTTTGCACGAATTAGAAAGGAGATTTCACCGATGAGACCAAAGGAAGATGTGAGTGTAAGAAGTGCATTAATGCGAAAGATTATTGCAGATATTAATATGACAGTTCTCGGAAAGCCGATTCAAACTGGGGAGTTTAGAAAGCATCCGATAGAGCCGGAATGGAGTTGTCCTCCAATTTTTCGTAATGAGAAGATTGAGATGGAAAAATTTTCGATGGAATTTTTATCTCAAAAAGATGAGCAAGAGGAGACAAAGTTTGAGAGAAAAATTAAGCGAATTATTGCGAAAACCGATGAGTTCCCCAATAAAGATAAAGTAATTTTGCAGCTACATGGCGGAGGTTATATTGGCCCAATGAAAAATATATATTATAGATTTGCTATACATTATAGTGAGGAGAGTTTAGGAGCAAGTGTTCTTACGATTGATTATAGAGTTGCACCGGAGAATCCTTTTCCAGCTGCTTTTGAAGATGCCGTGGCGGCATATCAATGGCTTTTAGGGGAGGCCGGCTATAGCGGAGAGGATATTATTGTAGCGGGAGATTCCGCAGGTGGTGGGCTTGCTCTTTGTCTTGGGCATTATTTAAGGAATCATGGAATTGAAATGCCAGCTGCTTTTATTTGCATGTCTCCGTGGACAGATTTAACTTTATCGGGGGAAAGTTATAAGGAAAATTTTGAGAAAGACCCTCTTTTTGGAAATACAAAGGAAAGTATGTTATATGAGAGAGAATATTTAAAAAAAGATGATGACCCTAAAAATCCATATATATCACCATTATTTGGAGATTTCACAGGATTTCCTCCGATTTTATTTCAAGTTGGAAGTATCGAGATGCTTTTAAGCGATAGTTTAGGTGCTGCTAAAAAGGCGAGGGAAAGCGGAGTGGAAGTAACTTTGAATGTATATGAGGGAATGTTTCATGACTTTCAGATGGCAGGCAATCTTCTTCCAGAATCTAAAAAGGCATGGGAGGAAGTTGGAAATTTTATTAAGAATATATGGAAATAGAAGATTTTCTATGGTATACTTGAGCTAGAGAGCTATAAAATGGTTCTAGTTAGAATATTAGCTCAATGGAAAAAACAAAAGTAGAGGTGTTTTAATGAAAAACATAAAAAACATGAAAAGAGTGCTTTTAAAGCTTAGTGGTGAGGCGCTCGCAGGAGAGAAAAAGACAGGATTTGATGAGGCCACAGTTCTTGAGGTGGCAAAGCAGGTTAAAATAGTTGCTGAACAGGGACTTCAGATTGCTGTTGTCATCGGTGGAGGAAATTTTTGGAGAGGAAGAACAAGTGAAAATATGGACCGTACAAAGGCGGATCAAATTGGTATGCTTGCAACAGTGATGAACTGTATTTATGTGTCTGAGATGTTTCGAGCTGTCGGGCTTAGGACAAAGGTATTTACTCCGTTCACATGCGGAACATTTGCAGAAGTCTTTTCTAAAGATGCGGCAATTGAGAACTTGGATAATGGTGTGATTACATTTTTTGCAGGTGGCACAGGACATCCATATTTTTCCACAGATACTGCTACAGCACTTCGAGCAATTGAGATTGAGGCAGATGCTATTTTACTTGCAAAGGCAATCGATGGTGTATATGATAGTGACCCTAAGATAAACAAAGAGGCGAAGAAGTACGATACAATTAGTTTAGATGAAGTTTTAGAAAAGAAGTTGGCAGTTATTGACTTAACAGCTACGATTATGTGTCTTGAGAATAAGATGCCGATGCTTGTATTTGGTCTTGGTGAGGAAAATAGTATTATCAATACATTTAACGGTTCTTTTAATGGAACTTATGTGACCGTATAGACATAATAAGAAGAATTCTATGGAAGTTAAAGACTTTCAACAGATTTATAAAAAAGCAAGAGAAAATGAGTCGTTTCTTTTGCAAAATTAATAACTACAAATGAAAATTGTAGTAAAGTCGTACGCTTATTCATGGGGCGATGGCAGATAAATTAGAGCGAAAGGATGTATGAAAATGTTAACACAATTTGAAGAAAAAATGGAAAAGACGATTGCGAGTCTAGAAAGAGAGTATCAGACAATCCGTGCTGGAAGAGCAAACCCACATATTTTAGACAAGATTAAAGTAGATTATTATGGAGTTCCAACCCCTATTCAGCAGGTAGGAAATGTAAATGTACCAGAGGCTAGAATGCTTGTAATTCAACCATGGGATACTAGTTTAATAAAAGCAATTGAGAAAGCGATTCAAAACTCTGATATTGGAATCAATCCATCTAATGATGGAAAAGTAATTCGCCTTGTATTCCCAGAGTTGACAGAGGAGCGCAGAAAAGAATTAGTAAAAGACGTAAAGAAAAAAGGTGAAAAAGCAAAAGTTGCTATCCGTAATATTAGAAGAGATGCAAATGATTTTTTAAAGAAAAAAGGAAAAGCAAACGAAATTAGTGAGGATGAAGTAAAAAATAAAGAGACAGAAGTTCAAAAGATGACGGATAAATTCATCAAAGAACTTGACAAAGTAATCGAAGCAAAATCAAAAGAAATACTTACTGTATAACATCATATAGGAAGCAAATGCCAGGTGATCTGACAAAACAGGTCAGTTGGCATTTGCGATATATAGGAGGAGATAAGAATGGATAATTTAACAGTTCCGTCACATGTAGCGATTATACTAGATGGGAATGGAAGATGGGCAAAAAAACGTTTTCTTCCAAGAAATGCTGGACATGTTCAGGGGGCTAAGGTCGTCGAGCAGATTTGTGAGGATGCTCATAATCTTGGCATTAAATATTTAACAGTATATGCCTTTTCTACTGAAAATTGGAAACGTTCTGAGGATGAGGTGGGTGCTCTTATGAAACTTCTTCGAAAATACTTGATAGACTGTATCGAGAGAACAACGAAGAATAATATGAGAGTCCGTGTGATAGGAGATATTTCTGGTCTTGCGCCCGATATGCAAGAAAAGATTAAAGAACTTGAGAAAATTTCTTCTGCAAATACAGGACTTAATTTCACGATTGCACTTAATTATGGAAGCAGAGATGAGATGGTAAGGGCGATGAGACGGATTGCTGCAGAGTGTAAGGAGAATAAGATACAGCCAGAGGATATCAATGACGATACGATAAATAGTTATCTAGATACAAAAGACTTGCCAGACCCTGATTTAATGATTCGTACTAGTGGAGAACTTCGCCTTTCTAATTTTATGCTTTGGCAGCTTGCCTATACGGAGTTTTATTTTACAGATGTATTATGGCCGGACTTTAATAAAGAAGAATTAGAGAAAGCGATTTTGTATTTTAATAAGCGCGAGAGAAGATTTGGGGGTCGACTATAATGTTTAAACAGAGGCTAATCAGTGGAATCATTCTTGTGCTGATTGCAGTGATAACTTTATACTTTGGAGGGATTCCAACATTTCTCGTGACAGGAATTATCTCGTTGATTGGATATTATGAATTGCTTCGGGTTTTTCACTCAGAGAAAACAATGCTCGGAGTGGTTGCCTATACGGTTACAATCGTGTATTATTTATTGTTGCTCCTAGATTTAAATAAGTTTGTTTTGATGTTAACTGTTCTATATCTTATGGTTTTGATGTCAATTTATGTCTTTACGTTTCCAAAATATAAGTTTTGGCAAGTAATGTGTGCCTATTTTGGATTTTTCTATGTTGTAATGATGCTAAGCTGTCTCTATCAGATCCGTGTCATGAACTCAGGAGGGGCATTAATTGTTTTAGTATTTTTGAGCTCATGGGGAAGCGATACACTTGCCTATTGCAGTGGAATGCTTTTTGGAAAGCATAAGATGACTCCAAAGCTAAGTCCTAAAAAGACGGTTGAGGGAGGAATTGGAGGAGTTCTCGGTGCGGGATTATTAGGATTTTTATATGGATTTATTTTTCAAGATATCATCAATATAAATGTTTCAGCTCCAATTTTATGTGGTGTTGTCTGTGTAGTAGGTGCTCTTTTGTCTATGGTAGGGGATTTAGGTGCCTCTGCAATTAAGAGAGACTGTGAAATTAAAGATTATGGCACTCTAATTCCAGGTCATGGTGGTATTTTGGATCGTTTTGACAGTATTATTTTTACAGCACCGGTTATTTTTTATTTAACAAATTTTTTCCTATAGGGAGATAAAAAAGAGAGAAAGGGAATAAGATGAAGAAAATAGTAATTCTTGGTTCCACAGGTTCTATCGGAACACAGACATTAGATATTATCGATGCCAATGAAGATTTATCTGTTGTTGCACTCGCAGCAGCAAATAATATTACGCTTCTCGAAGAACAGATTCGAAAATATCATCCGAAAGCTGTGGCAGTGTGGAATGAGGATAAAGCCAAAAAATTAAGTGAGAATATAAGAGATTTGAAAGTAGAAGTGTTTTCTGGAATGGATGGTCTTTTAGCTCTCGTTGCGATGGAAGAGGCAGATATTGTTGTGACAGCAGTTGTCGGTATGATTGGAATTCGACCAACAATCGCGGCGATTGAGGCTGGAAAGGATATCGCTTTGGCGAATAAAGAAACTTTGGTTACTGCGGGACATATTATTATGGCGTTGGCAGAGGAAAAAGGGGTATCTATTCTTCCAGTAGATAGCGAGCATTCTGCCATCTTCCAGGCATTACATGGAGAAAATAGAGCAGAACTCTCCAAAATTTTACTTACAGCTTCTGGCGGACCTTTTAGAGGGAGAAAAAAGGAGGAACTTTTGAATGTCACTGTGGAAGATGCGCTAAAGCATCCAAATTGGTCAATGGGAAGAAAAATTACGATTGACTCTGCTACAATGGTAAATAAAGGTCTTGAGGTTATCGAGGCGAAATGGCTTTTTGGTGTGAATGTCGACCAAATTCAAGTAGTTGTACAGCCGCAAAGCGTGATTCACTCTATGATTGAGTTAAAGGATGGCGCTGTAATGGCGCAGCTTGGAACACCAGATATGAGACTTCCAATTCAGTATGCGCTTTTTTATCCAGAGAGAAGATATTTAAAAGGAGATAGATTAGATTTCACAAAGATAAAAAGTTTAAGTTTTGATGTACCAGATTTAGATGTATTTGAGGGACTTAAGATGGCCTATGAGGCGGGAAGAGTTGGCGGAAGTTTGCCAACTGTATTAAATGCAGCGAATGAAAAGGCCGTCAGTCTATTTCTAGATAGGAAAATTAAGTTTTTGGATATTGCAAGAATAATAAGACAATGCATGGAAGACCATAATATCATACAAAATCCAAGCTTAGATGATATTTTAGAGATAGAACGAGAAGTATATGAGAAAATAGAAAGCAGGTGGTAGGTTGAAAATTATTGTGGCGCTTCTCATTTTTTGTTTGATTATTATTATTCACGAGTTGGGACATTTCTTACTGGCAAAATTAAATGGAATCTATGTGGAGGAGTTTACATTGGGTCTTGGACCGACTTTAGTTGGATTTCAAAAAGGGGAGACGAAGTATGAGATAAAGCTACTTCCATTTGGAGGATCTTGTGTAATGCTTGGAGAAGATGAGGCATCAAAGGACCCAAGAGCTTTTGTTAATAAGTCTGTCTGGGCAAGAATTAGCGTTGTGGCAGCAGGACCGATTTTCAATTTTATTTTGGCGTTTGTACTTAGTATTTTTGTAATTGGAATGAGAGGAGCAGACCCAGCAGTAATTGGTGAGGTATTAGATAATTCTCCAGCTTATGAGGCGGGACTTCAGGCGGGAGATAAAATTACGAAAATTGATGGTTCCAGAATTTATAATTTCAGAGAGATTACGTATGCTATGGCGTTTAAGAAAGATGATAATAGTATGCAAATTACCTATGAGAGAGATGGAAAGACAAATGCAACAACGCTGACTCCGATAAAAGATGAAAATGGAGTTTATAAATTAGGTGTGGTCAGGAGAGAACTAAAGAAGATGGGGATTGCTGGAACACTCTATTATAGTGCGTTAGAAGTAAGATGTCAGATAAAGATAACTTTAGTTAGTCTTAAAATGCTTGTGCAAGGTCAGTTTAAGATAAATGATTTATCGGGTCCAGTGGGAATTGTAAATGTTATTGGGCAGTCCTATGAACAAACTATCGTAGAGGGAATTACAACGATGCTTGCCTCGATGTTCAGTATTGCAGTCATGATCAGTGCAAACTTAGGTGTTATGAATTTATTGCCGCTTCCAGCTTTAGATGGAGGAAGACTTGTATTTTTAGTTTTAGAGGCGATAAGAGGAAAGGGAATCTCTCAAGAAAAAGAGGGAATGGTACATTTTGTAGGCATTGTCTTATTGATGGGACTTATGATTATTGTTATGTTTAATGATATAAAAACAATCTTTTTTTGAGGATAGATAGTAAAAATTATAAAATAAAATATATAGAAAATGCATTTTTAAGTATTAGTGAGAAAATTAATATTTGGGGATGCATTTTTTAATTTATAAAAAAATAGTGATTGTGCAACAGATTAAAAATTTCATAGTTCTATCTGTAAATATAAAAATATTTATGCTATAATTCCTCTGTAAATAAGAGCAGGAGGAAAATGTTTCGACAACTTTCAAATTAGACTCCCTTGCGATTCCTTCTATTTTTCCTTATAATGAGGATAGAATAGAAATAATATGTATCAGTAGAGAGATAGGAGGACAATATGTACAGAGATAATACAAAAGTAATTCAAATTGGAAATAGAAAAATCGGTGGAGGAAATCCTATTTTAATTCAGTCCATGACAAATACAAAGACAGAGGATATAGAGGCAACTGTGGCGCAGATTTTAGAACTTGAGAAAGCGGGATGTGAGATTATTCGCTCGACGGTTCCTACCTTAGAGGCGGCAAAGGCAATTGCTAAAATAAAGGAGAAAATTCATATTCCAATTGTAGCGGATATTCATTTTGACTATCGTATGGCGATTGCGGCGATTGAAAATGGTGCGGATAAAATTCGTATTAATCCAGGAAATATCGGCTCAAAAGATAGAGTACTTGAGGTAGTAAAGGCCGCAAGAGAGAGAAATATTCCAATTCGTGTTGGTGTAAACAGTGGCTCTCTAGAGAAAAATTTGATTGAGAAATATGGCTCTGTGACGGCAGAGGGTCTTGTGGAGAGTGCACTTGATAAGGTGAAATTAATCGAGGATATGGGATATGATAATTTGGTTATCAGTATTAAATCGTCCAATGTTTTAATGTGTGCTAAGGCACATAAGCTTATCGCAGATAAGACAAATTATCCTCTTCATGTCGGTATTACAGAGGCGGGAACTGTATATAGTGGAAATATCAAGTCTTCTGTGGGGCTTGCACTTATTTTGGGAGAGGGAATTGGTGATACAATTCGTGTTTCTCTGACAGGAGATCCTGTTCAAGAAATTATTTCGGCAAAATTGATTTTGAAGACATTGGGACTTCGAAGCGGAGGAATTGAAGTTGTATCATGTCCTACATGTGGAAGGACTAATATTGACTTGATTTCTCTGGCAAATGCAGTGGAGAGAATGGTGGCAGATTTCTCGGATCTTAATATTAAGGTTGCGGTTATGGGCTGTGTTGTAAATGGACCTGGAGAAGCGAGAGAAGCCGATATTGGAATTGCTGGCGGTAAGGGAGAAGGTTTGCTTATTAAAAAGGGAGAGGTTGTGAGAAAAGTAAGGGAAGAGGAGTTATTGGGAACCTTAAGACAGGAACTAATCCACTGGGAAAAATAATTTCGTTGATTGAAATAAAGAAAGTAGAAAAAGAGGAAGATAGATGGCAGAATTACAAGTAAAATTGCGTCTCTTCTATGACGTCTTTCCAGATCTTGATATACGTGGAGATTGGGGGAAAATATTTTCTAAGGTAAGTGTAGAAAAGGTAGTAATGAAAAAAAAATCTCGAATACTCTGCGTTTTTTTGCAAAGTGAATATTTGATTCCTAAAAGACAGATTCGCTGGTTGGAAAAAAAGATAAAGGACTCTCTCTTTAAAAATACGAGAATTCACGTGGAAGTACATGAGATTTTTTTTCTCTCCTCTCAGTATACGTTGACAAAATTGACGGAAGAATACTGGGATAGCATACTTTTTGAGCTTAGGGAGAAAAGTCTTGTAGAGTATAATCTCATGTCACATGCAAACTGGGCGTTTGAAGATGAGATTATGACAATTCTCATCGAGGATAGTTTTTTAGCAAGACAAAAATCGATGTCAATCAAAGAGCTTTTAGAGACTATATATAGAGAGCGCTTTCAGATAAATATTAAAGTGGGATTTGATTATACAAAAGAGCAAAAGGAGGCCTTTTATGCAGCGAATAAGCATAAGCTAAAGCTTGAGGTATCCTCTATTATGGAACAAATAAGAGAAAATGAGGAACAAGAAGAGCAAGATACAGAGAGACAGAAAGAAAAGAAAAAAGAAGAGGCGAAGAAAAGACAAAAGGAACAGGCAGCTCGTTTCTTTGAAAATAGAGAGAGAAATGCTTATTTTCAGAGAAGAAAACCAAAATCAGGCTTTGATCCAGATGTGTTTTATGGGCGAGAATGTGATGGTGAGCTGACAAAGATAGAAGATATTGTAGATGAAATCGGAGAAGTTGTTATTAGAGGACAAATTTTAAATATGGAGCTTCGAGAGTTGCGTTCCGAAAAGACTTTGATTTCTTTTGCGATTACAGATTTTACAGATACAATTAAAACGAAGATATTTGTAAAAAATGAGCAGCTTTCCGAGGTAGCTGATCAACTTCAAAAGGGAGGATTTTATCGTGTGAAGGGAGAGGCTCGCTTTGATACTTTTGAGAAGGAACTTACAATTGGTTCCGTGAAGGGAATCAAAGCAGTGAAAGATTTTCGAATGACGAGAATGGATACAAGTTTGGAAAAAAGAGTGGAGCTACATTTACACACGGTTATGAGTGATATGGATAGTGTCGTTGATATTAAAAAAGTAATTGACCGTGCAAAAAAATGGGGACATCCTGCAATGGCTATTACTGATCACGGCGTTTTGCAGGCATTTCCGATTGCTAATCATTGTATTTCAAAGGATGAACCATTCAAAATTATTTATGGAGTAGAGGGATATTTCGTAGATGATTTAAAGCAGATTGCGGTAAATTCCAAAAATCAATCGCTTAAGGATACTTATGTTGTTTTTGATATAGAGACGACAGGATTTAGTCCATTTTCGAATAAGATTATTGAGATTGGAGCTGTGAAGGTAAAAAATGGAGTGATTATCGATAGCTTTAGTGAATTTGTCAATCCGAAGGAACCAATACCATTTCGAATTGAAGAGTTGACAGGTATTAATGATAGTATGGTAGAGTCTGCACCGGAGATT
Source organism: uncultured Blautia sp. (assembly GCA_964439395.1). Taxonomy (GTDB): domain Bacteria; phylum Bacillota; class Clostridia; order Lachnospirales; family Lachnospiraceae; genus JAUUSJ01. Next base: position 45,772 of record CAYTNV010000007.1, on the reverse strand, counting down.
GATGTAATTTTACCAAAGTTTTTTGAATTTTGTCAGGGTTCTGCTCTTGTGGCTCACAATGCGGGATTTGATACAAGTTTTATGAAGCAAAATGCCAAAAATTTGGGATTACCATATGATTATACAGAAGTAGATACATTAGGAATGGCTAGAACTCTTCTTACCAATATTTCTAAATTTAAATTGAATAATATTTGTAAGCATTTGGGGATTTCTCTTGAGAATCATCATAGAGCTATTGATGATGCGACGGCTACAGGGAAAATTTTTGAGCGATTTGTGGCGATGCTGGAGGAAAAAGGTATTCATACTTTAGATGAGTTAAATGAGATGGGAAATGTATCAAAAGAAATGATTTTAAAAGATAGAGCATATCATGGCATTATATTAGTAAAAAATGAGACTGGAAGAGTGAATTTAAATCGTCTTGTATCTGCTTCCCATGTTGAATATTTTAATCGAAGGCCGAGAATGCCAAAGTCATTGATTCAGAAGTATCGAGAGGGATTAATTCTTGGTTCCGCATGTGAGGCGGGAGAGCTTTATCAGGCTATTATCTCAAAGAAAAGTGAGGAAGATATTGCAACTATCGTGCAGTTTTATGATTATTTGGAGATTCAGCCAATTGGAAATAATGCGTTTATGATTGCAGACGATAAGTTTGAAGATATTAATTCAGAAGGAGATTTACAAGAAATTAATAAAAAGATTATTGAGCTTGGAAGACAATATAATAAGCCAGTGGTGGCAACATGTGATGTGCATTTTTTGGATCCTGATGATGCTAGATATCGAGCAATTATTATGGCTGGAAAAGGATTTAAAGATGCGGATAATCAGGCTCCGCTTTATTTTAGAACAACGGAGGAGATGCTTCATGAGTTTGAATATTTAGGAAGTGATCTGGCAAAAGAAGTAGTGATTACGAACACAAATTTTATTGCGGATCAGATTGAAAAGATTTCCCCTGTGCTTCCAGATAAATGTCCACCAGTTATTGAAAAATCAGATGAGACACTTAGAAAGATTTGCTATGATAAGGCGCATGAAATATATGGTCCGAATCTCCCAGAGATCGTAGTCGAGAGACTTGAGAGAGAATTAAATTCTATTATTTCAAATGGATTTGCGGTTATGTATATTATCGCACAGAAGTTAGTTTGGGATTCGAATGACCATGGATATTTGGTAGGTTCTCGAGGATCTGTAGGGTCTTCTTTTGCAGCAACGATGTCGGGTATTACAGAGGTAAATCCTTTACAGGCTCATTATATTTGTCCGAACTGTTATTATGTAGATTTTGATTCTGAGCAGGTAAAATACTATGCAAAGAGAGGTATGTCAGGCTGCGATATGCCAGATGCAATCTGTCCAAAATGCGGACATGCACTTAATAAGGAAGGGCATGATATTCCATTTGAAACTTTTCTTGGATTTAAGGGAAATAAAGAGCCAGATATCGACCTTAATTTTTCTGGAGATTATCAGGCAAAAGCACATGCATATGTAGAGGTTATCTTTGGAAAAGGAAAAGCGTATCGTGCGGGAACAATAGGTACAATGGCAGAAAAAACTGCTTATGGCTATGTATATAAATATTATGAGGAGAGAGGAATTCAAAAAAGGCGTTGTGAGATGGAGAGAATTGCGGTTGGATGTACTGGTGTAAAGAGAACAACAGGTCAGCATCCAGGAGGCATTATTGTAGTGCCTCACGATAGAGATATTTATGAGTTTACAGCAATTCAAAGACCGGCAAATGATGTCAATACTCCAATTATTACGACACATTTTGAGTATCACTCGATTGATCATAATTTATTAAAGCTCGATATACTAGGGCACGATGATCCTACCATGATTCGTATGCTGGAAGATTTGACAGGACTTGATGCGAAGACTATTAAGCTTGATGATCCTTCTGTTATGGCATTATTTCATGGTACTGAGGTATTAAAAATTAAACCAGAGGATATTGGGGGAATAAAGCTTGGCTCTCTTGGTATTCCAGAATTTGGTACAGATTTTGTTATGCAAATGCTTATCGATACAAAGCCAAAGAGTTTTTCTGATTTGGTTCGTATTTCAGGATTATCTCACGGTACAGATGTATGGCTTGGAAATGCACAGACTTTGATTCAGGAAGGAAAAGCAGAGATTTCAACTGCTATTTGTACGCGTGATGATATTATGACGTATCTTATTAACCAGGGAATTGATAAGGGAGAATCATTTGATATTATGGAGTCAGTTCGTAAAGGAAAAGGACTTAGAAAGCCAGAATGGGAGCCACTTATGCTAGAACATGGAGTTCCAGAGTGGTATATTTGGTCTTGTAAGAAGATTAAATATATGTTTCCAAAAGCACATGCAGCGGCGTATGTTATGATGGCGTGGCGCATTGCATATTTTAAAGTATTTTATCCGCTCGCATATTATACAGCATATTTTAGCATTCGTGCGTCGGCATTTTCCTACGAACTTATGTGTTTGGGAAAAGAAAAATTAGAACAAAATTTGAAGAATTTATTAAAAATGGGAAAAGATAATTTGAGTAAAAAAGATCAGGATACAGTTCGAGATATGAGAATTGCGCAGGAGATGTACGCAAGAGGATATGAGTTTATGCCACTCGATGTCTTTGTTGCAAATGATAAGAGATGTAAAATTATCGATGGAAAGATTATGCCATCTATCAGCAGTATTGATGGTATGGGAGAAAAGGCGGCCGAGGCAGTAATGGAGGCGGCAAAAGATGGTCCTTATACTTCGCTGGAAAATTTTAGAAATCGAACAAAGGTCAGTAAGACGATTTTAGATAAAATGGTGGAGCTTGGAATTTTATCTGATTTGCCAGAGTCTGATCAGCTTACGTTTCATTTTGTATAATTTGTGAAATATGATCAAAGCCCATAATAAAAGTGCGAGTTACAAATTATAGAAGATATATTACGTGGAAAAAAGTTAGAAAGGAAAAAAGAGATGGTAAAAAATATTAAGAAAAAAGATTCTGTCTGGATTGCATCTACAGCAGATGTGATTGGAAATGTAACAATAGGAGAGGAATCTTCTGTATGGTACCGAGCAGTTATAAGAGGTGATGTATGTGCCATCACAATAGGAGAGGGTAGCAATGTACAAGACGGTGCAGTGATCCATGGAAATTTTGGACATCCAGTGACGATTGGAAATTGTGTTACAATTGGACATAATGCGATTATACATGGATGTACAATTGGTAATAATGTCTTAGTTGGTATGGGGGCTATTATTCTCGATGATGCTGAGATTGGTGATAATTGTATTATTGGAGCAGGAGCTTTAGTGACAAGTGGTAAAAAAATACCGAGTGATTCTTTAGTTCTCGGCTCTCCAGCAAAAGTGGTGAGAGAAGTGACGAAAGAGGAAATTACGAAAAATGCGGATAATGCAATGGAGTATATGTGTTTGAAAAATTTACAATAGTTAATAAAAAGGGAGCTTTATTCTAGAAGATGATTCTGGAATAGAACTCCTTTTGTTTTATGAATTTGTAGTTATTATGCCTTCCATAAAAATTGGATGAGGAAGAATACAAGAAAAATAGTTGCAGATGGTGTATCGATATGTGTATTTGTATTATTGCTATTAAATAAATGTTCAAAGAAATCTCCAAGTAAACTACATAAAATAGCAATTAATACTCCGACTACTAAATTATCAGATAAAACTGCAGCGGTAGAAGCACAGTAGGTAATATGATGAGTTATAGGCATTGGCTTTCCAAATTCTGTAAATAGAAGGGAGAGAGCACTAATGCCAAAACAGAGAAGCGGATAGTAGTTTCTCACTAAATCGGCATTCTCTGGAGTGAGATTCATAATATAAATTCCAACTCCGCCACAGGCAAGACCAATGCATGCTCCGAATAATAAATTATAAATAAAAACTCGATTTGGAGAAAGCCAAACTCTCTTTCCAGAAGCGGTTCCAAATAATCCACTTGTACCAAAAAGTAGACGAGATAAAATGCAAGATAAAAATAAGCTCATCATAACTGTATTGGTAGGGAGAAGAAGGATATTAGTAAATAAATAGTGAAGTAGATATCCTAAAACACCAAAAATGCCTCCTACACAGAGAAGAGATGGATCTTTTGTACTATCAAGAGGTTCATTGATTTCTTTTCCAGATGTAATAGCATGTTTTTGATTTGCACAAAAAGCAACTGCGGCGATAGCACCAGCAAAGGCAATATGTGGACCTAAAAAGGAACCGAATGCCACGTTATTAATAGTAACGTCTGCTGCTCCTGCTAAGGCGACAATAGAGCCTCCAACGGCGATCACACCCATAAGGATAAAAGAGGGGAGAGCTCCCATAACAGCACCTAGGGCTCCGCCACCGAAGGCTGCTAGTAAACCAAATATAATATTCATAGTTAAACACTCCTTGTTTCATTTGTTTCTTTCATTTTTAATAAGTTTACCCCATTCTAGCAAAAAAAGCAATGAAAAAAAGAGTGCTTCCTAAGAAACACTCTTTTTTGGAATCCCTAAAACGAACTAGGGACTTTTCTATACTCTAAATTAAACCTCAGGTTTGAAAGCTTTTACGCACTCAACAGCTTTGTTCCATCCAGCTACGTATTTAGCAGCTTCTTCTGCTGGCATAATAGGAGCGTAAGCTTTGTCAAGAGACCATCTGTCAACGATGTCATCAAGGCTGCTCCAGAATCCAACTGCAAGACCAGCAAGGTAAGCAGCACCGAGAGCTGTAGTTTCGCGGATAACTGGACGAAGTAATTTCTTACCTGTAATGTCAGCCTGGAACTGCATAATAATCTCAGATGCAGAAGCTCCACCGTCTACTTTGATCTCAGCGATATCAAGACCAGAATCAGCTACCATAGCGTCAATAACGTCTTTAGACTGGAATGCAACACCTTCCATAGCTGCACGGATGATATGGTTACGAGAAGATCCTCTAGTAAGACCAAAGATAGCACCTCTAGCGTACATATCCCAGTGAGGAGCACCAAGACCTGTGAATGCAGGAACAAAGTATACACCATCGTTACACTGTAATTTTCCAGCGAAGTAGTTTGAATCTGGAGCTTCTTTGAAGAATCTCATCTCATCTCTTAACCACTGAATAACAGCTCCGCCTACGAATACAGAACCTTCTAAAGCATATGTAATCTTTCCATCTAATTTGTAAGCGATTGTTGTTACAAGTCCGTTCTCGCTTAATTTCATCTCGTCACCGATGTTCATAAGGATGAAGTTACCTGTTCCGTATGTATTCTTAACATCACCTTCTTTGATACACATCTGTCCAAATAAAGCTGCCTGCTGGTCACCAGCAATACCAGAGATAGGAATAGCAGCACCGTTGATCATTGCTTCGCCATATACACATGAAGAATCTTTTACTTCTGGAAGCATGCAAGCAGGGATTCCTAATTTGTCAAGAATCTTTTCATCCCATCTATCTTCTTTAATGTTGTATAACATTGTTCTAGAAGCGTTTGTTGCATCAGTTACGTGTACTTTTCCTTCTGTTAATTTCCAAATTAACCATGTATCAACTGTACCAAATAATAATTCTCCAGCTTCTGCTTTTTCTCTTGCGCCTTCAACATTATCTAAGATCCATTTGATTTTTGTTCCAGAGAAGTAAGCATCAATTAAAAGACCAGTATTTTCTTTTACGTAAGTAACGAATTCTTTGTCTTCCATCAATCCATCACAGATTTCAGCTGTTCTACGACACTGCCAAACGATAGCGTTGTAAACAGGTTTTCCTGTATTCTTATCCCAAACGATAGTAGTTTCACGCTGATTTGTGATACCGATAGCTGCGATTTCTTCAGCAGCGATAGGTGTAGGAGCGTAGTTGATAGCGTCCATTAATACGCTCTGCTGTGTAGCGAAGATATCGATAGGGTTATGCTCAACCCATCCAGCCTTTGGATAAATCTGTGGAAATTCTTTCTGAGCTACAGAAACCATGTTGTTGTCTTTATCAAAAATGATACACCTTGAACTAGTTGTTCCTTGATCGAGTGCCGCAATATATTTCTTTTCCATAATAATAACTCCTCCTAATATACATGTTTTGTTGTTAAGGTGTTTTCCTGCATAGAAAAAAACAATACCCTAAATTTGTAACCACCCATATTGCTCTTTTCCGAGAGTGCTATCTATCCCATACCAGAAGGCGTGGGCTTTTTGCACTTATTTTGTAAAAGTAAAACTAAAACTACAACCTCCTTTTGATGCATGTTTAAAAAAGAAAGACACAGCAAAGTAACACCCTATCACTTTATCTGCATCTCCCATTTCCCTGCACTTTCATTTGTATATATACTATCATATTGCATAAAAAAAGTCAAATGCTTTTTGAGAAAACATAGAAAATGTATAATAAGTTTTATATGAATTAGAAAGAAATTGATTGTTTTGACTAATTTAGACATAAAAAAGAGAGCTACTCTGTAAAAAAAGTTTATTTATTATAAATTTGGAAATTTTTTTAATTTATATAGACTTTTTTATAGAAAGAATGAAAATATATATGGAAAAACACGCAAATATAGTGTAAAATAAATAAAGTAGAATTTAAATTTCAAGGAGGAGGATTTTTGGTGAAGAAAGAGTATCAGGAAATGTTTGAAGATTTTCCTATTATTATGGCACTTCGAGATGACGAAGCACTAGAGGAGAGTCTGCAGGCAGACTGTAAGATTGTATTTATTTTATACGGAACGGTCTGTAATATTAAGGATATTGTACAAAGGATTGTGGATGCGGGGAAATTAGCTTTTGTTCATATGGATATGATATCTGGTTTATCGACAAAGGAGGTGGCAGTTGATTTTATTAATGAACAGACGAGAGCACATGGGATTATTAGTACGAGATCTTCTGTTATAAAAAGAGGAAAAGAACTTGGATTATTTACTATTCAGAGATTTTTCTTATTAGATTCCTTGGCACTTGCTAATTTAAAAAAGCAAAGTGAAGTATCTCATCCGGATTTTATTGAGATTATGCCAGGTATTATTCCAAGATTGTTGCAGCGCGTTTGCGAGGAAGTATATCCAAATGTAATAGCAGGAGGGTTAATTTCCACAAAAGAGGATATTTTGAATGCATTAAATGCAGGTGTGATAGCGATTTCTACAACAGACCATAGTTTATGGTATATGTAAATAGAAAAAAATGAAAAAATTATCAAAAACACTTGAAAAATTATTCAAAATGTGTTATAGTATACGCATAACATAAATAGTGCTGGAGAACGAGAGCCAAGGCAATAGAGACCAATGGAAGGGTTGGGTTTATTTGCGTTGGTTTTATTATTTCTGTTTTTAGGAAATATATTCTAAAATTAGAAAATTTTGGAAGGTGATATATAGAAAACCTTGGCTGGTATTTAGCTTTATATTATAAAGAAGAGATTTACTATTTTAGATAAAGTTCTGTTGTGTAGCATTCACAGTACGATATGTGGGTTCACTATTTAGTCATTTTATACAAAAAAGATGGAGGGAATTAATATGTATGACGTAATTATTATTGGTGCGGGAGTTACAGGCTGCGCCACTGCTTATGAGTTAAGCAAGTATAACACTAATATTTTGCTTCTCGAAAAAGAAAATGATGTCTCTATGGGAACAACAAAAGCTAATAGTGCTATTATCCACGCAGGATATGACCCAGATCCAGGTACGGATATGGCGAAGTATAATGTAAAGGGTAATGAGATGATTCGCAATATGGTGGCAGATTTAGACGTCCCATTTGAGCAGATCGGCTCATTAGTTGTTGCATTTAGTGAGGAAGAGTTGGGAACATTAAAAGAATTATATGATCGTGGCGTAGTAAACGGTGTTCCTGATATGGAAATTTGGGACGAGGCCAAATTAAAAGCAGAAGAACCAAATATTTCTCCAGAAGCAAAGGGGGCTTTATTTGCTCCGACAGCTGGTGTTATTAGTCCTTGGGATTTTGCACTTGCAATGGCAGAAGTGGCAGTAAAGAACGGCGTTGAGTTAAAAGTTAACACAAAGGTTGAGAATATTGAAAAGATTGACGGCGGTTATAAAGTAACAACAAATAATGGTACATATGAAGCACAATTTATCTGTAACGCAGCTGGTGTTCAAGCTGACCAAATCAGTGAAATGGTTAATGAAAAGAAGTTTACAATTACTCCAAATAAAGGTGAGTATTATTTGCTTGACAAGAGTCAGGGCGACTTAGTAAAACATGTTATCTTCCAATGTCCAAACGCAAAAGGAAAAGGTGTTTTAGTTTCTCCAACAGTACATGGTAATCTTATTGTAGGACCAAACTCAGAAAATACGGACGAAGAAGATTTATCTACAACATTAGACGGATTGGCTTTCGTTAGCTCACAGGCACTTAAGTCTGTTCCTTCTATCAACTATAGAGAGTCTATTCGTAACTTTGCAGGATTACGTGCGAGAACTGGAATTCATGATTACTTCATTTATGAGGGAGAAAAAGGATTCTTTAACTTAGCAGGTATGGCTTCTCCTGGACTTTCCTCCGCTCCAGCAGTAGCAGTTGACGTTGTTGAGTGGATGCAGGCAGAGGGACTTTCCAAAGAAGAGAAAGCAGATTTTGACGGAACAAGAAAAGTTCTTCGCTTCAAACATTTAAGTCATGAACAGAGAGCAGAGGTTGTTAAGAAAAACCCACTTTACGGAAAAATTATTTGCCGTTGTGAGACAATCACAGAGGGTGAAATCGTAGATGCACTTCACAGAAATATCGTTCCAACAACGATCGATGGTATTAAGAGACGTTGTAATCCGGGTATGGGACGCTGCCAAGGTGGTTTCTGTGGACCAAGGGTACAAGAAATTATTGCTAGAGAGTTAAATATGCCATTAGCAGATGTTGTTCAAGATCGCAATGGTACAGTCATTATCACTGGTGAAACTAAAACAGGAGGTGCCTTATAATGTTGTATGATGTAATAGTAGTAGGAGGCGGCCCTGCAGGTCTTGCAGCAGCCATTGAAGCTAGTAAAAATGGAGCAGAGAGTGTATTAATTATTGAGCGTGATAGAGAGCTCGGTGGTATTTTGAATCAGTGTATTCACAATGGATTTGGTCTTCATCATTTTAAAGAAGAGCTTACAGGTCCTGAGTACGCAGGTAAGTTCATCGAGATGTTAAAAGATACCAATATCGAGATTATGTTAGATACAATGGTTCTTGAGATTCAAGAAGATAAAAAAGTTCACGCGATGAACAAAAAAGATGGATATATGTTATTAGAAGCAAAATCCATCGTATTAAATATGGGATGTCGTGAGAGAACAAGAGGTGCCATCGCTATTCCTGGTGACCGTCCAGCTGGTGTATTTACAGCAGGCGCAGCTCAGAGATATGTAAATATCGAGGGTTATATGGTTGGTAAGAAAGTATTGATTTTAGGTTCTGGTGATATTGGACTTATTATGGCTAGAAGAATGACATTAGAGGGTGCTAAGGTTGTTGCTTGTGTCGAGTTAATGCCTTATTCCAACGGTTTGACACGTAATATCGTACAATGTCTGGAAGATTACAATATTCCTCTATACTTAGCTCATACCATTACAGATATTAAAGGTAAGGATAGAGTAGAAGAAGTTATAGTACAAAAGGTTGGTCCGGACAGAAAGCCAATTCCTGGAACAGAGATTGTATTTGATGTAGATACTGTACTTTTATCTGTAGGTTTGATTCCAGAAAATGAGTTATCAAGAGCAGTAGGTCTTGAGATGGATAGAAGAACAAATGGACCAGTTGTATTTGAAAATATGGAGACATCCATTGCTGGTGTATTTGCAAGTGGAAACGTTGTTCATGTACATGACTTAGTAGATTTCGTTACAGCTGAGAGCCAGAGAGCTGGAGCTAGTGCAGCTGCTTATATTAAGAACGGTGAAGTATCTGATGAGGGATGTATTTACTTAAAGAATGGAAATGCTGTCAACTATACAGTACCTCAGAAGGTTCGTCCAGCTAACGTAGATAAGAAAATTGAAGTATTCTTCCGTGTAAATAATGTTTATAAAGATGTTATTATTTCTGTTACAACAGGCGGAGAGGAGATTGCGAAGTTTAAGAGAGAGCATATGGCTCCAGGTGAGATGGAAAAAATCGCAATTCCTAAGGTGTTCTTAGATAAGGTAGTTGATAATGAGATTACGATTTCTATTAGAAAGGATGGCGAATAGACATGACAGAATTAATTTGTATCGTGTGTCCTAAGGGATGCCACTTAAAAGTAGATGAAGAAAATGGCTACAGCGTAAAAGGAAATTCCTGTCCACGCGGCGCTGAGTACGGAAAGAAAGAATTGGTAAATCCAACACGTGTCATTACTTCTACAGCACGCATCGAGAATGCAGCTTACCGTAGAATTCCAGTAAAGACAAACAGTGATATTCCAAAAGGAAAGATTCCTGAGATTATGGAAGAAATCGCAAAAGTAACAGTAACTTCTCCTGTAAACTGCGGTGATGTTGTTATCAAGGATGTGCTTGGCCTTGGTGTAGACGTAGTTGCCACAAAGACGATGTAATAGCAAGTGGATACTGTAATTGCGAGTAAGACAAAATTAAGTAGCTTTTTAGCTGCATTGTTCTGCAAAGCTGGAGAAGAAATAGTGAGATTGTCTAGTTCGGCAAAAAAAGAACAGATCACACTAAAGAGTGAGACAGATGGATATTTTATTGTATATCTACAATCTATCTCATATGAGCAAATGAAAAAGGAACGCATAGAGCTTCTGATTCTTGATTTGGAGAAGGAGTTGTCCCCTGATCTTTTGGATATGCTATACGGACAAAACGGAATTGTTCTTTGCATATACCAAGATCCTGTGGACGAGGAGAAAGAGGAAGCGCTACTTGCGAAGTACGAAAGATTGTTAAATCATTCCTTGGAGAATAAGTCCACTCTTCTAGCCAAAGTAACTGCAAAGCTAGAAGAGCCAGAACAAGATTTTATTATACATACAGAAAATAAAACATGTGAGTTTGACTATAGCAAAACACATAAAATTCATATGTTTGATGTAGAAATGATAGAAGATTGGATGGCGGATATAGGACTTTGGTGCGAACGAAAAGGGATAGATCAAGAAGACAAGAAAAATTGGGTGTTTTAAGGATATAAAGAAAGAGAGAACTTGATTGGGTGACAAGTTCTCTCTTTTTTTATATTGGGAGACTCTCAGCGATGTATTGGCTAAATATTATCAAAAATTATCCATTAAGAAATTGTTGAAATTTTAACAATCAAATCCTTCAGGTTTTACGAAAAAGGTAGTTGTATCTTTTTAAAATAAATGATATGATAAAAAATGCTTTTAGAAAAAAAGAAGAATACTAAGGAGGGTTGAATAATGACAGAAAATAAACCTGTATTTTCGAGTGAGAATATTTTATCTTGGTTGGGCTACTATGCGAATTTGATTGAGACAAGCCCAGAAAAATTTATGTTATTGAATATATGTGGTAAAGAGAGAAATGTTATTCCAGCAATTCGCACTCATAAACGAGTGATGGTGTTTGCAGATGGGGAGCATGAGGATATTTTTTATGAATTTTGGATTGCGGGACTCGGTGAGTACGATATTTGGTATAGCGAGGGAACTGAGCCGACAGAGCAGCCAGTACATACAAAAATTAAAAATTTGATAAATGTAAAATTAAAAGCTCCAACTGTATTTTTAGTGATGAATGAAAACACAAGAGAATCCTATCAGATTGGTATTAAAAATGAAAATTTCACAAGAGGTTCTGTTCGGTATGTCGGCAATGAAATTCGTGCGGTTATTATGAGTATGCTTGAGATAGATGCCAATGACACAATTTGTATTGTCAGTGGGGAGAGTATCGTTATTGAGTCAGCGATGGCGGCAAGCTATGGCAATATTATTGCGGTTGAGTATCATGAGGATGACCAAGATACGATGGAGCAAAATATTGAGCAGTTTGGTGTGAGAAATGTACAGATTGTTCCGGATTTGAGCAAGGAGTCTTTGGATAGTATGCCAGTTCCGAGATTGTCTTTTATCGTGGCAACGAATAAGTTGGAGGAGGAGATTCAAAGTCTACTTTTGAAAAATCCAAAGATGAAATTTGTCATTTATACATTAGAGTTAGATATTTTATCCAGCATTAAGAGTATTTTTAAGATTTATAATATTAAAAATATGGAAGTGACTCAGATTGCGGTTTCTAAGATTAATAAAAATAGTGTATTTGTAGCACAGCCATCTCCATGGTTAATTACTGGGGAGGCAGAGTAAATATAAGAGATAAGAAAATGACAACTAATACCTTGTGAAATAGCATAGGCGATGTTCTTTGGTATGATGAAATTACAGATAGAAAGAGGAAAAACAGTGAAAAATACAGTAGAAATTCGTTGGCATGGACGCGGGGGACAGGGTGCAAAAACTGCAGCGCTTCTTTTGGCAGATGTGGCATTTCAGACAGGAAAGTATGTGCAAGGATTTCCAGAGTACGGTCCAGAGCGTATGGGAGCTCCTATCACAGCTTACAACAGGATTAGTGCTGACCCAATCCGTGTACATTCCAATATTTATGATCCAGATTTTGTAGTAGTTGTAGATGAGACTTTATTAGAGGACGTGGATGTGACAAATGGTCTCAGTAAAGATGGAGCAATTATTGTCAATACAGCAAAGAGTAAGGAAGAGATTATTCCACATCTTCGCGGATATGAAGGAAAAGTGTACACGATTGATGCTCATCGCATTTCCATGGCAACGCTCGGAAAATATTTTCCAAATTCTCCGATGCTTGCAGCTATCGTTGCAATTAGTGGAGTTATCGACAGAGCAACATTTTTAAGAGAGATGGAAAATTCTTATAAACATAAATTTGCAAAGAAACCCGAAGTAATAAGTGGCAATATGAATGCCCTCAAGATGGTTTTACAGGAGGTATAGTATGGCTAATAAGATAGCTACGGATATTTTAAAAATTACAGAACAAAGCTCCTGGCGTGATTTGACTGAGGGAAATCAAATTTATGCAGGAGGAACTTCAAAATATTTCAATACAGGTGAGTGGAGAACATGCACACCAATTTTTGATGCGGAAAAATGTACACAATGTTTACTTTGTGCACCAGTATGCCCAGATAGTAGTATTCCAGTTTTTAACGGTGAGAGAGCTGAGTTTGATTTAGATCATTGTAAAGGATGCGGAATCTGTGCGAAAGTCTGTCCGTTTGGGGCGATTATGATGAAGGAGGGAAAATAAAATGGCAATTCGAGATCGTTTATCTGGAAATGAGGCGGTGAGCCTTGCGATTAAGCAGATTAATCCTGATGTTATGCCTGCTTTCCCTATCACGCCTTCTACAGAGATTCCACAGTATGTCTCTGCCTATATTGCAAATGGTGAGATGGATACAGAGTTTATTCCAGTTGAGAGTGAGCATAGCTCTATGAGTGCGACAATTGGTGCGAGTGCAGCGGGAGCGAGAGCGCTCACAGCAACTTCTTCTTGTGGTCTTGCACTTATGTGGGAGGAGCTTTATGTGGCAGCATCTAACCGTCTTCCTGTTGTTTTAGCTTTAGTAAACCGGGCACTTAGCGGTCCTATTAATATTAACTGTGACCATTCTGACAGTATGGGTGCGAGAGATTCGGGATGGATTCAAATTTATGCGGAAAATAACCAGGAAGCTTATGATAATTTTATTCAGGCATATCCAATTGCTGAACATAAAGATGTACATTTACCAATTATGATTTGTCAGGATGGTTTTATCACAAGTCATGCGGTAGAAAATATCGAGTTATTATCTGACGAGGAAGTACGAACATTTGTCGGTGAGTATGAGCCGGAAAATTTTCTTCTCAATGTAGATTGTCCAATGGCAGTAGGACCTTATGCGGTATCTAATTACTATATGGAATCTAAAAAAGCTCAGACAGAGGCGATGAAAAATGCAAAACAGGTTATTTTAGATATTGCTAAAAAATATGAGGAGCTTACAGGACGTTCCTATGCGTTTTTTGAAGAGTATAAATTGGATGACGCCGATTATGCCATTGTTATGATTGGGTCTGCAGCTGGTACGACAAAAGATGCCATTGATGAGCTTCGCGCAGAGGGAAAAAAGGTTGGATTATTAAAGATTCGAGTATTCCGACCATTCCCGGGAGAGGAGATTGCGGCTGCATTAAAAAATGTAAAAGGTGTTGCGATTTTAGATAGAGATGATAGTTTTAGCGCACACGGTGCTCCACTCGGGGTAGAGGTGACAACGGCACTCTATCATGCAAAAATCTTCACAGAAGTTCGCAATTATATTTATGGATTAGGTGGAAGAGATTTCCGTGTGGAGGATGCCAAGAAGGTATTTGAGCAGATGGAAGAATTAGTAGAAAATGGAAATGAAGTTGAGCAGTATCAATATATTGGACTTAGAGACTAGGAGGACGCAAAATGGCAAAGAGAGTGAGATATAATTTAAAAGAAGTAATGAGCCAGCCAGAGCGCGTGGCTCCAGGTCATAGAATGTGTGCTGGATGTGGCGGTACAATCGCCCTTAGAGCAGTGCTTCGCGCACTTCATGAGGGAGATCATGCAGTAATTGGAAATGCGACAGGATGTATGGAAGTTTCCACGTTTATGTATCCATACACAGCATACGAGGATAGCTATATTCACAACGCATTTGAGAATGCTGGAGCGACAATGAGTGGTGTTGAGACTGCTTATAAGGCTCTTAAAAAACGAGGAAAGATAAAAGATAATTATAAATTCATTACACTTGGTGGAGATGGCGGTACATATGATATTGGATTCCAGTCTCTATCTGGTGCGATGGAGAGAAATCATGACTTCGTGTATGTATGTTATGATAACGGTGCATATATGAATACGGGAATTCAGCGTTCTTCTGCAACACCAATGTTCGCAGATACGACAACAACACCAGCTGGAAAAGAATCTAACGGTAAGGTGCAGTACCGTAAGGATTTAGCAGAGATTATTGCGGCGCATAGGGTTCCTTATGTTGCACAGACAACCTTCCTTGGTAATTTTAGAGATATTCATACAAAGGCTGAGAAGGCAATTTATACAGAGGGAGCAGCTCTTTTAAATGTTATGGCTCCATGTCCAAGAGGATGGAGATATCCGACAGAAGATTTGATGGAAATTTGTAAATTAGGAGTGGAGACTTGCTATTGGCCATTATTTGAGGTAGAAAATGGTAAATGGACGTTAAACTATGCACCTAAGAAAAAACTTCCAATCGAAGATTTTTTAAGAGTACAGGGAAGATTTAAACACCTCTTTAAGAAAGGAAATGAAGAATTAATTGTCCAGTTCCAGCAGGAAATAGATAGAAGATGGGAGGAACTTCAAATTCGTTGTTCCTAATAGAAATGAGAAAGGCTATTTTATAGAGCAATATGAAACTTACTTTCAATTATTGGATGTTTAGTCGAAGTTTTGGAAGATGGTTCAGGCTATGAGAATAGCCTTTTTATTATATTATAAAAAATACGGTCATTTACTTTTGAAAGAAAAAATGCTATACTTTCTTCTATGGGACAGAAATTAAAGATAGTTTCTTTCTTACCTACTATCTTTATGCTATGCATTATTTTTTCATTTTCGGGGCAAAAGGGAGATGCCTCATCACAGTTAAGTCGTGGCATAACTTATAAGATAGTGGAGATAGAGGGAAAAATAATAGAAGAAGAATTTGATAGTAATACGATAGAACAAAGAGTCGAAGGAATTCATTTTTATGTAAGAAAAGCTGGACATGTGACAGAGTTTTTCTTGCTTGAACTTGCTATGACAATTCCATATTTTGTGTATCAGATAAAAAAAAGAAATTTATTTTTATTCTGATTATCTGTGCTATTATTTGTGCAGGATTAGATGAGTTTCATCAGCTTTTTGTATCTGGAAGAGAGGCAGCATTAAGAGATGTCTTTATTGACAGTATTGGTATTATTTTGGCAGCTTTTTGTGTGCAGATAGGAAAAAAATTATTTTTACTTTTGAGGGCAAAGTGGATAGACATTATTTATGGGAAAGATTCGTAAATTCTCTTGATTGTATTAAAAAAGGAAATATGGTATGATAATGCTGAAATTTTGGAGATTGGATAGAAAATAGATACTATATTTTATGGTAATTAGGGAGAGGAAAGATAAGATGCGAAAAATTCAACAATTTATGAAAAATCGATGTGGAATAGACGAGTTAAATTTATTATTTTTATGTCTTAGTTTAGTGTCATATTTTATATATATTTTTTTACCGGAAGAAAAAGCAGTTTGGGCTTGTATCGTCTGCCTAATTTTTATACTGCTTTGTAGTTATCGAATGTTTTCTCAAAACTTGGAGTGGAGAAAAAAGGAAAATCGATTATTTGTGAAATTTTGTTCTTTCTTTATGCCGAGTTCAGAAGAAACCGAGGAGGAGAGAGAAGAGAGAAAAAGAAAAAAAATTGAAAAGAAAAATAAAAAAGTTAAGCAAAAAACTACGAAGAAGGTAGAAGAAGGGAAAGAACAGATAGAAGAAGAGATAAAAGAATCAGAGGAGAAAGTCGTCATTGCAAAGGAGAAGCAAGAGGAAAAGAGTGAGATAGAAAAGAAAGAGGATGAGCTAAGACAGAGAGAAAAGGAGAGAAAAGAGCGAGAGGAACAAAGGAAAAAAGAAGAAGAAAAAAGAGCAGCGGAAGCTCTTGCGAGAGAACAAAAGAAAAGGGAGCAAAGAAAGCGAGAACAAAGATTTGACCCAAATTATGTGTATTTTAATTGCCCTTATTGTAATCAAGCAATTCGAATTCCAAAGAGACAAGGAAAGGTAAAAATTACTTGTCCAACTTGCAAGAATAAATTTATAAAAGAAACATAAAACTAAATAGTATAAAAAGAATAAGAAACTGTACTTTATGTGAGAAGGGCGTAATTGCTATGAGAGGTACAGTTTTTTAATTGGAAAAATAAAATAAAAAAAGAACAGATTCAATTGAATCTGTTCGAAGCAGCCTGTAGGGGAATCGAACCCCTGTTTCCGCCGTGAGAGGGCGGCGTCTTAACCCCTTGACCAACAGGCCTTATGTTTTAACAACGATATGCAATATAACATACATTCTTTAAAAATGCAAGTGTTTTGTAGAACAAATCCAACTTAAAATCTGTTCAAAGCAGCCTGTAGGGGAATCGAACCCCTGTTTCCGCCGTGAGAGGGCGGCGTCTTAACCCCTTGACCAACAGGCCTCATGTCCTAACGACAATATGAAGTATAGCATAGCCAAAAGAAAAATGCAAGTGTTTTTTTAAAATTTTTTAAATAATTTTAAAAATTTAAACATATTAACCAATATAGCTTATGAGAACTTATTCGTAAATATTTATAGTAATAAAATTTTTCATTAGAGGACAAAAAAGTGCAGATGATAAAATGTTTCAATGAAAATATTGACAAATAATTAACATTAGTATATTCTAATTATTGTTAGATTAAACTAATTAAATATATATTATATTTAATTGATAGCAGACAGGAGGAACTTATGAGAGAAGAATGGACTTCATTTTGTGGAGGAATTTGGGAGAAAGAAATTAATGTTAGAGATTTTATTCAGAAAAACTACACACCATATGTAGGAGATGAATCTTTCTTAGCAGATTCCACACAGGCAACAACAGAATTATGGGATCAAGTTATGGAATTATTTCATGAGGAGAGCGAAAAGGGTGGCGTTCTCGATATGGATACAAAGATTGTATCCACAATCACTTCTCATGGAGCTGCTTACTTAAATAAAGAGAAAGAGACAATTGTGGGATTTCAAACAGATAAACCATTAAAGAGAGCGCTTCATGTAAATGGTGGTATCCGTATGGCAATGAAAGCTTGTGAAGATAATGGATATCAAGTAGATCCTGAGATCGTAGAATTTTTTACAAAGTATAGGAAAACACATAATGCAGGTGTATTTGATGCTTATACACCTGAGATGAGAGCGTGTCGTTCTAGTCATATCATCACTGGTTTGCCAGATGCCTATGGCAGAGGTCGTATTATCGGTGATTATAGACGTATTGCGCTCTACGGTGTAGATCGTCTGATCGAGGATAAAAAGAATCAGAAAAATGGTACAAGAACAATTATGTACTCTGATGTAACAAGAGAGAGAGAAGAATTATCTGAGCAGATTCGCGCATTAGGTGAGTTAAAAGAACTTGGTAAAATCTATGGCTGTGATATTTCTAAACCAGCAAAAGATGTAAAAGAGGCAATTCAGTGGACATATTTTGGATACTTAGCAGCAGTAAAAGAGCAGAATGGTGCGGCTATGTCCCTTGGACGTACTTCTACGTTTATTGATATTTATGCAGAGCGTGATTTAGCAAATGGCACTTATACAGAAGAGCAGATTCAAGAATTTGTGGATCATTTTATTATGAAACTTCGTATGGTTAAATTTGCTAGAACACCTGAGTATAATACAATTTTTTCTGGTGACCCAACATGGGTAACAGAGTCCATCGGTGGTATGGGAATCGATGGCCGTCCATTAGTAACTAAAATGTCCTTCCGCTATTTGCATACATTGACAAATTTAGGACCAGCTCCAGAGCCAAACTTAACTGTTTTATGGTCTACAAGATTGCCAGAGAACTTTAAGAAATACTGTGCTAAGATGTCTATTCTTTCATCTTCTATTCAGTATGAGAATGATGATTTAATGCGTGTAACACATGGTGATGATTATGCGATTGCATGCTGCGTATCTTCTATGCGAGTTGGAAAAGAGATGCAGTTCTTTGGTGCGCGTGCAAACTTAGCAAAATGCTTGCTCTATGCAATTAACGGTGGTGTAGATGAGGTATCTAAAAAGCAAATTGGTCCAAAATATCGTCCAATCACATCTGAGTATTTAGATTATGATGAAGTTATGGATCGCTTCCAAGATATGATGAAATGGCTTGCTTGTGTATATGTAAATGCTCTCAATATTATTCACTATATGCATGATAAATATTGCTATGAGCGTATTCAGATGGCACTACATGACAGAAAAGTAACTCGCTGGTTTGCTACAGGTATCGCAGGACTTTCTGTAGTAGCCGATTCTTTATCTGCCATTAAGTATGCAAAAGTAAAAGCAATCCGTGATGAAAATGGAATTGTTGTAGATTATGAGGTAGAAGGAGACTTCCCTAAATACGGAAATGATGATGATAGAGTAGATGATATTGCTTACGACGTAGTACATGATTTCATGAAATATATTCAAGGAAATCATGCATATAGAGGTGGTATTAAGACAACTTCTATTCTTACCATCACATCTAACGTAGTTTATGGAAAAGCAACAGGTTCTACACCAGATGGAAGAAAAGCTGGTCAGCCTTTTGCGCCAGGTGCAAACCCAATGCATAATAGAGATAAGAATGGTGCAGTAGCATCCTTAAGTTCTGTGGCAAAACTTCCTTTTAAAGATGCACAAGATGGAATTTCTAATACATTTTCTATTATTCCAGGTGCTCTTGGAAAAGAAGATAAAGTTATATTTGATGAGATTGCAATTGAACTTGAGCCATGCTGTGCAATGGAGCCAAATGCAACAGAAATCGATGTAGAAGTAGATGATTAATAAGTAAGATTAATGAAATTAAGGAGGAAATTAAAATGCAAATTAGTGACGCACAAGTTGATAACTTAGTAAATTTATTGGATGGATATGCTGAAAAAGGCGGACATCATTTAAATGTAAACGTATTTACAAAAGAGACTTTATTAGATGCACAGGCTCATCCAGAGAAATATCCACAGCTTACTGTTCGCGTTTCTGGATATGCAGTAAACTTTAATAAGTTGACAAAAGAACAACAAGATGAGGTTATTTCCAGAACATTCCATGAGGGAATGTAAAAAGATGGAAGAGCGTAATCAAATAAAAGGACGCATTCATTCAATAGAGAGCTTCGGGACCGTAGATGGTCCCGGAGTTCGTTTTGTTATATTCTTTCAAGGATGTCCAATGCGCTGTCAATACTGCCATAACCCAGATACTTGGGCTTTAAAAGGAGGAATGGAGATGACAGTGGAGGAGATTTTGGAAAAATATGATCGAAATAAAAGTTTCTATAAAAAAGGTGGTCTTACGACAACAGGTGGGGAAGCACTTTTGCAGCTTCCATTTTTGATTGATTTGTATGAAAAGGCAAAAGAGAGGGGAATTCATACTTGTTTGGATACATCTGGCATTGTTTATAGTGAAAAAAGAAAAAAAGAATTTGAGCGCTTATTTAGAGTGACAGATTTAGTGCTTTTAGATATAAAACATAGTATGCCAGAGGGACATTTAAAGCTTACAGGTCAAAAACAAAATGCGGTCATTGCTTTTGCTAAAGCATTAGAAGAGGCCAAAATACCAATGATTATTCGCCATGTAGTGGTTCCAGGAATTACAGATTCTAAAGAGGAATTAGAGACACTTGGAAAATTAATTGGAGGTTTTAAAAATCTGACAGGATTAGAAGTGCTTCCGTATCATACAATGGGAAAAGTGAAATATGAAAATCTTGGAATAGAGTATCCGTTAAAGGGAGTTCCTGATATGGATAAAAATGAGGCGAAAAGGGCAAGAGAAATTATTTTAAGGGCGATACAAGAAAAACGAAAATCTCTGCATTAAAAAATGATTAGTAAGAAAAATCTTTGTATGAAATCGATGTAAAAACTTGGATAAAAGAAGAGTTTTTTCTTGTAATAATACAAGTTTTAACGTATTATGAACAATATATAACTTCCTTAGGGATAGAAAAGGGAAAATAGAGAGGAAATAATATGTTAGCATTGATAGTGGCATTTTCAAAAAATAGAGTGATTGGGAAAGATGGAAAAATTCCTTGGGATATTGACGGAGAAAAAAAGCGTTTTAAAGAGCTTACAACAGGAAATATTATTATTATGGGACGAAATACGTATGAGGAAATAGGCTTTCCACTTCCAAATCGAGAGACGATTGTTGTGTCAAGGACAAAAAATTTTGATCAAGAACATTGTATTACTGTGAAATCCTTAGAGAAAGCCCTAGAATTGGCTAAAAAGAACTGGGAGAAAAAGGATGTTTTTGTATCAGGGGGAGAAAAACTATACGAAGAGGCTCTTTCTCTTGTGGAGAGAATGTATATCACAGAGATTGAAAAAGTGATAGAGGGAGATAAATATTTTCCTGTTTTTAATGAGGATGCCTTTGAAAGAGAAATAATAAAATATGTGGATGGAGAAATTCCATATACTTATTATACTTATTTAAAAAAAGAGTGAAATTTATAAAAAAAGTATTTTATATAGGGAAGCCATGGAAGAAAAATTTTTCAATAGCTCCCCTATATATTTGCAATTTAATTTAGAGAAAGTTTTTTTTGCTGTTTAAAGTTATCATTCATATCAAATGATACAATTTCAGATTCTTGTATAATATAGAGAAGAGAATCAATATAAATTCCTCTAATAGCATTTGAATACATATAAGAATTTTTTGTAAAACTATAGTCTAATTTTTTTATAAATCCATCCTTTTCATTGTAGGAGAAGATAAGATAATTATAGTTATAAACTCCGTTTTTATAATTTTTTATAGAAAAACCGATAAGATTTTTCTCAGTATCGACTAAAACTGCCTTATAATCATCAAGCGCATCACATTCATCGATTCCCTTTAGAATAAGTTTCTTTTCTTCTTTTACGTTATTTGGGTCACTAATATCAAACATAGATAGCTTAATTCCTAAAAATTCTCCTGTATTTGAATCTGTTTCTCTACCTAGACCAAAAAGCTTATCCTTTCCATAAAAATGCAAATATTCCGAGAATCCAGTAATTTTTAATTCACCGATAATCTGTGGGTTTTTAGGATCGGAAAAATCCACACTAAAAAGAGGATCTGTATTTCGATAGGTTACAAAATATCCGATATCTCCCATAAATCTGGCAGAATAAATTGTCTCTCCAGGAGCAAGATTTTGAATCTTTCCAACTACTTTCATCTTATCGTTCAGCACATAGACAGAATTAGTCTGTACAGAGGCATTTGAGGACCAGTCTGTGAGAAGAACTCGAAGATAGGAGTCTGATTCGTTGACAGCAAAGGTATCGGTAAGCTCTCCGTCTAAAGAAGCAGCGTCGACAGGAGAGATTTTTCCATTTTGGAAGGAAAAACGAATAATATTTGTTTGAGTATGATTTGTATTCCAAGCTGTCTGTAATACATAGATACTTTCTTTTGTAATATGGAAGTCATCTCCTGACTGCATTAAAGATTTTTCGTCTAATGTTTTAGATGGATTTTTTAAGTTGACAGAAGAGATAACGAGATAGCTACAGCTTGAAATTTCTTTTGATATATAAATACTGTCTGCTGGAATTGCTGTCTGATTGATTGTTGGGATAATCTTAGTGTCATCTGTCGTATCGGTTTCAAAAGAAGATTGTTCTGCTGTATCATATCTATAATATTCTGGCATAGTATTAGGATAATAGGAGTAATCACTAAAAAGATATACGTAATCACCTATTTTTCGTGAAGTGCGATAAATGCCGTCTTGATAAATTGTTCCAATTAGTTTGGGAGCTTTTGGATTGGATAAGTCATAGGTTGCAAGGATCGTTTGGGATGAGCTATCCATATAGTAGGTATCTTCTGCCTGTTTTTTTAGGCTGCTATTATAAATATTTCCAGCTAAAATAAGACGGTTATCTGATATATATATTTCTGAATAATGCACCTCATTTTTTTCAATTTCGTTAGAGAGTGTGCAAATTTCTTTTAATGTTTTAGCATCTACGATACGAATTTGGTTTGTTGTAGTCAAAATATAAAAATATTTTCCGTCAGTCTTGATAATATCTCCCTCATCCACTCCTTCAACTTGGAGATTTGTGGAGGAATAGGAGCCTGTCGAGCGGGAAGTACTAGTATCTGCAGTATCTATGGAGGTTTCTGTTGCAATCTCAGCGGATTCCTCGACAGCTTGTTTTGTATTTCCTGTATAGGCGATTTCATCAGATAAAATTATAGACTCTGACCATGCAGTTTTTACTTTCTTTTTAATATCATCGTAAGTTGTAGTATAATAAAATTCAGAAAGTTTGGAGGAGTCAACTATTTTTTGGGAATCTGTTTTATTACTTTCATCGGGAGTAGATGAAGAATCTGGTGCGGTTGCAATCTCAGCATTATTCGAAGCAGCAATATCTTTGGAAGCAGTGGAAGGCATATTTCGTTGATTAAAATATAAAACTGCGGCAGTAATTAGTATAAGGGAGGCGGCAGCAGCGACAATACTCCCTGTTTTTTTTCTTATAAATGGATTTTTTGTAGTATTTTTTTGAGAGTTTAATAAATCTAATGTATTTAATTTTTCTCTCATTTTTTCTGGCGATAGATTATCTGGAATTTCTATATTTTCGGCGCTATTTTTTAAATTATTTTTAAATTCATCCATATTATTCACCTCTTAATAATTTAGTTGTTCTTTTAATTTTTTTAAGGCTCGACTCTTTTTTGAGCGAACTGTATTTTCATTCATGTTTAAGATTTTTCCAATCTCCTTACTTGTATATCCTGCGAAAATATCCATAGATAAAATAAGACGCTCCTCCTTTGGAAGAGAGGAAAAGACGGTTTTGATTTGTAAATCTTCTGTTAAATCATTTGAAGTATTTATGAGTGTGTCTGGGAGTTCTGTAGTTTTATCTATGTATTCCTTTAATTTTTGTTTGCATTTATTAGATAAAATACGAAAAATCCAAGAACGAAATGAGCTAAGATTTCGAAGTTTGGAAAAGCTTGCGTAGGCATCCGTAACTGTTTCACTTACAATATCTTCGGCGTCATGTGGGTTTTTCAATGTATATAAAGCAAATCGATATAAATCTTTGTATACAAGTTCATATTGGTTGATAAAAAACTCAACATTTTTTTCAGTATTCATAAGTATCCCCCCTCTTTTAATTTTAGCTAAATTTAAGATTATAATCGTGTAAAATATATGGAATTCCTTTTATTGCTAAGATAATATACTTTATGTATTCTCATAAGTTATATTATACTAGTGTAAAAAAATATATCATTTGTTGCAAGAAAAGGAAAAAATTTATTTTCGTAATCTATCTTTAATCATACTTGGTTTTTATACTTTGAGAGCAAATATTTGGATTATGATAGTTGATAATATATAAACGTTTCTACAAATTTTGTAAATATAAATTGTTGCTTTTGTCAATGGAAAAACTAACAAAAAATTGTTATAATTATTGTGCAAATCGATGAATTGAAGAGGTTAAAATATAGGCATCTACAATTTATAGAACCTAGAAAGAGCATGTAAATAGAAAGGAGGTTGATTCTTCTATTATGATTAAAGTCATAAGAGAAGAGTGAATGATTTATGAAAAAGATTTTAGTGACTATTCCAGTCCAACAAAAACATAAAGAGTATTTAGAAAAAATTGGTGAGGGAATGGAGTTTGAATATGTATACCGTGCGGCAAAAGCGACAAAGGAGCAAGTAGAAAATGCCAATATTATTCTTGGAAATGTAAAAGTAGAATATTTAAGAGATGCGAAAAAATTAGAATTTTTACAGCTTGACAGTGCAGGAGCCGCACAGTTTACAGAGCCAGGTCTTTTAGGGGAGGGAGTAAAGCTTTGTAATGCTACAGGTGCATATGGAAGAAGTATTGCAGAGCATATGCTTGCACAAGTATTTTATTTAAAGAAAAAATTAAATATATATCAAGATAATATGAAGCAGCATCTTTGGCAGGATGAGGGAAATGTGACGACGATATTTGGCAGTACTACCCTTGTTTTAGGACTTGGAGATATCGGAGGAGAGTTTGCTAAGAGAATGCATGCATTAGGAAGTCGTGTCATTGGAATTAGAAAAAATAAGGCAGATAAGCCAGAGTATTTAGATGAACTTTATCAGCTGGATAAGTTAGAGGAATTGCTTCCACAGGCGGATATTATAGCTTGTTCTTTGCCAGGAACAAAGGAGACATATCATCTTTTTAACAGTGAAAAGTTTGCTCTTATGAAAAAAGATGCTGTTTTATTGAATGTCGGAAGAGGAAATCTTATTTCAACAGAAGAATTAATTAGAGTTTTGGAAAGTGAAATGATTGGAGGGGCAGCCATTGATGTGGCGGAGATAGAACCACTTCCAGCAGATTCACCACTCTGGGATGTAAAAAACCTCTTGATTACACCACATATTGCGGGAAATTATCATACACAGCATATTTTAGATACGGCAGTTTTGATTGCGGGAGAAAATTTGAGAGCATATTTGGCGGGAAAACCGTTGAAAAATGAAGTAGATTTTGAGACAGGATATAGAAAATTTGTTGAATAAATGTATAGCAATTTTTAACAGACTGGTATATAATAAAAAGCTGTGGTCATTATAAACCGAGTATAAGATTTACGGACTCGATGGAGAGAGGAAATAAATGATTCTTCTCTTCTTTTTTGTACTTTTTGGGAGAAATATTAAATTTTATATAAAAAAGTGAAGAACGAAAAAAGTATTTTATGATGATATACGATAAAATAGGACAAAATATCCCATGTGCGAAAAATTTTTTATAGAGACTTAGTTATGAATTCTACGAAAAATTTCTTTAATAAAGACAGATTAATACTATAATACAAAAGAAGTTTAAAGAAAAAAATAAATAATAAAAGTTGAAAACAGAAAATATAGAAAATAATTCGCTAAAATAGGATGATTTTTTGGGAAAAATAAAAAATAATTTAATAAAGAATGTCAAAAAAATATCAAAATATACAAGAACCCTCTTGCAAAGAGGGTAAAAGTTTGTTAAACTTATAATCGGAAAAAATTTGGTTTTCTTTTATTATGGCAGAGAGAAAAAAGAATAAATAATGGAGGGCAAAAAATGAGTAAGACAAAAATGTCAGCAAGAGAAAGAATAGAATCTCTTCTTGATGAGTCAAGTTTTGTTGAAGTTGGGACTTATGTGACAAGCAGAAGTACAGATTTTAACATGAACGCTTCTGAGAACCCAGGTGATGGTGTTATCACTGGTTATGGTGTTGTGGATGGACGTCTTGTATACGTTTACAGCCAAGACTATGCAGTACTTGGGGGATCCATCGGTGAGATGCATGCTAGGAAAATTGAGCATATTTATGAGCTCGCTATGAAGGTTGGAGCGCCAGTTGTCGGTTTAATTGACTGTGCTGGTCTTAGACTTCAAGAGGCAGTAGATGGACTTGGAAGTTTTGGTAAATTATTTCAGATGATGTCACTTGCATCTGGATCTATTATGCAGTTAAGCGGTGTGTTTGGAATATGTGGTGGTGGCGCAGGCCTTATTCCAACTCTCACAGATTTGACTGTAATGGAAAAAGAAAATGGTGCATTATTCGTAAATAGTCCTAATACATTAGATGGAAGCAGCAAAGAGAAATTGGATACTTCAAGTGCCAATTTCCAGAAGGAGAATGTAAGCTCTGTGGATTTCGTAGAAGAGGATGAGTTGGCAGTGCTTGGAAGACTTCGTCAGTTAGTTGCAATGCTTCCTGCAAACTTTGAAGACAATAGTAATTTTGAAGATTGCACAGATGATTTGAACCGTATTATTCCTGAGCTAGACGCTTATGAGGAGGATGCGGCATCTATCTTTACTTTAATTGCAGATAATCAGATATTTGTAGAATGTAAGAAAGACTATGCAAAGGATATGATTACAGGATTTATTCGTTTAAACGGTGTGACAGTTGGTTGTATTGGTAATCAATGTACAGAGTCTAAGGGAGCACTTTCCTCCAAGGCAGCTTATAAAGCAGCAGAGTTTGTGAAACTTTGTGATGCATTTTCTATTCCTGTACTTAGCGTTTCTAACGCATCATTCTTTAAGGCAACTGTTCACGAGGAAAAGACAATTGCAAAGGCAGCAGCAAAATTGACTTATGCATTTGCAACTGCGACAGTGCCAAAGGTAAATCTTTTAGTAGGTAAGTCTTTCGGAACACCTTATATTGCAATGAACTCTAAATCTATCGGTGCAGATATTGAGTTTGCCTGGCCAGATGCTAAAGTTGGCATGATGGATGCAAAGGAAGCTGTAAAAATTATATACGCAGATGAGATTGCAAAGAGCGAAGATAAGGTAGCTTTTATTGCTGAGAAGGCAAGTGAGTATGAACAACTCCAGTCAAGTGCTATGGCAGCGGCAAAACGCGGCTATGTAGATGATATTATTGAGCCAGATGCGACAAGAAAACGCATCATTGCAGCTTTTGAGATGTTATTTACAAAACAGGATAATGTTCCTGCTAAGAAACACGGCACAGTATAATAAGGAGTGAATGTGAGATGATATTACGAGCATTATTGAATACTGTTATGGGTATGGGAACTGTATTTGTCGTTTTGATTTTTATTTCCTTTATCATTTCATTATTCAAATATATTCCTGCGATTCAGGAAAAATTTAGTAAGAAAAATGCACAGCCAGCTCCCGTTAAAAAGCCTGCTCCAGCGCCAGTTGAAGTTGTAGCCAAGGAGGAGGAAGAGGAGCTTGTGGATGATGCAGAATTAGTTGCAGTTATCACAGCAGCAATTATGGCTTCTTGCCAAACTACAAATGCAGTTTCAGCCGATAAGTTGGTAGTTAAGTCCATCCGTCGCGCTAGAAAAAGAGTGTAAATGTTCAGGAGGAATAGATAGATGAAAAATTATAGAATTACAGTAAACGGAACAGCTTATGATGTAGTAGTTGAAGAGTTAGAAGAAGGCGCAGTGGCTGCCGCTCCAGTTGCAAGTGCACCAGTAGCAAAGCCAGCCGCAAAACCAGCTCCTAAGAAGAAAACATCCGCAGGTGGACAGGGAAGTGTTAAAATTTCTTCTCCAATGCCTGGTAAGATTTTGGCTGTTAAGTCCACAGCAGGTGCAGCTGTATCTAAGGGAGATGTCATTGTAGTATTAGAAGCAATGAAGATGGAAAACGAAATCGTTGCTCCACAGGATGGAACAATTGCAACTATCGATGTGAGCGAGGGAGCATCTGTAGAGGCTGGCGATTTATTAGCTTCCATGAACTAAGGCGAATTACCTAATACTATAATGGGAGGTTAAAAAATGAGTTATGTTATTGAGACAATGACAGGATTAGCGAAAGCAACTGGTTTTGCCTTTTTGAATCCAGGAAACTTTTTGATGATTGTCGTTGCATTAATCTTTTTATATTTAGCCATTGCAAAAGAATACGAACCTCTTTTGCTATTGCCAATTTCTTTTGGTATGTTATTGGTTAATCTTTATCCAGATATTATGGCAGAGGGCGGACTTCTCCATTATTTCTATTTATTAGATGAGTGGAGTATTCTTCCTTCCCTTATTTTCCTCGGGGTAGGAGCTTTAACAGACTTTGGTCCATTAATTGCCAATCCAGCAAGCTTTTTGCTTGGAGCTGCAGCGCAGTTTGGTATTTTTACAGCTTATCTTATGGCTATTGTGTTAGGGTTTAATGATAAAGCGGCGGCAGCTGTATCTATTATCGGTGGAGCTGACGGTCCTACTTCTATTTTCCTTGCTGGTAAGCTTGGACAGACGGCACTTATGGGACCTATCGCCGTGGCGGCATATTCTTATATGTCACTTGTTCCTATTATTCAGCCACCTATCATGAAGTTATTTACAACAGAGGATGAGAGAAAGATTAAGATGGAGCAGCTTAGACCAGTTTCTAAGTTAGAGAAAATCTTATTCCCAATTATTGTTACAATTGTTGTAGTACTTATTTTACCATCTACAGCACCTCTTGTAGGTATGTTGATGCTTGGTAATTTATTTAGAGAATCTGGAGTAGTAAAACAGTTATCTGAGACTGCATCAAATGCATTGATGTATATTGTTGTTATTATTCTTGGTACTTCTGTCGGTGCTACTACAAGTGCAGAGGCATTCTTAAATATAGCTACAATTAAGATTGTTGTCTTAGGTTTGATTGCATTCGCAGTTGGAACAGCAGCAGGTGTACTTTTTGGTAAGCTCATGTGTAAAGTGACTGGCGGAAAAGTAAATCCTTTGATTGGTTCCGCTGGTGTATCGGCTGTGCCAATGGCAGCTAGAGTATCACAAAAAGTTGGATCCGAGGCAGATCCAACGAACTTCTTGCTCATGCATGCGATGGGACCAAACGTAGCTGGTGTTATCGGCACAGCGGTAGCGGCAGGTACTTTCATGGCAATCTTTGGTGTATAGGAAAGGATATAGGAGGTCATAAAGAATGGCAGAACAAATTAAAAAACCAGTTAAAATTACGGAAACAGTCTTACGTGACGCTCATCAGTCTTTGATTGCTACAAGAATGACAACAGAGCAGATGCTTCCGATTATTGATAAGATGGATAAAGTTGGATACCATGCGGTAGAGTGCTGGGGAGGAGCTACTTTTGATGCCAGCCTTCGTTTCTTAAAGGAAGACCCATGGGAGAGACTTAGAAAATTAAGAGATGGGTTTAAAAATACAAAATTACAGATGTTATTTAGAGGACAAAATATTTTAGGATATCGCCATTATGCAGATGATGTAGTAGAGTATTTTGTACAGAAATCTATTGCGAATGGTATTGATATTATTCGTATTTTTGATGCACTCAATGATATTAGAAACTTAGAGTGCGCTGTAAAAGCGACAAATAAGGAAAATGGACATGCTCAGATTGCTATTAGTTATACACTTGGCGATGCTTATACAGAGGATTATTATGTAAATATGGCAAAGAGCATTGAAAATATTGGTGCAGATTCTATTTGTATCAAGGATATGGCAGGTCTTTTAGTTCCTTATGAGGCAGAAAAGCTTGTTAAGGCATTGAAGGGAGCTGTAAAGATTCCGATTGAGCTTCATACACATTATACAAGTGGTGTTGCTGGAATGACATATATGAAAGCAATTGAGGCAGGATGTGATATTATTGATACTGCTATGTCTCCATTTGCTATGGGTACTAGTCAGCCGGCTACTGAGGTTATGGTAGAGACATTTAAGGGAACTCCATATGATACAGGATATGATCAAAACTTACTCGCTGAGATTGCTGATTACTTTAGACCAATGCGTGATGATGCGTTAGCTAGTGGTTTATTAAATCCAAAAGTAATGGGTGTTGATATTAAGACATTATTATACCAGGTACCAGGTGGTATGTTATCTAACTTAGTATCCCAGTTAAAAGAACAAAAAGCTGAGGACAAGTACTATGACGTACTAAAAGAGATTCCTCGCGTGAGAAAAGACTTCGGTGAACCACCTTTAGTAACACCTTCCAGCCAGATTGTTGGTACACAGGCTGTACTTAATGTGTTATCAGGTGAGAGATATAAGATGATTACAAAAGAATCTAAAGCTGTTCTCCGCGGAGAGTACGGTAAGACAGCAAAACCTGTTAATGCAGAAGTTCAAAAGAAAGCACTCGGTGACCAGGAGCCTATCACATGTCGTCCAGCAGACTTATTAGCTCCAGAGCTTGATAAAATTGAGGCAGAGATGAGTCAGTGGAAAGAGCAAGATGAGGATGTATTATCCTACGCATTATTCCCACAGGTTGCTACAGAGTTCTTTAAGTACAGAAGTGCACAGAAAAATAAAATTGATCCTGCAGCTGCTGATGAGAAGAATAAGGCTTATCCAGTGTAAGATATGAGTTAAATAAAAAGAGGTCAGAGATAAAATTCTCTGGCTTCTTTATTTTTGCTTAAAATAAAAGTTTTTCAAGTGGAATATTTGATTATGCTAGATATTGCAAAGTCTTGGTAAAGATAAGAGCTACTACAGTGGAAAATTATAGGACGAAACGTGTCTTTGCATAAGAGGATTTTCTTTTACGATTTTTGGGGCTTTCTTAATATCTCAAACTTTCTTCTGTTCACTTTACTATGCTATCACGCAAAATTGAAACTTTTCTTTACTCTTCCTTCATTTTATGCTATACTAAAAAAACTGATAAATACATTAAAAATAAAGAGGATGTAAAAATGGAATCTTATGAAAATTTAGTAGAACGCATTGAGCGTAAAAAAAAGGAGTTTAGTAAGGGTCAAAAAAGATTGGCGGCTTATCTGTTAGAATATTATGATAAGGCGGCTTTTTTTACCGCACAGAAATTAGGAAAAGAGGCAGGCGTGAGCGAATCTACTGTAGTACGCTTTGCTTATCAGCTAGAATATGAGGGATATCCACAGCTCCAGCAGGAGCTGCGCGTGATGGCGAAGAGGAAGTCAAATTCTATCCAGAGATTAGAACTTGCAAAAGATCATTTCGATAATGACGATTTACTTCCTAAAATCCTTCAAATTGATGCAAATCGATTGAGGGATACGATTCATTCTATTGACAAAGATGAGTTTAACCGTGCGGTTGATATGATAGAAAAAGCAAAGATGATTTATATTTTAGGAGCGAGAAGTGCAGGCTTTTTAGCGGGACTTTTAGGCTACTATTTAGATATGATTTTTGACCATGTAAAGGTAGTAAATGCGAATGCAACATCTGATACGTTTGAACAAATTTGCCGCATGAACGAAAATGATTTATTTATTGCCATTAGCTTTCCTCGCTATTCGAAGAGAACTGTGAAGGCTCTAAGCTTCGCAAAGAAGCAAGGAGCAAGCACAATTGCGATTACAGATAGTGTACAGTCTCCAATTACAGCGGATAGTGACTGTAGTTTGATTGCAAAAAGTGATGTCATGGCGATTGTGGATTCTTTAGTAGGGCCACAGAGTGTAATCAATGCTTTAGTTGTAGCTCTTGCAATACGCAAAAAAGATGAAGTTGAGAAGAGACTTAAATTATTGGAGGAACTTTGGAACGAATATGATGTCTATGAGAAAGAGTCTAAGAACTAAAAGGAAAGAAGCATGGAACAAGTAATTGTTATAGGTGGAGGAGCCGCTGGCATGATGGCTGCTATTTGGGCGGCAAGGTCAGGGAAGAAAGTAATTGTATATGAAAAAAACGAAAAACTTGGTAAAAAGCTGTTTATAACAGGAAAGGGGAGATGCAATCTCACCAATGCCTGTGAGGTGGAAAATTTATTTCAAAATGTAGTAACAAATTCTAAGTTTTTATACAGTGCATTTTATACCCTGACAAATGAGGATACGATAAAATTTTTCGAGGATCTTGGTCTTTCCACAAAGGTAGAGAGAGGGCTTCGTGTTTTTCCAGCATCGGATAAATCTTCAGATGTGATTCGAGTGTTAAAAAATGAGATGGAAAAGCTTGGAATTCAAATGATGTATCATGCAGAGGTGGAAGACGTTTTGTATGAATCAGTAGATGGTGATAAAAATAAGCAGGAGAGAGTTTCAGGAGTTCTTCTGAAAAATGGAAAGAAAGTGAAGGCGAGCTCCGTTATTGTGGCAACAGGTGGTGTCTCCTATCCATCCACTGGATCCACTGGTGATGGATATCAGATTGCAAAAAAAGCGGGTCATAAAGTGATAGAGACTATGCCAAGCCTAGTGCCACTTGAGATAAAAGAAGATGCATGCAGGCAAATGCAGGGATTATCTCTAAAGAACGTAGGTCTTACTCTCTTTGCAGGAAAGAAAAAATTGTATGAAAATTTCGGTGAGATGATTTTTACACATTTTGGAATGAGCGGTCCACTTGTCTTAAGCGCCAGTCCTCAAGTACAAAATTATTATATAAAGAAGAAAAAGAAGCAAGAAGAGCTTAGGATTGAGCTTGATTTAAAGCCTGCTCTTAGTATGGAAAAGCTGGATGCAAGGGTTTTGAAGGATTTTTCCGAGGAAAAAAACAAATTTTTTAAAAATTCTTTAGAACATTTATTGCCAAAAAAATTAATTCCTATTATAATAGAATGGAGTGGGATTCTTCCAGACAAAAAAGTAAATGAAATTACGAGAGAGGAAAGACAGCGTCTTGTTCACTTGTTAAAGCATATGAGATTTACCGTGGTAGGGACGAGAGGCTTTTCGGAGGCGATTATTACAAAAGGTGGTGTCTCGGTAAAAGAAATTGATCCTAGTACGATGGAGTCAAAGAAAAAGGCGGGACTTTATTTTGTAGGTGAGGTACTTGACTTAGACGCTTTGACTGGTGGTTTCAATTTGCAGATTGCCTGGTCTACAGGATATTTGGCGGGAATTTCCTGCTTATAAATAAATTTTGGAGGAAGTACTATGTATAGTATTGCAATAGATGGACCAGCAGGAGCTGGCAAAAGCACAATCGCAAAGATGGTAGCGAAGAATCTTGGATTCATTTATGTAGATACGGGTGCAATGTACCGCGCAATGGCTTTATATTTTTTGAGAAACGGTATCGATGGCAAGGACAGTGAGACTATCTCAAAGTCCTGTAAGGATATTAAAGTTTCTCTTTTCTATAAAGACGGCGAGCAGCAGGTAATCTTAAATGATGAATGTGTCAATGCATTTATCCGTACAGAGGAGGTTGGAAATATGGCTTCCTTGACATCGCCTAATCCAGATGTTCGCGCAGCACTTCTTGATTTACAAAGAGATATGGCAAAGACACAAGATATTATTATGGATGGAAGAGATATTGGAACGAATATTCTTCCAGATGCTACAGTTAAAATTTATCTCACAGCCTCTTCTGCAGTGAGAGCGAAGAGACGATACGATGAGTTGGTGGCAAAGGGAGAGGAATGCTCTTTAGATGAGATTGAGAAAGATATTATTGATAGAGATTATCAAGATATGCATAGAGAGATTGCCCCATTAAAACAGGCAGAGGATGCTGTTTACTTGGATTCCTCCGATATGACAATCGAGGAAGTTGTGGCAGCGATTGAGAAGACTTTTTCTGAAAAAGCAGGTAAATAAATATAGGTGAATTTTATAAGTATACCGAGCGGAAGTCCCTTAGTTTTGGCTAGGGGATATAAGCATAAAATAGAGCACCGTAGGGCATACGGGAACTCTTAAAACTAGCTTGTGAGTTTCGTATAAAATCTTGGATTTTGTGGAGATTAAAGCAAGAATCCCCTTCTATATGGGGAATGCCAAAGAGAACTGGATTTCATAAGAAAATATCCATTTCTAAACTGAAATGCAACAATGAAAGAAGGAGAATCGGATATGGAAATCAAGGTGGCGAAAACTGCCGGATTTTGCTTTGGTGTAAAGCGAGCTATGGATATGGTGTATGCCCAGGTGGGAAAACAGCATGTCCACACATATGGACCGATTATTCACAATGATGAGGTAGTAAGAGAATTAGAGCAGGGTGATATTTTTGCTCTTAATTCAATCGAAGAGTTGAAACAAAAAAAAGAGGGCACTATAATCATACGCTCCCACGGTGTCAATAAAGAAATCTATGACATTGCGGAGCAGAATCAGTTAGAAGTAGTCGACGCAACCTGTCCTTTTGTTCGTAAGATTCATAAGATCGTTATGGAGGAGAGCAAGAAGGGACACGAAATCATAATCATTGGAAATAAAAATCATCCAGAGGTGCAGGGAATCAGGGGATGGTCGGTTAGTGAGCCGACAATTATTGAATCAGCAAAAGAGATGTTATCTTTTGTCCCAAAATCCCAAAATAAAATAAGTATTGTATCCCAAACGACATTTAATTACAATAAATTTCAAGAATTAGTTGAAATTATTTCGAAAAAGGGGTATGATATAAATGTTTATAATACGATCTGCAATGCAACCGAAGAGAGACAATTAGAAACAAGGGCAATTGCGAAGAATGTGGATGCCATGATAGTCATTGGAGGTAAGCATAGTTCGAACACACAAAAGCTATATGAAATTAGTAAAAAAGAATGTGATAATACCATTTATATACAGAAGAATGAAGATTTGAAAGGATTGGATTTCTCTAATATAAATAGCCTGGGTATTACCGCAGGGGCTTCAACCCCAAATAAAATTATCAAGGAGGTTCATATTAGCATGTCAGAAAAGAGTTTTGAACAATTATTAGAGGAGAGTCTAGTAACAATTAAGAATGGAGAGGTTGTCGAGGGTACTATAATCGATGTTAAAGAAGATGAAATCATCTTAAATATAGGTTACAAAGCTGACGGTATCATTTCTAGAAACGAATATTCCAACACACCAAACTTAGACTTGAGAAACGAGGTTAAAGTTGGCGATAAGATGGAAGCTAAAGTTTTAAAAGTAAATGACGGTGAAGGCCAAGTATTGTTAACATATAAGAGATTAGCTGCTGAAAAAGGCAATAAGAGATTAGAAGACGCTTTTAACAACAAAGAAATTATTACAGCAAAGGTAGACCAAGTATTAGATGGCGGACTTAGCGTAGTAGTTGAGGAAGCAAGAGTATTTATTCCTGCTAGCTTAGTATCAGACACATACGAGAAAAATCTTGGCAAATATAAAGACCAGGAGATTCAGTTTGTTATCAGCGAGTTTAATCCTCGTAAGAGAAGAATTATTGGTGACAGAAAGCAATTATTAATTGCTGAGAAGAAGAAAAAACAAGAAGAATTATTCGCAAGAATTGAGCCAAATATGACAGTAGAAGGTGCTATCAAGAACGTAACAGACTTTGGTGCATTTATCGACTTAGGCGGAGCTGACGGTTTACTCCATATTTCCGAGATGTCTTGGGGACGTGTTGAGAATCCTAAGAAAGTATTTAAAGTTGGTGAGCAGATTAAGGTTCTCATCAAAGATATCCAGGGAGAGAAAATTGCACTTAGCTTAAAATTCCCTGAGACAAACCCATGGTTAAATGCAGAAGAAAAATATGCTGTCGGCAATATTATTACAGGTAAAGTTGCAAGAATGACAGATTTCGGTGCATTTGTTGAGTTGGAGACAGGTGTGGACGCTCTTTTACATGTATCTCAGATTGCAAAAGAGCATATCGAGAAACCATCTGATATCTTAAAAGTTGGACAAGAGATTACAGCTAAGGTTGTTGATTTCAAGAAAGACGACCGCAAGATCAGCTTAAGCATGAAGGCAGTGGAAGCTCCAAAGGCAGCGGCAAAAGAAGAATAAAAAATTTTTTAAGGGTGACGCAGATTTGCATCACCCTTTTTTTATATATTTATAATAATGACAGATAATAGGAATGGATATAAAGCTTCCAAAAATCGAGGGAAAGCTCTTTTTTATATTCAATATAAATTTGTTTATGAGAATACTCCATGCGAAATTGTTCTAATTGAGTCAAAATTTCTTTTGGAAAAGTTTTATAGATGGGAAGAAATTCGCCTTCTTTTTTTTGATAACAAGTTTTGGCAGTTGCTTTTTTTCGATAATTTTTATTTACAAATTGTGCGATGCTTTTATGGATGGCATAATCTTCTTCTGGGAGATAATAGTATTCTTTATAATTAGGATAGAAAAATTTTAACTCCTGTTTTGGTATAAGGAGTGAGAAAATTCCGCTGTCTTTTTCAATTTGAAAATCAGTTCCATCTTTTTTTCTTCTAAATTCTTTTGGAAGGGGAAGAGGAAGAGAAAAAGAGATAGTTAAAATATCATTCATTTTTGTCAAGTTTTTTATAGTTAAGTTTTTATTATTTAGTCTATTATACGGCAAGAAATATGTAAGAAGGGAGAATAGACCTAATATATCATCTTTATTATGAAGAAGAAGGAGAGAAAGTAATTTTTTGTTTTGCGTCTTTTGATAAGAGAAATACATAGGAATTAACTCTCCTCCATTTAGTTTATCTTCTCTGGATAAACCAAAAAATTTTTCTAAATCTTTTTGTTTTCTTCCATCTAGCATAAGTATATTTTTTAATTTAGAAAATTCGCAGTATAAATCTAGATGAGAAAAAAGATATAAATTTGTTTGTAGTTTATATATTTTTCTTTTATAATCTATATAAGGTACGTCAAATCTGATACCGTTATAATGTATAAGACAAGTGTCAGGATGAAGAAGTGAGAAAAAAGAGCAGATTATTTCTTCTTCTGAATTGCCGTCATCATTAAATAATTGAATAAAATTCCAACTATGATCCTTAAAATAAATACATCCAATTAGGTAGAGGAAAGTAGATTCCTTTTTTAAGCCAGTTGTCTCAATATCAAAAAAAATATAGTTTGATGGTATGAGGGATAAAGTCGTATTTTCTATATAAGATAAATTTTTTTCAACTGTGAACATAAATAGTATCCTTTCTACTGTGATTATAGAATATAAAACTCTGATTTTTATATATTACTTTGACTATTTTAATAGAAAAATTTTTGAGGGTCAATACCGTAATAGATAAGAAAAACTTAAGGTTGTTTTGCGCGTTTTTTGTGTTATACTGTTAAGAGGCGAGTTGCCTTTTATATTTTATAAAACAGCATAAGCTGCTTTAGCTCAGAAGGCATAGAATGCAGTATGCTTAGATGCGTATAAAATAAAATTTACAGAAAAGTAGGTAGCTACATGATTTCATATATAAAAGGAAGATTAGAAGAACAAAGAGAAGATAGTATTGTAGTGGAATGTCAGGGGATTGGATATGATATTAAGACTCCTGACTTGACTGGAAAATCCATAAAGCTGGGAGATATAATAAAAGTATATACTTATATGTATGTGAGAGAAGATATACTCTGTCTTTATGGTTTTTTAAAGTATGAGGAGAGGGAAGTTTTTCAGATGCTGATTGGGGTTAATGGAATCGGACCAAAGGCGGCAGTAGCAATATTATCTACTCTTACGATAGAAGAATTAGCTTATGCAGTGTTAAGCGATGATTCTAAGACGATTGCGAAGACGCCGGGAATTGGACCAAAGGGAGCCAAACGTCTTATTATAGAATTGAAGGATAAGCTCAAGATAGAGGAAGTCTTCGGAATAGAGAAAGAAATTTTAGAAGAAACCAATCAAGAATCTGTCAAAGACAGCGAAGATGCGCAGTATATGGCTGTTCAAGGGCTTATCAGTCTCGGATATAGCAATGCAGAGGCATTAAGAGCAGTGCGTTCGGTAGAGGGAAAAGAAGAGATGGATACAGAAACTTTGTTAAAAGCTGCTCTTCGAAAATTTATTTAATGAAATGAAGGAAGTAAAATGTATCACAGGAGTGTACAAAACAATGCAAGATAGAATGATTACAACGGAATTGATAGAAGAAGATATAAGTGTGGAAAGTAATCTGCGCCCACAGATGTTAAAAGACTATATAGGGCAGACAAAAGTAAAAAATAATCTAAAAGTATTTATTCAAGCTGCTAGAAATAGAAATGAAGTATTAGACCATGTACTTTTATATGGACCTCCAGGTCTTGGCAAGACAACACTTGCAGGTATTATTGCCAATGAGATGGGAGTGAATTTAAAAATTACATCTGGACCAGCAATAGAAAAGCCAGGAGAACTTGCGGCGATTTTAAATGGGCTCTCAGAAAATGACGTTTTATTTATCGATGAGATTCATAGATTAAATAGACAGGTAGAAGAAGTGCTCTATCCAGCGATGGAAGATTATGCAATAGATATCATGATTGGCAAGGGAGCAGCTGCAAAGTCGATTCGGCTTGATTTGCCAAAATTTACATTGGTTGGTGCGACAACGAGGGCAGGTATGCTCACAGCTCCTCTTCGAGACCGGTTTGGAGTAGTAAATCGATTGGAATTTTATACGACAAAACAGCTTACAACAATCATTTTAAACTCGGCAAAAAAACTTAGCGTAGAGATTGAAAAAGAGGGAGCTATAGAAATGGCCAGTCGTTCTAGAGGAACTCCAAGGCTTGCAAATCGTCTCTTAAAGAGAGTGAGAGACTTTGCGGAAGTATCTTATAAGGGAATTATTACGTATGAGGTCGCAAAATCTGCATTGGATCAATTAGAGGTAGATGCACTTGGGCTCGACCAACTTGACAGAAGAATTTTATTTACAATTATGGATACATTTGGTGGCAAACCAGTGGGATTGGATACATTGGCAGCCGCAATTGGAGAAGATAGAGGAACGATAGAAGAGGTTTATGAACCTTTTCTTATTCAAAATGGGTTGATACAGAGAACACCGAGAGGAAGAATGGTGACCGAAAAAACATATCGGCATTTTGGATTGCAGATGCCGCAGACAGAAAATTAACATAGTAAAAAAGATTGATTGTGAAAAGTATTTAAGTGCATAATTAAATTTTTTTCTTTCGGTATTCATATAAATTTTTAATAAAAACTAGAGGAGGATGAAAATGGCTACCAAGAAAACAATGGAAGTATTAATTGATGGTAAATTATATACATTAGCGACAGAGGATACAGGAGAACATGTACAAAGAATTATTAATTATTTTAACGGAAAAATCCATGAATTTAAGAAAAACTCGAATTATAAGAGAATGACAAAGGATTATCAAAATATTTTACTCTCTTTAAATATTGCAGATGATTTATTTAAGGCAAAGGGAATAATTAGTGAATTAAAAGAACAGCTTGCCAAAAAAGACAGAGATATTGCTGTATTAGAGGAAAAGTTGGAAGAACTTCAAATGAAACAATCTATGGCAAAGCAAATGCTTGGAGAATCAAAAAAGGAAAAGAAGAAAAAAAATGAGTAAATTTGAGTTATTAGCTCCAGCAGGTTCTTATGAGAGTCTTGTTGCAGCTATAAAAGCAGGGGCAGATGCAGTCTATATTGGAGGACAAAGATTTGGAGCGCGAGCTTATGCAGATAATTTGGAAGTAGATAGGATGATAGAAGCTATCGATTATGTGCATCTTCATGGAAAAAAATTATATATGACAGTGAATACGCTTTTAAAGCCAGAGGAGATGAATGAATTATACGAATATTTACTTCCATATTACGAAGCTGGATTGGATGCGGTAATTGTGCAAGATTTTGGTGTATTATCTTTTGTTAAAAAGCATTTTCCAGATTTGGATATTCATGCAAGTACACAGATGAATGTGGTTGGCTCGTCGGCAGCCATGCTTCTTAAAGAACTTGGCGTAAAGAGAGTTGTGACGGCGAGAGAATTATCTTTGGATGAGATTATAGAGATTAAGCAGAGGACAGGTTTGGAGATTGAGAGTTTTGTACATGGAGCGCTTTGTTATTGCTATTCTGGTCAATGTCTTATGAGTAGCATTCTCGGCGGGAGAAGTGGAAACCGTGGAAGATGTGCCCAGCCTTGCAGATTGCCTTATGAGCTGAGAGGAAAACAGGCGTATTATTTAAGTCCTAAAGATATGGCAGCAGTTTCTATTTTGCCAAAACTTATGGATGCGGGTATTTATTCTTTTAAAATAGAAGGAAGAATGAAAAGAGCAGAGTATGTGGCAGCAGTGACAAGTATTTATAGAAAATATATTGATTTGTATGAGGCGCAAAAAGAATATAAAGTATCCAAAGAGGATGAAAAAATTCTCTTAGAGCTTTATAACCGCGGAGGATTCCATTCTGGATATTATGAGCAAAAAAATGGAAAAAATATGATGGCAATAGAAAGACCAAATCATATGGGAGTTTTTTTAGGTGAGGTTGAGCGAATAAATGGAAATCAAATTCAGTTTCGGACGGCTCACTCGATTGAGAAACAAGATGTATTAGAAATACATACAAAAGATGGAGGAGTAGAGCTTACTTCCCCCGTACAGGCGAGAAAAGGTGAAAAAATCACTTTAAATGCAAAAAAAATAAAATCAATCAAAAAAGGACAAAAGATATATCGGGTGAAAAGCCCAAATCTCTTAGAACAAATACAAGAAAATATAATACAAAAAGATGTAAGAGTAGGAATAAAAGGACAAGTATTTGCTAAGGTGGGGGAAAAGCTTCGTATAATATTATCATATGGCGAAGTTTCTTGTAAAGTAGAGGGAGATATCGTAGAAGAGGCAAAGAAAAATCCGATGACTAAAGAACAGGTGCTTTCTAAGATAGATCAGATGAGGGAGACAGAATTT
Source organism: uncultured Blautia sp. (assembly GCA_964439395.1). GTDB lineage: Bacteria > Bacillota > Clostridia > Lachnospirales > Lachnospiraceae > JAUUSJ01. The sequence continues at coordinate 4,777 of CAYTNV010000007.1, read as the reverse complement.
TATTTTGAGAATTTGACAGTGAATATAGAAGGAAATTGTTTTTTACCTGTCTCTGTCTTAAAAAAGATTCGAAGAGAAGCGCTTGCCAAGGTGAGAGAAAAAATTTTATTTTCGTTTCGAAGAAGGGCGAAACCGTATTGTCCATCTGAGCATGCTTCGTTTCATACCCTTATGGGGAGAGATGATTTGTATAATAAAACATCAAAAGTATTAAAGACCCCTAATATTGTCGTCTCCATTATGAAAAGAGAATATCTTTCTATGTTATTACAAAAAGAAGAGATATCCTCTATTTATATGGAGCTTTCAAAGCTTTCATTTGATGAAATGAAAGAGATAACAAAAAGCTGTAAGATAGCTGGAAAAAAGATATATTATATGATGCCTTATGTTTTTAGGGAAAATGCAAGAAAAGAGTACGAGCTCTATAAAAAAGAATTATTTTTTGGAGAACATGACGGGTTACTTGTTCGAAATATAGATTCGTTTGCATTTTTGGTTAGAAATCCAGAATACAAAAAGGAGATAAAGATAGAATATTCTCTTTATTGTTATAATCAGGAGGCAATTGATTTTTTTGTCAGTATGGGAGAAAAAATATCTTTTACTTATCCGATAGAGCTTCGAGAAAAAGAATTAAAAGAGCTTGTATTTCCTATGGCAGATATGATATGCTATAGTAGATTTCCGCTTATGATATCTACACAGTGTGTAAAAAAGACGATGGGATGTTGCAATCAAAAAGAGGAGTATCTTGTCTTAAAGGATCGATATGAGAAGGAATTTATCGTAGGAACAGAATGTAGATATTGTTATAATCTTATTTATAATGGCATTCCATTTTCCTTGCTTGACTGCCAGAAAGATATAGAGGAGATTGCGCCAAATCAGCTTCGGCTTCATTTGGTGGATGAGACAATAAAAGAGGCAGAGCAAATTATAGATGAATTTTGTGGGATATACTTAAGAGGAAAAAAGAAAATAAAAAAACAACAAAAATTCACAAGAGGTCATTTTAAAAGAGGAATAGAGTAGGTGATAATATGGCAAATATTCTGACTTCATTATTGAAGTATCTAATACTTTTTATTTGTGCACTATATACACTTTTTAGTTTTATGGCCTTCCGTAATCAAAATTCAAATAGAAAAGAATGGGTTTTAAATTACCAGGAGGGCTTGCTATTTTTATTTCACTTAGTGGGATATTTTATTTTAGTGATACAGACAAAAAATATTAAGGTTTTAGTATTTTATGTAATTCAATTAGTTGTGATAAAGGCATTTATGGTGATTTATCTCAGGATATACGAGGGAAGTTCTAGGTTATTGCTCAATAATATGTTTTTTTTAATTGTAATAGGACTTATGATGTTGACTAGACTTTCTTTTGATAAGGCAATTCGTCAGGCATTGATTATGGCTGTTGCTTTTGTGATAGCTGGAGTGATCCCGATTATGGTAAAGAAATTTGGTATTTTAGCGAAAATGGGATATATTTATGGGATTTTGGGTATTGTATGTCTCTCGCTTGTATTTGTGATTGGTTCTACCATTAATGGATCGACAAACTGGATAAAAATTGGAAGTTTAGCGCTTCAGCCATCTGAGTTTGTAAAAATATTATTTGTATTTTTCCTTGCAGCTATGCTAAACTATGCTGCAGATTTTAAACAAGTAGCGATTGTCAGCGTTCTATCGGCAATCCATGTTATGATTTTAGTAACAGAAAAGGATTTAGGTGGAGCATTACTTTATTTTGTTATTTTTATTGTTATGTGTTATGTTGCCACAGGGAGGGCAATTTATTTCTTCGGAGGATTAGGGCTCGGTGTGATAGCATCTTTGTTATCGTATTCTTTGTTTTCACATGTGAGAGTTCGTATTCAGGCATGGAGCGATCCATGGTCCAATGTTAAAGAACAGGGATGGCAGGTAGCCCAATCTTTATTCGCAATTGGAACAGGTGGAATTTTTGGTACAGGTCTTACACAGGGACGTCCGACAGATATTCCAGTTGTGGAGGAGGATTTTATTTTTTCTGCAATTTCAGAGGAGTTTGGGGCAATTTTTGCAGTTTGTTTAATTTTAATCTGCCTAAGTATATTTCTAACCTGTGTGTATATTGCAATTAAGACAAAAAAATTATTTCATAAACTTTTGGCGATTGGATTTGGAACATGTTATATTTTTCAGGTGTTTTTGACAATTGGCGGAGCAACAAAGTTTATTCCATCCACAGGAGTGACATTACCGTTCATAAGCTATGGGGGAAGCTCTGTTGCCGGCACTCTACTTATCTTTAATATTATTCAGGGACTATGTATGGCAGCTGATTGGGAGGAGGAGAAGTATGAAGCAAGACGAGAAAATAGAGAAAAAGAAGAGCAGGAAGCATAAAGAGCAGACAATAGCAAAATCCGAGAAACGAAAAGTGCAAGAAGAAGGAGAAAAGAGTTCTTTTCAAGATAAATGGTATATAAAAATATTTGAGCCAAAGCAGAACAAAAGTCATAATGCGAATATTATAAGAATGTCGTATATATTTGTTGCGTTATTTATGCTTTTAATTGGATATTTTTTATATTTTGTTATTGTTCAGGGACCTCAGGTAATTACTAGTCCTTATAATAAGAGGCAAAATTCGGAGGCTGAGAAAGTCGAACGAGGAAAGATTTTGAGTTCCAACGATAAGATTTTAGCACAGACAATTGTCGGAGATGACGGTGAGGAGATGAGGGAGTATCCGTATGAGAATATGTTTGCACATGTAGTTGGATATGATATTCAGGGGAAATCTGGACTAGAATCTTCTGCCAGCTATAAATTGCTTGGGACAGATGCTAGTATTTTGACACAGATTATCTTATCTTTTCAAAATAAGAAAAATCCTGGGAATAATGTAGTGACATCTCTTGATACGAGATTACAAAAGGCTGCCTATGAGGCTATGGAAGGAAAGGAGGGAGCGGTAGTTGCGATGGAGCCATCGACTGGACGTATACTGGCGATGGTTTCTAAGCCCGACTTTAATCCTAACAATATGGAAGAAATTTGGGATGAATTGGCAAATGAAGATGAGAATGCTACATTGCTTAATCGTGCGATTCAGGATTTGTATGCTCCTGGATCTACTTTTAAGACGGTAACAGCGCTCGAATATATAAAAGAATATGCAGATACTTATGACGAGTATTCATATGATTGTGATGGAAGTATTATAGAAAATGGAGTCATTATAAATTGTTATCAAAATACTGTTCATGGAACGGTAAATTTAAAGGAATCGATGGCACATTCATGTAATACTTCTTTTGTAAATATAGGAACAAAGCTAAATATGAAAGAGATGTATAATACTTGTAATACATTAATGTTTAATAAAAAGATTCCGTTTGATTTGCAAGTAAGAAAAAGTAAATATGAGTTGACAAATAAAACAGATAGTGGACAGATTCCTCAGACTATGATAGGACAGGGAGAAACTTTGATTACTCCACTCCATAATGCACTTATTATGTCGGCAGTGGCGAATAAGGGGATTATGATGAAACCGACTTTAATTGACTATGTAGAGAGTTATAAAGGGAGAGTATTAGAAGAAACAGAGGCTAAAGAACTCGCAGTTGTGATGACGGAAAATCAGGCAAAGACTTTAAGAGGTCTTTTACGTGCGGTTGTCGAATCAGGCAGTGCGAAAGATTTATATACAGATCAATATACAGTATACGGAAAAACTGGATCTGCAGAACATGGTAATACAGAGGAGACGAGAGCTCATGCGTGGTTTGTGGGATTTTCTTCTTACGAGCAAGAATCGAATTTAGTAGTTAGTGTGATTGTGGAAAATTCTGGAACGGGTAGAGAGTACGCTGTTCCAGTCGCAAAAAAAATATTTGATTCTTATTATAATAATGAGTTATATGAGTCATAAAAAATACGAGGAAAGCCTTTTCTTTTAGTTGAAATATAGAAATAAAAAGGTTATACTAAAAACAAGGAAAGAAAGACACACCAATATTTTCAGGATGAATGGTGCATAGCCTTATAGAAAATAGTGCAGGAGGAATTGCTATGATAGAGGCAACAAGCTGTGGTGGTGTGGTAATATTCAGAGGAAAAATCCTTCTTTTATATAAAAATTATAAGAATAAATATGAGGGATGGGTTTTGCCGAAGGGTACTGTCGAAGCAGGAGAAGAATATAAACAAACGGCATTAAGAGAGGTGAAGGAAGAATCAGGAGCAAAAGCGGCCATTATTAAATATGTGGGGAAGAGTCAGTATTCCTTTAATACACCATCGGATACCGTGTTAAAAAGTGTGCATTGGTATCTTATGATGGCTGATAGTTATTACACAAAACCACAAAAAGAAGAATATTTTGTAGATTCGGGATTTTATAAGTTTCATGAGGCATATCATTTGCTTCGTTTCCCAAATGAAAAGCAAATTTTAGAGGATGCATATAGTCAGTATCTATATCTAAAAAAAGCGAATCTTTGGGGAAATAAAAAATATTTTTAAAATATTGAATAAAAATCCCCTACTTGTGTAAGTAGATTGAAATGAGGGATTAGAAAAAGTTTTTTCTAGATTTGTAGAAGTTTTTTTACATGGAAGCTAGAAAAGACTTTTTCTTTTGTCGTCTGTTGAGTTAGAATTGTTTTACTAGTTAAAAAAAATAAAAAATTTGAAAAATTCTATTGACAAAGAAATTTAGATATGATAGTATATGAAAGTCGTCGCAAGAGAGTCGAAAGAGTACGAAAAATAAT
>CAYTNV010000006.1:0-110160 GCA_964439395.1 uncultured Blautia sp. | reverse complement strand
CGATTTTAAAGGTACTACTGTCCGTCTCAAATTGGCTGATTTCAATATATTCTTCTGAAATAGTAGATATTTTTTCAATGGTTTCTTTTGGTGTGTAATCGGCAATTAAAATAAGCAGCAGATCATCATCAAAACGGATTAACTGAAAAGAACCATTTCTGTAGTGATATACTAATCTTATAACACCTTGTTTGGATGATATATAATAAGACAAACAAGGAGATTACCATTATGACAAAAAAATATGATGTAGAATTAAAAAAGCAATTAGTACATGCTTATATGCAGGGGGCTTATATGCAGGGGCAAGCTACCCACAACTCGAAAAAGAGTATGGGGTTGCCAAATCCACCATTTCTGGATGGAGAAAGAAATACAGCGAAGAATGCAGATACACTTCCAAATCACAATCAGATAATCCATATGCAAAGGAGATTCATGATCTTAATAAAAAGATTGCCGAACTGGAAAAGGAGAACCTTTTCTTAAAAAAAGCCGCAGCATTCTTCGCAAAGGAACTCGATTCGTGATTTATCAGTTCATTGATGAAAACAAAGACACACTTGGTCTGAGATGGCTTTTCAGACATTTTCATATAGCACCAAATGCCTATTATCATTATTTAAAAGACAATAAGGATACATACCGTAAGCAGAAACAGAAAATATTGGAAGAAATCAAAAGTATTTACTATAACAATAATAGGATCCTTGTCCATCGTGGAAGGAAAATATTTCTGGCACGGAAAGGAATATACTAAAGTAAAACTACCGTTCACAGGCATATGAATCGGGAATTGAACCTGCATGCAGTAACCATGCAGAAATAACAGACCTGTGTGCGTGGAGAAAAAAACAAAATATTCCCTAACCTTTTAAAACAAAACTTTACGGCAGATGCAAAAAATAAAATATGGTGCACCGATTTTACATACATCTGGTTATCCAATGGAAAAATACGGTACAACCATGTTAGACCGCATTCATATCATAACTGGATGGCACCATTTGAAGCACGAAACATGTAGTGAATTTTTCGAACAAAGTGTTACAAAAATGCTTGACCACTACATCTATTCTATTTTATCCGAAGAAAAGGGGAACCAGAAAGAACAGTTCCTTCCCCAAGAGAGTATTCTTCATTGACACTTTTTATTGTCCTGCCTTCTTCTAACACAAGACGAATCAGTTTTTCCTTAAATTCAGGTTCATCATTACGATTTGATTTTGCCATGGGTAACACCTTCACTTTCTATTGATTATTATATCATTTTTATTAGTGTTGATGTTACAATTTTATTATACCACTTCAGGGATATTATGAAATCCTCGGCTATGGAGTGCCAAAGTATTAGGTGCAGGGCAAAAGAAAAAATAGAGGTTTATTCCTCTGGCTCTTTTGTCTTACATATGCCGTCCTTTGCTTACAGAAAGGGTGAATAAGGAGATGCAAAAAATGTATTAATGTATTAAATAAATGAAACCATAATATGGTGCTTGATAGAAATTTATATTCTGCAAATACAATCACATGCGTTATTGAGTAAAGTGTCAATCGTCCGCTGATATGCTTCCTCTATCAGAAATTCCCTGCTGTTTAGAGTCCATGCCGCTAATTTTAAGAGATTGCAGAAAAGCTGCCAGTCAGGTATGGGTTTTGGAGATTCAAGATAAGAAATAATCTCTAAAGCGGTTGTTTCATCATTGTTCTCGTTTTCCAAATATTCCGTAGGCCATTTTGAAATAAGCCAACGGGTTTCCTGTTCGTTTAAATAAGAGAAGATGTTAGGATTTTCTGCACACAGCCATTGCAGGTAATCATATAGGCCTTGTCGGGAAAGTTGTCCGTTATCAGAAAGAAAATCATTCAGTTTCTCCTTTGCTTGTTCGCGCTTTTTCCGCATAACCGTATAAATGAAATCTGTTTTACTTGGAAATAAGTTATAAAATGTTCCTTTAGCGATAAAACACCGTTTCGTTAAGACATCAATATTCACTGCTTTGATTCCGCCTTTTCGTAAAAGGTTAAATCCTAAGTTGACAAGTTGTTCTTTGATTTGTCTACGTTCTTCCTCTGGAATGATATTTGCCATAATAACACATCCTTGCTATGACCAAAATTCTATTGAAAGTCATTTTGAGATATTTATACTATATCATATAGAAGTAGAATTAACAATAATTGATTACGGAGGAATAGCCATGATACCAGTAAAATTTATGACCGAAGAAGAAATGAACGGTGTTGCAGAAGCCTTTGCCGATTATTCGTATGGAGAAAATGAATACGGACTTATTTACCTTTTTCCAGACCGTAATAGATTGATTACATATTTAAAGGTCATGTTAAAGGTAGGATTGAAAGCAGGGATGGTTTATACGTGTAGCTCAGAAAGAGAAGGTTTTATCGTAATTACAGATACCACGAAGCCTATGCCGATAAAACTTATGATGCAGATGTTTATAGGGATGATAAAGGCATTGGGGGTAGGGGGATTTATAAAGTTTTCAAAACACTGTCAGTCTGGTGGCGGCAGCATTGAAATGAAACTGCGTAAGGAAAAGAAAGATTTTATTCAAGTAGAAATGTTGGCTGTGCAAAAACAATTTCAAGGACAGGGGCATATGAGGGCGTTAATTGAAAATGCCTTTGAACTTGCTGATAAAAGAGGGCTTCCCTGCATTGTTGTAACAGATGCAGAACTCAAGAAAAGTAAATATGCACATCTGGGAATGGAGCTTATCAACATCCGTAAGGTAGATGAAGGAGCATATCTTTACGATTTAATAAGAAAATAAATCATGAGCAAATGCTCATGTGTCATAAAGTAACATACAAGAATTTGATAGGCAGCATCCTTACTATTTCCGTAAAGATAAAGGTGAAATTGATAGAAAACCGTCTGTAAACATGATATATTTACCCTCAGTATGACGCTATACTTTTGGATTTGAATTGAGTTAAGGAAAATATATGAGTGTTTTAGTGTTAGATAATGTAACTTACCAGTATGGGAAAAATCAAAAAAAGGTTTTGGTTTCTTTAAATGCAAAGTTTGAACAGGGTAAGTTGTATGCCGTTATGGGGAAATCGGGTGCGGGCAAAAGTACGCTGCTTTCATTGATTTCTGGTTTGGATACACCAACAGAAGGCAAGATTTTTTTTAGGGAAAAGATATAAAGGATTTTGACAAAGATATTTATCGAGCAAAAATGTTGGCGTTATTTTTCAGGGATACAATCTTTTACAAAATGCAACTGCTTTAGAAAACATTATCCTTTCGATGAATATTAGCGGAGTAAAGGAACGGGATAAAAGAAGTTTGCTAAAATGCTTCTTGAGAAAATCGGAATTGACGAAGAAACTGCGAATCGTAAAGTGGTAAAGATGTCTGGCGGAGAACAGCAGCGGGTAGGGATTGCCCGTGCAATATCGCATAATCCAGAGATTGTTATTGCGGATGAGCCGACAGGTAATCTTGATGCAAACAATGAAGCTGTTATTATGGATATTAAAAAAAATTAGCATATGAAGATGGGAAATATGTGATTGTAGTAACTCATTCAAAATCCGTATCAATATATGCGGATAAATTAGGAGGGTTAAATCAAAGGAAACTCGTTTTTGTTAAATAGGGGCAAAGGGCAGAGCTTAATCTTCTGGCTTTTTTGCTTTACATATGCCTTTCGCTATGCCTGCTATACCTGTTAGTTTCTTATCATCGAATGTAGCAAGGATTGTGTCAATCTGTCCTTCTGAAGTTACAATATTGTTCATTGTTACGTTAAAAATATTAAAAATGCTTTCTGCTATATATATATATTGCTGCGTATTCCTTAGCATAAGGCATGATAGTATCCGTAGCCCCTAAGCCTTTAAGCAGTGGGGGTAGGAAAATGAAAGAGCCGAAAATAGTAATAGTACCAACAAACAAACTTGTAAATAATCTAGTGGAAGCTGTTTGATTTGCCAACTCAGTTTGCTTTTGTCCCAGTAGTCGGGAAATGTAAGAAGCTGCTCCGCTTCCGAACATCATGCCTAAGCCAATAATTATTTGTGAAATGGGAAAAACAACAGATACTGCTTCCATTTGGCTGATGCCAAGTCCGCCAATAAAATAAGCATTTACGATACTGTAGAGTGCATTGATTAACATTCCAAGTATAGTAGGAAGCTCAAGTTTTAGCAGTAATGATGGAATGGGAGCATTTTTCATCATATCTATTTTATGATTATTTATATCCATGATATTTAAATTCTTTTCAATTAAAATACAGCTACTGGAATACCACGGTATTTGTAATTTTCGGGTATACCAAGAATTTGTGTAACGGTATGTTGCTCCAAGTTAACCCAGATTTCAACAAGAGGTTCCCGTTCCAGTATGTTAGAAAGGATTATTTTGCCGCCTGTTTTAGAACTATCACTCAGGATTGCTTTTGTAAGAATGATTTTATATTGTGTCTGGTCAAAATCATTTGGAGAAGAGTGTCCTGACCGATATTCAATACCATTCATGGGAACTTCGGCAGCGTACCAATTTGTTGGCAGTATATAGTTCAGGTATGTATCTTCTGTGTGGTTTATATAGTCCGTTGTTTGATCGTTTTCAGAAACGATGGTTAGGATTTCAGAAATAGTAGTTTCATCCATTTCACAAATAGCAATGGTAGCGGAGTTTTCCGTATAAGAAGCATACAGGCTATTTACAGAGTGATTATATATTAAAGTTGCCATGCCATAAGCGAGGACTAAGGAAGCGAGATATATTTCAGTCAGAATAAGAGCCTTCTTAGCCTTGCTGTCTGGAAGGATATTTGTGCGTTTTCCTCTGTAAAATGGGAAAAACATGGAAGTATTATTTTTATAGTTGATATAAGGCTGACCGAATTTTGTTTCACATTCCCGTTCTTCTGCTTTGGCTAACAGATAATAAACAAAAAGCATGGTAACAAACATAAATAGGTTCATATATCTTGGCCACATGATTAATAGTCCTAATCCACAGGTGGCAAATGAAGTATATTGTGGATGGCGTACGAAACGATATATACCGCCAGTTACGGCTCCTTTACGGGTGAATTTGCTGTAATAAATCTGGACTGCGCCGATGAAAAAGATGACAAAGCCGATGATTGCAATAATCGCTCCGACATATTCATGGATATTGACAAGGGGAGAGGTTGTTGTTCTTGCTATATGCGGTAAAAAAATCTGTTTAAAAATGAAAATAAAGGGGAACCGTTAAAAAATTTTAGTATAGGGTTGTAAATCCCATAAAAATAAATTGCAAATGGTCCTGCCATGTAGAACATTTCAAAAGTGATAATCAGGTAAAACAGGACTGTTCCCTTTAATACTTTTATTGTTGCAGGTTTTCCTGCTTCCTTTGATTTCTTGCTATGGTTGTTTTGCATAATGTTTCCTCCATTCATGTTTATTTGAGTGGAGTATAGCAATCCAAACTTTGAATTTGCTTTGAAGTATCCCATTATTTTTCAAAGCAAATTCAAAGGAAAGATATTTATAATAATGTAAGGTGGTGATGTAAATGAAGATATTGCTTGTAGAGGATGAGTTACGACTTGCGGAAGCTTTGGTACAGATTTTGCGGAAGCAAGGCTATCAAGTAGATATGACTGGAGATGGAATTGAAGCACAAGACTATGCAGAAACAGGGTTTTATGATGTTATTATACTTGACCGTATTTTGCCCCGCAAAGAAGGTCTTGAAATATTGAAACATATCCGAGGAGAGGGTATTATGACGCCTGTTATTTTGCTTACCGCAAAGGATGCGCTGCCAGAACGGGTAAAAGGCCTTGATGCAGGGGCAGATGACTATCTGGTAAAACCGTTTTCAAAAGATGAGCTGCTTGCCAGAGTACGGGCGCTGGGGCGTCGCTCTCTGAATATGCTTTCAGAAGATAGAATTTCAGTAGCTTCTTTAGAATTGGATATAAAAAGATGTGAAGCATATTGCCTGGGAACAAAAATTAAACTGACAGCAAAAGAAACACAGCTTTTAGAATTTTTTATGAGAAATAAAGGATTAGTGCTTGGTAAGGAACAGATTTTTGATAGAGTGTGGGGATTTGAAAAAGAAGTCGAACTTACAAGTGTGGAATTATATGTCTTTTATTTAAGAAAAAAGATTGATTTTCTTTCCTGTGGAGTATCTCTTAATACAATTAGGGGAATTGGCTATTGTTTGAAGGAGGCTGTCAATGATACATAATTTGCGGAAACGTTTTATTTGGTTTTGTGTGTTGGTTATCAGTATCATTCTGTTTGTCATTAGCTCTTTTATTTTTCTAAATCCAGATGGAGATCTTTCTATACAACGGTGGATAATGACAATTACTGCAGGTATCGGTATGGTATTTATTGGGAGCTTGATTTTGTCTAAGATTGCTGTTGCACCCATCAAAAAAGCATGGCAAAAGCAGCTTGATTTTACTGCGGATGCTTCCCATGAACTTCGTACACCTCTTGCGGTAATCCGAACAAATCTGGAGTTGGTTATGGAATGCAAGGAGGAAAGCGTGGAAAGCCAGATGAAATGGCTGAAAAATATTGATTCTGAAAGCCAAAGGATGACAAAGCTTATAGATGATTTGCTTACTTTGTCAAGAGCAGATACAGATAGACAGGAATTTGAGTGGAATGAGTTTTTATTCAAGCAGGCAGTAAATGAAGTGGTAATGGCATTAGAGGAAACTGCAAAGCAAAAAGATATTTATCTGCATATGCAGGTGGACGATCATATACTATTCTGCGGCGACAGAAAAAGGATAAAACAGGTACTGATGATTCTCTTGGATAATGCCATTTGGTATAGTGGAGCCTCTGATATAGTAATTTCCGTGATGCAGAATAAAAGAAATATAAAAATCAAAGTATGTGATAACGGTTGCGGAATAGAAAAAGAACATTTGGAACATTTGTTTGACCGCTTTTATAGAGTAACGGAAACAAGAAATAAAAATCCAGATGGGGTGGGACTTGGCTTAGCTATTGCAAAATGGATTGTTGAAGGACATGGAGGGAAAATGATTGTTAAAAGTGTAGTTGAGAAAGGAACGGAATTTGAAATTATATTCTTTGCTCAGAGAATGCAGGAAAAAATGGAGAATATAGTTAAATGACAGGCAGAAATTTCTGAAAGCGTCATTGCCTTATGGGATTTTACCAGTGTTTTTATGTTTCGTTGTTATTTGTATAAAAAAGGCATGAGTGACAACTTTTTTAACCTAAAATTTATATCGATGAGTTTCATGATTGGCTTTTTGTTCCTGCTCTCGCATGAATATCTACATGCAGTCTGCTATCCGAAAGCGGCTACTGTTTATGTAGGATTTTGCAAGAAGAAAATAGCGGCCTATGCTATATCCTTTTATCCAATCACTAAGAAGCGATTCGTTATTATGTCATTAATGCCAATGCTTTTAGGAATTATGCCGCTACTGGTTTTTATTTTTGCCCTCTGGAGCGGAAACCACTCTTGACTATTTGTATCGTGTCGTCATTTATTGGATTTATTTTTCCATCACCCGATTATATGGATGTGGCACTCGTGAAAAGAATAATGAGAAAATTCACAAAAATATTGAAACGCGTTGGACTGGTGTTGCTTTCTATTATACTTATAGTAGTTATTGGCATCACAATCTATTTGAATTATCCAGCAGTTCTGTCAAGACAATGAATAGAGGAAATAGATGTCTATGGAATGTCTGTTTCCGAGATAACCATTTCAGACAGCGTATCAGTAGTAGGACTGGGTGAGTCTGCTCACGGAATGGAAAAAGGAATACAATGGAAGAACTTCCGTGGAACGCTCCAACAAACGCGAGAAAGAGGATTATAAATTAGAAGACGGCAGGCACCGCTCTACGAAGATGTGGTACTGCCGCCTCTATGGCATCATGATGCTACAACATTTTGATGCCTGGGAAATGCCCTCTGCTAAGGCATTTCAAGATTCATTATTAAGATTGACTCCTTAATAATGATATCTTAACCCCATTCATAAGATTTTTCAAGGCATAGTACCCGCTATGTCCAATGTTTATGTTCATTTCTCGCAATTTTTTTCCTTCACGATATTTAGTTGTCAAGTTTCAGGTGGAATCTCATTCATGAGATTCCGAGAAGTTATCTATAAAAAATTATTTTTCTTTTTTATTTGAAAGAAATAGCACCAATAATTTTATTATATAGTAAATTGAAAATATAAATCCAAGGGTGAATAAAAAAGTTGTTACAGTTGTGGTGGTATGCGTAATTATTCCAATGATATAAAAAGAGGTTATAATACAAAATGCAGTTATGATTCTTATCCAAATATATTTTTTAGTAGTTTTAGATGTTGTTTTTGTTAAAGATGATTCTTCTTCTATTTCTAATTTATCAGCGGTTGGATTTACTTTAGCAATGTTAGATGTAGTTTTTATTGTGGGTGAGTCTTCTTCTGTATTCAATTTACCATTGGCTAGATTTATTTTAGTAACGTTGGATGTCGCTTTTATTGAAGGTAGGTCTTCTTCTATATCTAATTCATCATTGACTAGATAATCTATCGATACTCTAAATATTTTACTGATAGAAAGTATATTGTTTATATCAGGAACGGTCGTTCCCATTTCCCACTTAGAAATAGCTTGTCGTGATACATTTAATGCTTCGGCTAACTCGGCTTGTGTCATACCCGATTTTTTTCTTAGGTGAAATAATTTGTCTCGAAATTGCATCTGTTTCTCCTTTCAGTTTGATAATTAAATTGTAACTTATATTTGGCTTTAGTTAAACCATTTTGATTTTACAGTTGCGCAACTATAGCTAACATTTATGTATAACTTGGTTGCCACAGTAATTTAATTGAAATTGAATGTGTATATTCTGCAAAGATTTTGCTAGAGAACTTTCTTTTGTAGCATAAAATACTTTTATGAAGTAGATTGAAGTACTATCCTCTTGTTTTCAGCAATTTTATTTATGGAATATTCTGTATTAATTTGGTAGGTAAACAATGATTTTCTCAATGCTATTCATAGAAAAATTGAATCAGTTTTCCGAGAGTGAGTTTTTGAGATTTCGATTTTGTGATAATGGATATGAGCAAGTTGCGTCTGGATTACAGTAAACTAAAATGCTATATCAGTAATATTTGGTATTTGTAGAACAGAGCATAGAAAAGAATATGTCCCATCGGATGGAGAGCAGACTTTTAAAATAGTGGAATGGAATACTGCTCATAATACTAATGAGAAAAATATTTATACTATATTTAGAGAATTTGACACGGATATTGCAGTTTTTTCCTGAATTAAAAGGTGATGAAAAAGGAGATATGTCTTATGAGTGATTAAGGGATTTATTTACCTGAGTTTGTTGGTAACAGACAAACTGCCTAGAGAACTATATGTTCTGCTCTAGGATGGGTAATGGCATCTCCATATCTTGCACTACGACCTAGCAGAAATGGACTGGTCAGCCACTGTTCAGTGACAAGTAGTAAGAATCCCCTGCCTTTAGGCAGGGGGAGTGTCAATCTCTTATATTCATACATATATCACAGTAATTGTAAAGTCTCACAAATCAGTATATAATTAAGAAAGCAGATTATTGCTTGGTTTGCAACAGTTTTTTGTACTATAAATATAAAGTATGGAGGTGGTACTATGAATGAATTAGAAAAATGTATGGTTGGGGAATACTATAACTGCCATGATAAAATTTTTTTGGATTTCAAAGCCCAGGCAAGAAGATTATTGAGAGAATATAATGCCCTTTCCTATAAAAAGAAAGAAGAAAAAGTACATATTTTGAAACGGTTATTTGGAAAAATCGGTGCGAATGTATCAGTTGGATCACCCTTTATTTGTGACTATGGACGAAATATTTATTTGGGCAATAATGTATCTGTTAATATGAATTGTACATTTGTAGACTGCAACAAAATAACTATTGGGGATAACGTGCTAATTGCTTCAAATGTACAACTTTATACAGCAGCACATCCAGTTGAATTATCAGAAAGGCTAACACCAGACTGGAAGCCAAATGATGATAGGTATTTTTGCCGTACCTACGCACTCCCGATTACAATTGAAAGCGGTTGTTGGTTGGGTGGTGGTGTTATTGTATTACCAGGCGTAACAATCGGAGAGGGCTGTGTTATAGGGGCGGGAAGCATTGTGACAAAAGATATTCCAGAAAATTCACTTGCGGTTGGGAATCCATGCCGTGTAATTCGGAAAATAAACAGGGGGTAGTGTTAGTATATAAGAGGGTACGTCAAAAGTTGAACAATCTAATAACAAGTAAAATAGCAAAGGAAATATTTAATATGGCAGAAAACTAAAATCTCATACTTTGGAGTTGAAGCGGCAGAAAAAGCGATGGAAGTTTTGAAAGTTCTAGAAACTAAATGATAAGAAAAAATATTTAAAGAAATTTAAGGGCGAGCTTGTTATTTGTACTCATAATGAAAAGAAATTATCTGAAAAAATATATTATTAGTTCGTATGTTTTAGTAAGAGACCTCGCATGGTTTATAGGGAATGACCGTATTTAGTTATTAGGGTATCTTGACAAAGGTAATTTCTTATGACATAATGTAGGAAGCTACGAAATAATGATGAGAGGAAGATGTTTTATGAAAACTGATAAAGTCGCAATTTTAACTAAAAAAGTGGCACTGGAATTTGATAAGCTTTCAAATCCGATTTTACAGCAATACGATTTAACTGGTGCACAGTATAAAATTTTAAAATATCTGTTTACTCATCAACAGGAGATGGTGCGGCAGGTTGATCTTGAGCGTTTTTATTCATTGACACATCCGACAACAATTGGATTGCTGGAACAGTTGGAAAAGAAAGGATTCATTCGAAGAAGAGTAAACCCGACGGATAATCGCAGCCGAGTTATTTCGCTTACAGAACAGGCACTTGATAGGAAAGATGAGCTTGAAAACGTAGGAGCGTTTTTAGAAAAAAAACTGACTTCCGCTCTATCTGAAGAAGAAAGAAAACAGCTTGTTGCACTTCTTCAAAAGTTGCTTTCTATCTTTGAGTGACGAACATACAGCATATGAAATGATAGATTACGGTGGAAGAACATTATAATTTAAATGCGATTAATAAAAAAGGAAGGCCGTTAGCTGCGCATATCAAAACAAATGGGAAAATTTATTTTATGGATTTCAAAGCAGCGTTTCGTCAAATGGTGGAAAATTCGAACAAGGATAAAATATATGCAATAAAAGGGGACTGCGTTGCGGCAATTCCCTTCCAAATTGGATAGAAGGGGGAGATAAAGTGTTTAATGTGAAAATAAAAGAAGAAAATCCACTGGGAATAAATCCGCTGGGACCGCTATTGTTCTCACTGGCTGTTCCAGCAATTATTGCTAATGTAGTGAATGCCTTATATAATATTGTCGATCAGATATTTATTGGTCAAGGTGTTGGAAGACTTGGTAATGCAGCAACATCCATAGCTTTTCCGTTGACCACTATTTGTATGGCAATCGGATTGATGGTCGGGCTTGGTTCGGCTTCTGGATTTAATTTGGAGCTTGGCGGAAAGAATGAGGAAAAGGCAAAGAGAATTGCAGGAACAGCAGCTAATGTGCTTATCCTATGTGGGGTGATTATTTGTATCTTCGTTCGTGCATTTTTGAAGCCGTTGCTTCAAATGTTTGGTGCGACTGGAAATATTTTGCCGTATGCGATGGAATATGCAGGGATTACTTCCTTTGGCATTCCGTTTTTGCTATTTTCAACTGGAACAAATCCGCTAGTTCGGGCAGATCGTAGTCCAAAGTATTCCATGGCAGCAATCGTGACTGGTGCGGTACTAAATACGATTCTTGATCCGATTTTTATATTTTGGTTCCATTGGGGGATTGCAGGTGCTGCGTGGGCGACAGTAATTAGTCAGATTTTATCTGCCTGTATATTAGCAGCGTATTTCCCTTTTTTTAAATCGGTACATTTTTCTCTTAAGGATTTCATTCCCAGGATTTCTGAGATTATATTGATATGCAAGCTGGGCTTTAATTCCTTTATTTTTCAGTTTTCCAACCTGATTGTCCAGGTTACATTAAATAATGTCCTTCGAGTATACGGTGAGCAGTCCGTTTACGGAGCAGATACACCGATTGCGGTTGCGGGCATTGTTATGAAAATCAATGTAATTTTTATTGCGTTGATTATCGGACTGATCAACGGAGCTCAGCCTATTTGTAGTTATAATTACGGTGCGAAAAAATATGGTCGTGTTCGTCAGACGGTAAAGTTATTTATGATGGCCGCTATAATCATATCTGCTCTTACATGGCTTGTGTTTGAGATGTTCCCACATCCGATTCTTTCTTTGTTTGGCAGTGGAGAAGATGATCCGTTATACTTTGAATTTGCGATACGGTTTATGAGAACATTTTTGTTTTTTGTATTCCTGAACGGCGTGCAAATATGTTCGTCTACTTTTTTTCCGTCTATTGGAAAGGCGGCAAAAGGAGCGATTTTATCTTTTTCAAAGCAGATTATTTTTCTCATTCCGTTGCTTTTGCTATTTCCAAGGCTTTTTGGTGTCGAAGGTGTTGCCTATGCACAGCCAGTAACTGATTTGCTGGCATTTATTCTGTCTATTATTTTTCTAGTTGACGAATTTCGGAAAATGCCAAAAAAAGATATGGTTTGAAGAGATAGAAAGACAAAATATGAAACAATCTCAAAATTTGATTAAATATTTATTTTTTTGCAAAATCCCGTTAGGTTTGTTTTTAATAAATAAGCCTAACGGGATTTTTTGACTATAAATATTTGGAATATTTTCTGTAAGAAAAATGGTAAAAGAGATTCTATTTATAGAATACCATTAAAATATCTAAATTTTATCAATTACTTTTTAAATAATTTTCCATTTAAAAGAGGAAGTGAAAATTTATTATTGAAGAAATCGATGAGAGGTCCCATTCCAAAAGCAGTAATTAATGTTCCGATACCTGGAAAGGTTCCCATAAGAGCACCTGCTGTAACACATACGATATCAGTCCCTATTCTGCATACGCGAAACGGAGCAATTTTACGATCTGCTAAAATCAACGCCCATGCATCATAAGTTGATACTCCTAAGTCAGCTGTAAAATACAGCGATGCCGAAAAACACATGAGTATGATTGCGATAATAAGCAAAACGATTCTTACAGATAATTGTGGTTGAGGAAAATATGTCTCAAAAATTGACATGGATTTTTCCACAATCGCGCCTATAAATAACATATTTAATACAGTTGAAATACCAATATAATGTCTTTTTATAATAATAATACCTATTAGCAATATCGCATTAAGTACTGTGTATTCGATGCTATAAGGAATCCCTGACACATTCCATATGCCTAAATTAAGACAGGTAAACGGATCTGTTCCGAAATTAGCCGTCTTAAATATTGCTATACTGACTCCAGTTAGAAAAGTCCCAATTAATGCCATAAATAATCTTTTTGTTTTATACTCCATCTTTACATTCCTCCCAGCGTATATTAAAATAATTTTACATAAAGATAAATACAATAACCGGAGGTTTTGGATAATGGAAGACAAACAAGTTATGGAATATCGCACTAGTTCTAAGGAGTTACATCTTATTGGATGTGGATACGAAAAATGTACATCTGAGCATTCTTATGGACCAACTGTCCGCCGATACTATACGCTTCATTTTATACTCAGCGGACAGGGACATTTTTATATTCACAATAAGCATTATATTCTTCATGAAAACCAGTATTTTTTAGTTCCTCCAGATGTGCTTTCTTTTTATAAGGCGGATATGGAAACTCCATGGAGCTATGTATGGATTTGCTTTCATGGAGATTTGGTTCCCATCATGCTTGAACATTGTCATACGAATGAAACGTCTCCCATTCAAAACTTCCCGTATGTAAATGATGTGAGGGATATTATTTTTCAAATGATGAAATATCCTGAACTCACTCCAGCCAATGAATGTTATATTCAAAGTGGCTTATATGCAGTTTTTGCTAAAATGCAAGAAGCAGCAAAATCTTCGTATAATGATATAGAATCGAATGATAATATTTATATCATGCAGGCGATGGATTATATTTTGAGTAATTCCACTCCAGATATTACTGTAATGGATGTAGCCAACTACTTGCATATAAGTAGAAGTTATCTTTTCACTCTATTTAAAAAATATTTAAATGCTTCGCCACAGCGTTTTCTTACTATGTCGCGAATTACGAATGCTCGTGAGCTGCTATCTAGAACAGATATTCCTATTGCAATTATTGCTAACTCTTGCGGTTATCAAAATCCATTTGCCTTCTCAAGAGCTTTTAAGAAGGAAATGGGAATGACACCTACAGAGTATCGCCAAGAATACCGCAAAATTGAAGAAATTATACATTATTAACTAGTTTAAGCTAGAGGAATATTTGCATAATATTTTTCATTTTTGCTCTCTAAATCAGAGCCTGCATCTTCATACCAGTTGTATTCTAGTTGCTCTTGCTTGTCAGCCCAGACTTCTGGACAATCGGTTTCTTCCCAGTCGGCAGGGATTTTTTGACATGTCTGAGAGGAAGCCCTTACCATAATTTCTCTAAGCTCTGTGATTTCTTTCTCATTTAAAATCCCTGGCTTTACAGAGATAAATAATGGTGTGCCACTCTCTACAATAACATCTGCCCATTGACGATTTAATTTCCATGGAATATTTCCAGCGATTCCCACACAGTCTGCATCTACATCGAAAAACGTCTTATGCTGTGGAAGTCGGAATGCAAGCGTATTGATTCCCATTCTTCTTGTTCGCTCCCATGTAAGTCCGCTTGTATCATCTCCAGTTCTGTTGATATGCATCAAACCAGCACCAAGATGACCGATTGTATTGCATCCTATAATTAATGTCTCATATTCCTTTGTTATATCATAGATAGTTTGATATAAAAGTTTTACCACTTCTGCACTCGTAAGACTTTGATTATAAAAATGCCAACCATTTTCTGTGACCATCGGGTTCATTTCAAATCCCCATCTGCCGAACAGGTCATAAGTGGAAAAATCATGCTTAATTAATTTATATCCCCACTCACAAATTCGTCGTACATCTTGTCTAATATATTCTAAAGCATCTGGATGGGTTGGGTCTAGACATCCATTTAAAGGAAGACGCCATTCCTCTTTAATTGCATCATCTTCATTTTGTAAAAATCTCAGCCAGATACCAGGATATACTCCTTTTTGTGTGAGTTTTTTTGCCAAAGTTTTCATATCCGGAAACTTACTATTACCGCTTCTCCATGGTCCTCTATTATATTCATTTAGCCTATGATGCTCTTGCCAGCAGTCATCAATTACCATATAAGGGGGATTTGCAGCTCCTTTTGTTAAATTTAATACATAGTCAGTATCGCTTAGAATTTCTTTTTCTGAACTGTCTCCGTACGCATAATACCAGTTATTACTTCCGTATACTGGAGTCTTTGGAAAAATAGGATCGGAGCACATCATTTTGCAAAATTTTTGGGCAAAGTGGAAGGAGTTTTCTTCTTTTGTTTCCATACATACTAGCTCTGCAAGTTTTAGTCTTCGTCCTTTTAAGAGAACACCTTCTCCGCCGCTGCGAACATCCATCATCAATGTAATTCCTCTTGTATCTGCTTGCCAGTAACACATAGCGGATGGTCTTACTTTCACACCAAATCCCCATCGATTGTCATTGTACGATGCCAGAAAATACCATGGCATAAATCTGCTTCCAGACATTTTGCGCCATTCTAGATCGCCATATCCTCGTTCCCATGCGTCTCCAAGGATTTTAACTTGTTTTGGAAGAGGTTTATTCCATCTGATTTTTAACCATTCTACGGCAGTTGTATTAGAAGTTAAGAACATATCTTCATGTCCACAAACGCTTTCCATCTCAATGCAAATATCACCAATACAAAGACAGGCGTTTTTTTGAGAGATGATATGTTTTTTTGTTGCTGTTTTTACTGTAATATAATCAAACTCATTAAATTTTAAAGCGGGTTTTACTTGATTCATAGCTTTTTCTCCTTCAAACTTTTGTGCATTGTTATTTCACATCGCAGGATTAATATATCATTTGAGTTGGAATTATTCTATGACTAGATGTTGCTGCTACATTGCAGAATGTCGATACAAATGGAAGTGATATAAGAAGTATGTTTAGAGAGAAATTTTAGAAGAGAGGAGATTTTTTAGATTGCTTTGACAATCGTCTATAGTCATGCTACGATATTAGTAAATGGATGAGAGGTGAGAAGATGGGACAGCAGATGCCTAAATATAAAAAAATAGATATGGAGACATGGCCTCGCAGAGAGCATTTTGAGTATTATAGAAATACTTTGCAATGTGGCTATTCTTTGACTGCACGCATAGATGTCACGAATGTAGTGCGGTATGCTAAAGAGAAATCTGTGAGGATTTATGGATGTTTTATTTATGCGGCGGCGAAGACGGTAAACAGTATGGATTCCATGAGAATGATGGTGCCTTCAGAGGGTGGGGCAGGAATCTGGGAGGTATCGCATCCAAGTTTTACAGTGTTCCACAAAGATGATGAGACATTTAGTGATATTTGGACAGAATATATGCCAGAATTTGCGGATTTTTATGAGAATTATGAAAAGGTTATGGAAAAATTCGGGGATTGTCATGGGATTAAGGCGAGAGCAGATCAGCCGGCGAATTTTTTCTGTATTAGTTGTTCTCCGTGGCTAGATTATATGGGATATTCGACTCAGGCAGTAGGAGAACCTGCCTTGTTTCCTATCATTTTATTTGGAAAATATACGAAATTCGAGGAGAGATATTCCCTGCCAGTAACTGTCACGATTTCCCATGCATCGGCAGATGGATATCATACAAGTATGTTTTTTAAAAAATTACAGAAAAATTTAGATAATTTTAATAATCTTTAAAAGATAAACGATACTATAAAATTATTGAGTTGAATGATTTACTTATGTTATTATGATAAATAGAAACATAATAATAATGCAATAAATATGGGAGGATTATAAATGAAGTATGCAGTAGGAATTGACGTAGGTGGAACGAATACAAGAGTAGCGTTGATTGATGAAACTTATAAATTAATAGAGAGAAAACAGTTTTCAACAAATGCCTTTGACCCAGAGCAGACATTAAATGAGATTAAAAATATTATCGATGGATTTAGCTGTAAGATAGAGGGAATTGGAATTTCTTGTCCAGGACCTTTGGATTTGATAAACGGGATTGTACTGACACCTCCAAATCTTTTAGGATGGCATTTTTTTCATTTAACGGAGCATCTCCAGAAAAAAACAGGAGTCAAAGTATATTTGGAAAATGATGCCAATTTGGCAGGATTAGCGGAAGCGGTGCTTGGGGCAGGAAAAGATAAAAAATATGTACAATTTTTGACAATATCAACTGGGGTCGGAGCTGGTTTTTGTATCAATCATCAGATTTACCGTGGTTCTAGAGGATTTGCACAGGAAGTGGCAAATTCTATTTTGTGGAAGGAAGGACCGCATCAGGGAGACTTGAAAAAGGGCTCTATTGAGTCTATCGCCAGTGGAACTGCGATTACAAAGCGCGCTAAGGATGCTGGACTTGCTGTAGAACATGCTGGAGATGTGTATGAGCTTGCACAAGGCGGAAATGAAATAGCCGCTAAAATTATGGAGGATGCATATGAGTATTTGTCCAATTTTTTGGGAATTTTATATGGAATTCTTGATCCGGAAATCTTTGTATTAGGTGGCAGTGTTGCATTAAAAATACCAGGTTTTATTGAAGAGATGGAGAAAAGAACAAAAGAAAAAGTATATGACTCTTTGAAAGATAATATTAAAGTTGTTCCAGCAGTTTTGGGAGAGGACTGTGGATTGATTGGAGCGGCATGTCTAGTTTTTGAGTCTTAAAATTATAGGAAAATAAAATTGATAAAAGTGAAGCTATAAGAATATCGATGATATTCTTGAATTAGAACGCTTGACGAGGTGAAAAGCTATTGTTATAATAGGATGAAATGAATACTTTAGCCATCTAGTAGTGATAAGTATTCCAATAATGTTTATTCAATGGAAAAAATATTATTTTGCAGAAGATGAAGATAGCCACTTTGCATGAGTGGCTTCCTTTAAAAAAATAAGTTAGTTGATTCTAACTCGTGATTAGAAAAATGGAAAAATATACATAGTAAATGTCAAATGAAAGAGAGGTAATACAAATGTTTAAAATTACGGTACAGGTAGATGGTATGATGTGCGGTATGTGTGAGAGTCATGTAAATGATGCAATTCGAAAGGTCTTTCAGGTGAAGAAGGTGACTTCCTCTCATAGTAAAGGAGAGACTATTATTATTGCTGAGGAGGATATTAATGAGGAGAAGCTTCGTGCCACAATTGGGCAGACTGGGTATGATGTGTTGAAAATTAGCAAGGAGCCTTATAAAAAGAAGGGATTATTTGGTTTTATAAAATAAACTATAATTTTTATGCAGAAAGAAAGAATTTGATACTAGAAATGGATATTCGAAACCATGTCCACGATTATAGTGATAAGGAAGCTTTTGATAGAAAGGGATTAATTTATGGTATGGGACATGCCATTTATTCGCTGTCTGACCCGAGAGAGCGTGTGTTTAAACAATATGTAGAAAAACTTGCAGCAGAGAAAAATCGCCAGACAGATATGCAGTTATATCAAAATATTGAAGAAATTGCTCCACAGTTGATTGTGCAGAAGAGACAGATTTTCAAAGGTGTAAGTCCAAACATCTTAAGAAAACGAAAAAGGCATAGAGAAGTTTATCTTCTCAGTGCCTTTTTCGTTATTTTATTATGTTTTGTCAGTCACTATTATGCAAGAATTGGTTTTAATGCCTCAGCTAATTTATCTTTATTTGCCTGTGCCTCATCCAAATCTTTTCCAAGTGTTGTAAAGTAAAGTTTAATCTTAGGCTCTGTTCCAGATGGACGAACGATAACTGTCTCACCATCGTCCAGTTTATAAAGTAATACATTGGCAGCTGGAAGTCCTGTTTCTTCTGTATTCTGATAATCTGTCACTTTCTCAACGGCATGTCCTGCGATCTCTGATAGTGGATTATTGCGAAGATTTTCCATAATTCCTGCCATCTTATCCATTCCGCTAAGTCCTGGGAACTCAAAACTATCTACTTTGTTTAAGTAGCGACCATACTCTGTGTAGATTTCTTCCATTCTCTGCTTTAAGGAGCTTCCGATGCTTCTATAGTAAGCAGCCATTTCACAAATTAACATAGATCCGATAATTGCATCTTTATCTCGTACATATGGTCCAGCTAAATATCCGTAGCTTTCTTCAAATCCAAAGATAAATCTATCTACTTCTCCAGCTTGTTCTAACTGAGCAATCTGGTCACCAATCCACTTAAATCCTGTCAAAACACTGCGAAGCTCAATTCCGTAATGTTCTGCTACTGCATCTGCCAATGGTGTAGATACGATAGATTTTACTGCTACAGCATTGTTTGGCATAGTGCCTTTTTCGATACGTCCAGCACAGATATAATCTAAGAGTAATACGCCTACTTCATTTCCGCTTACTAACTCATAAGATCCATCTGGGCACTTCATAGCGATACCGACGCGGTCTGCATCAGGGTCTGTAGCTAACATTAAGTCTGCCTCTGTCTCTTTTGCCAATTCCAAACCTTTTTCTAATGCTGCAAAGATTTCTGGGTTTGGATAACTACATGTTGTAAAATAGCCGTTTGGATATTCTTGTTCTGGAACAATTGTGACATCTGTAATTCCGATATCTTTTAAAACTTGTGTTACAGGTACAAGTCCAGCACCATTTAACGGACTATATACTAATTTTAGTCCTGCTGTTTTGCATAGACCTGGGCGAACTTGACGAGATTCAATTGCCTCATAAAGAGCTTTCTTGCAATCCTCTCCTACAAAACGGATTAATCCTTCTTCTACACCTTCCGCGAAGGACATATAGTTTACACCTGTCAAAATATCTGTCTTTTGAATTTCTTCATATACGATGGCTGCTGCGTCATCTGTCATCTGGCATCCATCTGGACCATATGCTTTATATCCATTATATTTTGCTGGATTATGAGAGGCTGTTACCATAATACCTGCATTGCATTCGTAATAACGAGTAGCAAAGGAAAGTGCTGGTACTGGCATTAGAGCATCATAGATTCTTACTTTGATTCCATTTGCTGCAAGAACACCTGCTGCTGTCTTTGCAAATACATCACTCTTAATACGGCTATCGTAACTAATCGCTACTGTCTGATTACCGCCCTGTGTTTTTACCCAATTTGCAAGTCCTTGTGTAGCCTGACGTACAACGTAAATATTCATGCGGTTCGTTCCTGCTCCAAGAACACCACGAAGTCCTGCCGTACCAAATTTTAAAGCTACCGCAAAACGATCTTTAATTTCCTCGTCATTTCCTTCGATTTTTAATAATTCTGGTTTCAAATCCGCATCTTCCAGATCAGCTGCCAGCCAGCGCTTATACTCTTCTTGATACATGTTTAATCTCTCCTTATCTCTCCTAAGTTAATTTTTTTAGTGCTTCTCCACTTCATAAGATAGAAAATGGTGTCTCGCACAGTTATAGTAATAATATACTATATTTTTCGCTGTATGGCAATTATTTTTGAAAAAAATAAATAAATTTTTAGTAATATTTAAAGAAAATTTAGATTCTAACGACTGAATATCGAATTATTGCTGGATTTCAATTATTATGAAAGATATGATTTGTTTTGTAGAAGAAAATATAAAATCATAGACAAAGCTTATGATTTTTAGGAAATAATAAAAAAATAAAACTATTTTTTATTAAAGAAGGCTGGACGGATGTATCCGGCCTTCGAAGTATATAGGAATATAAAGCAGGGCTAGGGAACCGTAAATAGAATCTCAGTTCTTTTAAGATGGCAGATAAAAAAATTTATTATTTACTATGAGTGGGATTTTCTGACTGCAGATGGTGTACATCCATATAGTTCTTTAAAGCTGCGATTGAATACTTTCTGATTTGTGATACCATTTGCCTCCATTATTTCTGTAATAGGTAAATCTGTATTTACTAAATCTTGATATATATGTGTTAGACGAATTTCATTTAAGTAAGTTAAAAAAGAAATCCCCATATTTTTTTTGAAAAATCGGCAAAAATATTCTTTTCCTAATCCTAGACTTTCAGAGACATCAGATAGAGAGATTGGTTCTCGGAAATGTTCTTCTACATAGGAAATAATTTGGCGTATACGTTTTCGACTTAGAATATCGTTTGTTGAAAGTTGAGGAGTAGAATTCGTGGAAAACTGTCGTATTAGACGAGCTAATATTTGTAGGATAATTCCTTCTGCTTCTAATCGAAATGCGATGACATCCTTAATATAGAGTCGGGTTAATGTCTCTAGCATTTTACAAATTTCTAGATAAGGTATAAAGAGAGCATCCTCAATTTCGTTAGGATTACAATGAATTTCATATAATTCGATATCGGGAAAATATTGCTGCAAATGCTTTTTTGAAATATGAATACATAAAAACATGCAAGGGGAAGTATGTGAATAGGTGCTATGTATTTTACAAGATTCTATGACCATAAGCTGTTTATTAGGTAATTTATATTTTTTATTATCTATTATAATATCAGTTGCTCCGTTTAGTGGATAAAGAAGTTCTAACTCTTCATGCCAGTGAAAGGGATGATAGCCTCCGGGCATTGTATGATAAGAGAAGGAAATAGCAAAATTAGTGGGTTTTTGAAGTACTTCGTAATAGGCCTTGTTCATAACAAAAAACTCCTTTTGTATTGATTTATCATTATAATAGGTTATATTTTATATTATTTCAAGAGAAAAAAGAAGGCTGATGTAGTTTTTGATAACTATAATCAGCCTTCTTTTTTTTCTCTTGTTTTCGTCTATTTGTATATTCATATTATTTTGCGAGCATTCTGTAAAGAGAAGTAGCGTTTGTGTTTCCATTCATTGAGAGAATTCCACAGATAATACTTGCCTGATACTCTTTAAATGTTTTTATATATTTATCAAAAAATGATTCTCCTCTTTCTGTTGCTCTAAATGCCTGTTCATTTACATGAAATACAGTTGTTGCCATAATATATCTCCTTTTCTTTTCTTGAATTAATTATTATCTTGTTTACGTGTATTATCATACTTCGTTTTATTCGGAAAAAATAGGGAGAAATTTGACTTGTTTTAAGGCGATATTGATTTTTTATTATATTATATTATTATAAAAAAATATATGCGGCATTGTTTCATTAAGTGTATTTTTTCATAATATTCATCATACGGTAAACGCTTTTTTCAATACGTTTACGGTCGATACGTTTTTGGGCGATACCTTCAATAATTTGATTTGGAAGACTATCTTCCATACCTCCAGGAGTAATCCATCCATTTCCAGCAGCGATTGCATCTATGATATCGCAAGTATCAATGGAGGTCCAATCAGTCATGATAAAGCCATCAAATCCAAATTCTTCGATGAAGATACCTTGTAGCATTTCTGCATGTTCTGCACCGTAAATACTATTAATTGCATTATAGGAGGTCATTAAAGATGCTGGTTTGTTTACAATAAAGGCTTCCTCAAAAACTTTTAGGTATAACTCACGGACTGTTCTCTCGTCGATGATACTGTTGTTTCTGAGACGAGAAGATTCGCAGTTATTGGCGAGAATATGTTTCATATTGCTAGCTATGCCGTGATCTTCGAGACCTTTGCTTTGCTGACCGCACATGCGTCCAGCGAGGAATGGGTCTTCGCTGAAATACTCAGCATTTCTTCCACCTAGGGGATTTCTATGTAGATTTGCAGCTGGAGCTAGAATCATCTGTATTTCTTTTTCTTTTGCTTCCTCGGCAATGGCAGTGCCGACAGCATAAGCTAGTTTTTCATTGAAAGTGGCGCATACAGTTACAGAAGTAGGAAAACCAATATTCTTTTCGACGAGATTTACACCGTTATTTCCGTCTGCCACGGCAAATTCTGGTGTGCCATATTTACTGGAAACGAAAATGCGTCCAGCTTCACCTTTTTCCTCCATACCCCAGCCATTTTTGGCACAGACACAGAAGCGGGCAAGTTCAAAATCGGTCATTTGTGTAACAAATTCTTCTGGAATTTTATCAGCTTTTAAAGCATTTTCCCAGGTGATAATGTTTTCAGGCGAAATGGAGGTTAGAGGATATTTCTCGTTTTGGATTACTTGTTGGTATTTAGGAGTGATATAATTTACACCTGTCATTCCACTTAGGGTCCCCTTAGGATAGGTTTCTTTGGGGTTCTTCTTAGATAGAGTAGTAAAGTCAAATCCTTCTGGTGGTGTCATATAGTTTTTGCTTTGGAGTAAGAGCTTTTCTTTCGTTTGATATTTTGTTTTAATTATTTTACTATCTGAGAGGGAGGAGCCAGCGTATAACTTCCATTCACCTGACTCTGTAATCCATGCAGCTTGTGCAATGTCAAAGGAAGCGATTTGTCGTCCAGTCACAGTGAGTACAAGTTTTTGTGTTTCACCTGGGACAAGCAATTTTGTTTTAGAAAAGGCAACGAGACGACGTTTTGGTTGTTCTAGCTTGCCTTCTGGTATGCCCATATAAAGCTGAATTGTTTCCTTACCAGCAACTTTACCAGTATTGGTAATCTTGGCGGTCACAGTAAGGGCAACAGCATCTAGAGTGTCTGGATGTATCCAGTTTTGTACGTTATATGTAATATTAAAATTGGTATAACTTAAGCCAGAACCGAAGCTATAGGCGGCTTCTTTTTCAAAGGTATCATAATAACGGTAGCCCACATATAGACCTTCTTCATAAACGGTAGTAATATAATTTTTACAACTTCCGTTGATTCTTTCATGAAAACTTGCTGGTTGGTAGAAGTTTTTCGAGGAAGGAATTTCTTCCCAGGTCTTTGTCCAAGTGTCCGGCAGTTTTCCAGATGGATTGATAATGCCCTCTAAAATTTCTGCCACTGCACGACCACCATTCATGCCACAAAGTCCAGTCCAGAGAACAGCTTTGATGTCATATCTTTCTGCACAGCGGACATCTATAGGATAGCCTGTGTTTAGTAGAAGGATAGTTTTGTTAAAACGTCTGCTGACTTCAGCGATAAGATTTTCCTCATCTTCAGTGAGATAAAATTCTCCTGGCAATGCCAGATTATCAAAATTTTCGCTAGTTCCCCTAGTTAATGCAATCAGGGCAATGTCTGACCATTTTTCGGCGGTATCCAGAATTTGTTCTTTTGGTAATGCATCTGTAGCAACAGAGTAATAATTTTTTAGTTCTGGATTAATTTTAAGGGAACTATACATTTCAATACCGTCAAATAGACGGATAGAGTAGCGTGGATTGATACGTCCCGCTCCTGATGCGCCAAGACGGAATTTAGCGAAGCCACTGCCAAATATATTGACTTTTGCATTTTTACATAATGGTAAAATTGCTCCCTCGTTTTTCATTAATACCATGCCTTCTCTGGCTACATCTAGAGTTATTAAATCTCGGTTTGCGTATTTGGAGTCTGGTAATGATTTTGGAATTGTATGGATTATATATTTCATCGGAGCCATATAGTTTCCATCTGTGTCGAGAATTCCTTTAATAAATAGTGTATAGTCTTTGTCATATTCTGTCAGATATGGTTGTATACGTACTCCTACAACTGTTTCAAAAAATGGACCAAGTTGGCAGATACCATTAAATATTGGGAGCTTTTTTTCATCATTTAATGTTGCCTCGGCTTCGTCTATACTGCCGATTTCTTTGGTGCAAAAAAAGCAGAAACAGCCTTCTAGTTTATGATCTAACATATATTCTGCACCATCTACATCGTCTTTATCTACTTCTGGTGTACGCATTGCAATCAATACGGGTGCATCTTTTTTTCCATGTGGAATCTGATCAAACATTCCCATTTTTTTATCCTCCTTAATCATAATGAATATTATTTGGAATAAATCCTTAATTAATGTCTAATTATTCCATAGTCAATGGAATAATTATGTGGTTTTTGATAGCAATACTTTAACATTGAAAATAGTAGATTTCTATATCTTACATCATGAAAAAATCGTCTTTTTGCTAGTTATTTTAAAATTTTTTTATTTGATTTTCGATACTGTGCGGGAGTCGTGCCATAATATTTTTTAAAATTTCGAATCATATTTGTCGCATTTTTATAGCCCAGATATTCACTGATTGTGTCAACGGACATATCACTGTTTAAAAGGAGAGTGCGGGCTTTTTGCATTTTCAAATTAAGAAGTGTTTCCCCCAGAGTATGGCAGGTAACAGATTTAAAGGTTTGGTTTAGATAATCTGGTGTGTAGCCAAATTTTTTGGCGATATCTTGCAAAGTTATCTCTGTATAATGGTTTTCTACATAGGACATAATACGGGAAATTCTGTTGGCAAGACTGCCACTGCTGTAAGCTAATTTTGTACTATGGCTAAAATATTGTAGAAGGTTCAAAAACATCAGGCTAAGTTGTAAATTCATTGCATTTTTTGAGTAAAGAGAAGGTGTGCAGTAGATTCTCATCAGATTTTGTAGGGAGCCCCAGACAATGGGATGTTTATTCGTTCGAAAAAGAATATAGCGTTTTTCTTTGTCTGTTTCAAATATATTAGAGAAAAAGTTACCAATAGCTGAGTCTTCAGGGATATTATGTGAAAAAGCCTGTGTAAATGTACTTTTTCTAATACCAATGTTTAGTAGAATACTATTTGAATTAACAGTGACCTTATGTGGCTGTTCGGGAGGTAGAAATAAAAAATCACCAGCATGAAGATGGATTTTTCGGATCTTTCCGTTTTCTGGAAATTCAAAAATACTGTATTCCGTATATTGGCAACAGACTTCAAAAAATAAATGAGATTGCATTGGAGAGCTTGTATATCTAGGCTGTGTGTGGATATAAATATCGCAGTCTGGTGAGAAATATTCGTGTTCTAAAAATAATTTTTGGTTTGCCAGAAAAAAAAAGGAATGTCGTTCTGAATGAAGGAAAGCATCTGCATTTGCGTTACGGATATCTGTTGGAAGAAGAGAAAATGTAGTCATTAGTTCCCTCGGTGTCTCTTCTGGCAATAAAAAATTATCTTTTGTTAGATAATGATTTAAGGCTGCAATTTCATAATCTGTAAATAGGTGTAAATATTGCTCTAGTTGTTCAATTGTAAATAATGGTTCGTTTTCTATACATTGTTCCATGGTGAAACCTCCTCTTTAAGGATAATAAATTATTTTTTGTTTTACTAATATTTATTATTAATATATCATACAATGGATTTAAGTCAAAACAAAACAGGGAAAAAGACGATTTTTCCTTGGCATTAGTTCTTAAAAAAAAGAGGAGTAATTTTTATAATAAATTTACTTTCATAAAGGCAGTATTGTGAATGCCTGAAAAATACATGAAAAGAGAAAAGGAGAAAAAAATGAACGAGAAAAAAACAGTGTTCAAGAAAGAACTGAGCAAACCGTTTGTTTGGTCCTGGGCAACCTCTGTCAATGGTGGTGCAATGGCCATTTCTGCAACAATCGCCACCTACTTCTCCCTGTATGTACAGGAGACAATTGGAATTACAGCAGCACATTTATCTATTATTCTTTTGATTTGTTCCCTTTGGGATGCAATCAATGATCCGATTATGGGTGTTATATGCGATACTGTCAACCCAAAATGGGGACGTTATCGTACATGGTTTTTATTTACACCTATTTTCTTGGTGGTAGATATGTTTCTATTATTTTCTAATCCAAGCTTTATTCAGGGAAGTGTAACAGCAAAATGTGTCTATGTATGCATTACTTATATGTTTTATGGGATGATTGTGACTGCTTATTCTATGCCACAGTCCGCCATTCTTCCAGCTATGACTTTAAACGATGAAGAACGTAATGACGCGATTGCAAAAGGTGCGGGTATTTGTGCAATCGCTTTTACAGTCGCATCTTCTTTTTCTAACCAACTTGTTGAAATCTTTGGCAGTTATCGAAATTTGATGGTTACATATGCTGTTTTAACACTTATTTCTTTTTGGATTATGTTCAAAACCTCTGAGGAGCGTTATATTTTGCCAAAGGATAAGGAAAACGGTGGGTTAAAACAATTGATATTTGTATTTCGTCACTGGGAGATTTGGCCAGTTGTCATTGTATGGTGTGCATCATCTGTAAGTTATGGATTTATGTTCTCATCATCTGTTTATTATGTAATGTATTATTTGGGACGTCCAGATTTAATATCTCAGTATATGTTATTTGTATCTATGGGTGCTTTAGTATCTATGGTTATTATGATGCCGATTTTTTTAAAGAAATTTAAGACAGGTTATCGAGCAATTATTGTATCTCAGATTTTTACAATTGCTCTGTACATTCTATTATTTTTCACAGGTAAAATGGACTTTATGTACTGTGCAGTGCTGTCCTTTGTTGCAACCGCAGTGGGCGCTATGGTAAATGCGCTGACAAATGTTTTAGTAAATGATACGATTGATTTTATCCTTTTGAAAGAAGGAAAGCAGCTGAATGCCGTTATCGCTTCTGTAAAAGGTTTTTCCTTCAAATGTGGATCTACGATTACTAATTCTGGCATTCTTGCTGTCCTTGCCATATTTGGGTTTTCCACAGAGTTTGCATTAGAACAGCCTGAAACTGCGGTCATGGCATGCAATTTGCTCCGTTTTCTTATTCCAGCTGTGGTATCAATCTTGATTCTAGTAATTATGCTTTTTTATCCATTGAAAAAATATTTTCCTGAAATTGCTAAGATGAAAGAGAAAATGGCAGCGAAACATGACGTGGAGCAATAATTTTTAGGTATAAACTCAACTCTTTGATATATTTGTTGGTTGATTTGTTGTTTAAAGGTTGAGTTTGTATATTTAGGGATGTTATTGGATTAATGTAAGTTAGTTTTGTAATATCCCTTTTTGTAGTATGAAAAAACTTTATAGATGATATGTGAAAGAGAAAAGAAAAAAAGAAGGCTGATGTAGCTTTTGATAACTATAATCAGCCTTCTTTTTTTTCTCTTGTTTTCGTCTATTTGTATATTCATATTATTTTGCGAGCATTCTGTAAAGAGAAGTAGCGTTTGTGTTTCCATTCATTGAGAGAATTCCACAGATAATACTTGCCTGATACTCTTTAAATGTTTTTATATATTTATCAAAAAATGATTCTCCTCTTTCTGTTGCTCTAAATGCCTGTTCATTTACATGAAATACAGTTGTTGCCATAATATATCTCCTTTTCTTTTCTTGAATTAATTATTATCTTGTTTACGTGTATTATCATACTTCGTTTTATTCGGAAAAAATAGGGAGAAATTTGACTTGTTTTAAGGCGATATTGATTTTTTTAATGAATTTTTTTATAAAAATATGTCGGATAATGGATAAATGATTACATAGATTTCTTTTCGTGGTTTTTGTATGATGATTATAAAATGGTAATTCAAAAGAAAATCTAGAGAAAAGAAGGAGAGTATTACTATGCAAAAACCAAGTATAAAGTTTCTTATTATTATGAATACAATCCAGAATCTGCCTATGGCAATTGGAATGTCCGTGACGGCGGCAGCTTTATCAGGTTATCTGACGTTAAGTGTAAATCTGATGATTAATATTTTAATTGGATTTGTATTGGCATGTGTTTTAAACACCATTTTGCCAACACAGAAGATGGCCATAGGAATCGCGACATTTTTTAGACAAGACCCAGATAGTTTTATAGGAAGATTTATATCAAATATTCCGATGAGTTTTATATTCACTGCGGTTATTGGATTAGTAATGTCATATTATAATGTGAGAATGATTCCAGCATTTATTTTTGCTCTCATTAGTACCTTTATTCCATTATATATTGTATGCTTTATTATTGCGATGATTTTTAATCCGCTTGCGGTTAAAGTGGCAACAGCGGCAACAGTGGATGAGAAAAAATAGGTAGATTTATTAACATATAAAGAGGAAAATAAATAGAATAGTTATAAGATAGAAGATAAATCAGATTAAAGTGTCATACTCTATGAGAGGGTAGTTTGATATAGAGAAGGAAATAGGGATAAAAGCTATGATAGTAATATAGCTTTTATCCCTATTTTTAATGTATAATTGATTATAGACAATTCATCTCATCTATCATTGTCTGAAGCTCTTCTTTCCCAAAAAGCCCAAAGGTTACGACATTTCGAAGTGGCATTGAAGCTATGATTGCATCACTCATTGCATCGCTAACTGCTTCTTTCGAATCTATATTTTCTGAATCATCATTGGAAATATTCTGAGCACCAAAGAGAATATCCATACGTTTTTTAAATTCTAGAGCATATTTTACAGTGCGCTTATCCGTCAAGAGCTCACCGAGAGTTGTATTGGCATGGATGTTTAATGGTAATTGCTTGGATGTAGTTAGATGTATTTTATCTGACAAGCGAATATCTCTGGAGGAAGCGCCGATTAAAATTTCATAATCTCCAGTTTTGGCGTACCAGTCTTTTAAATTTATATTATACCATGCAAGACTTCGATAATCGATGGAGAAAGAGATTGTCTTCGTCTCACCTGGTTTTAGTGATACTTTATCGTAGCCTTTTAATTCCTTTATTGGGCGGCGGATTGCATTTGTAAGGTCATGGATATATAGCTGAACAATTTCTTTTCCTTCTATATTTCCCGTATTAGTTATGTCCACAGATACCGTGATACTATCTGAATCGGATATTTCGTTTTGGCTCAGTTTTAAATTGCTGTATGCAAATGTTGTGTAGGAAAGTCCGTATCCAAACGGAAAAGCCACGGGCATTTCTTTCATATCATAATAACGATATCCTACAAAGATTCCCTCATTATATTCTACATTTTCGCTCTCGCCGAACGTGAGATAAGATGGGGTATCAGAGAGTTTATAAGGAAGAGTTTCTGCCAATTTACCAGATGGATTCACCTTACCAAATAAGATGTCAGCCAAAGCTTCTCCTACGGCTTGTCCGCCAAGATATGCCTCCAACAATCCTTTTATTTTGGAAAGCCAAGGCATTTCCACTGGAGAGCCATTATGTAGAACAATGATAACTTCAGACTGTACTGCGAGTATTTCATTAATAAGGCGATTTTGACAGTCTGGGAGTCTCATATGTGTTCGATCATAGCCTTCTGACTCAAAACTATCTGGTAGTCCGGCAAAAATAACAACTTTATCTGCATCTTTGGCTGCCTCGATTGCTTCCTTGGCAAGTGTTTCATCATAAAGATCTTTATCTGATGGAAAGCCTTTTGTGTAGGATATATTTTCTTTTTCCGTAATCTCATCTAAAATATTGCTGACGCGGTAGCTATTAATATGTGAGCTTCCACCGCCCTGATAACGTGGTTTTTTTGCAAATTCACCGATGAATACGATTTTTTCATCATCTTTAAGTGGGAGCATAGAGTCATTTTTTAAAAGAACCATAGATTCCTCTGCGATCTGTTTTGCCAGGGCATGGTCAGCTTCCAATGTAAATTCTTGTTTTTCACGGTTATCGATATATTGGAAAATGATATTAAGAAGGCGCTCTACCGCTTGATTTAGAACTTCTTCATCCAAAGAGCCATTCTTTACGGCTTTGATAATTTCTTGGTCGTTGATTCCGCCAGAGGAAGGCATTTCAAGCTCCAATCCAGCTTTTAGTCCTTCAACTCGCTCATTCACTGCACCCCAGTCAGACATGACATAGCCTTTAAATCCCCATTCTTTGCGTAGAACATCTGTCAAAAGCCATGAATTTTCAGAAGCAAAAGTTCCATTTATCTTATTATAGGAGCACATTATAGTATAAGGCTGTGATTTTTTGACAGCAGTTTCAAAGGCAGGAAGATATATTTCCCTAAGTGTACGCTCGTCTACATTGGAGGAGCAGCTCATGCGGTTGAATTCTTGATTATTTGCGGCGAAATGTTTGATGGAGGTTCCTATATGATGCTTTTGTACACCGTTGATGAAGGCAGCTGCCGTTTCTCCAGCGAGATAAGGGTCTTCGGAATAGTATTCAAAATTGCGCCCACATAGAGGGGAGCGCTTAATATTGACAGCGGGTCCGAGCACGACAGATAGGTCATTTGCCTGAGCCTCTTTTCCAATTGCATCACCAAAGGTACGCATGAGTTCTCTATCAAAAGAGCAGGCACTTAATACTGCGGGAGGAAAGCATACGGCTTTGATACTATCGTTAATTCCAAGGTGGTCTGCCTGGTCATCTTGTTTTCGAAGACCGTGAGGACCGTCGCTTACCATTACAGATGGAATTTCGAGTCTCTCTACACCTTTGAGATGCCAAAAATCAAGTCCAGAACACATGCCAGCTTTTTCTTCTAAACTCATCTGTTTAATGAGTTCTTTTAAGTTTCGTTCCATATTTTATCTCTCCTTTACCTTTAAAATTGGAATATATTTTTTCTATAAAATTTATTATATAAAAATTATGTAGAAGATGATATATAAAAATAATTATTTTCATAAAATATGTCGGATTAAGCATAAAATTTGCAGGTGACTATATAGGAGGATAGAAGGTAAAATAGAGATAGTAAAGATAAAAGAAATATGTGAGGCGCAGATAAAATATGAAGAAAAAATATTGGATTTGGTACCCAGGGGATTTTGAATTATATTATGCGATGAAACAAAATTTTAGCAGGGTAGAGCGAGGCTTTGGTTGGCCAGCTTTTTGGAAAACGGAGGGGTTTCGAAATCGAGTAGTGTTTCGAAGAACTTATCAATTGCAAGAGGCGACTAGCTTTTTGGTATATTCAGAGGCAATAGGATATGTACTTGTCGGCGATAAGAAATTCCCCTTTGGAAAGAAAATTGTATGTGGCTCAGGAGAGATTGCTATTTCCATTCACGCTGCCTGTATCGAAAAATTTCCGAGTATTTATATAGAAGGAGATATAATATGTTCTGACCAGCAATGGTTGGTGGAAGATTATGATAGACCTTTGGTAGCGGTAGGATTTAGTAAGTATTTTATAGAACCTTATCAAAATCCTTCTATATGGGAATATACTGAGAAGAAGTATGAACCAGTTTCCATGGAGGAGATAGACGGCGGTGTGATTTGTGAGTTTGAGACAGAGCTGACGGCGCAGATTGAGGTGAAAAAACAAAGGAAACCTGATAGGGAAAGATGGCATTCTATGAGGATTTACTGCGGAGAATCCAAGGAAGAGGCTTTAGACAAGGAGCATTGTTATTATAGCTTTGAGGTTGATTTTGATACAAAACGTTGTCCTAGATGTGCAGTGCGCTATGTGTATATTCCACAATGTAAAAAAGATGAGATAAAAGTTCAGGCATTTCATCAGTATGTTGATATTCCTGTAAAAGCGACTTTTTCTTGTGATGATGAGTTATTAAATCAAATATGGGAAGTGGCTTCTCATACATTTAGGCTTTGCAGCGGTATTTTTTTTATCGACGGAATTAAGAGGGATAAGTGGATTTGGAGTGGAGATGCTTATCAAAGCCTTTTTGTCAATCAATATTTGATGGCAGATGCTGATATTAATCGAAGAACATTGTTGGCGCTTCGAGGAAATGATCCGATGACAACTCATATTAATACAATCGTAGATTATTCTTTGTTCTGGATTCTTAGTATAAAAGCGCATTATGAGGCGTATGGAGATAAAAAATTTTTAGAGCAAATATATCCAAAGATGGTCTCTCTTATTGAATTTTGCGAGAAACAATTGGATGAATATGGATTTCTAGTTGGCAGAGAAAAGGATTGGATTTATATTGACTGGGCAGATTTAGATAAGGAAGGCTCTCTCTGTGCAGAACAGATGCTTCTTGCAGCATCCTATAAGGCAATGGAAGAGATAAGTGAGATTATAGAAAATCAAGAAATTGAGGTAAATATAGCCTATTTTTATAAAGAAAAGTATGAAGAACTAGTAAGGAAAATTGATTTTTATTATTGGGATAAAGAGCAGACTGCTTATATAGATTCTTTTGTATCAGGAAGGCGTCATGTGACAAGACATGCGAATATATTTGCCATATTATATGGAATTGCCGATATTAAAAAGCAAAATCAGATTGTGGAAAATGTGCTTTTAAATGACGCAGTTCCAGCAATCACGACACCGTATTTTAAATTTTATGAGCTGGATGTTTTATGTAAAATGGAAAAATTTTCAGAGGTACTTTCTCAGATAAAATCCTATTGGGGTGGGATGCTAAAACGAGGAGCAGTGACTTTTTGGGAAGAGTATGACAAAGAAGTACCAGATGAGGAGCAGTATGATATGTACGGAGATAGGTTTGGAAAGAGTCTATGCCATGCATGGGCGGCAAGTCCGATTTATCTTTTGGCAAAATACTTTGTAGGAGTACAGAGTTTAAAAGCGGGTGGAAAAGAGTACAGAGTATGTCCAAGGACAGAATTTTTTAATTCGTTAGACTGTATTATTCCAATTGGAGAGAAGAAGAAAGTACATATTCTCTGGAAGGAAGATTGTTTAACAGTAGAAGAATATGGATGATATTGGAGTTAAAGTATTTTTCGACTCTAAATATAATTTCATGTAAAAATAGGAGGTAGTTTATGGAGAGAATAAAATTTAATGAAGGCTGGAAAGTTTGGAAGGATTTGGATCCATTTGAGCTTGTGTTTCGAGTGCCAGATGATGCGGTGGAGGTAGAATTACCTCATGATGCGATGTTTCACGAGGAGCAAAAGCAGGGAGCGGAAAATGGAGGATATACAGGAAATATTGATGCGGGAGAATATAAGTATTATAAGAAATTTTTTGTCCCAAAAGAGCATAGAGGCGGACATGTTATGCTTCAGTTTGAGGGAATTTACCGCAATGCTTGTGTATTTGTAAATCAGTCAAAGGTCGGAGAAAGCGCCTACGGTTATACAGATTTCACTGTAGATATTGGAGATTACTTGAAATATGGAGAGCAAAATGATGTCTTAGTAGCTGTAAAATGTGGAACAAAAAGCAGTCGATGGTATAGCGGAGCTGGAATTTATAGGGATGCATGGCTAATTTATGGAAATAGTCTCTATGTAAAGCCGTACGATCTTCGTATGACAACACTCGATGTAGATGAAGATGGAGCATTGATATGTGTATCTGCTAATATACATAATGATAGCTTAATCGCAGATACGGTGAATGTGAATATAGCGATAAAAGATATGGATGATACTATTGTTACGGAGCATACATATCCTGTGAGAATAAATAGCCGTCAAGTACTAAAATTGCGTAAAAATATTTATATGGAAAATGTAAAACTTTGGAGTGAATTTGCTCCAAATCTTTATCAGATAGTCCTTACTATTTCTGATGACGAGGAATTACTCGATGTGACGAAGGTTATTTCGGGAATAAGAAAGCTTTCGGTAGATAGCTGTCACGGTCTTAGGGTGAATGGGAAAATCGTGAAGCTTCGCGGTGCGTGTATTCATCACGATCAGGGAATACTTGGAAGCGCTACCTATGATGATTATGAGTACCGCAGAGTAAAGCGATTAAAGGAAGCGGGTTTTAATGCCGTTCGCTCTGCACATAATCCAGCATCACAGGCTCTTCTTCGCGCCTGTGATAAATTGGGAGTTTATGTCATGGATGAGCTTGTGGATGTTTGGAATAAGAGCAAGGTAAGTTATGATTATTCGATTGATTTTGAGCGAAGTTGGGAGAGGGATATCGAGCGTATGGTGGAAGATGATTATAATCATCCATCTGTCATTTTATACTCTACCGGCAATGAGATATTTGAAATTTGTACCGAGAAAGGATTTGAGACTAGCCGTATGTTAAGTGATAAATTCCATGAGCTTGATGCGACTCGATATACGACCAATGGGATTAATGGAGCGTTTGCAGCGGGAGACGGATTAGCGAAAATCGTTCATGATATTACAAATGGGGAGGCAGATACGGGAAAAGGTGATGTCAATGTATTTATGGCGGCTATGGAGACGAATATGCCAGGGATCGTGGCACATCCAATTTTAGGAGGTATCCTAGAAAAGCTAGAGACAACGATGGATATCATTGGATATAATTATATGACTTCCAGATACTTGATGGATGCGCAAAAGTATACAGACCGTGTGATGGTTGGAACTGAGACCTACCCAAAACAGATTGCCGAAAACTGGGATGTGATTACAAAATGCCCAGCTGTTATTGGTGACTTTACATGGACAGGATGGGATTATCTCGGTGAAGTGACTCCTTTGTATCCTGATCTTATGAATACAGGTGGTGATATCTCAATCCTTGGAAATCGACGTCCGACTTCTTATTATAGAGAAATTGTGTTTGGATTGACAAAGAAGCCTTGCATTGCTGTTCAAGATCCTATGCGCTATGGCATTCCTAGAAATTTTGGACCATGGTGTTATACCGACTGTACTTTTAGTTATTCCTATAAGGGACAGGAAGGAAAGCCTATTATGATTCAAGTATACGGTGGAGGAGATAGCGTAGAGCTTTTTATAAACGGCAAATCTCTTGGTGTACAGCCATGTGGGAAAGAGACAAGATTTGAGACACAGTATAATACGGTATATGAGCCAGGTGAGTTAGTTGCAGTTGCCTATGAAAATGGAGAAGAAATTGGACGCACAATTCTTAAAACTGCCAAGGAGGCTAAGAAACTTGCTCTTTTAGTTGAAAAATATGAGGAGCTTGCTTTTGTTAATATCGATATTTTAGATGAAGACGGGAATTTGGTCGCAGATTCGACAAAAGAATTATCGATACAGATAAAGGGCTCAGCTCAGCTTCTCGCATTTGCAGGTGTGAAAGCTCTTCACAAGAAAGGATATGAGCTTCCACAAACGACAGCTGGAGAGGGACATGCATTGGCAGTTATTAAGCTTACTGGGAAAGAAAAGGTGACAGTGGAGATTTCTGGAAAGGATTTGGAAAAAGAAACGATAGAGTTTTAATATATTTTACTATGAAAGTCCCTGACAAGCGGGCAGATGGGGAAGCTCGCTTACCCAGATGTACAGATATTTGACGGACTAAACTGTATGAGTACGCAGTATGATAATGCGGAGTACGAATACAGTGGTGATTGCGGGATGCTATGAAACCCTGTGAATCCAAGCTGATAGCGAAGGATGAATAGTTGGTTTCATGTATGCAAAGAGCACTTAATGAAACAAGCTCGTAGAGCGATGTTGAATTTTAGTGCTCACTGCTGTGCAAAGCGCGAAGCAATCGGACTTTCGTTTATGGTGGTGCCTGCGATAGCAGGCATGTCAGTTTAGAAAAATAGTTTGAGGTGAAAGTAAAATGAGTATGGCAGCAGAGGAAAAAGTACAGAAGGAACAGGTAAGCGCTGCATTTAAATTTTTTCATGCCACATCGGCAAATGGAACAGCAATGCTGATGAGTGCGGTTGTATCCAGTTATTTTTCTGTGTTTATGACAGATACAATGAATATACCTGCGGCGGCAGGCTCCATGATTATGTTTGTCGCCACCTTAATTGATGCGGTGAGCAATCCAGTTATCGGGGTTGTCGCAGATAGAACGAATACGAGATGGGGACGTTACCGACCTTATTTTTTGGCAGCTCCGATACTGCTCACATTATTTTCTGTACTAATTTGGTTTAATCCAGATTTATCTCCAACAGGAAAAATTATATGGGTTTTAGTTTCTTATATTGGATTTAGCTTTACAATGTCTTTATACACAATGCCACATATGGCAATATTGCCGGCATGTGTCAGAGATGATATAACTAGAAATTCCATCATAACACTTGGGGCGGGTTTTACTGCTGCAATGTTTACGATTGGAAGTACATTTACGCCAAATATTAAGTCAGGTTTGGAGCGAATTTTTCAGACAAATAATGGCTATATTCCAATGATGGTCATTTGCGGATTGCTTTCTTTTATATCATTCTGGGGTTTGTTTGCAACTGCAAAGGAAAAGTATTTATCCGATAATTCTAAACGAGGTTCTACAGAAGACTTGAAAACAGTATTAAGGCATACAGAACTTATTCCATATATCATTATCTGGATTATGGCGTGCATGGGATACGGTCTTATGTTTTCTTCCTCTGTATACTACGTTATGTATTATTTAGAGAGACCTGATTTGATTTCTCTTTATATGGGAGTGATATCAGTTGGAGCGATGGTTTCTATGATGGTATTGATGCCTTTGGCACTTAAAATATTTAAGACAGGACAAAGGGCATTATTATTTACACAGATTGGAGCGGTTATCTGCTATGCACTGCTATTTTTAGCAGGTGGAAAGAGTCTGTCATTGGTGCTTATCGTATCGTTCATTGCAACTGCGATTGCGTCCATGTCAAACGCACTTGTAAATGTACTTGTAAATGATGCGATTGACTATATTCAGTTAAAAGAAGGAATTTCTGCGAATGGAGTAATTTCTTCGATTAAGAGCTTTGCACAAAAATGTGGAAATACAGTTGTAAGTTCTGGAATTTTGGCCGTTCTTGCCATGACTGGGTATGTGGCTGGAGCAGTGGGAGGACAGCCTAAAACTGCATTATTTGCGATTAACTTTTTGCGTTTTGGTGCTCCAGCATTCATCGGGGTGATTATGATATTTTGTCTAAGATTTAATCCTGTAGATAAATGCCGCAATGAGATAGAAAAGATGAAAAGAAATATGTAGTTAGAATAGATAATAAATAGATATGCCTGTTTTACAGGAAGCTATAAATAAAAGTATAGGAGGTAGACAGATGAGGGTTACAAAATTACGTGTTAATCACATCGTAGAGCCAAAGGGCTATCATTATGGACCAGTTTCATTTTCGTGGAAGGTGGAAGAAGAAAAAGGAGCAAAAGAGCAAAAGTATGCAAAGATTATCGTGAAAAAAGGAGAGGAGATTGTATACGATAGTGGCGAGGATACAAAGGCTGATAGTTTGGATTATCCAGTGAATCTTGAATTAGAGCCGCGAACAAGATATGATTGGTCTGTTTTGGTAGTGGCAGAGAATGGTGATATGGCAAAGGGGGAGAGCTATTTTGAGACGGGAAAGCTTGACGAGATGTGGAATGGAAAATGGATTACGCCTGGAGAAGAGATCACAGATAGTAATTTAATGGCAGGCTATATTCTTGAAAAGAATTTTGAGGGAA
The DNA here is from genome assembly GCA_964439395.1 of uncultured Blautia sp. Classification (GTDB taxonomy): domain Bacteria; phylum Bacillota; class Clostridia; order Lachnospirales; family Lachnospiraceae; genus JAUUSJ01. The sequence goes on along the minus strand of CAYTNV010000006.1, from coordinate 71,864 downwards.
AGGATGTAAAAAAAGCACGTCTTTATATATGCGGATTAGGTGTATATGAAGTTTATATAAATGGACAGAAAGTCGGAGAAGAATATTTAGCACCAGGATATCATTCTTATGACTTTCACTTGCAGACGAGCACTTATGATATTAATGAGTATCTTATATGTGGAAAAAATAAGATAGAAATTTGGTTAGGAGAAGGCTGGTTTAAGAGTCGTCTTGGATTTGACGGCGGCATCCCGAATTTATATGGCGATAAATTATATGCAATCGCAGAAATATATGGGGATGATAAATTGCTTGTGGCGACTGGAGAGGACTGGATTAGTCGAGTATCGCCGATTGCTTTTAGTGGTATTTATGATGGTGAAATTTATGATGCAAGGTTAGAAAATTGTGAAAAAACTTGCAAGGCAGTATGCGCTGCTCCAGAAAAATGTGGTAAGCTTACAGAACGCTATAATCTTCCGATTGTTAAAAAGGAAATATTTAAGCCAATAGAGGTTATTGTATCTCCAAAAGAGGAGACGATTCTTGACTTTGGGCAGAATTTGACTGGCTGGGTAGAGTTTGAGAGTAATCTGAAAGAAGGCGAGCAAATTCGTCTCACTGCATGCGAGATTTTACAAGATGGTTGTTTTTATCATGAGAACTTAAGACTTGCAAAAACAGAATTTGTTTATATATCAAATGGAGGAAAAGCTCATGTAAGACCGCATTTTACTTTCTATGGATTTCGCTATATGTTAGCGGAGAAAAAGGAGGCTGATGGCGAGTGGAGAGCACTTGAGAGAGAATGCGAAGGCTATGATTTTACTGCATATCATCTGCGCAGTGATTTCGACCAGATTGGATGGATTGTCACAGGAAATGACAAGGTAAATCAATTATATTCGAACGCATTATGGGGGCAAAAAGATAATTTCTTAGATGTGCCAACAGATTGTCCGCAGCGAGATGAGCGTCTTGGATGGACTGGGGATGCACAAATATTTTCTGAGACAGCTTGCTATAATATGTATATGCCGGCATTTTATCGAAAATATTTATGGGATATGCGTGCTGAGCAGAGCATTATCGATGGAGCTGTTCCAAATGTAGTGCCTCGTATTAAGCAAGGAATGATTGCGGAGTATGGAAGTTGTCCATGGGCAGATGCTGGGGTGATTATTCCTTGGAATGTATATCTTCACTATGGAAGTAAAACATTATTAGCCGAGACTTATCCAGGAATGAAAGCGTGGGTTGACTATGAGAGAAAATTAGAGGAGCAAGAAGAAGGAGGGCACCTTATTAAGAGTGGATTTCATTTTGCTGACTGGCTTGCACTCGATAATGAACAGCCAGGACCATTTGGGGCAACTGACCCTCTCTATATTGCGAGTGTCTACTATTATCGCAATGCAGATATTATTGCAAAATCAGCCGAAATTTTAGGTTACGAGGATGATGCAAAAGAGTACGCACGTCTTGCAGGACAGATTAAAGAGGCGATTCTTGAAAAATACTTTGATGAAGATGGACTTTGCCTATGCCATACGCAGACAGGTGCAGCGATGGCGATTATGTTTGGTATTGCAGATGCAAAGAATAAGGAAGAAGGAAATGCACTGTCCCAAAGAGTGACAAATAATCAAAATCATTTGAATACGGGATTTGTTGGAACGACAATTTTATGCCCAGCATTAACGGAGACTGGACATCATAAGCAGGCCGTAGACTTGCTCTTGAATGAGGATTATCCAAGCTGGCTCTATAGTGTAAATCTTGGAGCAACGACAATTTGGGAGAGATGGAATTCTGTTATGCCAGATGGTCATATGAATCCAGAGGGAATGAATAGTCTAAATCATTATAGCTATGGAAGCATTGCGGCGTGGATGTATGGATATTTAGGAGGAATTAAAGAGGCAGAGCCTGGATTTAGAAAGGCTTTTATTGAGCCGCATCCAGATGAGAGACTTGGATTTGTAGAGTGCATGATAGAGACTGCTGCTGGAATATATAAGTCTAATTGGAAATATAAAGAAGATGGAAAAATTTCTTATGAGATAGAAATTCCGTTTGGATGTGAAGGTAAAATTTGTCTGCCAGACGGAAGAACGTTGGCTGCGAAGGCAGGAAAGTATAGATTTTAAAATATTTTTCAAGGGTAAACGTCGATGGGAGAATATATATGGGAAAAGTATTTCATTGGATAGAGGCTATAATTGCCAATAGTAACCCGTACGCAGCTATGGCTGGAGTTGATATAAAGAAAAGTTCAGATCGATTATTTGAGGAAGATAATTGTTTAAAAAAGTATAGGAAAAATGAAAAAGATGATATAATAGGAGGATGTATGAAACGAGATTACGAAAAACAGATTCGAGAGCTTAGAGAAAAGATGACATTAGAGGAGAAGATAGGTCAGCTTCAGCAATGTGGACCTTCTTTAGTAGGTGCGTTTGAGGTGAGCTTTGAGGAGCTTCTCGATATGATGTTTGATGGGAGAATTTCCAAGGAGGAATTTGAAAACCTAATGGGAAATACAGAGCAGGATTTCCACGAGGAGGATTTAAGAGCTGGGAAAATTGGTTCTTATAATGGAATTGGAGATGCAACGACGGCAAACCGTTTGCAAAAGATTGCGGTGGAGGAAACAAGACTTGGGATTCCGCTGCTTTTTGGATATGATGTCATTCATGGATTTCGCACTGTGACGCCAATCCCATTGGCAGAAAGCTGTGCATGGGAACCTGAACTTTGGGAGAAGACGGCGAGAGTGGCAGCAAAGGAGGCAACGGCAGCTGGAGTTCATATGACATTTGCTCCGATGGTTGATGTGGCAAAGGATGCCAGATGGGGACGTGTCAGTGAAGGCGCAGGAGAGGATGTCTTATTAAACTGCGCTTACGGTGTTTCCAAAGTAAAAGGATTTCAGAGTGATGATCTCACAAAAGAGGATGCAATGGCTGCGTGTTTGAAGCATTTTGCTGCATACGGTGCTGGAGAGGCGGGACGAGATTATAATAGAGTTGATATGTCTATGCAAAGACTATGGGAAGAATATATGCCACCATATAAAGCGTGTATTGATGCTGGTGCAAGAGCAATTATGCCCGCATTTAATGATATTAATGGGATACCTTGTACTGTGAATTCTTGGCTTCTTAGAGAAATTTTGCGTAAGAAATGGGGATTTAATGGATTAGTTATCAGTGATTCCAATGCGATTGCCGAGTGTGTCAACCATGGAATTGCATTGGATAAAAAGGATGCTGCAAGACAGGCAATTGAAGCGGGAATGGATATGGACATGTCCTCCAATTCCTATATTGAATGTTTAAAGGAATTAATAGAAAGCGGCGAGGTAGAAGAAAGCGTGCTAGACGAGGCAGTTGATGATGTTCTTAGAATTAAATTTGAGCTTGGACTTTTTGAATCTCCGTATCAGACAGATGAAGAAAGAGAAAAGACAGAGATGCTAAAAGATGAATATCGTGCACTTGCGTTGGAGGCGGCAGAAAAATCTATTGTCCTTTTAAAAAATGAGAAACAGCTGCTTCCTCTAAAGCCTGATACAAAAATTGGTATATTTGGCTCTCTCGCTGCAGATAAAGGGCAGATGACTGGAGCGTGGGCAATTGGAGCAAACCCAGAAGATTGCGTTAGTGTGATGGAGGCTCTCGAAAAGAGAGAAATATCTCATCAATATAATGCCGATGGTACAGACATATCTAAGATTGCTCAGGAATCAGATGTTTTGATCGCTGTGATCGGTGAGAAGAAGGAAGAAAGCGGTGAGGCGGCAAGCCGTGCGGATATTACTTTGAATCCAGAGCATTTAGCAATGGTAAAAGCGTTAAAATCGACAGGAAAACCAGTAATTGTTGTTTTGTTTAATGGAAGACCGCTCGCAATTCCAGAGATTTCCGAGGATGCATCGGCAATTTTAGAGGCTTGGCATTTAGGCGTAGAGGCGGGAAATGCAGTTGTCAATGTATTGTTTGGGGATGTAAATCCATCAGGTAAGCTTACGACAACTTTCCCAGTCAAGACAGGTCAGTGTCCGATATATTATGCCCATATGAATACAGGAAGACCAGGAGGAAAGTCTAAGTTTACTTCCAAATATTTGGATGCCCCGGTAGAGCCTTTATACCCATTTGGATATGGCCTTTCGTATACAACTTATGAATATGAAAATCTAAAAGCTGAAAAAGTAGAAGATAAAATTAATGTATCTGTAATAGTAAAAAATACGGGCGACAGAGACGGAGAAGAGATTGTGCAGTGTTATGTGCAGGATGTAACTGCAAAGAGAGTTCGCCCAGTAAAGCAGTTAAAAGTATTTGAGAAAATTTATTTAAAAGCAAGAGAGCAAAGACAGATAGATTTTTCTATTCCACTTTCAGAGCTTTGCTATTATGACTGGAATATGGATTTTATTCCTTGTGAGGGAAAGGTGAATATATTTGTAGGTGGTGACTCAAAAACAGTCTTGACAGAAGAAGTTTTTGTATAAATTTTATATAGAATTTATATATGATATATAAAATCATGTTAAAAAATGTCGGATTTGCATAATGATATAACATGGTTTATTTGAACTCTCCAAGATAAAATAAATATATCGATAACGAATTTATGAAAGAAGGAGAGAGAAAAATGGCAAATCAACCAACAAATCAACCAGCGAAAAAAGGTAAGCTTAGCAATGCATTTGTATGGTTCCATGCAACATCTGTAAATGGTACTGCAATGGCCATCGCTGCTACGATTGCTACCTATTTCTCCCTGTATGTGCAGGAAGAAATAGGCATTACCGCCGCTCAATTATCAATTATTTTGTTAATCTGTTCCTTATGGGATGCGATTAACGACCCAATTATGGGAGTTATTTGTGATTCCTGTAATCCAAGATGGGGACGCTACCGTACTTGGTTTTTATTTACCCCTATCTTTTTACTTGTAGATATGTTTCTTTTATTTAGTAACCCAGGATTTATTGAGGGAAATATTACGGCAAAATGTGTCTATGTATGCATTACATATATGGTCTATGGTATGTGTGTAACAGCGTATACAATGCCTCAGATGGCGATTCTTCCAGCTATGACTTTAGATGACCAGGAACGTAATAGTGTTGTTGCAAAGGGTGCTGCGGTTTGTGCTCTTGCATTTACAGTTGCTTCTACTTTCTCTACACAGTTGGTACAGATATTTGGAAGTTACCGTAATATTATGTGCTTCTATGCGGTATTTGCGTGTGTTTCTTTCTGGGGACTTTATAAGACTTCTGAAGAGAAGTATGTTGCTCCAAAAGATGAAAACGGCGGATTAAAGCAGCTTGTCTATGTATTCCGCCATAAAGAAATTTGGCCAGTTATGCTTTGTTGGTGTCTGGCATCTGTCTCATATGGCTTTATGTTTTCATCGTCTGTATATTATGCACAGTATATTTTAGCGCCTGGCAGACTGGATATGGCGGCGATAGCAACGATGGACGAGGCGGCAGCAGGTGCGGCAATCGGAGGAACAATTGGAGGAACAATTTCTACTTATATGGGATTTATCTCCATAGGAGCTTTGATCTCTATGATGGTATTAATGCCAATTTTCTTAAAGAAATTTAAGACTGGTTATCAGGCAATTATTGTTTCACAGATTTTAACAATTGTATGTTATTTCATTTTGTATTTCACAGGAAAGATGAATTTTATGTATTGCTGCGTTTTATCTTTTATTGCTACAGCAGTAGGTGCTATGGTAAATGCGCTTGTAAATGTACTTGTTAACGATACGATTGACTTTATTATGTTAAAAGAAGGAAAACAGCTTAACGGTATTGTATCTTCTGTAAAAGGTTTTGCACAAAAATGTGGTAATACAATTACAAACTCTGGCATGTTGGCAGTTTTGGCAATCTGTGGTTTTGATGCGGCAAAGGGACCACTCGGACAGTCAGATATGGCGATTATGGGTACAAACTTAGTTCGTTTCATGATTCCAGCGATTGTTTCTATTGTTATTTTAGTTGTTATGCTCTTCTATCCATTGAAGAAATATTTCCCAGAAATCGCAGAGATGAAGGCAAAGATGAGAGAAGAACACGGTGAAACAGCAGAATAAAAAATGAAAATCCGTATAATTCGTTAAGTATCGAGTTGAAATGAAGTTAGCTTATTTTTTCTCGATATGTAATAACAGTTCCTATAGTTAATATATCAAAAATACTCCATAAAAATACGTCTCGATTCGGTGGCTTTGTGAAAACTGTTTTGAGGCGTATTTTTATATTTAAAGAAATCCGTTTTTATAGCGGCTCTTTGTAATATTATTTTTTATTTAGGAAAGGAGAAAGTATTATGAAAACATTAGCATTCAACCCATATCTTCCAGCATGGGAATTTGTCCCAGATGGGGAACCGCATGTATTTGATGGAAGAGTTTATATTTTTGGAAGTCACGATAAGAGAAATGGTGTATCCTTCTGTGAGGAGGATTATGTAGTGTGGAGTGCCCCAGTGGATGATTTGGGTGCTTGGAAGTATGAGGGGGTCAGCTATCGAAAAGAGCAAGATCCATTAAACGGTGCTGCCTATGACGGAATATTGCCTAAAATTGATATGCCACTGAAAACGGCGGAACATCCACATCTTTTATATGCCCCAGATGTGGCGAAAGGTCCAGATGGCAGATATTATTTGTATTATTCGCTCGATTTTACCAATATAGTTTCAGTGGCTGTGAGCGATAAGCCAGCAGGGCCATATGAATTTTTGGATTATGTAAGAACTGAAGATGGGGAGGTTCCAAATGTGGGAAGATGGTTTGATCCAGCCATTTTGAGTGAAGAGAGCGGAAATTATCTTTATTATGGATTTGCACCGACTTTTCGCTTTCCAGGTATGGAAGGTATTATTTTTCCAGGAGCTATGATGGTGAAGCTTGCAGACGATATGCATACGATTATTAGTGAGCCAGTATGCGTTGCCAATGGTGTGGATACAGCAAAAGGAACGGGATATGAAGAGCATCCATTTTTTGAGGCATCCAGCGTTCGTAAAATTGGTGAATGGTATTATTTTGTATATTCAAGTCTTCAAGGAAATGAACTTTGTTATGGTATGGCCAAAACTCCAGAAGGACCGTTTGAGTATAAGGGAGTTATTATATCAAATGGAGATATTGGATATAAGGAAAATGAGTTGGCAGTAAACTATATGGGAAATAATCACGGTGGGTTAGTAAAAATCGAGGACAAAGTATATATTTTTGGACATAGGCATACGCATGGAACTCAGTTTTGCAGACAGGGAACTGCCGAAGAAGTAAGGATTGGAGAGGATGGGACGATTGCCCAGGTGGAGGTGACAAGCTGTGGCTTAAATAGTGGTCCACTTCCAGCAAGAGAAGAATATCCAGCCTATATCGCATGTCATTTGACAGAAAAAAATAGAAAAAATGTAAAAAATGCAGTATTAGTAAATCCAGGGGAGGCTGTTCCTATTCTCCCAAAAGAGATGCCTTATATTACGGAGGAAGAAAGTGAGAGCGATGAAAAAGGACTAAAACCATATATTGCAAATTTGTTAGAAGGCTCTGTGGCAGGATTTAAGTATTTTGAGTTTGATGGTAATGAAAAGAAAATCATATTAGAGATTCGAGGAAAGGGAAAGATACAAGTATCCATCGATAATCCAGAGGGAGAGATAATAGCGACGGTAAGTTGTAGTGACAATACATGGGAAAAGGTTATATCGAAGTTGGCAAAGGTAAAAGGAGAACATGCTCTTTATATGAAGGTAGCAGAGGGAAAGGTTGACTTTGCTAAGTTTATAATTGAGTAGACGATATTAGAGTAAAATAATAGATACTGAAAAGACCGAGTCATTTATGACCCGGTCTTTTCAGTATCTATTATTTTGCTGTCGGAGGAATTTCTTCAAATGGTATAAACCATTCTTCTGATGTCTGATGTCTTCTTCGGTATTCCTGAGGTGACATATTATATGTTGTTCGAAATACTCTAGAAAAGTGGTCAGCGGAATTATAGCCCACGCAGTCAGCAATCTCACTGATTTTCATATGTGTATTCGTTAAATAGGATACCGCATCGGCCATTCGAAGCTGTTTTACAAGCGCTGTAAAAGTACATCCAGTATTTTGTTTAATTAGAGTGCTTAAATGTGGTTCGCTGTAATGAAAAAAATCTGCCAGAAAAGATAAAGTCAGCGACTGATAGTTATGCTGAATATACTGCAAAATTAATGAGAAATCTGTTCCCATCTGATAATTATAAAATTGGATTGTTTTGCTATAATCTCGTATTAAGTGAGAAAAGAAAAGATGAATCCAGCTAATACAGTTAGCATTACTGAACGAATCCTTTTTATAACATTCTGTCATCGCATTTCTAATAATATTTTTTAGCCAAATCACATCCTCTGAATAAAATAATAAGTAGTTTGAGTGGGAATCTCCCTGTAAAATTGTTCGGAAAAAATAAGAGAGAAGATTTTTATGTGACATTAACGAAAAAAATGTCGTATTAAAGGTACTCTTTCTTATCATAATACAAAAAACAGTAGATTCATCATCGATAACTAAATCATGTTGTGAGCGAGGAGCAATAATGCATAATTCTCCCATTTTCATAATTCGTTTTTCGTGTTCAAAGACAAAAGTACATTGTCCTGATGCTACAAAGTCAATTTCGAAGTAATTGTGTATATGGGGAGAAGGACGAGTATACCTTGGATGTCGAATAATAAAAACGTCTCTAGTATGAGGAATAATATCGGTCTCCTCTACGGTTGAAGTGGTAGTAACCTTTGGAGTTAGCGATAAAACAAAGGAATCCATCACTTTGTCGAACTTTTCGTCAGACATAGTTCCATACATTTTATTGGCAGGTATTTCCTGTAGAGGTTTTGAAGATAATAATCCTTTATAATAAAGATAATCAGTCATTTCAGGAAATTGCATTCGATTTCCAGTTCTTTGATAATATTCTTTTAGATGGTGTTGAAATTCACCATAGGTGATGTAGTACGGCATAATCTCTCTCCTTTCTAATTTTTTCGTTGATTCTAGCAAAGTATAACAGAACAAAAAATTCCCTTCAAGGGTGGTTTGACAAAATCTAAAAATATGTCGTGTAATCAAAAAAAATCTACATGGTAATTAAAGAAGAATTTCCCTAAACTGAAGATAGTAGATTTACAGAAAAAATATAATAGGAGGAAAAAGAAATGGTAGATTTGAAGTCGAATCCGTTTTTTCTAAATGAGGAAAGCGAAAATTGGGTTTATGAGACATTGGCAGGTATGAGTACAGAGGAAAAGATTGGACAAATGTTTTGTCCAATTGGCGGAAATATCGAGGAAGGATTTTTAAAAAGCTTTTTAGATGAATTCAAACCAGGAGCTATGCTATATCGTCCAATGCCAGCAGCAGATGCACAAAAGACACATAGATTTTTGCAGGAAAACTCTAAAATTCCAATGTTATTCGGTGCGAATTTGGAATCTGGCGGTAATGGAATTTGTGCGGATGGAACTTATTATGCAAGACCGATGGGAGTTGCAGCGACAAATAATATGGAAAATGCATATCGTCTCGGAGCAGTTGCTGGAAAAGAAGCAGCGGCAGTTGGATGTAACTGGGCGTTTTCTCCAATCTGTGATTTGGACATGAATTTTAGAAATCCGATTACAAATGTGCGTACTTTTGGCTCAAATCAGGAACGAGTAATCGCATTTGTAAAGGAGCAGATGAAAGGATTAAAAGAGTACGGAGTTGCAGCGGCTGTAAAGCATTTCCCAGGAGATGGAGTAGATGAGAGAGATCAGCATTTGGTGGCATCTGTTAATAGTCTTTCTGTTGAAGAGTACGATAAAACTTACGGAACAATCTGGCAGGAGATTATTCATGCAGGTGCATTATCTATCATGGTTGGACATATTTTACAGCCTGCATATAGCAAGCATTTTAATCCAGAACTTAAGGATGAGGATATTCTTCCAGCTACGTTGTCAAAAGAAATTTTGCAAGGGCTTCTTCGTGGTAAGCTCGGATATAACGGAATGATTGTTACAGATGCAACTCCTATGATTGGATTTAATACACCAATGAAGAGAGCAGAGGCAGTTCCAACGGCGTTGGCGTCAGGCTGTGATATGATTTTATTTAATAAGGATATTCGTGAGGATTACCAATCTGTTCGTGATGCACTTGCAGATGGACGTCTCACAATGGAGAGAGTGGATGAGGCAGTTACAAGAATTTTAGCTATGAAGGCAGCTATGGGACTTCCAGAGAAAAAGGCGGCAGGTGCACTTGTTCCAGGAAAAGAGGCTCTTAGAGATGTCGCATGTGAAGAGCATAAGAAATGGACAATACAATGTGCGGATGAAAGTATAACTCTTGTAAAAGATACGCAGAATCTGCTGCCAATTTCACCAGAAAAATATAAAAAGATTCGTCTATATCTTATAGAAGACCGTATCGGTGGCGGCTTCAAGGATGGAGAAGGTGCAATTAGTAAAGTAAAAGAAAAGTTGGAAAAAGAAGGGTTTGAAGTATCGCTCTTTGATTATGAAAATCTAGATTTTTATGAGATGTTTGAAGGCGGAGTGGAAGATATTAAGAGTAAATTTGATTTGGCGGTTTATGTTGCATGCATTGACACAGCGAGCAATCAGTCTGTAAGAAGAATTGACTGGGTTCACCTTATGGCGGCTGATGCACCTTGGTTTTTAAATGAGGTTCCAGCAATGTTTATTTCTATCGCAAACCCATATCACTTAGTAGATGCGCCGATGGTGAAGACATTTATTAATGCATATACACCGAGCGAAGAGGTTGTAGACCAGGTAGTGGAGAAGATTATGGGAAGATCTGAATTCAAGGGAACGAACCCAGTAGATCCGTTTTGCAATATTTGGGGTGCAAAATTCTAAGGAGGAAAACATATATGAAAATTACAGGTTTACAGACAAATCATCTGACAAATCCACTGGGATATGAGATTCAGATACCGAGAGTATCTTTTCAAGTTATAGATACAAAGGCAAAAAAGCCAGAGGCAATTCGTATTCAGGCGGCTTTGGATGCTGAGTTTGAGGAAGTAGTATATGATACAGGAAAATCGTCAGAGATTCAGATGATTGGTACAAAACTTGATATCCAATTAAAACCACGCACACGCTATTACTGGAAGGCCGAAGTATGGGGAGATAATGGAGAGTATGCAGTAAGTGATACAGCGTGGTTTGAGACTGCCAAGATGGATGAAACTTGGGAAGGGAAGTGGATTGGAAATAGCAAATTAAAAGATGTAAACCCAATGCTCATCAAAGAATTTACAACAGAAAAGAGTTATAAAAGCAGCAGAATTTATATGACAGGACTCGGACTTTATGAATTATATTTAGACGGAGAGAGAGTCGGAGATGAATATTTGGCACCAGGTTGTACGGACTATAATCAATGGATTCAATATCAGACTTATGAGGTTGAGATAAAGAGTGGAAATCATAAGGTAGAAGTATTTCTCGCAGATGGCTGGTATAAGGGAAGATTTGGATTAGATCATGCAGTAAATAATTACGGAGATCAGCATAAAATGATTTTTGAGCTTATTATGCAGGATGCAAAAGGAAAGGAAGATAAGATTATCTCAGATGAGTCTTGGAAAGTAGCAGCAGGGGATGTCGTATTTAGTAATATTTACGACGGTGAGATATATGTTCCGACTTCCAATGAGTCCGCACGTTATCAGGCTGAGATTCTAGATGGACCAACAAATTGTCTGAGCGCAAGATATGGACAGCCAGTTGTGATCAAGGAAGAAATTAAGCCAATCGAGATTATTCAAACTCCAGCGGGAGAGACAGTAATTGATATGGGACAAAATATGGCAGGTTTCCTTCGTTTCTATTCAGATGAGCCAAAGGGAACAAAGATTCATATGCAGTTTGGCGAAGTTTTACAAGATGGAAATTTTTATCGAGATAATTTGCGCACTGCCAAGGCAGAATTTACTTATATATCCGATGGAATTTCTAAATATGTGCAGCCGCATTTTACCTATTATGGATTTCGATATGTTAAGGTAGAGGGATTTACAAAAGAAATTAGCTTAGAACAGTTTACTGGATGTGTTCTCTACAGTGATTTGGATAGAACAGGTTGGATTACTACAAGCAATGAAAAGGTAAATAAATTAATTGAAAATGCTATGTGGGGACAAAAATGTAACTATGTCGATATTCCTACAGATTGTCCACAGCGTGATGAGAGAATGGGATGGACTGCAGATACACAGGTATTCTCAGGAACAGCCTGCTTTCATATGGATAGCTATAATTTCCTTCGAAAATTCAGCCATGACTTATATGAGACACAGAAAGAATATGGGCATGTAACATCAGTAATTCCAGCCTTCCATGAAAATGGACCGACTTGTTCTGTATGGGGTGATGCCGCAACGATCGTACCTTGGAATTTGTATTTATACTACGGAGATCTCTCTATTTTGGAAGAACAGTTTGAGAGTATGAGACAGTGGGTTGACTATATTAAGGGAATCGATGAAGCAACTGGAGGAAGACGTTTTTGGGATGTAGGCTTTCATTTTGGAGATTGGCTTGCTCTTGACGGTGAAGGAGACGACGGTTTTAAAGGTGCAACAGAGGATGGATATATTGCGACAGCGTATTATTATTATTCAGCGAATATTGTGGCAAAGGCAGCAAAGATTTTAGGAAAAGAAGAGGAAGCAGTTTATTACGGTATATTGGCAGAGGAGATAAAAAAAGCTCTCCAGGCGGAATATTTTACAGCAAACGGTCGTCTTGCTCTGACGACACAGACCGCCTATGCGGTAGCACTTTATATGGATTTTGCACCAGAGGGAAGTAAGCAAAGAATTGCAGAATTTTTGAAAGAAAAATTAAAAGTAAATAAAGGATATTTAAAGACTGGTTTTGTCGGAACCTATCTCTTGAATAAAGTATTATCAGATTACGGTAATAATGAGCTTGCCTATAAGCTTCTTCTCAACGAAGATTGTCCAAGCTGGCTGTATGCGGTAAATATGGGTGCAACAACTATTTGGGAGCGTTGGAATTCTATTTTACCTGATGGAAAGATTAGCGGTACGGAGATGAATTCGCTGAATCATTATTCCTACGGAAGCGTTGTAGAGTGGATGTACCGAAATATGGCAGGACTTCATTTGGAGGAAGAAAATCCTGGATTTACACATGTTACGATTGCACCACAACCAGATTATCGAATTACATCTTGTGATATGAAGTATGAATCTATCGCAGGAACTTATGAGATTAACTGGAAGGTAGAAAAGAGTGGAGAGTTCTACTTAAGGGTGAAAGTGCCATTTGCAGCAGGTGCCACAGTTCTTTTGCCAAATACGACAAGAGAAGCAATCGAGATTCCAGCAGGAACGTATGAATACACTTATATGCCAGAAATACCGATTATAAAAATCTATTCTTCAAAGTCTTCCCTTAATGAATTAATTGAAAATCCAGAGGCATTGACTGTAGTAGAAAGTTTTATTCCAGGCTGGCAGGCTGTACCAGGTGGGATGCGCGATATGACAGTGGAAATGCTAAATGATACCCCATTTGTAAATTTGACGCAAGAACAGATGGAAGCATTTAATATACATTTAAAGAATTGTTAGGAGGAATAAGGAATGGGAATGGATTATAGCAAGATTTCTGAGTGGATTATCAGAGAGGATTGCTTTGACCAAAATAAATTAGGAAAATGTGAGGCGATTATGAGTCTTGGCAACGGCTATCTTGGGCTTAGGAGCGCAACAGAGGAGAGTTATTTAGGAGAGACGAGAGGTTTATTTATTGCGGGCACATTTAATAAGTTTGATGAAAATGAAGTGACAGAGCTTCCAAATGCGGCAGATATGATCGCTATGAAGATATCTATAAATGGAGAAAATTTCTCATTGTCAGAGGGAACGGTAGAGGATTATACGAGAGAGTTGAATATTCACACGGGAGAGCTTAAAAGAAGTGCAATATGGATTTCCCCAAAGGGAGTTAAAGTGAAGATTGCATTTTACAGAATAGTCTCCCTGAAGCGACTTCATGTCATTGCACAGCATGTCGAAATTATACCTGTGGACAGCGATATCCATGTCGAAATCAAGAGTGGTATTAACGGAAAGATGACGAATACAGGAAGTCAGCATTTTTCTGAGGGAGATAAGCGTTTCTATGATAAAAAAGTAATTCAGTTTGTGCAGACGACTGGACAGTCCAAAATCGATTTTGTGGATACAACGGTTCATAAGCTGGCAGTGGACGGCAAAGTGCTTGAGATGGATGCAGAGGTTTATATCGAGAGACGAGAGATTTTTGCTGGATACTCTGTGGATGTAAAGGCAGGACAGACATTTGTTGTAGAAAAATATTCTACTGTATATACGAGTAGAGATTTAGATATAGAAGGAAAAACAGTGGACAAGATTCAAGAAATTGCCCATGAAAATATCAAGGAATTAGAAGAACTTGGATATCAGGCACTTATGGAAGAGTCTAAAAAACAGTGGGAAGAAGAAGTGTGGAATCTTGCGCCAATCCATATTGAGGGTAATGAGATGGATGAGTTTGCCATTCATTTCGCACAATACCATATGCGCCTGATGGTGCCAGCGCATGATTCTCGTATGAATATCGGCGCCAAGGGACTCTCAGGAGAGGGATATAAAGGACATACTTTCTGGGATACAGAGATTTTCTTGCTTCCTTACTATATATTCACAGATCCAAAGACTGCGAGAAAACTTGAGGAATATCGTTATCTTTCTCTGCCAGGAGCACACGCAAAGGCAAAACATAATCATTATAAAGGTGCGATGTTCCCTTGGGAGTCTGCTTGGTTAGATGATGGAGAGGTTACACCAGAATATTGTGACGTGGATGTTTTAACTGGTTTGCCAGTGAAAGTGTGGTCGGGATTTATAGAGCAGCATATTACTTCAGATGTAGCATTTGGTGTATGGCAGTATTATATTATCACTGGCGATGAAGATTATATGGAAAAATATGGATATGAGCTTATTATGGATACGGCAATCTTTTGGGCATCTCGTCTTGAAAAGGGTGAGGATGGAAAGTACCACATTAATGATGTAGTAGGTCCAGATGAATACCGCGAGCATGTCAATGACAATGCGTTTACAAATTATATGGCACATTGGAATATGGAAAAGGCCATGGAATATTATGAGCTTTTAAAGGCAGAAAAGCCTGAAATATTTGCAAGGTTGAATGAGAAGCTTGGTCTAGAGGTAGCTTATGAAGATTGGAAAGTAGGATGTGAAAAAATTTATCTTCCAACTCCGACAAAGGAAAATATTCTTCCACAGGATGATCGCTATTTAAGCTGCCGCGATATCGATTTGAGCAAGTACAAAGCACAGGAACATGTAGGCGGAATTACCCGTGATTATAACTTAGAGCAGATTAATGAGATTCAGGTATCTAAGCAGGCAGATGTGCTTGTATTATTCTTCTTATTAGAAAATATTTTCCCACAGGAAGTAAAGAAGGCATCCTGGAAACATTATGAGGCTCGTACTCTTCATGATTCCTCCTTATCCTTATCTACCCATTCTGTATTAGCATGTGATATGGGCGAGAAAGATATGGCATATGACCTTTTTAAAAAAGCTGCAACGATTGATTTGGGACCATTTATGGGTTCTTCCAACGCAGGAATTCATGCGGCATCCTTTGGTGGTGTATGGGAATGCGTTGTATATGGCTTTGGCGGTGTGCGTATGTTGGGAGGAAAACTTAGAATTAATCCATCCTTGCCAGATAGCTGGACAAAGCTTTCTTATACGATTATCTGGAAAGGGCAAAAGCTCTCAGTAGAGGTAACAAAAGATTATGTTGAAGTAAAAAATATAACAGGAACGAAGAAAGTGGAAGTAGAGATAAACGGAGAAATTCGTGAATTATAGAGGAGAAAAAATGAGTTATTCAGGTCTTATTTTTGAAGATAAGAATTGCCTTGTGGAGCAGGAATATAGCCTGCTTCATGAAGCAAATGTAGCGACGCTTCTGACAACAGGCAATGGATATATGGGAGTAAAGGCAAGCCTGGAGGAATATACAAGTCTCGGAATTCAAGGATTTTGGATTCGAGGAGTAATGGATGAAGTCGTCGAAGTACGTATTACGATGTGCGATAATATGTATATGAAAAAATATTACGTAGAAGAGGAACGACTAAAAAAGTTTGAAAAGCAAGAAAGAGTTATCAATTTGCTAGACTTTCTTCTTGTACGTTTTGAAATTGGAGGAGAAACCTTCTATCCATGGGAGGGAAAAATTTTATCGTGGAAACGTTATTTGGATTTTTCCGACGGAGTACTTCACCGTGAAGTTGTTTGGGAAAATACAAAAGGGCAGAAAACTCGATTTGATTTTAAGAGATTTGCAAGTTTTTCGGATGATCATATTTATTGTATGCAAGTAGAGATGGAACCACTTAATTATTCAGAGTCAGTAAAGATTTTAAGTGGAATGGATTTAAGAACGAAATCTAACGGACAGATTCCTCAAAAGACGATAGAAATTCAGTATGCTGGACATACGATTTGTCAAGAAGAGATTGTAGGACCAAAATATGGATTTCATTCTGCAACGGGTATTAGTCAGAAGTTTTCTAAGGAGGCTGTCTGGGAAGACATATGTGAGGATGGAATTGCAGCGCAGCAAATTACTTTTGATGCTGAACAGGGGAGCACTTATGTATTAGAAAAGCTTATTTCAACTGTAACAAGCAGAGATACAAAAAAGAAGCTTTCGGATTGTATGGAAGAATATATGAGAGCGTTTGAAAATAGCTCTTACGAGGAAGAATATAAAAAGCATTATGCAATCTATCGCAATCTGTTCTCGAAGCTGGAAATTAATATAAAAGGAGATGATACGGCTGATTGTGCAATTCGCTTCTCCAATTATCATACATTGATTTCTCTTGAGAGAAATGATTATGTACATAGTTTTTCAGCAAAAGGTCTGACGGGTGAGATGTACAATAATTTTGTTTGGTGGGATGCAGAGATATTTCAGGCTCCAGTATTTTTACAGACAATGCCGGAATATAGCAAAAATCCGTTACTCTTTCGCTATTCACATTTAAAAGAGGCGAGAGAACTTGCTATAAAAGAAGGATATAAAGGAGCGAGATATCCATTTACAACAGGAGTGACTGGGGAAGAGACAGTATGGATTGATGTGCGCCATCCATTTATGCAGATTCACTGTGTATCAGATGTGGGACTCTCTGTCATAAACTATCTGATAGCTACAGGCGATAAGGAGTTTGTGAAGGAATATGGTATGGAAATGCTAATGGAAATCTGTCGTTACTGGGTATCTCGCGTCATCTGGAATGAAGAGCAAAATCGCTATGAGATTTTGCAAGTTACAGGAACAGATGAACATCATCCGTATGTCGATAACAATGCATACACAAATTATAGCGTATATCGTGTGCTTACGGAAACTTGTAAGCTTTTGGATGAGTATGGTGATGAACTTAATGAGCTAAAGAAAAAGATTAAATTTAAGGTGGGAGAAAAAGAAGAATTTGCCCATGTAGCTAAATATATTTATCTCCCATTAGATAAAGAGACGGGAATGATACCACAGTTTGATAATTATTTTGATTTATCACGAGAATTGGAAGTGCAAGGAGGAAGCAAAAGCGGATATACACAGATGAAACAGGCAGGACTTTATAATAAGAGTCAAGTTATTAAACAGCCAGATGTGCTAATGCTTTTTGCTTATCAGAATATTGATATGCCAAAAACAATTTATCGCAGAAATCTTGATTATTATCAAGGGCGATGTGAAGCAGCTTCCTCGCTTTCTTATTGTGTACATTCTATTTGCTACGCAGATATGGATATGCCAGAGAGTACTTATGGCTATCTTATGGAGACAGCCGAGATGGATTTAAAAGATAAGCATGGTGGTACAAAGGATGGAATTCATTCTGGCTGTGCGGCAGGAGCATGGATGGCGGTAGTCAGAGGAGTCGCAGGTATGAAAATGACTCCAAAGAAGGTTGAATTTACTCCGCATTATATTCCATGGTGGAAAGAGGTGAGTTTCCACTGTGTATGGCATGGTCAGGGCTATCAAGTAATTTTAAATAATAAGGGAATGCAAGTTATTGCAGATATGGATAATATATATGAACTTGTACTTTCAATTTATGAACAAGATTATATATTGAAAGCTGGAGAGACGGCGAACTATCTCTTTCCAGAAATTTCATCAATCCGAGAGTAAAAGAAAGGAAGACTATGGAACCAACTTTAGAACAGATTTTTGGAAGTTATAATGCGTGGAAATTTGATGACAGAACATGGTTTATCAATTTTATGAATGGAAGTCAGAATATGTATCTCCTTGAGGGTGAGGAAAAAGCACTTTTGATTGATACAGGTTACGGCGTAGGTAATTTGAAAGCATTTGTTGAGAATTTAACAAATAAGCCGGTTATAGTGGCAAATACACATTTTCATCCAGATCATTCTGCAGGCAACGGAGAATTTGAGGCGGTATATTTAAGCAAAGGCGCTAAGATAGATGAACCATCTGTCTATGGAGAAGGAGCAGTACCTTTTAATTTGAATACTTTGCCATATCCAGACTATGAGAAAATCTTTGTCGAGGAAGGATTTAAGATAGAGCTTGGAGGGCGTAGTGTTGAAGTGTTAGATGTAAAGCCAGCACATTGTAATAGCAGTTTATTCTTTCTTGACCGTGGACATAGAATGCTTTTTTGTGGAGATGAGATGGAATCGACACAGGTGCTTATGTATGATAATTCCAATAATCCTGAGGCGCCTTATGATGTGAAGGAAAGACTTTTAAATTTTAAAGCTAATACGAAGAGAATGAAAGATTTGGAGGAGCAATACGATTATCTTCTTCCAAATCATAATGGATTTCCAATTGCGAAAAGCTACTTGGATGAATATATTGAATTAGTGGATCATATTTTTGATGGAACAGCCAAAATTGAGGATAAACTAAACCATCCTTATATTGAAATGGATCCGAAAGCCTCGATGTTATGTAGGGTATGTTGGAAACATATCAGTATCTTTATCAAGAAAGAACTTTTGATGACGGTGTATGGCGCTGGATATTAAAAAATTATACTTATTGGGTATATTTAATAAAGATAAGACTGAAAGGAAAATAACGACATGAATTATAAAGGCGTAATATTTGATTTAGATGGAGTAATCTGCTTTACAGATAAATATCATTATCAGGCTTGGAAGAAAATGGCGGATGATATAGATGTATATTTTGATGAGAAGATTAATAATCGACTTCGCGGTGTAAGTCGTATGGCGAGTCTGGATATTATATTAGAGCGAAGTGATAAAGAATATAGTGCAGAAGAAAAAGAACTATTAGCAACGAAGAAAAATGAGATTTATAAAACACTTTTGAACCAGATGACCCCAAAAGATTTGACAAAAGAAGTAAAAGATACGATGGATGAGCTGAAAAAGCGGGGATGTCGACTTGCACTTGGGTCTTCCAGCAAAAATGCAAAGTTTATCTTGGAACGCTTAGGACTTGATGGATATTTTGATGCTATCAGTGATGGAACGAATATTACATATTCCAAACCAAATCCTGAAGTTTTCTTAAAAGCGGCAGAATTTCTAGGATTAGAGCCAGAAGACTGTCTAGTAGTTGAAGATGCACTTGCTGGAATTGATGCTGCACTTGCTGGTGGATTTGACGGAGCAGGAATCGGAGAGGCTGCAGAGCATAAGGATGTAACACATTCGCTAAAGACATTTGCAGATTTATTGAATGTTGTAAAATGATAATTCTAAATTATTTGCGTTGAAGTATGTTTCACCAATCCTTGATTTATATGATGGAAAGCTGCCGAAGAGCAGACAAGAAACTATAGATTTTCAGATGGAATAGAGTATTAACGGTAGTTGAGATTAGAGGGCAGGATGTTATCCAGATTGCTCCTTGGAAAATGAAAATTACAGAAGAACAATAAACTTTAGAGATGATAAGAGAGTGCATATTGAAATATTTTTTCAATATGCACTCTCTTATTATCATTTATAAGGAAAGTCTCTCTAGCGTAAATATCGCCAAAAGCAGATGCAAGAATATATTTGCCGAAGTCAGGTGATATAGTTTCCAGAGAATTTATAATGGCCTCTCCGCCTTTTCCATCGATTTTCTTTAAACTTTTCATACCTGTCTCAAATCTTGTTTTTTCCATTCCATTTTTCCTCCATATTTGGTAGAATATCAATAGCGACTATAAATGGGATAATAGTTAGACTATAGTCGAAGTCAAGGACTTTTTTTAAGAGAGGTAAAATGTGACCATTGGAGAGTTTGAGACAGTATGGAAAAATACGGAGTTGGCTGGATGATTTAAAGATATTGCCGTGGCAACAGGAAATAAATAAGCAGGTGATTTTTCGAGGAGAGAGACTTTATGAGGAGAGTCTGGGAGATATCCGCTTTTATATCCAGGATTTATTGTCACAGTTTGAAGCTATTTTGGCAAAACAAGATCAAAAGAAAATTGATTCTTTTCGGAAAGAATTAATAAAAGTTTTGCTGAAACAGAAGGGCGAGAATAAAATTGATATGGGAATGAAAAATATGTTCTGCAAGAGTATATTGTTTAATCTTTTGATAAGAAGCAATTATGATAACTATTGTTGTTAGCATATTGAGTTTACTGGCAAAAGTCATACCGCAAAGATATGAATTGCGGTATGACCTATGGATATAGATTTTGCTATATATAGCAGAGACGAAAGAAGAAGAGGAGAAATGAAAATATGAAAGACTTGAATCGGCTCTGTATGGGCTGTATGAAGGAAAAGCCAGGGACGGAGGTGTGCCTATACTGTTATTTTTCGTTGGAAAAATATGAAGTGCCAATGTATCACTTAAAACCGCAAACGATTCTAAAAGGAAAATATCTAGTGGGAAAAGGTATCAGTGAGGGTGGCTTTGATATTATGTATAGTGGATGGGACCTAAATTTTGAGATTCCGCTTATGATAAAGGAATATTTTCCAAGGAGATTTGCAATTCGAGATTATCGTACAAGTGACTATGTTATACCATTTACGGGAGAAAAGGAAAAGCTTTATAAGACAGGGAAAGAGAAGTTTATACAGGAGATAGAGGCACTGAATAAATTTTATAAGCAAGAAGAAATTGTTTTAGTGCGGGATTATTTTCAGAAAAATGGTACTGTTTATATTGTGATGGAGTATGGTGTAGGAAAATCGTTTTATAAACTTTTAGAGGAAAAAGGGAGGATGAATGCCAATCTCTCAGCAGAAGAGATATTTAAGCTGACAAAGCCGGTCATAAAGTCTCTGAAAATGGCAAATAAAAAAACAGAAGAAAAACAGAAAAGACAAAAAAATATAGAGCAATCGTGGATATTGCCAAGAGAGAACATAAAAAATGATAAAATATGGCAAAAGCATGAAACGGATAGAGAAGATGAGAAAGATGTAAAAAAGAAATTTAATATATGGAGTATTGTAGGATCAGCCTTTTTATTGCTTTTAGTGACAGGAATCTTTTTCACTCAAAATAGGGCTAATGTAGTAACCGCAGAAGATGTGGCGTCGAATAATATGGCGTCACTGGATAAAAATATATCTGTTGGCGATATAGTAAGTTTTGGAAAAAATGACAGAGAGTGGATTGTACTGGATAAAGAAGAAGAGAAGGTTTTGCTTCTGGCAAAGGAGTCTGTCGGGGAGAGGCAGTATCATACAATGTATAAGGATATTACATGGGAGGAGTGTTCTCTAAGACAGTGGCTGAATTATGATTTTTATAATGGTTCTTTTTCAGAGACAGAAAAAGAGAGGATTTGTGAGACAATTGTGAAAAATCCAGATAATCCAGAGTATGGTACAGAGGGAGGAAATGATATAGAGGATAAAATTTTTCTTCTAAGTCTTGACGAGGCAGAAAAATATTTTGAGGATGAGGAGGCAAGAGCAATTGGTACTTCTTGGTGGTTGCGTTCTCCAGGAAATAATAGTGAATTTGCAGCTGAGGTACTCGCAGATGGTTATATTAATCCGAGTGGATTTACGGTAGATCCTAAGGAAGCGGTGCGTCCCGCTTTGTGGGTAAAGCTGGAATCTTGAGTAAATAAATGTGGATATTTAAATGAGAGGATGTTACAAAATGAATTTTTAAATAAGATATTGTTATTACTGAAATTTTTTAGAGGGGTATTTTTTAAAAATTTCTATTTTGTAACATCTTTTGACTTTGTCTGTATATAATTATCTTGTTAGTTCCCCTCTTAAATTTTCTTCCATTTTTCTCTTAATAAGCTCCTTTGGCAAGTCTAGACTGAAAAGATAGTAGAGTTTGGCAACAGTAGATTCGGTAGTCATATTGTAACCGCTGACAGCACCGGCACGAGTCAAAGCAGAGCTAGTCTCGTACGTTCCAAGTTTAACAGTTCCCTGCTGACATTGAGAGCAGACAGTAATAATAGTACCGTTTTCAAAGGCCTTTCGGATAATTGGAAGTAATGCATCATCATAGGTCGGGATATTGCCTGCACCAAAAGTTTCTAAAACGATGCCTTTTAAGCTTTCTGTCATAATGGACTCAAAAAGGCTAAACTGGATTCCAGGAAAAACTTTTAGTACGCCGATAGAAGTTTGCTTGAATTCTGTCAAGGAAAACTTAGAGTCCGCTGGGGGAACCAAAAGTCCAGCATAATTATATTTGATATCAATACCTGCTTCTGCTAGGGGATGATAATTAGGTGAGTCAAAAGCGATGAGTCCGTCAGCTGAAGTTTTTATGGCGCGATTTCCTCGAAGAAGTTTTCCGCCGAAGTAGAGACAAACTTCTTTAACAATTCCTTGTCCTGCGATAAATAATGAGGTGATGAGATTATCTCTGGCATCACTGCGTAGCTGGCATAGAGGAATTTGAGAACCAGTAATGATAATGGGTTTAGTTAGTCCTTCCAGCATAAAGGATAGTGCTGAGGCGGTATACGCCATAGTGTCTGTTCCGTGGAGGACGATAAAACCATCATACTTTTTGTAGTTATCTCGAATAGAACGACCAATCTGATTCCACTGATCTAGGGCGATATTAGAGGAATCGAGCAGAGGATCAAATTCAATCATCTCCCAGTTGGGCATATTAGGTGATTTTAAATCGTCAATTGCCGATATGGCGTCATAAAAATATCCTTTCTTTGGCGCATATCCCTTTTTGGTAGGTACCATGCCGATAGTGCCCCCTGTATATAAAATGCAGATTTTTTTCTTCATAGTATTCCTCCGATTTTGAAATATTTTATAGTAATTATATCATGGAAATTGAGATGATACATAAATATTTTCAGTAAAATATTGTAAAATTTGGAAGGAGCAAAAATTAAAAAAAGAGAATAAATTTAATATTTGATATTACTGCTAAAGGATTAACTTTACAAATTCTTTAAGAAATTATATACTAACAAAATAGGGAAGTTTTCAAAATGAGTCGTATAGACAGAAGGTGTTTTGGCGACTTTTTGTTGTTGTAAAGATAATCAGATAAATTTATCTGTCAGTTACATAGAGAGAAAATTTTCTATATATTTTGCTGTGGAGGGAAAGATGGTTAAGTTAATTAAAGTAATTTATAATTTTCTTTGGGGAGATTTATTTTTTCTCCCATTGCCAGGGGGAGGAGTGATACCTCTATCTATCTTAGTTATTTTATTAATTCCGACGGGAATTTACTTTACAATTCGCACGAAGTTTTTGCCAATCCGTCTATTTGGGGATATGGTATCTGCTGTGCTAGAGAAAAAGGATGGCGAAAATAATGCGCTTTCGGTTATACAGACATTGATTGTGTCCACAGCGACTCGAGTTGGTATGGGAAATTTAGTTGGTGTAGTTGCGGCAATCTCAGTCGGAGGAGCCGGAGCTGTATTTTGGATGTGGGTGACGGCATTAATTGGCTCCTCCACTGCATTTATTGAGGCAACTTTGGCACAGATTTATAAGGAGGAAGATCCACTTTATGGAGGATATCGAGGGGGACCAGCGTATTATATCCACCGATATTTTGAGGAGAAGAGTGGAAAACCAAGACGGTATGTGCTATTATCTGTATTATTTGCTCTTTCTGGATTGATTTGTTGGTGTGGAATTAGTCAGGTAATTAGTAATTCTGTCACCTCTGCGTTTAAAAATGCATTTCAAATTCCTCCAATCTACACAACGGTTGCGCTAGTAGTATTAGCAGCTATTATTGTCCTAAGAAAAAATGCAACGGTCAAAGTATTAGATGTGTTAGTTCCGATTATGGCGGGATGTTATCTCTTAATAACAGTAATTCTTATTTTTATTAATTTTAATCAGATTCCAGCCGTGTTTGGACGAATTTTTTCAGAAGCGTTTGGTTTACAACAAGCTGTGGCTGGCGGTTTTGGTACAGTTTTAATGAATGGTGTAAAACGTGGATTATTCTCGAATGAGGCGGGTTCAGGCTCAGCTCCATGTGCAGCGGCGACCGCTGAGATAGATCATCCAGTAAAAGTAGGGCTGGCACAGGCACTTGGCGTATTTATAGATACTATTTTGATTTGTAGTTGTACTGCTATGATTATGTTGATGACACCAGAGAAGCTTACAGAAGGACTTACCGGCATGGATTTGATGCAAAAGGCGATGGAGTACCATCTTGGGCAGTTTGGTGTAGTTTTTATTGCAGTTACGCTATGGCTATTTAGTTTTTCTACTTTTATTGGAATTTTATTTTATGCACGCTCGAATGTGGCGTATTTATTTGGCGATAACTGGATTTCACAGACTGTATATAAAATTTTAGCGTTAGCGATGTTGTTTGCAGGTGGACTTGCAGCTTATACGGTTGTCTGGGATTTAGGAGATGTCGGTGTAGGATTAATGACATTATTTAATATTTTTATGTTATATCCTTTATCAAAAAAAGCATTGGATTCATTGGAATCTTATACAGCTCTAAAGAAGAAAAATAAATAGCGAAAGTATCGCTTCGTCATGAAAATTTTGTGACGAAGCGATATTTTTGTTTTATATCTTATAAGAGTAATAGCATTTGCTATTTTATCCGTTTTAAAATTTATATTCAACTTTAAAATTTATATTCAACCGCACTCTATGTCCTGTGGACAAAAACGGCTTTACTGTTTTATTAGGAAGTTCCTTTCTACTCAAATGTTTTTTCAACTAGAAAATTTGAGAGGGGATTTTCCAATCTTTTTGTAAAAAATTTTACAACGATGCCTGTGAAAACTGCAGCAATAATCGTTCCCTCTCTTGTCCCGACGATTTTTAGGTCAAAAAATAGGAGTGAGAGTATAATTGCTATAATGACACAGCTTATATCAAAACCAATCTTTATATTGCCAAAATTTTTGTTTAACGTATCAGAAATGGCTTTAACAAATGCCTCTCCAGAATTCATAATTACATTGGCGATAACAGAGAGGGAAACTCCAAAGCCAAGAATAATAACACCCGCGATTACTAGGATTAGTCGAATTGGATAATTGTTTGTAGGGATAAAAGATGCGCACCATACTCCAAAATCAGTAAAGTATCCAAACAGAAACGATAATGGTATTTGCAATAACTGAATGAGATGAAAATTTTTTCTTAAGATAATCACTTGTCCAGCAATTAAAATACAATTCCATATAATAAGCCATGTGCCTAGAGATAAAGAGGAAAATTGAAAACTTAAAACATTTGCGACGGAAGAAATCGGTGATACACCAAGTTCACCGCGCTTTGTTATGGCAACGCCTAGTGCTGAAAAAAATAAACTAATAATTAGTAAAATATATCTTTTGAAAATTTCTTTTTTTGTCATTTGAATGCCTCCTAAAATATAAACTTAAAATTAGTATTCTTTTATTTGATGTATATTTTGATATACTTTTGAAAGGTAATTGTTTAGCGTGTCTTTTTCTGCTTTTGTAAATCCATTTAGAGCAGATTGCTCGATTTTCTCAAACTCACGTTCAATGCGATTTGCCTGTTCTCTGCCCTTTGGAGTTAAAAAAATATGAAAAGATCTGCGATTTCCATTACATATTTTTCGGATAATCAGCTCTTTTTTCTCCATCCCATTTAAAATTGATGTTAAAGAAGCAGGCTCGATATGGCAGGCAGCTGCGATATCTTTTTGAATCACACCATCATGATTTTTGAGGTAATCCAGCACTTTTGGCTGTCCTAAAGTAAGTCCTGTGTCTTTTATATTATCAAGGAGTATTTTTTGAAATATAGAGTGATTTGCCATAAGCAGGTAGTGAAGTGATTCTTTCATGAATTCTCTCCTTTCTCTTTTATATTGAATTCTAATAATTAGATTTCTAATTAAATGTTATATTATATAAAAGTGAAAATGTCAACTAATATTTTACTAAATAGTAAGGATATTTTGGAAATGAAATGTTCTTCTAAAAAGCAATAAAAAATATTGCAATTCTTTTTATATGATGTTAGAATATTAAAAGTTTACTGAGGGAGTAGTCGGCAGAGTTTATATGTAGTTTTATCGACATAATGGCAGATGCCCGGTATTACTTTAAATGACGAGACTCATGGACAGCTTATTTGAGTTGCCCATGAGTTTTTTTACTGTTTTATTTAATAGGAGGAAGAAAAATGGGAATTGTAGAATTATTTATTTTAGCAGTAGGTTTATCTATGGATGCTTTTGCAGTGGCTGTCTGTAAGGGATTGTCTTTGGGAAAAATTAAGCTAAAGCATATGATAATTGTCGGTGCTTGGTTTGGCATTTTTCAGGCTCTAATGCCATTGGTTGGATATTTTCTTGGGAGTTTTTTCGCAGAGACGATTAAAAAGTATGCACATTGGATTGCTTTTATTTTATTAATCTTTCTCGGTGTAGATATGATAAAAGAAGCGTTAGAGGAGGAAGAAAGTATAGATTGTTGTATGAATATAAAAAATATGTTTCCTCTTGCTATTGCCACAAGTATTGATGCGCTGGCAATAGGAGTCACTTTTGCGTTTTTGCAGGTTTCTATTATTCCAGCTGTTTCTTTTATCGGTGTAGTTACTTTTGTCTGTTCTGCTGTTGGAGTAAAGATTGGAAGCATATTTGGATCGAAATATAGTTCTAAAGCACAGATTTGTGGTGGTATGATTCTTATTTTGATTGGTGTTAAAACATTATTGGGTGGTTTTGGCATATTATAAGAGGGTTGCGCCGATTAAAAAAGATAGTTGGAAAATATATGTTTTTACACAGCTTGGAGTGAGAGGCAAATATATAATATTTATTTGCCTCTTATTTTCTGACTTAACAAAAAAATAGTTGACATATCAACTATTTTTGCTATAATTTACATGAGGTGATAGAAATGAATAAAAGCATAGCGCGTATGATTAATCTTTTGGCGAGAAAAAGCCAAAGTTATATTGGAAATGCTTTATGTAAATATAACTTGACTGCAGCAGAACAGCCATTTTTTATGGCATTGCAGCATTATGAAGGAATTACACAAGAAGAGCTCACAGCAATTGTCTGTGTTGACAAGGCGGTTACAACTCGTGTTGTAAAATCTTTAGAAAAAAAAGGGTATTTAGTGCGAATGCAAGATCAAGAAGACAGGCGGCAAAATAGAATTTATCCTACGGACATAACAAGGCAGATGGGAGAAACTGTTAAAAAAGAATTACTAGGTTTTGACGAAGTACTTACGAGAGGAATTTCCCAGCAAGATTTGGACATAGTCTATACGGTACTGTTGAAAATGAGAGAGAATTTATTTAATGTTCAAAGTGGAAAAAATACAGAAACTATGCGAAGGAGTCAAAAAGATGAAGCAGGCAAATAGTCGAATTCAGGAAAAAAGTAATCCGCTTGGATATGCCCCTATTGTGGGATTGCTTAGAAAATTTGCAATTCCATCGATTATCAGTATGCTGGTCAATGCAGCTTATAATATTACAGATCAGATTTTTATTGGACATGTAGTTGGGATGTTGGGCAATGCAGCTACTAATGTGGCTTTTCCGATTGTCACTCTTACCGTAGCTTTCTCCCAACTAGTTGGAATTGGCACAGCATCAAATTTCAATATCAGTCTTGGGGCCAAAGAGGAAGAAAAAGCAAAGCATTTTATCGGCACAGGACTTACATTGATGGCTGTTGCGGGGGTTTTGATTATGTGCATTGTCATTTTATTTAAAACTCCGATATTGATGTTATGTGGTGCGACAGAGAATGTATTGCCCTATTCACAGCTATACTTAGGTATCACAGCATTTGGAATACCATTTCTTCTTTTTTCCAGTGCAAGCAGCCATTTGATTCGGGCGGATGGAAGTCCGACTTACTCGATGAGTTGTACTGTAGTGGGAGCGGTTTTGAATATATTTTTAGATTGGTTATTTATGTTTATTTTTAAATGGGGAATTCAAGGTGCGGCAGTTGCGACTATCACGGGTCAAATTGTCTCATTTTTATTATGTTTATACTATTATACGAAGTTTAAAACTTTTAAAATTAAGATAGAGATGCTGGGAATAAAATTAGAGTATATTATTAAAATTGCAAAATTAGGAACATCAAATTTTATTAACCAAGTTATTATGATGTTGGTCAATATCATTATGAATAATACATTGACTCATTATGGTGCATTATCTATTTATGGAAGCGATATTCCATTGGCAGTTTCTGGTGTTATTGCAAAATTAAACAGTATTTTATCTTCATTTTCTGTGGGACTTGCTCAGGGAAGCCAGCCTATTTTGGGATTTAATATGGGGGCAAAAAATTATAATCGTGTAAAAGAGACTTATAAGACGGCACTCACATTCGCGTTGACTATTAGTGTAGTTGCATTTTTATTATTCCAATTATTTCCACGACAGATTGTAAGTATTTTTGGCTCTGGTGATGAACTCTATTTCCAATTTGCAGAGCGTTATATGCGTATTTTTATGATGATGGTATGTGTTTTTGGTGTACAACCGTTGACTGTGAATTATTTTACTGGCATAGGAAATGTACGGCAGGGAATTATGATTTCTCTGTCACGACAGGGTTTTTTCCTTGTTCCACTGTTGATTCTTTTGCCGATGATATTTGGCATTGATGGTGTGTTGTATGCAGGTCCGATTGCAGATTTTCTTGCCTGTGTATTATCGCTTACAATGGTATTTCTTAATTTCAAACAATTAACTTCGAAGAAAAATATAGTTTGAATAAAGTAAGTAAAATATAAAAATAAATCATTAGTAAGAGAAAGCTGCATTTTACAGAAATAAAAAATACCGTTGACATTTTTAAAAATTTTATGTTAGAATAACATTCGTGAATTAATCAAATAAGGAATACATGATGACACAGGTAGTGCTTTGCACGTAAATCTGATTACGGAACATTGTTTTGGATTATCAATAGATTGCGTGTAAGCGTATCTGTGTTTTTTCGTGTCACAAGGAGGAAAAATTATGCCAAGAAATCAATTTCAAAGAATGGTGTTTGCATTTCTTACTGTTTTGGTAACAGTGCATGCCTATGTATTTTACAGTTTGTATGTAGTCAATGGATCTACTTTGATGCAGATAAATGGAGCTGACTCTGTTATTCATGCGATTAACGCACAGGGTGGAGTCTATATGTTTGGAAAAATGTTGCCTATTTGGACAGTCGTATTGATTGAATTTTGTTTTGCCTATGGTCTGGAGTGTATTATGGGAAGCCCTTCTTCTTTTAGACTAGCATGTAAAGTATTTGAACCAGAAAAAACACATCCGGTAATGTTTGAAACTGCCATTATATGTGCGACTGTTGGTCTGATGTGTCCAACTATGAGCTTTTTAGCGGCATGTTTTTATTATCCATACTATGCTGGGTTTCATATTTTTACTTTGCTGGCGAATTGGTTAAAGTTAGTATGTTTCAACTTCCCGTTCGCATTTTTTAGTCAATTGTTTTTTATTCAGCCATTTGTGCGAACCGTGTTTAAAGTGCTTTTTCAAAAAGATATTGAGGTACGAGGGAAAAAGAGACTGGATATGAGTACGGGTGAATATTTTGAAAGAGTAGATGGATGATTCTATTCTATTTGGGATAGATGTATAGAATACATAAGAATAAAACAGTAAGTATTTTTTTAATATACATAGTTGAAAAAGAGGCTATTATATTAAGTGAATTTATTACGAAATATAGTGAAAATGAAGGCATTAAGATTTTACTGCTATATTTTGTATATATTTATCTTAATATAGTGGTCTCTTTTTCTTTGTGAGATTTTATTCATAAATATGCGAATGGAATTCATTTTAATAGTTCAAAAGTATAGAATTTTTTGATAATTGGATTAAAAAAGATTATTAAAGCTTTTATGAAAGAAACTCTTAAGAATTATCCAAGAAACTTTTAAGAATTCGTCAAGAATTTTGAAAATTCGAATTGTTATAATAATATTTAGAAAGCGTGTTGACAAGAAGAGACAATATGTATATAATCTATATATAAAATTTTTATATATTAAAATTTTATATATAATGACAGAGAAGAGATATATGATTCAGTATTAATGATTTTGGTCGAAGAACGCTATCTTTTACAATAAATTGTAAAAAAGAGAGGGAAAAAGGAGAATGAAATATTTAACGATTACCGTACCATGTTTTAATTCGGAAGAATATTTAGAGCGTTGTATGGATTCTTTAGTGATAGGTGGAGAAAGAGTAGAAATTATAGTTGTCGATGATGGTTCTACTGATCAGACAGGAAATATTGCGGATAGCTATCAGAGCTGGTATCCAGATATTGTGAGAGTAGTACATAAAGGAAATGGAGGACATGGTTCTGGAGTAAATACAGGATTAAAGCTTGCGACAGGAAAATATTTTAAGGTCGTAGATTCGGATGATTGGCTGGAAGAAAAAGCATATATGGAGCTTTTACAGAAAATAGAAGAATTATATGAAAAAGATAATGCTCCGAATTTATTTATATGTAACTATACATATAATCACTTAGATGAAGGGAAAGAAAAGATGGTGCATTATCGAAACGTTTTTCCAGTTGATAAACTTTGTACATGGGAAGAAATCAAGGCATTTCATCCTTCTCAGTATTTAGTTATGCATGCGCTAATTTACCGCACTAGTATATTGAGAAAATCGGGTGTAATTTTGCCTGAGCATACATTTTACGTAGATAATATTTTTGCTTACCGTCCTTTGCCCTATGTGGAGACATTATATTATTTAGATATAAATTTATATCAATACTATTTGGGCAGAGAAGACCAGTCTGTCAATGAGAAAGTTTTGATTTCACGAATTGAGCAGCAGATTAAGGTGACTAAAATTGTAACGGAATGTGTAGATTTGAGGGAAGTGAAGAAAAGACATCCTAAGCTTGCAAGGTATATGTGTCGCAATATTTCCATTATGATGGCCATTTCCTCGATTCATTTATTATTAAGTGAGGATAAAAATGCAAGAGTAAGGCATCATGAAATTTGGAGTGATATAAAAAGAGAAAATCCAAGCTTATATTATAAATTGCGATACACAAAATTAAGTGGTTTGACTAATCTGCCAGGTAGACTAGGAAAGAAAGTCACAGTAGGTGGTTATCAGATTGCAAAAAAAATCTATAAATTCCAGTAAAGGGGGGATAAAATGGCTCATATTTATATTGCACTTGTAGATACGCCAGGTATTTTTGCAGCAATGATCCGCAAATTTTTGGGACAGAGATATATTCATGTGGTGATTGCAGCAGATGCTAAGTTAACAGAAAGCTATAGTGTGGGGAGAAGGAATCCAGCAATTCCTTTTTTTGCTGGTTTTGAAAAAGAAGATAAGGATGAAATTTTACATGCCTTTCCAACGGCAGCCTATCGCATTTGCGAGATCTCATGTACTTCACAACAAAAGCAAAGAATTATGGAAGAATTAAATGAAGATTATCGAAGGAGATTTCAAATTCACTATGCGGTACTTGCTCTGCCTTTTATTGTGATGGGAATTCCATTTTATATTAAAAATCAGTATACTTGTTCTTCTTATATTGCAAAATTACTATCAGAAAACGGAATTTCTATCTCAGAGAAGCATTTTTCACTTGTAACTCCAAAAGATTTTTATGAATCTGAAAAATTACATACAGTTTTTGAGGGAGGATTAGATGAAATTATAGTAGAAAATCAAAAATGTATTATTAGGAGAGAATCTGCCTATGAATGAGGGAAAAAAACGCAAGTTTATTTTTAATATTTGCATATTTATAGCCATTATGTTATTGACATTTTGGAGTGTTTTTCATAATCAAGATTTGACAAAGATCATTGATTCTGTGCGGCAAATGTCGAGACAGTATATGGTATTGGCTATTTTGCTAGCCATATTTTTTGTAATGGCAGAAGGCAGTATGATATGTTATTTACTAAAAGGAATCGGAGAGAAAACGTCGGCATTTCGCTGTATCTCGTACTCGTTTATTGGTTTTTTCTTTTCGGGAATTACCCCGTCTGCGACTGGGGGACAGCCGATGCAGCTATATTATATGAAAAAAGATGGTAATTCACTTGCTGCTTCTTCTGTAGTCTTGATGACGGTTGCTGTTATTTATAAATTTGTTCTTGTTTTAATCGGAATCATGATTTTATTTTTTTGGCGAAATCCTTTGAGGGGATATCTGAAAGGATATTATTGGCTATATTGTTTTGGTCTATTTCTCAATATTTCATTAGTGATTATATTACTTTTTGTCATGTTTTCTCCAGAAGTAATAAAAATAATATTGTATAAAGTTGAGGGAATTTTAGTAAGAATTAAAATTTTGAAAAAGTCAGATATAAGGAGAGAAAAATTAAATCATTTCTTATTTGGATACCAAGAAACAGTCGTTTTTTTAAAAACACATAAAAAGTTAATAGCAACAACAATTATTTGTACTTTTATACAAAGATTTAGCGTATTTGTGTTGACTTATGTCGTATATCGTGGTTTGGGATTATCTGGTTCTTCTATGATAGATATTATTTTAGTGCAGGCATCTATTTATATTGCGGTTGATATGTTGCCAGTTCCTGGAGCACAGGGTATTACGGAAGCGATGTATTATGCCGTATTTGGAAAAATTTTTTTAAGAAAGTATTTGACGGCTTCTCTATGTATTACAAGAGGAATTAGTTTTTATTTACTTATGGTGATAAGTTTGACTATTTTATGCATTAGAGTTTTGCGAAAAAATAGAATAGTGGAAGAAAATTAAGAAGGTACTTATAGTTTACAATGTTTTTTCTTATATTGAATTACTGTTTTTCCGAAAATTTTATAGTATGGTATTGGCAGTTCTTCAAATACGTAATAATTAATGGCATCAGCGATAAGCACTCCGATAATCGATAATATAATCCAGAGTAAACTAAACGGAAGGCATATCACTCCGTCAAAATTGAATGGAAGATTTGAGTAATCCCACATAGGATTTATATGTAAAATTTTCACTGTTTCGCCGATAAAAAATTCAAATAAGGTTGCGATAGAAGAACCGATGATGCCGTAGACAATTAAGTCAATATTCCAAGATATTCTCTCATTAATCTGATCAATCAATAATAAAATAATACCGCCAACGATTCCCATCAATAGATAAGAATATCCGCGAAAGCATACTTCGATAGTAATATAGGCACAAAAACCTACTAAAAATAATATAATCTGTCTTAAATATTTTATCATGTTTTTTCCTTGTTTTTATTTCTTATTTATAATTTTTATGTTCGTTATTATTCTTTAGAACGTAAAAATTTTAAATATGGAAATTTTTATTTATCTTTATTAATTTTAGTTTTTATGATAAAATAAACAAATTAAAATATAATATGGATTGTCTACAAAAAAGAGAACAGGAATAATAAATAGTTTAATTTTTAGCTCGGAGGAATATGGTGAAGAAAATAGTTGTGAGTGCCTGTTTGTTTGGCAGAAATTGAGTATGCGATTCTTCAGGCGAGGAGTCCTTCTTGCGGGGGAAAACAGATTTATGATGGAAGTTTTTCAAAAATATTATTTGATGGACGGGGTATTTTTGCTAGAGCTCTTGCCGAACAGGGAATTTTGCTCATAGATTTTAGCGAATTCTAAAAGAAAAGACAGTCAGAGAAGAAAAAAGAAAATAAGCTGTGTTTTGGATATTTAAAGGTACCAAAACATAGCTTATTTTTTGAATGTTTATCAGTTAAATAGATATTCGCAATCTACAACTCGATTAAATAGGCTGCTCATACAAATTTGCAAGAATATCGACACATCTGTCGATGCCAAGCTCACCACTGTTTAATGCAATATGATAATTGTGGACATCGCCCCATTTCATATCTGTGTAAAACTGATAATAAGCTGTGCGTCGTTTATCTTTGTCTTTTAGACGTTTTTGAGGAGAGTTCTTGCTCTCACCGTACTGTTCTACAATACGTTTTGCTCTCGTTTCCATATCTGAGTGAATAAATACACGCAGACAGTCAGCCTTATCTCTCAGAATATAGTCCGCACATCGGCCGACGATAACACAGGATTCTTTTTGAGCCAATTCGATAATGATATTTTGTTGGATGATCCATAAATCATCCTGATAAGAATGACCCAGATAATCTCTACCAGAAAGTCCGCGTGAAAGCCAATTGCTGCCTGTGGTATACTCACTTTTTTCTGCGATAAACTCTTTTGCAAAACCGCTTTTTTCAGCAATTTTTTCAATTAGTTCAGAGTCATAGCAAGAAATACCAAGCCTTTCGGCGAGACGTCTGCCAATTGTTCTTCCGCCACTTCCAAATTCGCGGCTGATAGTAATAATTTTGTTTGCCATTTCAATTGCCTCCTCTCACTTTTTTTATATCTGCTGCTTAGAAGGAATATGGAATTTGGTTCTATTTCATTCCAAAAGCAAGCAGAATATAATCAAAAAAAGCGTGAAGAGACGAGCTGGTTTTACGCTCGCCGCCACACGCTATATAATATATATAACATAATTTAGAAAAAATGTCAATATATCTTGAATTTTCAGATTTTTTTATAAATTTTTTAAATTCAGTCAATTATGAGAATTAATAGAAATTATTTGCAAAAAGTAAAGTTGTTTTAATAATTCTTTCTTTTGTTCTATCTGGTTTCTCAAGATACAATGTAGAAGAGAAAGATTTGATGTAGAAGTATAAAGAGAGAAATTGATAATATAATCGTGAGAACGAATATCTTCTAAATTATTTCATGATTACGATAAAATAGTAACCCCATTTTTTATAATCCTTGTTACAGAGACAAAGTTATACAAGAATTTTCTGGTTATGAAAATCTATAAAAAACAATATTTTGACTTTTTATATAGATTAAGATAAAATAGTGAAAAGCAGCAAGTACGCCAAGGCGTTCTTGAATTTTAGGAGGAAATTATGACAGGAAAGACTCATTGTTTTACAGCTGTGGCGGCGGCTGTCACAATTATGCAGCCAATCAAACCAACAACGATTTTATTTGGAGCTTCCCTTGCCTTTTTGGGCGGATTAACTCCAGATGTGGATTTGTTTCAGTCGCAGCTTGGACAAAAGATTTCTAAGTTCATTATCGGTATTTTTTCTGTGGTTATTGTTTTAAGTTTAATAAAACAACAGTTTGATTTTGATATATTTGCTTATTTTTCATTGGAAGAATTTCTTAACTCCATTTCTCAGGGAATCGTGCTTTTTCTTTTGCTTTGTTCTGTAGGATTAAATACAAAGCATAGAAGTTTCACACATTCTATCTTGGGAGGAATTTTGTTTACATTTTGTATGTATCTAGCTTTTCCACGCTATTATATGTATTTTTTTATCGGTTTTGCTTCTCACATAATTCTTGACTTTTTCAATAAAAAAGGATTACAGCTTTTCTTTCCTCTGGAAGAAAGAGTCTGTATTCCCCTATGTAAGGCAACAAATATTTATGTTAATAGAGCACTTGTCGCGGGTTCTATTTTATTAATGATACTATACTTGTTTCGATTAGTTTTTTAAGATAATGGGCGGGAATTCTCGGTTACTTGCATTTAAAATCAAGGCATTATTTTCATGGATTTATGATACTATCTGTTAAATACATAAAAAATTTTTGTGATAAAAGAAATGAACTGACCTCAATAAGTTAAAAATATAAAATTTAACTTATTAGAGGTCAGTTTTTATAATAATGAAGAGATAAAGTCAATTATTGATTGTGATTTTTTAAGAAAATAAATTGTATTTAAAAAGCACATTAAGGTAAATGGACATTCTAAAATTCTATGTACATTTCTCATACATTTCCCTAAAATAAATCTCAGTTAAGGCAGTTATACTGTAAATGCGGCATAGTAAAAAATAATATAACAATAAGGAGGAATCAAAATGATAGCAGTAAAACCCCCTATGGGATGGAATTCCTGGAATACTTTTGGAGAAAATATTACAGAGGAGTTAATTCATCAGATTGCAGATGTTATGGTAGAAGAGGGATATAAGGATGCGGGATATGAATATCTTGTTATTGATGATTGTTGGGCTCTCAAGAAAAGAGATAATAAAGGAAATTTAGTGCCAGATTCAAAGAAATTTCCAAATGGAATGAAAACAGTTGCAGATTATGTACATAAAAAGGGTTTGAAGTTTGGTATGTATTCTTGTGCTGGAATATTGACCTGTGCGGGTTATCCTTCTAGCTATGACCACGAATTTCAAGATGCGAAATTATTTGCTGAGTGGGGTGTGGATTTCTTAAAGTATGATTATTGTAATTTTCCACAAAATGCAGACTGTAAAAATCGTTATTTGATAATGAGTATGGCATTGAGAGCTACAGGCAGAGAAATTTTATTTTCCGCATGTAATTGGGGGGAGGAAGAATCGTGGAACTGGATGCGTTCTATTGGTGCCCATATGTATCGCTCTACAGGAGATATTTTTGATAATTTTCGTTCCTTCATTGGAATTTTCCAGTCACAGATAGAACATTTTTGCCAGTCAGGACCATATTGTTTCAATGATATCGATATGTTGACAGTAGGTATGTATAATCAGGGAAATGTGGCGATTGGAAAGCCCTGTACAGATGAAGAGTACAGAATGCAGTTTACGCTTTGGTGTCTGGCAGGAACACCTTTGATAATGGGAGCAGATATAAGAAATATGAATTCTAAAATGAAGGCGTTATTGCAGGATAAAGATTTGATTGCAATAAATCAAGACGAGGAATGTCGTCCGCCATTTCTTATAGGAAAAGATGTAGTTTTAG
Organism: uncultured Blautia sp.; assembly: GCA_964439395.1. Taxonomy (GTDB): domain Bacteria; phylum Bacillota; class Clostridia; order Lachnospirales; family Lachnospiraceae; genus JAUUSJ01. The sequence continues at coordinate 34,441 of CAYTNV010000006.1, read as the reverse complement.
TTCCAAAGCCTAATACGGAGGATAATATTGAGCCTTTTAAAGTAGTACAAAATAAACTTTTCACTTTTATGAAAATACTTTCCAAGCAAGAGTTTGTCCTCGCTTATTTTAATTTATTTGAGGAAGAACAGGAAGTGAAATGTATTTTTGCGGATGCTGGAATTCCATATGCTTCAGGATATGGATGTTTCATGAAAGATTTGTTTACAAAAAAAGAAATTGGTATTTGGCGCGATTATCATATCACAAAAATACCAGGACATGATTGTCGTATCTATCGCTGTAAATTGGTGAAATGTGATGAATGAGCAACAAAAACAAAGACAGTATTATTGTCATAAATGTGGCAAAATACTAATCTGGGATGAAGTTGCTATGACAAAAAAGCTGATAAACAGAGGGATGAAAATATATTATTGTATTGATTGCCTTGCAGAGGCATTTGATGTGACGCAAAAAGACATATTAGATAAAATTCAATTTTTTAAAGAAATGGGATGCACGTTATTTTTATAAAGTAAGAGAACATTTTATTCTATATGGAAAGCATATTAGATTATGTTCTTATCACTTTTGGTAATGATATACTCTAAACATATTAAGGAGGTACATTATAAATAAAAAATATTTTAGGAGGACAAAAAAATGAGGACAAAGAAAATTTTAGCGGTAACCTTAGCAGGAATTATGGCACTCTCTCTAGCGGCATGTGGAGGAAATAATAGCAGTAATAGTGAATCAGGACAGACGGATTCATCGAAACCATTGACTGTAGCAATTTGGGATAATACACAGCAGCCAGGAATAGCTGAGATTCTCTCAGATTTCACTGATGAGACAGGAATAAAAACAGAACTGCAGGTTGTTCCTTGGAATGAATACTGGACTTTACTAGAGTCTGGTGCGACAGGAGGAGATATGCCAGATGTATTTTGGATGCATTCTAATGAATCTCAAAAATATATGGCAAACGATATTTTGTTAGATTTGACAGATAAAATTGCGGAAAGTGATGTGATTGACCTTAGTAAATACTATAAGGATATTACGGAATTGTATCAATTGGAAGGAAAGACATATGCAATTCCAAAAGATTATGATACAATTGGTCTTTGGTATAATAAAACAATGTTTGATGAAGCGGGCGTTGACTATCCAGATGAGACATGGACATGGGATACATTAGCGGAGGCAGCGAAGAAGCTTACAGATAAAGAGAAAGGTCAGTACGGATTTGTCTCGGCAGCAGCGAATAATCAAGATGGATATTATAATCTTATCTATGATTTTGGAGCAGAGATTATAAATGAGGATAAGACAAAATCAGGTTGGGATGCCCCTAAGACAATCGAGGCGATGAATTGGTGGTATGATAATTTAGTGTCAACTGTTATGCCACCACAGAGGGTTATGGCGGAAAATACAAGCGATGTTTTACTTCAGTCTGGGAAAGCAGCCATGGTCATGCAAGGTTCTTGGATGGTAAATGCTTTCAAACAAAATGAATATTCTGCTAAGAACTGTGATGTGGCAGTATTGCCAATGACAAAAGATGGAACAAGAAAAACGATTTATAACGGTCTTGGTTGGGCGGCAGCAGCTTCCACAAAGAATCCAGAGGGTGCATGGAAACTTTTAGAGTATTTTGGAAGTGAGAGTACGCAGAAAAAACAGGCTGAACTTGGAGTAACTATGTCTGCCTATATGGGAACTTCTGATTCATGGGTTAACTGTGCGCCTGATTTTCATCTACAGTCGTTTTTAGATATGACAGAGGATATGGTTATTCGTCCTTATAGTAAGAGTACAAAGATTTGGGAAGATTATTCACAAGAAACTATGGTAAAAGCTTACGAAGGACAAATTACAATGGAAGAAGCTTGTAAAGATATCGCTGCCTATATGAATCAAAAATTGAGTGAGGAATAGTCAGGATAGTTTTAAGCAAAAAGAGATTGTCGCAAAATAGAAATAAGATTTATTTTGCGATAATCTCTTTTTATTCTTGTTCTTCTATGTTTTCCTGAAGAATACGGATGTGATAGTTTCTAGGACTGCATCCATACATATTTTTAAAAATTTTTGAAAAAGTTAGTGGATTTTCATAGCCTACTTTTTCTGCGATATCTTGAATCGGTAGATTCGTTGTGCGAAGCAGTCTACAGCTTTGCTCTAAACGATAGGTCAGTAAATATTCCTGAGGGGAAACTTGTAATTGCTTTTTAAATATATGTGTCAGATAGGAACGGGTAATTCCTATATACTCGGCAATATCATTTACTCGGATTCGGTTATAATTATAGTGAATATATTCTACTGCATGTTCTACATAGACATTTGGCAAATAATCGTGTGGAATTGGTTTGTTTTGACTGCTGAGATTTTGATTTTGCGAGTTTATTAAAAGAGCCAAAATTTGATACATCAATGATGTTCTTAATAATTCATTTGCAACAATCGGTTCGTGATGATCTAGTAATTTTTCGATAAGAGTGAGAAATTCTTCTGGTTCTACATAAGTTTTACGTACTGGATTTTCTACAGTTAATCCTGCTTTTTCTAAATAGTAAGTTGCCTTAGTTCCAGCAAAAGAGAGCCAAGTATACTGCCAAGGATCTTGAGGATTAGCATAATAAAAAGTTTCCACGTGTGGAGGAACTATGAAAATTTGTCCACGTTTTAGTTTGTAGGAGGTTCCATTTATTTCTAAGGTGCCTTTTCCAGAAAGGATAAAATGTAGATGATAATCATCTCGAGTACCAGGACCATAAAATTTATCAGGTGCACAGCGCTCAATCCCAGCAACAGTGAGATAGAGTTCTGCATTTTCTATAGGTTTTCCAATGAGATGACGGAATCTGGCTCCTACACGGTAATTTGTTTCTTTTTGCATATATAAAGTTTTCCTTTCTCTAAAACTAACAGAGTAAAATGCGAAACTTCCATCTATATTTTGGTATTTTAGCATTTTTATGTATAATATTTTTCTGTTTTTATTCTATAAATATGTAAATTGATTATATCATTTCATTAGTATACTGTCAATTGTGGACAATTTTTGGATGAGGAGTAAATGTATGGAGGAATAAGTGTTTTTCATAAAATATAATTATCCTATATTTTTTTCATAAATATAAAAGATTGTTCATAAAATATTTACTCGGATGGTTAGTACGGTGCTTTTGTCCAAAGTATTGACATAATTATATATTATAATTATACTTAAAAATGAGTTGCGCTAAAATATGTCTATTTTTGGAGGTGAATATTTGAATTATATTATAAAATTGAAAGAGAAACTAAAGGAAAAATTAAAAGAAGCGTTAAATGCTGTTCTTCCTATTATTGGAATTGTATTATTGATTAGTTTTACTATTGCACCTATTTCGTCCAGTATTTTACTTTGTTTTTTGTTAGGTGCTGTCTTATTAATTACTGGGATGATGTTTTTTACTCTGGGAGCAGAAATGGCCATGACTCCTATGGGAGAGCGTGTAGGTACTTGCATGACTCGCACGCGTAAACTGTGGATTATGGTTCTATTGGCTTTTCTACTTGGTTTTATTATTACCATATCTGAACCTGATTTACAGGTATTGGCAAACCAGATTCCCTCTATCCCAAACATGGTTTTAATCTTGGTTGTTGCCTGTGGCGTAGGCGTTTTTCTCGTTATATCTTTGATGCGTATGTTGTTTTGTATTCCATTTCCACCTATATTGCTTTTTTTGTATATTTTAATTTTTGTTTTGGCTTGGTTTGTGCCAGACAGTTTTCAGAGCATTGCTTTTGATGCTGGCGGTGTAACGACAGGTCCAATGACTGTTCCATTTATTATGGCATTGGGTGTCGGTGTTGCTTCTATCCGAAGTGACCGTCACGCAGCGGATGATAGCTTTGGTCTAGTTGCTTTATGTTCTGTCGGACCGATTTTAGCTGTTTTGATATTGGGTATGATTTTTCATCCTCAGGGAAGTGATTATGCAGCCCCTATTATTCCTGAAATTAATGATTCTGTGGAATTATGGCAATTATTTCATGTGGGATTTCCGACATACATAAAAGAAATCGCAGTTTCTTTACTACCCATTATATTGTTTTTTGCTATGTTTCAAATTGTGGTGTTAAAATTATCTCAAAAAAGGCTCCTAAAGATTGTAGTCGGTCTAGTTTATACTTATATAGGATTAGTATTATTTTTGACAGGAGCCAACGTGGGATTTATGCCCGCAGGAAATTATTTGGGACGAGTGATGGCGCAGTCTTCGCATCCTTGGTTTATTGTTCCGATTGCTATGATTATGGGATTTTTTATCGTCAAGGCAGAGCCAGCTGTATATGTGCTCAATAAACAGGTGGAAGAAATGACGAACGGTGCTATTTCTGAAAAGACGATGGGAATGAGTCTTTCGTTAGGTGTGGCTTTTTCTTTGGGAATTGCGATGATTCGGGTTTTAACTCGTATTCCAATTATGTGTTTTTTGATTCCTGGATATGCTATTGCTTTGCTAATTTCTTTTTTTGTTCCTCCAATATATACTGCTATCGCTTTTGACTCTGGTGGTGTGGCTTCTGGTCCTATGACTGCTGCATTTTTGCTTCCACTTGCACAGGGAGCTTGCATGGCATTAGGTGGTGATATTGTCAAGGATGCGTTTGGCGTGGTAGCTATGGTAGCGATGACACCATTGATTACGATTCAGATTCTAGGATTGATTTCTCGTTTTGGAATAAAGAAAAAAGCAGCGTTTCCTGTTTCAGATGCTTTGGCTGAGTTTGACCAGTTAGAAGAGGATACAATTATTGAATTATAAAATAGCTAAAACTATATGAAAAATATACAAAAAGGTTATTATAGAAAGGAAAAATGATGAGTGAATTATTTATGATGGTTTCCATTCTCGATCGACATAAGGCAAAAAAGTTTTTGAATTTTTATCAGAAATCTGGTGTTCAGATTAATTTTAGTACCGTATCTCGAGGAACTGCCACGAGTGACGTGCTAGATTATTTTGGTCTGGAATCTATAGAAAAAATATTGATTACTTCTTTTGTTACCCGAGATGTATGGAAAAAACTGCGAAGAGGTCTCTGGGAAAAAATGAAGATCGACGTTCCTGGAACTGGAATTGCGTTTATCATACCTTTGTCCAGTATCGGAGGAAAAAAGCAACTTCAGTTTTTGACGCAAAATCAGAATTTTGTAAAAGGGGAGGAAAGTGCATTGAAGGATACAAAATATGAATTACTTATTGTAATTGCCAACCAAGGATATACGAATATGGTTATGAAGGCTGCCAGAAGGGAAAATGCTGGAGGTGGTACGGTAATTCATGCCAAGGGGACTGGTATGGAAGGAGCCGAGCAATTTTTGGGTGTCTCTTTGGCTTCAGAAAAAGAAATGATTCTCATTGTAGTAAAACGAGAAGATAAAAATAATATTATGCGAGCTATTATGGAGGATGCTGGCATGAATAGTAAGGCGAAATCGATTGTTTTTTCTCTTCCTGTTACTAGTACTGCAGGAATGCGATTGACAGAGCCACCAGAAGATTCTGAATAATTGATTTATGAGTCAAGTTAAAATTTAAAGCAAAGGGCTTTACATTTTTATGAGTAAATTAGAAGTATTGTATTTTTAAATGAATAAAATGGAGCTATTTTACGAAGAGGATTTCTTTATGCAATAGCTCTATTTTTGTATTAAAATTTTTATAAAATATGTGGAAGTATTCGGGATTTTAATTGTAAGTGGTTTAAATTAGCTTAATATTATATGTGGTAATATGGAATATAGTTTGTTAAAATATTAAAAAACTTAAAGAAATAGGAGATAATGGTTGCATGCGGTCACCTCAAATAAAAGAATCAACAAAAGAAGAAAGGAGGAATTATATTCGTCAAAAATTTCGATGTAGGTCCAATTGTGGATCTTGTAGTATATGTCGAGTGTTTCGGGGAAAAATCTAGAGTTTATATATCAATAGAAAATGAAGTTTTTTAGACATATCTACACAATATAAATAAGAAAAGGGAGAGAAAAGTAAAATGGAAGAAAAATTAAAATATATAAATAATATAGATTTTATGCGTATAGGGCAGGCGATTGCATATGAACAATGGCAAGTGGCATTTATGACATTGCGTCGCTTAGAGCAAAACGCAAGAGAGATTGGATTTTATGATTTTGGTCAGCAGTTTATAGGGCTTCGATATGCCATTCAGAGAGAAGATATAGAAGGGGCGAAACAGATATTAACTTTAATCACAAATAAAAGAGCTAGAATAATCAACGAAGCAGGTAAGTAAGATTATAAATGGAAAATGTATCTTCATTTGAGCATACCATGTTTAAGATTGGATTAATGTTTGATTTAAATATGGTACTCTAATCCTTCTCGGAATAGAGTGAGTTTAAGCTATATAGTGGAAACGAAGTTCGTTCATCTAAATGAAGCAATCCCATAAGGCGCTTATAGGAAGTACGTGACTTTAGCCGTGCGAGGCTTTTCTGTGGAGTATGGGAGTATAGAAATTTGGAGGATTCAGTGATGAAAAAGGTAGTTATTTTTGGAGGAGGAAGTGGATTATCTCAGCTGTTGAAGGGAATGGTTCAGTTCCCATGGGAAGTGACAGCAGTAGTTAGTGTATCAGATAATGGAAAAAGCACAGGACAGTTGAGAAAAGAGTTTGATATTCCAGCAGTTGGAGATATTACGAAAGTATTGATGGCAATGTCTGGAAAATCAGAGATAGTAAAACAATTATTTATGTATCGTTTTGATGAGGAGAGCAGCATCGGAGGACATTCTATTAAAAATCTCATTATGACAGCGTTATTAGAGATGCAAGGGGATTTTGCTCACTCTCTTCCGATATTGGGGGATTTGCTTGATATTAGAGGAAAGATTTATCCAGTGACAGAAGATAATGTAGATTTGATTGGCATTACGAGAGAGAATGAGGAAATTGTCGGAGAGGCAGAAATTACGCAAGCTAGAAGTATGATTAAGGATTTGAAATACAATAAGCCTGTTCAGGTGACAGCGAAGGTTTTGGAGGAGTTAGAAAATGCAGATTTAATCGTGTTCAGCTCTGGTTCTCTCATTACAAGTATTATGCCGCATATTATTATTCCAGAGATTCAGCAGGCTGTGAGGAATTCAAAAGCGAAAAAAATGTATATATGCAATATGATTACTCAGCCAGGTGAGACAGATGAGTTTGCAGTGAGTCACCATATTGACGCACTAGAAAAATTTCTCGGATCGGGTACTTTGGATATAGTGATTGCAAATAATGCAAAGTTGCCTCATGATATGTCAATGCTTGCCAAGTCAGAGGGAAAAAATCAGGTACGAATTGACAAAGAAGAACTAGATGAGAGAGAAATTAAACTGATTAAGGATAAGATTTGTGTGGTGGAGGATGGATATATTCGTCACGATGCATTGAAAACGGCGTATTTAATGTTTTCTTGTTTGATGGATGAGGGGAATGGTTGAGTTAGAGAGAACTTGGTGGAAAGATGGCGTTTATCGTAGCCATTATGTAATGTGTAATCGCCTGGATTGTGGCATTTATTGTACATACAGGAGGATTGTTAATCGGTCTTACCTAAATTTTATTAGATATAAATAATAGATGATATTTTATTGGATGAAGTTTGTTCACAGGATATGAAATATAGTGCGAGTAAATAATATAATGAATAATTGAAGAGATTTTATCACATTAGGGATAAGTCACTAAGTTAAGAGTTTAGGTATGGGAGTGGCAATGATGGAATTTACTTGTAGATAAGTCAAAATTCTTAAATATTTCTGTCCATTTCGTGAGTTTTCTGTGAACATATTTTACTGGCATTGACAAAAATGGAAAAATGCTTTATCATAATAACAGATAGTTCACTAGCGAACTATTATATTTCGCTGTGAATTTAATTATCTAATAATATGAAATTAATTGGAGGTACTGTTTATGGGCAATTTAAGCGAATACACAAAAAAACAGATAAAGCTATGCGAGAAGAACGATGCGATAGATAAACAACTTTATGTGGATTTGGGTGTAAAAAGAGGACTAAGAGATGAAAATGGAAAAGGTGTATTGACAGGACTTACCAATATTTCTAGTATTCGTGCTTTTGAGACGGTTGATGGAAAGGAAATTCCTGCTGATGGAGAGCTCTTATATCGAGGATATGATGTAAAAGAGCTAGTAAAGGGAGGCATTGGTAAAAGATATATTTTTGAGGAGGGTGCATATTTGCTTCTATTTGGAGAATTGCCAAATGAGGAGCAGTTGAAGGAGTTTAGTAAAATGATAAACTCTAGTATGACATTTCCAAAGAGCTTTGTGCGTGATGTTATTATGAAGGCTCCTGAGATTGATATTATGAATACAATGACAAGATGTATTTTGACACTTGCCTTTTACGATAACCAGAAGGAAAATCTTGAATTTAGCAATGTGTTAAGACAGAGTATACAATTAATTGCTACTTTTCCGATGATGGCAGTTTATGGATATCATGCTTATAATTATCGTGATAATGGAGGGAGTGTCTATATTCACAATCCAGATGAGAATTTATCGATTGCAGAAAATATTCTTCGAATGTTGCGAGGCGATATGCAGTTTACAGAGCTCGAGGCCAGAGTACTAGATATTGCTCTATTGCTTCATATGGAGCATGGTGGAGGTAATAACTCTACGTTTACAACGAGAGTTGTGACTACATCTGGAGCTGATACTTATGCTGTTATTGCGGCGGCGATGTCATCTTTAAAAGGTAAAAAGCACGGTGGTGCCAATCTTATGGTTATGAATATGATGGATGATATTAAGGCTCATATTTCTGATTACGAGGATAAAGAAGAGTTAGAGGCGTATTTACATAAGATTTTGAATAAGGAGGCTTTTGATAAGAAGGGGCTTATCTATGGAATGGGACATGCGGTCTATTCCTTGTCTGACCCTAGAGAAGTTGTATTCAAGAACTTCGTAGAGCAGCTTGCTAAGGCAAAGGGAAGAGATATGGATATGGCTTTATATCGTAATATTGAAGAGACAGCTACAAAGCTGATTGCAAAAGAGAGAAAGATTTATAAAGGCGTAAGTCCAAATGTTGATTTTTATAGTGGATTTGTATATGATATGCTTGGAATTCCGAGAGAACTCTATACTCCGCTCTTTGCAATTGCCAGAATTGTCGGTTGGAGTGCACATCGAATTGAGGAGCTTGTGACAGCAGATAAGATTATTCGTCCAGCATATAAGAGTCTTATAAAGGAGAAAAAGATATACACAGTGCGCGAGGAGAGATAAATTGTAAAAAATAGGATGCGAAAAACTAATTTTTCGCATCTTTTTAGTTGTAAAACTAAGAAATATTGTGTAATATAAATTTTTAAGAAGTATACTTCCTCTGCCTTTTGGCGTCTCCTCCCAATCTCCCCTTAATCTTTTATCCTAATTTCGCTCTTTATTTATATAATAGTTGCTATTCTATCTGTTTCAAAATCTATACCTTATGAAACAGCGTAAGCTGTTTTTTGCCCATATGGCATAGAATGCAGTATGCTTGAAGAGTATAATTTGAGAATTTTTTTTTAATGAGGGAGGTGAAATAATGAAATATATGACAAAAACAGATTATGCGAGAGGATTTCAGTGTCCCAAAATGCTCTGGTTGGATAAAAATAAATCTGAGCTTGCTCAAAAAACAGATGATTCCGCCAGAAAGAGAGTGTGGGAGGTTACAAAAAAAGCAGCGAGACAATACTTTGGTTCCTATGCGGAAGTTTTGAATGCGACAGAGGAGGAGATGTTAGAGCAGACGAGAAAATTTTTGAAGGAAGAAGAATGTAAAATTGCCAACGCAGCTTTTTGTTATGATACGGCTTTTTGTACAGTGGATATGCTCCTTATCAGGGAAAATAAAATATGTATTATAGATATTAGTACGTCAACAAGGACAAAAGCAAGATATTACGATACAATGGCATATGAATATTATATCTTGTCAAATGCTCTTGGAAAAAAGATAGAAAAGGTTATACATATGCATATTAACAGCAAATATATAAGAGAAGGAGAGCTTGACTTAGACAAGCTTTTTTTACTGGAGAATTGTATAAAAGAGGTTAAAGAACGGCAAAAAGAGACGAAAGAAACGATTGCATTGTTAAAAAAACTGCGAGAACAGAAAACGCAAGTGCAAAAAAAAGTCGGTGTACAATGTTATTCTCCATATCATTGTAATTATATGCAGTATTGTCATAGACATGTTTTAGAACCTTCTGTTTTCTCTATTCATGGTCTTCAGGCAAAGGAGAGATATGAACTTTATTATGCGGGAATTGTGAGCTTTTTGGATGTTTTAAGAAAAGATGTGGAGCTTTTAGAGGGACAAAAAATGCAAGTTGAGACAGAAGTATACAATAAAAAGCCGACAATTCGAAAAGATGAGATAAAGGAATTTTTAGATACGATAAGTTATCCTCTCTATTTTTTAGATTTTGAGACTTTTCAGCAGGCAGTGCCAGAATATCAAGGAGTGAGTCCTTATTTGCCAATTCCTTTTCAGTATTCTCTTCATGTCCTGCAAAGAAAGGAGGCCCCATTGGAGCATTATGAGTTTTTGGCGAAGGAAGGAGAAGATCCAAGACGGGCGGTAGCAGAACATCTTTGCAGGCATATTCCAAGAAATGTCTGTATTCTTGCTTATAATATGGGATTTGAGAAAAGTGTTTTAAAAAATCTTGCTTTGCTCTATCCTGATTTGAGAGAACATCTTATAAACCTTCAAGAAAATATGAGGGATTTGATAATACCATTTGTCAATCATAGCTATTACTGTAAAGAAATGGAGGGGTCTCACTCTATTAAATCAGTGCTTCCTGCTCTCTATCCTGACCAGAAAGAATATGATTATCATGCTCTGGTAGGTGTTCATAATGGGGAGGAGGCAATGAATATATTTTCCGAGCTTACCGAGCATAAAGAGAAAGAGAGAAGGAGAATTAGAAAGGAGCTTCTTGCTTATTGTAATCTAGATACTCTTGGTATGGTAAAAATTTTAGAAAAACTAAGAGAGGCAGTTGAGAGCTAATCTACTTGGTTTAAATGAAAATAATTTTTTTCATACTCGATAATTCCTTCTCGCTGCATTTTGGATAGCTCGCTTGAGAGAGCACTGCGGTCCACACCGAGATAGTCAGCGAGCTGTTGACGGTTAAAGGGAATTTTAAACTCGTATTTTCCAAGTTCTATCGCCTGAGAAGATAGATAAGAGAGTACCTTGGCTCGAATTGTTTTAGGAGTGATATGAAAAATTCTCCGAGAAAGATTTAAATTTTTTCGAGCGGATATCATAAGAAGGTTTTGGATAATACGAGAGTGGTATGTGCAAGTATTGGAGCAAGTTTTTAATATTCTTGCCACGTTAAAAAATAAAATTTCACTGTTTGCGGCGGCTATAATATTGACCATAGATGGTTCTGACAAAGAACAAGCATAGGCCTCCGCAAATACCTGACCAGGTCCAATATGATTTAAAATAGTTGTATTTCCCCATATATCGATATTTTCAAGATAAACACCGCCAGATAGAACAATCCCGATATCATGGATGATATCTCCGATATGAAAAATAATGTCTCCTTTTTGAAAGGTTTTTGTGAGGGGAGAAAGACAAGTAAGAACTGCAGAGAGTTCTTCTTTTTTTATGCCTCGAAATAATATCGTATTTGCTAGAAAATTTTCATTCATAAAGACATTTTCCTTTCTTTGACAAACTTATATATTGATACCGAAAATAATCATTTTATATTTTTTTTAAAACAAAAATATGTTGTAATTACAACGGACAAGTTGTTTTTATTGTAGTATACTCCGATTATGAAGTCAAGGATTTGATTGATGAAATGTTTCACTAGATGGTATATAGATGAACCAGATTAATTTTTCTCACAATGAGAATTTTTATAATTAATAATAAGGAAAGGATGGAAAAAATATGTTTTGTTTTCAGTGTGAACAGACAGCAGGTGGAAAAGGATGTCAGGGAAAGGCAGGTGTTTGTGGAAAGAAAGAAGATACAGCAAAGTTACAAGACGAGCTTACAGGTGCATTAATTGGACTTGCTAGAGTATGTGCCAATAATCCGATTACTAAAGAGACAAACCGTATCATTTTGGAAGGTCTCTTTACAACAATTACGAATGTAAATTTTAATAATGATACAATTAATCGGATGATAGCAAGAGTGAAAGGAGAGAAGGATAAGATTTCGCCTTCCTGTGTTGATTGTGCAGCAAAATGTGGAAATACAGATGATTATAATATAGAAAAAATTTGGACAGCAAATGAGGATATCCGTTCTCTAAAATCTCTTATTTTATTTGGTATCCGTGGTATGGCGGCATACGCTTATCATGCGATGGTGCTTGGATATGAGAATGAGGAAGTGAACGCTTTCTTTAGAAAAGCATTGTTTATTTTGGCGGAAGACTGGGAAATGGATAAGCTCCTACCAGTTGTACTAGAAGTTGGAGAAAAGAATTTAGTCTGTATGGAGCTTTTGGAGAGAGCGAATACAGAAACTTTTGGTAATCCAGAACCAGCAGAAGTTTCTTTAAAAGTGGAAAAAGGACCGTTTATTGTTATTACAGGTCATGATTTATACGATTTAAAGCAGCTTTTAGAGCAGACAAAGGGGAAGGGAATTCATATTTATACACATGGAGAGATGCTGCCAGCACATGGCTATCCAGAACTTCGTAAATATCCTCATTTAAAAGGAAATTTTGGAACTGCATGGCAAAATCAACAAAAAGAATTCGAAAATCTCCCTGCTCCAATTCTCTACACAACAAACTGTATTATGCCAGTAAAAGATAGTTATAAAGACCGTGTATTTACAACTGAGGTAGTATCTTATCCAGAAATGATTCATATCGGAGAGAATAAAGATTTTACACCAGTCATTGAGAAAGCGTTAGAGCTTGGCGGATTTGACGAGGATAAACAGTTTACTGGTCTTAACGGCGGCAAGACAGTGCTGACAGGGTTTGGAAAGAATACGATTTTAAATGCGGCAAAAACAGTAGTGGATGCTGTAAAAACGGGGGCAATTAAGCATTTCTTCTTAGTCGCTGGATGTGACGGGTTAAAAAAGCAAAGAAGTTATTATACAGATTTTGTAAAACAGGCGCCAGAGGATACCATTATTTTGACATTGGCATGTGGAAAATATCGTTTCAATGATTTAGATCTTGGGACAATTGGTGGACTTCCACGTATCATGGATATGGGTCAGTGCAATGATGCCTATGGTGCTATTCAGGTGGCAGTGGCACTCGCCAATGCATTTGAATGTGAGGTGAATGATTTACCTCTTTCTATGGTACTTTCTTGGTATGAGCAAAAGGCAGTCTGTATTTTACTTACGCTTTTATATCTTGGTATTAAAAATATTAAGCTTGGACCAAGTCTTCCAGCATTTTTATCTCCGAATGAGCTTCATTTTTTAGTGGAAAATTATAATATTGCACCTATTACAACGCCAGAACAAGATTTGGCTGATATTTTAGAAAAATAGGATAGTTTTAACTCTTTTTCTTTCACTATGCTTTGCATGAGTGGATATTTACTCGAGAACTAGCATTATTTAGTATATCAATTGAGTTTACTCTGTCAAGCGGCAAGATAATATATATTTATTTTTATCTCATTGTTTGACAGAGATTTTTTAGGTTTTTGAGATGAGAGGAAGGAGTTGACAGAGGGGGAAAATGATGCTAAGATACATACTAAATTAGTAGGAAATGGAGGGGTTATATGGATGTGATACAAAGATTAATCGATGGACAAGATTTTACAAGAGAAGACTATATCGAGTTACTTCAATTTATAGATGACGAGAATGCTGCAGCATATCTTGCCAAGGAGGCAGTAAAGATTCGACAAAAATATTATGGAAATAAGGTTTATACAAGAGGGTTAATTGAGTTTACTAATTATTGTAAAAATGATTGTTATTATTGTGGAATTCGTCTTAATAATAAGGATGCAATGAGATATCGTCTTACAAAAGAACAGATTTTATCTTGCTGTGAGAATGGCTATGGGTTAGGTTTTCGAACCTTTGTCTTGCAGGGAGGAGAAGACCCTTATTTTACAGATGAAAAAATGGTCGATATTATTGAGTCAATCAAAGCATCTTATCCAGAAGTAGCTCTCACACTTTCAATTGGAGAAAAATCTTATGATAGCTATAAAAAATTTAGACAGGCGGGTGCAGATCGGTATCTTCTTCGACATGAGACGGCAAATGATGAGCATTATAGGAAATTACATCCAGAAAAAATGAGTTTAGCAAATAGAAAACAATGTCTCTATGATTTAAAGGCGCTTGGTTATCAAGTGGGGGCGGGCTTTATGGTAGGCTCACCTGGGCAGACAGTGGAAACTTTGGCAGATGATTTGGTTTTTTTAAGAGAATTACAGCCACATATGGTTGGGATAGGGCCATTTGTTCCACATCATAGTACGAAATTTGCCGATGAAAAGGCGGGAAGCGTGATACATACATTATTTTTATTATCCATTATAAGAATTTTACTTCCAAAGGTGCTCCTGCCAGCTACGACGGCACTTGGAACGATGGATCCAAGAGGTAGAGAAAAAGGAATATTAGCTGGAGCGAATGTTGTGATGCCAAATCTCTCACCAGTGGAAAACCGTAAGCAGTATGATTTATATGATAATAAGATTTGTACAGGTGAGGAGGCAGCAGAATGTAGAGGCTGCCTGCAAAGAAGAATGGAGTCTATTGGATATGAGATTGTAAGTGATAGAGGAGATATGAATTCTTTTTATGCTTAGAGTAATATCTGATAGGTGTTCTTTCGTAAAATATCTATATAATTTCAGAAATCTATGACGGTAATTACTAGGAAAAAAATGGGCGTGTATTCTTGACAAAACGATATTTCTAATCTATAATTTATACAAAGACATGACAAAGGGGTCGATTCTAGCTTTTAGAGTCGGCTTTTTTTGCTATTGTAGAACTTTAAGCTTCGCTTAGCAAGAGAAAAGTCTTGCCTCACTGAAGAAATTAATTTTTATATGTAGAAAGAGGGAAAGTATATGATGGAAAAAGATAGAGAAGAGCAATTAAGACAAGAGCGTTTAGAGGATGAGGAAAGGATGGGGATTGCTGATGACTGGGCAGATTTAGCTAGTCAGGAATTGGCAGATTATATTGAGGAGCAGGGAATTCAGATTCGATATTAAGAAAGTATAGTATAAAAGGGCTATTGTGAAATGATAAATGGCAAGTGACTTTATCTTGCATAAGAAATTTATTTTACAATAGCTTTTTTTGTTTGTAAATTGGTTTCTTTTTGGTGTATTTAAAAATATAGTATTATGATTTATAGTAAAAACGAGAAAAAAAGAGAATTTACTTTATATAGTGGTTCATGCTATAATAAATAAAAATATAAGGTGATAAAGCGAGGAAAACCACTATGATAGAAGAAAATAAAATTTTACATAGCTCTAAAGGCAAGAGTGAACCAATTAAAGAGGAGATAAAAACTCTGATGAGAGGAATTTCGATGCCCGATGGGGCTAAAATTTTGTATGATGATTTGGCTTATCTGACAATTCCGCATTATAATTTTCATGACAAAAAAGTGATAGGACATATGATTGTAAATAAAAGCGTGGCATCTGAAGTTTTATCTATTTTTCAGGAATTATGCGAGATAAAGTATCCAATTGAGAGAATGGAGTTGATTGATTATTTTTTCCCTTATATTAGTGAAGAATTTCCAACTTTAGATGATGCGTCGATGGGAAAAAATAATAGCTCAAGTTTTTGTTATCGTGTCATAGATGGAACGGATCAGATATCAAATCATGCGTTTGGATTAGCGATAGATATTAATCCACTTCTAAATCCATGGGTGAGAGATGGCATTTTTACTCCATCAAATGCAAAACCTTATTTAAGTCGAGAACCCAATTTTGAGAATCCAGTTATAAACCGAGCATTAATTCATCATGGAGACGAAATTTTTAAAATTTTTGCTAAATATGGATGGCTTTGGGGAGGAGATTGGGAAGGCAAAAAAGATTATCAGCATTTTTATAAAGAAAATTAAATACGAAAGAAAGGAATTATAGAGGAGCCTTGAAGGAAGCAGAAAAAAAGGAAAAGGAGAGAAAAGATGGATGATTTAGAATTACTCTGTATGGGGTGTATGAAAAAAAAGCCAAATAAGGGAACCTGTCCCCACTGTTTTTTTAATTTAGATAGCTATCAAGCACCACCACATCATTTGCAGCCAAGAACCATTCTAAATGGAAAATATATGGTTGGAAAGGCTTTAGGTGAGGGCGGATTTGGAATTACTTATATCGGTTGGAATTTAAATCTGGAAATTCCACTCGCAATTAAAGAATATTTCCCGAGTGGATTTGTAACGAGAGATGTGGGGCGAGCAGATAATGTATCTGTCTTATCGGGAAATAAAGCACAGTTTTATGAAAAAGGAAGAGAAAAGTTTTTAGATGAGGCGAGAATCCTAGGAAAATTTGATGATATGGAAGGTATTGTATCCGTAAAAGACTTTTTTAAGGAAAATGGAACTGCCTATATTGTTATGGAATATTTAGATGGTGAGGATTTTGGAAGCTTTTTAAAAAGAAACGGCGGAAAACTTCCAGTGGAGAGTGTCTTTGAGATGATGAGACCTGTCATGAAGGCGTTGATTGCTGTACATAATAAGGGATTGATTCACAGAGATATTAGCCCAGATAATATTAGAATTACGACAAATTCTAAGGTGAAATTGCTTGATTTTGGAGCAGCAAGGGAAGTATCGGGTGGTGAAAAGAGCTTATCTATTATGCTAAAGCCAGGATATGCGCCGGAGGAGCAGTACCGAACAAGAGGGCAACAAGGTCCATGGACTGATATTTATGCGCTTTGTGCGACAATGTATCGTGCAATTACTGGTCAAAAGCCGATTGAATCTTTAGACCGTATGGGAAGAGATGAGCTTCGAAGTCCATCTCAGCTTGGAGTTTTCATTAGTCCAAGTCAGGAGTATGCTATCATGAAAGGAATGGCAGTATTGGCACAGAACCGTTGGCAGACTGTACAGGAGTTATACGATGCTATTTTTTCTCCGAATAATCAATATCAGGGCGGAAATTATCAGGCTAATCCTTCTAATGTGGATCCTACAATTTACGAACCGATTCCAGATCCCAATCGTTATAGTAATCATTATAATGGCAGTAGAAATAGAGAATATCAGTCTCCAACTCCTGTACTAAGACAATCATCTAGTCAGCCAATTATTATTGGTCTTTTCATTGTTCTTATCGCTTTAGTCGGTATTGGTGGAGTGTTAATGATGAAAATTGTAATAGGAACCGATGACTCGGCGGAGGTAAGTAATGAGAGTAGAGTAGAGGAAGTGACGGAGGAAGTGGCTACAACGGAAGTAACAACAGAGATTTCCACAACAGCTGCTCCTACGACGGCTGCTCCTACAACAGCTGCCATTGTCACAGCAGCACCGGCAACGACAGATACGAGCAGTGGATATATTATTCCAGGAAGCGACAGCAGATATATTGGATATAGTGATATCTCTGGATTATCTAGTTGGGAAATTAAGCTTGCTAAAAATGAGATTTATGCGAGGCATGGAAGAAAATTTAATAATTCTGAAATTCAGGCATATTTTAATAAGCAGTCATGGTATTATGGCAGCGTATCTCCAAGTAATGATAGCTATATTGAGAATCAGTTTAATGATTATGAGAGAGAAAATGTAAAATTTTTAAAGCAATATGAGTAAGGAAAAATTATAGTTTATTATATAGAGCCCACCCATAAGGGTATGAAAAGGAGGATGCCTAGGTGGGGATAGATTGACAAATGATTAATAAACTTATATCAATAAGAGAAAAAAAGGAGGTAAAGAATGGAAAAAAGCAATGGGGGAAAGACAAAAATTGCTCTAATCGTTATATGGGCGGCGATAGGAATTGCAATTTTTGTCATTGCAGTTATGGCCGTTCTGCTATTAAAAGAAAATAAAAGTTTAAAGGCTGAAAATAGAGAATTAGAGCAAAAGCGACAGGAAGCATTTGAGGCGGAACAAAAAAATGAGCAGGCGGTGACTTCGCAGCAAAATCAAGTAAATAAGGAGGCGGGCTCTACTTCCTCAGAAGAAGTACAATTTTCTACAGAAGATCAAAAAAAGGAGGAGTCTACTGTTTCTGCAAAAGATAATAAAAAAATTGTCGCAATTGACCCAGGACATCAAGGATGGAATATTGATATGTCCGCACAAGAGCCAGTTGCTCCAGGTTCAAGTGAGACAAAGGCAAAGGCAACATCTGGAACAAGCGGAAATTTCTCGAATCTTCCAGAATATCAGCTAAACTTAGATGTATCTTTAAAGCTTAGAGATGAACTGGAAAAAAGAGGATATCAAGTTATTATGACGAGAGAAGATAATGATACGGCAATCAGCAATTCAGAGAGAGCTCAGCTCGCATCAGAAGGAGGAGCTGATATATTTGTTCGCATCCATGCAGATGGAGAGGATGGAGGTTCCTCTGTGAGTGGAGGGAGAACGATGATTTCTACAGCGAATAATCCTTATGTGGGTGAGTTATATGAAGATTCCAGGGCTTTGGCAGAATGTATTTTAGACTGTTATTGTGAGGCGACTGGATTTAAAAAGCTCAGTATTATAGAGATAGATACGATGTCAGGAATTAATTGGAGTCAGGTGCCAGTTACTATATTAGAGATGGGCTATATGAGTAATAAACATGATGATTTATATATGGCAGATGAGAAGAATCAATTTATTATGGCAGAGGGAATTGCAAATGGTATTGATAAATATTTTGAGACTTATGATAAGTCAGAGAATTGATGGAGGTAGAGAGCCGTGGATTATCGAAAAGAAGTAATGAGAAAAAAGGAGCAGGAAAACTCAGGTGACCAAAAAATAATTCTCATTCTCAGTTCTCTTATTCTCGTTGCGATTATAATAGTTGGAGTAATTATAATAAAGATGCTCAGTGACAATAATAAACAATTACAAGATAAATTAGATTATATTTTTCCTTATAGTAATACGAGATATCTAGAAGAAGCAGATTTAGAAGGAATTCCTAAAGAGGAAATTAGTATAGGGAAAAATGAAATTTATGCGAGACATGGGAGAAAGTTTAATAAGCAATTATATCAAGAATATTTTAGTTCAAAAGATTGGTATGAGGGAACGGTAGAGCCAGAAGATGACAGCCAAATTGAGGCGAAGTTTAATAAATATGAGAGAGCAAATCTAGAATTCTTACAACAACATCAGTAAATATATACCTTATAAAATAGAGCAAGCTGTTTGGGCCTGTAGGAAACAGAATGCAGTATGCTTAGTGGGCATATAAACTGATAGGAGGGAAGGATGAAAAAAATGAAAAAACAAATTCATATATATCAGATTATATTATTTGCAGTATTATTCGTTTTTTCGTATATTCCGGTAAAAGCAAACTCCTCTGTTCCAAAAGCAGTGGAGTCTGCGGCAGAAAATATAGTACAAGTTATCTGCAAGACGGATGTGGGAGAAGAAAAAGGTGCAGGTTTTGTTGTGTCAAAACAAGTCAGAGAGGACGATAAGGGGAAAGATGATGAGGAAGAAGATGATGAGGAAAAAGAAAAGAAAATGTATGTTGTCACTTCTTATCATCTCGTGGAGGCGAATAAAAAACATATTATAGTAAAATGGAAAAAACAGACAGTCGATGCCGAGGCAGTGGGATATTTTCCAACACAAGATGTAGCGATTTTGGAGCTCTCTGAACATATTGATGATATCAAAATGCTTCCAATTCGTGAGGATGAGCAAAAAAATGATACAGAAATTTATCCAGTTGGATATCAGTTTGACATAGAAGAAATAAAGGATATAAAAGGAGAAATTACATCCAAAAAAGAGATGGTTGTGACGGAGGGAAGAGATGCGATATCAGTCTATGAGACGGATGCAAAGTTAAATAAAAACAATTTAGGCGGTCCAACTTTAGATAAAACTGGATATGTTATCGGGGTGAATTTTTATAATGGAAATAGCGGTGCGATTATTACAGAAAAAGAGCTCATTAATTTTTTGGAAGAGAAAAATGTGGAATATAAGACTTTCCAAATGAATTGGCTTTTAGTAATAATTCCAGTTATTATTATTATACTTCTGATCCTTATTTTTGCGATTAGAAAGTTACAAAAGAAGAATCAGAATCAGCCAAGGCCATATATTGTGGGAGTGCAAGGAGAGTTTGGGGGTTCACAGTTTCTAATACAACCAGGGGAGACCATTTGGTTTGGCAGAAATTCAGGGGATTGCCAAATTGTATTTCCTAAAAATAAAAAAATAAGTAGAAGACATTGTAGTGTTTCTTACGATTTAGAGCAGCATTATTTTATACTGACAGATTTAAATTCTAGTAATGGAACGTGGCTTGGAGGAGAGAAAATTGATCCATCTCAGCCAGCCGTTTTGCAAAATGGAGATGAATTCTGTATCGGAGATTCGAGCAATGTATTTAGAGTGGAGTTGATATAAGATGGCAGCAGCAGGAGTAAGTAAACGAGGCGGCAGATTAAAAAATGAAGACTATATAGGACAGGCGCATCAAGGAGGTATTTCTTGTTATGTTGTGGCAGACGGTTTAGGTGGACATGGAAGTGGAGAAATTGCCTCGCAGACAGCAGTGAAAGCGGTATTAGACTGCTTTATAAAAAAACCGGAAGTCTCTGAGCAGATGCTAAAAAGTTATTTTGACTATGCACAAAATGTTATTGTGCAGAGAAAAGAAAAGGATGAGAGTTGTAAAAATATGGCGACAACGATAGTGGTGCTTGTGACAGATGGGAAAAAGGCTGTGTGGGGACATCTTGGAGATTCAAGATTATATCGTTTACATAAAAAATTATTATATGAAATTACAGATGACCATTCAGTTGCTTTTGTCTCCTATCAAATTGGGGAGATAAAGTATTATAGCGAGATTCGAAATAGTCCAGACCAAAATAAACTTTTAAAAATACTCGGAGAAAAAGAAAAGTATGCACCTCAGATTTCACGAGTGATTTCTGTAGACAAGCATACGAAGTTTTTACTCTGTACAGATGGGTTTTGGAAATATGTTACGGAGGAAGATGTAGAGTATACTGCTAAAAAAAGCAAAACGGAAAAGGAGTGGCTAGATAAAATGAATGAGATTGTCGAGCGAAATTTAACTCCTACAAGTGATAATTATAGTGCGATTACCGTTTATTTTAAATAAAATAAGTTATGAGGGGATAGTTACTCCTCGAATAGAAAAGAAAGAGAGGATAAAAAAGAATGGAAATGAAACGCTGTGCAAAAGGGCATTTTTTTGATGTAATAAAATATACGACTTGTCCATACTGTGCCAATAATGATGATGATAATGATAAGACGATGGCGGTAATGCCGGAAGAATTAGAAGAAATTGGAAATACAGTGGCGCTTGAGGAGAATAATAATATCGCCTTTGGGCAGAATATGGGAAATTATCAGGGGGAGCGAGAGTTTGGGATATCAGAAGAGCTTGAAAATTCAAGTGATGATAAGACAGTTCCTATGGATTTTAATGATTTTTTGGATGGACAGGAAGTTGACATGACAACGGAGGCCTTTGATTTTGCAGCAGAAGAATGGGATGATTCTACAACGCCGAAAGATCTTGAGGAAATATTTAAAGATGAGGGCTATCAGTCAGAGGCAGAGGAAGAAGATACAGGAAAGACAATTGGTATTTTCAGCATGGCGAAGGTTGTGGGCTGGCTTGTATGTGTCAAAGGTTCAGAAAAGGGAAAAGATTTTGTACTCGGAAGTGGCAGAAATTTTATAGGGCGCTCTCCAAGCATGGATGTATCTTTGATGGGGGATGTGAGTGTTTCGAGAGAAAATCATGCAGTTATTACATATAATCCAAGAGGAAATAGCTTTTCTATCTCCTACGGAACAGGACATGGAATTGTATATTTAAACGGAGAGGAGGTTTTAGTTCCGATGAAACTAGAGCCGTATGATCAAATTGAACTTGGCAAGACCATTCTTATTTTTATTCCATTTTGTGGGGATAATTTTAAATGGGAGGAATCTAAATGATAAAAAAGAGATGGTATATTCTCTTTGCTCTTATTTTATGCGCTTTTGTGAGCTTTTCTGTTATGGCAGATACTTTGCATAGTGTATCTATCAGACAAGTATATTTATTTAAAGATGTCTTGAGAGTATATGTAGATATAGAAGATATAAAAGGAAATTCTGTTGAGTCGATAAAAAAGACCGATACGGCTGGCTACCTTAACCAAAAAAAGTTGACGACAAATAGTGTAAAGAAATTTTATGAGACGGGAGAAGGCGTGGCAGATATTTTCTTGGTGGATATCTCTAAATCTTTAAACGATGCTCAGATGGAGCAAGTAAAAGCTGCAATGCAAAAATGGGCGAGTGAGATGAAACCAAATGATCGAATGGCGATTATAACTTTTGGGGAAGAGGTAAAAACAATTCTTGACTATAGCAATGATTCAGATGCGATTCAAAAGGCAATTAATAGTATTGAAAATTCTGGGATGAAGACAAAATTGTATGGAGCTGTGAACGAGGGTGTGACTCTCTCTCAGAGAAATGACACTGATCTTCCAAAGAGAAGAGATATTATTCTTGTGACAGATGGCTTAAATGATTCAAACGGTGGAGTTTCTATGGAAGATGTCAGTGACAGGTTAAAAAAGACAAGAATTCCTATCTACTGTCTTTGGTTAGAAGGAAGGAGTGGGGATGAGAGCGAGAGTACAATGAATACACTTGCGGAGCGCTCCGGGGGAGAAAAATATAATTTGGGACAGAGTAATATTAATACTGTTTATGAGCAAGTTCACAGTAAAATTCAAAACAGTTTTGTAATTGATCTTGCCTATAGCGATGATGAGTTTTTAAACGGAACTTCATCCAATCTAGAACTTAAAGTGACAGCAAATGGAAAAACACCGATTGCTTCTTTGGATACGTATTTTAGTGCGCCAACGGAGGATTCTGGAATGGGCCAGGCCGCATCTAATGCGGAAGCGGTGGCGGAAACAGGACAAAGTACCGAAGGCGATTCTGAAGAGGAAGACAGTAAAAAGAAGAAAGAGGATAAGGACGCGGAGAGCGAAGATGAAGATAAAGATGAGGAAGACGAAGAGAATAAGATTCCTTTTCTAATTGGAATCGGAATTCTACTTTTTGCTGTTATCGTGGCTATTATTGTTATTATTTTAAAACTAATAAAGGGAAAGAAAGAAGATGGAAGAGATGATTCCTATCAGGGCTACGGGGATTCTTTTGATTTAGACCATACAGATTATCGCTATCAAAACCCAAATTCAAATCAGAATTATATGGAGACAGCGTTTATTCCACATGACTATGAAATGAAAGGGATGCCGGTTGAGGATACAAGAGAGAGTAAGAACAATATTTGGACAAATTCGAAAATGATAGTAAAATTACTTGATACAAGTACTGGAAAAGTAAAGATCGCAGAAATTCAAAATGAATATCATATTGGAAGAAAAGCAGATAATGATTTTGTGGTAGATAGTCCAAAGGTTTCAGGAAGACATTGTATTTTATACATTGAAAATGGAGTGGTCTATGTTGAGGATTTGGGTTCTACGAACGGAACAAAGTTAAATGGAAGTTTAGTGCATGAGAAGAAACAGTTAAAGACTGGAGATATACTTGTAATCGCCAATAAAACGTATCAGGTTGAAATCTAAATGAGGGAATGGTAAATGAATAGTTCAAAGCGAAAAGAACATATTTTAATTATTATAGACAGCGATAAAACTGTTCAGGAAAGAAGTATAAGAAATGGAGAGCGAGTTAATTTTGGGCGTCTCTCCTCAAATCAGATTGTCTTAAAATCTAGTATTGTTTCAAAGCAACATGGATATTTTGAGGAACATAATGGAGAACTTTGTATTATTGATACACAAAGTAGAAATGGATTGATTATTAATCAAAAATTTTGTCCTAATAATGGAAAGACAATGATATATCGTCTGAGAGATGGAGACATTGTGCGTATTGACAGTCAAAATTCAAGAGAAGACGGTGTGATAATTTTGTATACACAAAAGAGAGGAGTGGGAAGATGGAAATCTTTTCCTCTCTTTTCTAAAAATCAATTTTTGATTGGCAGACAGGAAAATAGTGATATTTGTCTTAGCTCAATTGGAGTATCGAGAAGGCATGCGATTATACAGAGAAATCAACAAGGATATACGATTAGTGATTGTGGCAGTAAAAATGGAGTCTTTGTCAATGGAGAGAAAATTGAAACTTTGACTTTGTTGAGAGAGCGGGATGTCATTTATATCGCAAATTCTGTTTTAATTTATATTTCTGGAATGCTTCTCTATAAAGTTAATAATGGCGGTATTAAGATGGAGCTTAAAAATATTTCCAGAGAAGTAAAAGATAAAAATGAGACGAGAATGATTCTTAATAATGTTAATCTTACAATCGAGCCGAGTGAGTTTATCGCTATTATCGGAGGATCGGGTGCTGGTAAATCCACAGTTATGAATGCAATGAGCGGTTTTGAGCAGGCAACTTCTGGAGAGGTGTTTTTGAATGGAATTCCGCTCTATAAAAATCATACTGTATTAAAAAATATGATGGGATATGTACCTCAGCAAGATATTATTTATGAAAATATTTCTCTAGAAAAAATGCTAGAGTATTCCGCAAAAATGAGAATGGAAAAAGAAGTGACAGACACTGAGAGAAAAAAGAGAGTAAAAGAAGTACTAAGTATTGTAGGACTATTAGAACATAAAAATAAAATGATTCGCACTCTATCTGGAGGACAAAAAAAGAGAGCGAGCATTGCGGTAGAACTTTTGGCAGATCCAGGTCTTTTTTTTCTAGATGAGCCAACTTCTGGATTGGATCCTGGAACAGAGGCAAATTTAATGCGTACCCTGAATCAATTATCAAAAGAAAAAGGAAAAACAATTATTATGGTTACGCATACCACACAAAATTTACATTTATGTGATAAGATTTTATTTATGGGCAGAGGTGGCAGAGTTTGTTTTTATGGTTCCTTGGTAGAATGCATGAATTTCTTTGGGACAGACCAGTTGACAGAGATTTATAATATTTTAGACTCTGAGAGAGAGACGATAAAATGGGCAGGAAAATACGCAAGGGAGTATGGACAGACAGACCGCGTACTTAGAAATACAAACGCAAAAAAGCAAAAACCTCAGAAGGCGAATTTTGTAAAGCAGTTTTTTATTTTATGTAGTAGATATTTAACGCTGATAAAAAATGATAAGCAGCGCCTGTTGATGGTTTTTCTACAGCCGATTTTAATCGCATTTTTAATTGTTTTGGTATCGGATGAGTATGTCTTTGATTATTTTAGCAATACACAGTCGATTTTATTTTCTATTTCCTGTGCGGGAATATGGATTGGATTATTTAATTCTATCCAAGAAATATGCAAAGAGAGAAGCATTTTAAAGAGAGAGTATATGGCCAATCTAAGACTAGGAGCCTATGTATTATCAAAATTTTTTGTTCAATTTTTGATGAGTTTGATTCAGGCAATGATTATTACAGGCATTTTAGCTGCCTGTATTGGAATGCCAGAGGAGGGATTATTATTAGAAAATCTTCCGTTTGTGGAAGTTTTTATTACGATGGCAGTTACTATTTTTTCCTCCTCTGCGATTGGCTTGATTGTATCTGCTGTGTCGAAAAATAGCGATAAGGCGATGACAGTGGCACCGTTTTTATTAATTATACAGATATTATTTTCAGGAATTTTATTTTCTCTAAGTTCAATTACAGAAATCTTATCTTATTTTACAATTAGTAAATGGTCGGTGGGAGCTCTCGGTACAATTAGCAATTTAAATGATTTGCCGACAAGCGAGAGTATACCGACACTCCCAGAAAGTGATGAAATTTTTGATTTTGTACTCTCTCATCTTGTATCAATGTGGGGAATTTTACTTATTTTTGTCATTGTATGTATGATAGGATGTATGTTACTTCTTAGAAATGTATCGAAAGATTCAAGATAATAGTTTTTATAAGTAGGAAAGAGGAAGAGGAATGAGATGTAAAAAATGTGGGGGTAATCTCGCCGAGGGGGCAAGCTTTTGTCCGAAATGTGGGTATCCGACAGAACAAAGTACTAGTAAAGCTCAGTTTGATAATACACAGTATACAGAGCCTACGCAGCCGATTTATCCAGGAGGAGAAATTTATGAGCCACCTGTCCAAAGAAGTAGTATAGATTCTGTATTGATAGGCATTTTAGTTGCACTTATTGTAGTTGTAGCGGTTTTGATTATTGTCTTTTCTATGACGATACTTAGAAAAAAAGATAGCGAAGAGAGCAAAAAAGAGATAGATACTGTTATGGAGCAAGAGACAACGCAAGATTTGCAGGAGGAGATCCAAGATTCTGTCCCGACAATACAGGAAAATTTAACTACAGCAATAACACAGGCAACAACGCAGGAAGTACAGCAAACAACACAAGTGACGACGCAGGAAGTACAGCAAACAACGCAAGCGACAACACAGGTTATGCAAGAAATAGTAGGACCAATTTCAAACCCAGATTGGGAGGTGTACAAGGACCCGGATTATGGATTTTCTATAAAATATCCATCTCATTTTGTTTTGTACAATGATGAGGGAACGAGAAATCGCTATACACTATCTGCTCCAGATGGAACAGCAGATTTAAGAATTTTTAGCTATGAAGATCAAGGACTTTCACCAGAAGAGCTTGGAAGAGAGTTTGAAAATACTTGGGGCGGGGAGCGAGAGTATTTTCAAACTGGAAAAAAATATTATGCTGTTCGCACGGCAAAAGATGATGTATGCTATTATGAATTTGGTGAGAAAAATGTCGGAAGAGGTGTGACAGGATTTACACTTATTTATGATAAGAGTTATCACAGTATATATGATGATTATGTAAATATTATATATCAAAGCAGAAGCTGGAAAAAATAGGAGATGACATTATTGAAAGGAATGGAGGTGGAACTTTGCTTTTTGGATTGGGGAAAAAAAAGAAACGAGAAGAACAATTTTATTATGAGGGAGAAGAACAAGAGATTATGCTTCCTCCAGAAGAAGATATAAAATTAGATAATATAACTCAGATGTCTATGATGCAGAGGGGTGCCGCTGAACCATCTGTCAGTCAATTAAGAGAAGAGGATGTCGTGACAGTAAAAATTTTCCCAGAGGATGAAAAAGAGAGGAAAGAAAAGGAATGGAATATTTGTTCTTCCTCGATTATAGGTTCCAGAGATTATCAACAAGATAGTCTAGAATATCGTTTTAGAGAAGATGAATTTTTGGGAGCTGTCTGCGATGGGATGGGCGGAATGTCTGGAGGTGAGTTGGCGAGTCAGCTGGCAATTGAGATACTTATGGAGCAGTTTGAGAATGTACCGTATCCTATCTCTAATGTATCCTTGTTTTTATATCAGACTGCCAAAAAAATGGATTTGGCGGTTGCTGATTTGGAGGATGAGAAGGGAAAGCCAATTCAAAGTGGGACTACTGTCGTGGCGGTCTATATTTACAGAAACAAACTATATTATATGTCTGTAGGAGATAGTAAAATATATGTCATTCGCAATAAAAAGATGGTCTCCATCACAAGAGAGCATAATTATAAACTAATTTTAGACCAGTCTTTGAGAGAGAATGCAATATCGAGAGAAGAATATGAGGAAGAAATCAAGCGAGGGGAAGCCTTAATTAGTTATCTTGGCATGGGAAATATAAAGCTTATCGATATCAATCAAAATCCATTTTTACTGCAGGAAGGAGATATGATTTTATTATGTAGTGATGGGCTGTATAAATCCTTTTCTGACAGGGAGATTCAAGATATTTTAGAGCTTGGAAGTGAAAATTTTGAACAATTGGCTACGGTATTAACAGAAACTGTTCTAAAATATGGTAAGAAACCACTAGACAACTGTTCTATTCTTTTAGTAAAATACCAGGGAGGAAAAAGATAGGAGGTAATGACGATGGATATAAGGAAATGTGAAAAAGGACATTTTTATGATGCGAATAAAAATAAGTCCTGTCCACAGTGCATGCAAGAGCAAACAGGAAAGATGTCAGGATTTGATATGGGGAATCCCAATAATATCAATACAAGGGCAAAAGCGATGAATGCACAGTATGAAAAAATGAACTCTAAGCGAAAGAATAATAGGGGTGCAGTATCGTTTGAGGCGGATGAAAATCGTACGGTAGGATTTTATTCCATCAAAATGGAGACAGAGCCAGTTGTCGGATGGCTTGTCTGCATAAAAGGAGAGAATGAAGGAATAAGTTTTCCACTTAAGCTTGGACGAAATTTTATTGGTCGAGGTGCCGATATGGATGTTGTATTAAAAAATGATAAGTCGGTTTCTAGAAAAAAGCATGCCATAGTTTTATATGAACCAAGAACAAAGAGTTTTATTGCGCAGCCAGGAGAATCTAGAGAGTTAGTTTATCTAAATGATGAGGTTGTTTTGACAAGTGAGAGATTAAAAGCATATGATATTCTTGCTGTTGGAAATAGTGAGCTATCTTTTATACCGTTTTGCGGACCAAAATTTTCATGGGAAGATTGGGATGAAGAGTAAAAATGGTGAGAAAAGATAAAATATGTTTTGGCTGTATGAATGAGATAGAGAATCCAGATCAAGTTTGTCCAATTTGTGGCTATAATAAAAAAGAAAGTGAAAAAAGACAAAAGGCGAGATGTCTAAGACCAGGAAGTATAGTGGGAGAAATCTATTTGATTGGAAAAGTCCTTGGAGTAGGCGGATTTGGAATAACCTATTTAGCAAAAAATCTAAAAACAGGAGAAACGCTTGCGCTAAAGGAATATTTTCCCGCTGAGATTGCCTATAGAGATATTTATACCTCAAGTGGTAATATTATTTCTGTCGATGGGAGTCAAAATCGACGGTTTTACGAAATCGGATTACATAATTTTGAGAAAGAAGCTCAAAATTTGCTTCTTTTCCGGAACTTAGATGGTATCGTAAAAGTAGAAAATTATTTTCGGGAAAATGAAACTGCTTATATTGCAATGGAATACGTAAAGGGAATTTCTCTAAAATCTTACCTGAATAAGAGAGAAAAACCACTTAGTGAAAAACAAGTCTTAAAAATGGTGAGACCTGTGTTATGTGCTCTAGAAAAAATACATGATAAAGGTATGATACATAGAGATATCAGTCCAGAAAATCTCATTTTGGATCGCACTGGAAAGGTAACATTAATTGATTTTGGAGCGGCTAGGATGGCGACGGGAGATGAGACGAAAAGCTTAACGATTTTATTAAAGCATGGGTATGCTCCAATTGAGCAGTATCAGTCAAAGGGAAGACAGGGAGCTTGGACAGATATTTATGCTCTATGTGCAACAATCTACGAACTAATAAGTTTTCGAGTTCCCGAGCGTTCTATAGATAGAGCAAAACAAGACAATATGCCAACTTTGAAACAGCTTGCCAGACATGATAAAAGTATACATGTGTCAGAATTGGTTTCTGATGTCATTCAAAAAGGAATGGAAGTAAATCAAGAAAAACGATATGAAGATATTGCAAACTTTGGAATGGCACTTTATCGGAGAGAAGATTGGAGACAGTATACAAAGACAGCATATTTTGTTGGCAATGTACAAGGGAAGGAGGGATATAAAGGAACGTTAGAATCTAATAAGCAGCAGTTTCTAAGAGAGCAAAAGCGGCGGCTTGCATATGAGAGAAAAAAAGAGCAAGAAAAGATTCAGCGGCAAAAAATGGAGAGAGAAAAATTCCAGCAGGAATATAAAAAACAGCAAGAATATAAGCATAAGAAGGAGCTTGAGAGAGAAGAAGAAAGAAAAAGAAAAGAGCAGGAATTCCTAAAAAAAGAGTATGAAAGACAGCAGGAAGAAAAAAGAAAACAACAGTTAAAACTACAAGAAGAGAGAAAGGAGGAAGAAGAGAATAAACAAGAACAAAAGCGGCAGCAGATTTTAAAAAAAGAAGAGACGAAAATTATGCAAAGTCCCAAAAAAGAAGTACATTATCGCACGTTAGAGTCAGTTAAATCAGGAAATGCGGATTTATGGTATAACCCGTATGAACAGGAAGGTGTCGATAAAAATATTTCTAGAAAGAGAAAAATATTGTTAGCATTTGGATTTCTCTCTCTTTTTATCTGCGTGGGAATTATCTTTATGCTTTACCGGACAAGTGAGGAAACTTATGTTAAATTTGGCACTTATCCTCAAAATGAGATTACAGGAAGTGCAATTACAGAGGAAATTAAGGAGGCCGAGTATGATGAACGGCGTTTCGCTACAGTAAACGGAAAGAGATATCGAAAATCTGGTCCTTATTATTATGTATTTGATGATATTAAGTGGAGAGTATTAGAGAGAAAGGATGGTAAGGTATTATTAATATCTGACCGTATTCTTGATGCGATTATTTTTTCACCGAAAAATGAAGTGATATCAGATTGGAAAGATTCTTTTATCCGTGAGTGGCTAAATGATTATTTTTATAAAGCGGCATTTACAGAAAAAGAGCAGAATGCTATTATAGAAAGTATAATAGAGACAGATGGAGTAGAGACGGAGGATAAAATCTTTCTATTATCCACAGAAGATGTGACAAATAGAAGTTTGTATTTTACAGATGACGGTGAACGTGTGGCAAAGCAGACATTATATGCAGTGAGAAGAGGAGCACAGACTGGAGATGAGAGTGCGGGAAGATGGTGGCTTAGAACGCCAGGAACAAGAGAAAATACTGTGCAGGTTGTAAGGGCAAATGGCTCCTTAGCTGAGAATAGCTATACAGTTATGAGTAATGACTGCGGTGTCCGTCCAGCCATGTGGGTAGATGAGAGCTATTTTGAAAAGTAAAAATTATATAAAAATTTTAGGAGGTTAAGATGAAAAATATTTTAGTAGGTCAGTCAGGCGGACCAACTGCTGTAATTAATAGTAGTTTATACGGTGTTGTGGAAGAAGGTTTAAGACAAAAAGAAAAAGTAGAGCATGTATATGGAATGATTAATGGAATTCAGGGATTTTTGCAAGATAAAATAATGGATATGGGAGCAGAATTAACAGATGAGGAAAGAGAACTTTTGAAGGTAACTCCATCTGCTTATCTTGGTTCTTGTAGATATAAGCTTCCACAGGATTTAGCAGATCCTGTATATTCACAATTGTTTAAAAAGTTTGAGAAATATAATATTGGATATTTCTTTTATATAGGTGGCAATGACTCCATGGATACAGTAAGTAAGCTGTCTAGATATGCCGAGCAGATTGGCAGTGATATTAAATTTATTGGTGAGCCAAAGACAATCGATAATGACTTAGTACTTACAGACCATACGCCAGGCTTTGGCAGTGCTGCAAGATATGTTGCGACAACAGTTCGAGAGATTGCCACAGATGCTAATGTATACGAGGCAAAATCTGTGACAATTGTAGAAATTATGGGAAGACATGCTGGATGGCTCACCGCAGCAAGTGTTCTTGCCAGAAAATTTGAGGGAGATAATCCGTTTTTAATTTATCTTCCAGAAGTGGATTTTGATGTGGAGCAATTTTTGCAAAAAGTTCAAGAATGTATGGAGAAGCATCCAACTGTGACAGTATGTGTATCGGAAGGTATTCACGATAAGGATGGCGTATTTTTATGTGAATATGATAATCAAGTAAAACTAGATAGTTTTGGACATAAAATGCTTGCAGGCTGTGGCAAATATTTAGAAAATCTCATTAAAGATAGACTTGGAGTAAAAGCTCGCTCTGTAGAATTAAATGTAAGTCAGAGATGTTCTATTAGTATGATGTCAAAGACAGACCAAGAAGAAGCAGTAGAAGCAGGAAGATATGGGGTAAAGGCTGCTATTTTGGGGGCAACTGGAAAAATGGTTGCCTACCAAAGAGTGGGACAAGAACCTTATCAGATGGAGCTATCTTTAGAAGATGTCAATGAAATCTGTAATAAGGAAAAGACTGTACCAAGAGATTGGATTAGCGAGGACGGATCAGATATTAAAGATGCATTCATTCAGTATGCTCGACCACTGATTGCGGGAGATATAAAACCTTGTCTGGGAGAAGATGGACTGCCAGTCTTCCTATATAGATAAGAACATAAACATTTTGTGAATTCTCATTTTATATTTTTAATTTAAAGTGAGAATTCGCAAGAGAGAAAGAAGATAAAATGAATCAAATAAAAAAGAAAAGAATAAATATAGGGCAATTAAAAAGAGATATAAAACTTTTTAGAGAGCAATGGCGTAGTATAGCGTTGATCGTTTTTTTATTGACAATTTTTAAGTATAAATTTCACGGTTTATGTACCTTGCGGATTTTGACAGGTTTTCCTTGTCCAGCGTGTGGCATGACAAGAGCAGCAGTTCTTTTCTTTCATGGTCATATAGGAGAAAGTCTTAGGATGCATCCTTTATGGCCTTTTGTATTATTTTTAGCTATTTTTAGTTTATATTGTCGATATATAGGAATAAAAAGGGAGTATTTGTATTATATCTATATTATAGTTTTAACGATTATAATTTTGGTATTATATTTTTATCGAATGTATCAATATTTTCCCTATCAAGAGCCTATGATTTATTATACGGATAATATATTATTTCAAATATGGAAGCAAAGATAAGGGAAAAATCGTGAAAAAACAGACATTGTGACAGAAAAGTCTTTATGTTAAAATATATAATAAATATGAGATATAGACAAGAGAAAGAAAGGGGATAAACTATGAGTAATCAAGAATACGATAGTGATGTCAATTCCTATAAACAGCCATCTTATCAGCCTTATCGCAATGAGGAAGTTGGTGTTTTTGAGTGGATTGTGACGTTAATTATTTTAAGCATACCATGTCTTAATTTGATTATGTTATTTTTATGGGCTTTTGCTTCTAGAAAGGGAAGTAAGAGAAATTTTATGAGAGCTAAGCTCATTATAATGCTTGTATGGATTTTAATTTTAGTTATGTTAGTTTTTTGCTTTAGCGGAGAACTCAGTGAGATTTTATATAGGCTTAATCAGGAGCTAAGTGGAATTACGCAGCAGCTGCAGCCATAGAATAAAAAAGAAAGGATGAAATAATGTTGAAAATTGGTTCTCATGTTGGAATGAGTGGCAAAAAAATGTTTTTAGGCTCTGTGGAGGAGGCAATATCGTATGGTGCAAATACATTTATGATATATACAGGAGCACCACAAAATACGAGAAGAAAAAAACTTGAGGAGCTTAGAATCGAGGAAGGACATGCAGCGATGGCAGCGGCAGGAATCGAAGAGTTTATTGTTCATGCACCATATATTATTAATCTTGCCAATACAGTAAAGCCAGAAACATTTGAGATTGCCGTACAATTTTTGGCGTTGGAGCTCGATAGAACAGAGAAATTGGGAAGCAAGATATTAGTTCTTCATCCAGGTTCTCATGTTGGGGCAGGAGTAGATGCTGGAATCACCAAGATTATAGAGGGATTAAATGAGGTTTTAACAAAGGATACAAAGGTTTGTATTGCATTAGAGACGATGGCAGGAAAAGGAAGTGAACTTGGAAGAAATTTTGAGGAGCTTGCCCAGATTATAGACGGAGTCAAATATAATGAGAAGTTAAGAGTTTGTTTTGATAGTTGTCATGTAAATGATGCGGGATATGATATTGTTCATCACTATGATAAAGTAATGAATGAGTTTGATCATACGATAGGTAGCGAAAAGATTGCAGTATTTCATATAAATGATAGTAAAAATCCAATAGGAGCAAGAAAAGATCGTCATGAAAATCTTGGTTTTGGCTCTATTGGCTTTCAGGCGATTAGAAATATTGTGATAGATGAGAGATTTGCACAGATTCCTAAAATTTTGGAGACGCCTTATATAAAAAGTCTTGATAATATAAAGAAATCTTATCCACCGTATCGGTTTGAGATAGAGATGTTAAGAGATGGAATATTTAGGCAAAATGTGAGAGAAGAGATTTTAGAATATTATACATGAAATTTCTTTAAAAATATTATATTAGTGAGAAGACGAGAAAAAGGTGGTTTCTATATTTTTCTCGTTTTTTATTGGAAAATTAAATTTTATAAATTGTGTAAAAAAAAGAGAAAATTTTATTGACAAAGAAATCTAAATATGATAGTATATGAAAGTCGTCGCAAGAGAGTCGAAAGAGTACGAAAAATAAT
>CAYTNV010000005.1:0-115458 GCA_964439395.1 uncultured Blautia sp. | reverse complement strand
AATTGTCATGGAGCGGGTAAAGGCGATGACAAATACCGCCGCAAAGCATACGATGGAGATAAATATAAACAGCATTAAAAATACTGCCATCGTTTTTACAAAATCAGCTTTATCTAGTACTCTAAATTGTGGCATATACTGCCAATATAGTCGAAAGGCAGAGCTATCTCGCTCGTTATAATCGATACGCTCCAAACCATTTTCTTGTAGATGTTCTGGGTCGAGGAAATAGTCTTTCCCATTTTCCTCAGAAATTTGCTTTCTTACTGGATCCCATGAGTCAAAAATTTCTACTTTGCTGTCAGAATGGTCTACAATCGTATTGAATAATGTTTTTGCAAAGTCGTATGTCTGCTCGCAATCCTCTACATTAAATAGGCATATTGTTTCTCTCCACTCGTCGTTAAGTCCTTCATTCATGAAAGAGTAATCCGTGTTGTTTAATACATAATGTCCAAAAAGAGCATCATTTTTAAGCTCCTTTATAGAAGATATTTTTAATGTTTTTTTGGAAAACGTATTTGTAAGCAGGGAGACATTTCCAGCAAATGTATACTGTGTATTACCGTCTGAATCAAAGATTGCAGCCATTTCCCCAGAGGTAAGATTTAGTTTTTCTCCAGTGATTTTGGTATAAGAAGATTCAGATAAAAATAAATCTGAGTTACATATGTTTAAATATACACACTCGTATGTAGTTCCAATGGATGAGGTTGTCTCAACTTGCTCTGTCCCGTCTACGGCCAGACGAATCATAGGTTCGCTATACCAATCTTTTATTTTCACATTATAGTTTTTGGCGAGGTCGCGCACCTCCGTCTCACGAGGAATATCTTGATCCATTCGAAAGTGATAAAGATAGTCAAATGGTCTTTTATCATAACTCATACCTGCTCCAATGCCGAGCATGGGAGTGTAGAAGGAGGCAAAATAGGCTCCAGCTATGAGCAGACTCATAACTAGAAGATTTTGTACGGTCTGTCGACCTTGAAATTTCATTTGGCTTGTCGCAATCAGATCTTTATAGGCATGTCGTTTGCTTCTCCATCCATTTACGACCGTATGTAAGAGAACCATATACATACCGACGAATGCGGGGAGATAAAAAACTGCGGTAAATGCATCTGGTGGATACCAGCGCAATATGAGAATAAAAAAGGAAGGTGCCAGATATCCCAATAATGCTCCGATAATTAATAATAAAATTCCGAGAGGACCGTATATTCTTGGCACGTCTTGAATGGGCTCTGATTTATGACTCTCATGAATAATATCAATAATATTGATACGATGAATAGAGCGAACACCCATAAACAGCAGCATAATGATTATCATAATGGAAAACAGAAGAGAAATAATAAATGCCCGTGGATTTAAGGATAGAATCATTTCTTCTGTGTCTACAATGAATAGACGAAATAATGCCCATATGCCTTTTGTCAATGGTATGCTTATAATCATTCCTAGTGTGCAAGATACGATTGATTTGACACAGAGTTCTGTTAGAATTTGCCTTGTCAACACTTTTTGACTTGTACCTAGTGCAAGGAAAATACCAAATTCTTTTGATTTTTGACGAAAGAAGAGATTAGCCGCATATAGTGAGAAAACTCCACATCCTATCATAGTTAATGTAAAGATCATCATAACTTGTTTTCTGCTGTCTCCTCCTTCTGGAAGTACAGAGAGGACAGTTGGTGAGCGCATAATAGAAAGATAGGATGAAATCAATAACACAGAAAAGAAAAGACAGGAGCAAAGAAGAGCATACTGTTTTTTATTTTTTCTTCTAAGTGTTTGATATACGTCTGAAAATGTTTTCATCTTGCATCACCTTCCCATCTCACGTATTGTATCTAAAAGTTCATCTAAAAAATCAGATTGTGCCTTATTGTCTTTTACAATCGTTTTCCATATAATACCGTCTTGTAAAATAATTACTTTATCACAAAAGCTGGCTGCGAAAGAATCATGTGTGACCATAAATATTGTCGCTGCCAAGGAGGAACGAGCTTGCTCGAAAGAGTTGATAACGGCTCTGCTTGATTTGGAATCTAAGTTCCCTGTCGGTTCGTCCGCTAAGATCAGCTTTGGATGGTTGATAAGTGCCCTTGCAATTGCTGTACGCTGCTTTTCACCTCCCGATATCTCTGCTGGGTATTTACTTTTAATTTTTTCAATGCCAAAAATAGAGCATAGATGGTCTGCCTGTTCTTCCACACTGTCTGATATACTTCCTCCGATAATGGCTGGTAGTAAAATATTTTGGCGGACAGTAAGACCGTCCAGCAAAAGAAAATCTTGAAATACAAACCCAAGCTCTTTATTGCGAACCTTGGCCAAATCCTCCTCCTCTAAATTCGCCAAATCGGTATCTTCTAATGTAATATGACCAGAATCAACAGGAATATAGCGGGAAATACAGTTAAGAAGTGTTGTTTTTCCAGAGCCAGAAGGTCCCATAACAGCGACAAACTCTCCCTCCTTTATTGTAAATGAGATTCCTTTTAAAACCTGATATGTATTTTTACCAATCTGATAACTTTTTTGTAATTTACTAACTTCTAACATAGTGATATCTCCTTTCGTAATTGATATTTCCAATAGTTTGTCTAAGTATTATATTCGCAGGTCATACAATATTTTATGCTCTGTGGGTATGCTTTTTAGTAGAGCAGTTGGCAATCTGATTGGATTGAGTATAGATTAGCAAAGATAAAATTTCTTTTCAAACGACCTTGTGATTTATGGTCAGTTTGATGTAAAGTTTTGCATAGATGTTTAAAATTTAATCATAAATGGTCGGTTTGATGTAAAGTTTGGTTTTTCTTAACCTATGTTATATGGTAAACTGAATGCATGGCGATAACGACGAAATATTTTCAGTTTCTGTTCGCTTGTTGAGATTGTTACAGTAAAGTGAGGAGAGAGAAAGATGATAAGAATAGGAATATGTGATGACATATATGACGCAAGAATGCAGCTTCGTATTGCACTTGAGAGAATTTTGGAACATAAAGGGATGCAAAGTAATTTCATTGAATTTTCCTCTGGTGAGAAAGTATTACAGTGGTTAAAAACACATACGGGAGAGCTTGATATTCTCTTTTTGGATATGAAGATGACGGGAATAGATGGAATGGAGACGGCAAAGAGAATTCGAAAAGCAGACGAGGATATGGGATTAGTTTTTGTCACTAGCTATGCGGATCGAGTTTTTGATGGATATTCAGTAAGTGCGTTGGCGTACCTTATGAAGCCAGTGAAAAGAGCACAGCTGGAAGAAATTGTGAATCGTGTTTTCTCTAAATTATATCAAAACGAAAATCATACCTTTTTTTGTAAATATGGTGATGTGACCTACCGTATCCCTTATCATAAAATTCTTTATTTTGTCTCAGACAGGAGAAAGATTATCTGTGTGACGAAAGAGAGAGAGTATACATTCTATGACAAATTGGATCATGTCGCAATGCAGGTTGGAAAGACATTTGTTCGAATTCATCAGCGCTATCTTGTGCGTGCGGCGGCGGTGGACAGTGTTGTCTCAAACCAAGTGCATATAGGAGAAGAAAAACTACCGATTAGTCGCTCTCTAAAGGATTCTGCTATAATGGCATTGACATACGCAGCGTTGGAGGATTTATAATGTGTACAATGGATATGAAATATTATTGTTTTCTTTTATTGTTTTCTTTTCTATGTATGGCAATAAATGGTTTTTTTATTTTTGATTTATTCATACATTATATTTCTGTGAGAGAAAAATTATTTTATAAGATATTGCTTTTTTGTATGTTTGCGGGTAGCAGTGCGATGGTTATATGGGTTGGTGACCATAATCTGATATTAACTTTTCCAGTTTTTGTTATAATATGTATGCTCTGTACAAAAGGAAATAAATATGGTCGCTTGGCAATTATTTTTATTTTTTTCTGTATAGAAATGACCGTATGTGCGTTTGTTGATACATATATAGCTCGCCCATGGCGCCCATGGGAGCATTATGATATTCTTATGAGAATAGAACGTCCTATTATTTATGGGATTATTTACGTTTTATTTAAGAGAAAACTTCCAAAAAAAGTGGTGTCTTTATCTGAGCGATTATGGAAAATTATTTTTGGATTATCGGCTATGCCAGTTTCGACTTTGCTTGCTACCGTAACATTGACATATGCTTTATATTATAGTGATGAAGTAAATCAATTAGCAATGAATCTTGGTCTGATTATTTTGCCGTTTACTTTTTTAAATTCTTTTGTAATTTTAGTAGTAGTCAATTCATTAGAAAAGCATGAACAATTAGAAAAGGCGCAGCAGCTATTTGAAATGCGGGAATCCTATTATCAAAATTTAAAACAAAACGAAAATGGACTTAGACATTTGCGGCACGATATGAGAAACCATCTTTTTACGATTCAGACATTGCTTATCGGAAAAAATGAGGAGCAGGCTCTTTCCTATCTTGAGGAATTATTAAATAGTAGTGCTTTACAGGGATATAAACGTTTTTGCGAAAATGAGACTGCTAATGCGGTGCTTCAGGCGAAGGCAGATATGATCTTGCAGTCTGAGTTAGAATATGATTTTAGAATTGAAATACCTGGGGAAATATCAATCGCAGATATAGACTTATGTTCATTGCTTGGAAATGCGTTGGACAATGCTATTGAGGCTTCCATATCTTCGCAAGATAAAAAAATAAGTATGCGATGTCGATGTGATAAGGGCGGTTTTATGCTTAAACTTATGAATCATTTCAGTAAAGATATTGATATAGAATTAAAAACTACAAAATCTGATAAAGAATATCACGGATTTGGTTTATCTAGTATGAGAGAAATTGTAACAAGGTATGGCGGATATTTAGAGACAAATGTATCAAATAATATGTTTGAGTTAATCGTTTATCTACCTTTGTAATTTTACTTCTTTAAAGGGATTCCTTAAATCAAAAAAATAGTGTATAATGATGAAGAAGAAAAAAGAAAAGGAGAAAAAAGAATGGGAAAAACGAAAGTATGGATTACAGGTGCCAAGGGAAGACTAGGCAGTACAATTACAAAAATGTTGGATTATACGGAATATATTCTATATACATCGGATCAAGATGTGGATATTTCTAATATGGAACAAGTAATGTCGTATATTGAAGTATGCCGTCCGAATGTAGTTATTAACTGTGCGGGCTATAGTGATGAAGTTCTCTGCGAGAAAAATCAAGCTATGGCTTATAAAATAAATGCATTAGGGGCAAGAAATATAGCAGCTGCTACAAGAAAAATCGGTGCTAAAGTCATCCATATTTCTACGGATGATGTGTTTAGTGGAGAAGAGAGGAAGGAGCTTACGGAATTTGACATGACAAATCCATGTAGTGTATACGGAAAGTCAAAATTAGCAGGAGAAAATTTTGTACGAGAGTTAAATCCTCGCCATTTAATTATTAGAAGCTCTTGGGTTTATGGAGGAGAGGGAAATACAAAAGATTTTGTCAATGATTTGTTAAAACAGGTAAAAACAGAGTCTGTGATTCATGTGCCAAATGATCAGATTAGTAGTCCGACTAGTGCTAAAGTTTTGGCTGAACTTATTTTGGAACTTCTTCAAACAAAGGAATACGGAATTTATCATGCTTCCTGTGAGGGTTCTTGTAC
The DNA here is from genome assembly GCA_964439395.1 of uncultured Blautia sp. Lineage (GTDB taxonomy): Bacteria > Bacillota > Clostridia > Lachnospirales > Lachnospiraceae > JAUUSJ01. The sequence goes on along the minus strand of CAYTNV010000005.1, from coordinate 109,798 downwards.
TCGTTATGAGTTTGCCAAAACAATTTTACAATATGGAGGCATAGAGAATGTTCGGGTGGAAGCTTCCTTTACTGAAACGGGAATTGTGAAGGCGAAATGTACTTTGCTTCGCAATCTAATGATGGAAATTACACAATTATACCAGATGCCTCATTGGAAAGATGCATTGAAAGAATATATGACAGATAATAGATAACTGCTGAGAGGAGATAAGTGAATGAAAAAAGAAAAAAAAGAAAAGAAAATGGGGCTTACTACCAAGATTTTTATTGCTTTATTTTTAGGAGCTATTACTGGAATTATTTTATATTATATACCAAATGGTTATATTCGAGATTCTATTTTGATTGAAGGGGTATTCTATGTAGTAGGTCAGGGCTTTTTAAGATTAATGCAGATGTTGGTAGTTCCTCTTGTATTTTGTTCCTTGATTTGTGGAAGTTCAGCCATGGGAGATACAAAGACGATGGGTAAAGTCGGAGTAAAGACTCTTATATTTTATCTTTGTACTACGGCAATGGCTGTTACAGTTGCTATTTCGATAGGTCTTGTATTTAAACCAGGACTGGGACTTGATACTGCTGCGATACAGACTCAGGAAGTAACGATCGCGGAAAGTACTAGCTTTACAGACACTTTATTAAATATTATTCCGAAAAATCCGATTCAGGGTCTGGCAGAGGGAAACATGCTTCAGATTATTTTATTTGCCTTGATTATTGGTATTATTTTAGCAAAGCTTGGAGAGAAGACGGAGACGGTTTCTAACTTTTTTGCCCAGTTTAATGATATTATGATGGAAATGACAAATATGGTTATGGCATTGGCGCCGATTGGTGTATATTGCTTGATTTCTAGAACTTTTGCAGGCATTGGATTTGAAGGCTTTAAACCGATGGCAAAATATATGCTCTGTGTATTGGGCTCTTTGGGAATTCACTGTTTTGTTGTTTATTCTGGAATGCTCCTTATTTTTACGAGATTAAATCCATACAAATTCATCCATAAATATTTGCCAGTTATGAGTTTTGCTTTTTCTACTGCAACTTCTAACGCCACGATTCCTATGGCGATTGAGACATTAGAAGAAAAAATCGGTGTTTCAAAAAAAATATCTTCATTTACTATCCCACTAGGAGCAACGATTAACATGGATGGTACGGCTATTATGCAAGGTGTGGCTGTTTGTTTTGCGGCGCAGGCGTTTGGTATACCTTTAACTTTTGCTGATTATGTAACTGTTGTAGCGACAGCAACTTTAGCGTCTATTGGAACTGCAGGTGTTCCAGGTGTAGGACTTGTAACATTGTCTATGGTATTTACTTCTGTCGGTCTTCCTGTGGAGGGAATTGCATTGATTATGGGAATTGATCGAATCTTAGACATGGCAAGAACAGCAGTTAATATTACTGGAGATGCTATGTGTACTACTATTGTGGCAAGTCAAGATGGCTCTTTGGATAGAAACGTATTCAATAGTTAAGGTATGATAAGAGAGGGAGGACGCCTATGAAAAGAAAAAGAAACTGTTTTTTAACAGTTTTACTTGTAGTTTTATTAGCAGGGCTTTTTTTAACTAGCTGTGGAGTGGAAAGTAGTAATAAAGACGAGGCGACGACAAAGACTGAGGAGCAGGATTTTTCGATTGAGTCAACAGGTGCAATCGAAGAAATCAAAGACAGAGGATATTTAATAGTAGGCTGTAAAGATGATGTCCCTGGTTTTGGATATTATAATGAAGAGACCAAAGAATATGAAGGTGGCGAGATAGAGTTTGCTTGGTATTTAGCTGCTAAAATTTTTGATGTGGCGCTAGAAGAGGCAAAAGAACAGCAATTAGTTCATTTTGAACCTGTTGAAGTAAGCGATAGGGAAGCTATGTTGAAAGAAAATAGAGCTGATTATGTCATTGCAACTTATACGATTACCAAAGAGAGAGAAAAGATCGTGAGTTTTTCTGAAAGTTATTATCGCGATGCAGTGGGAATGATGGTATTGACAGAACAGAAAGATAGCAATAGTCTTTCTGATCCCAAAATTAGTTCTATAAGGTCTTTGGATGGTAAAAAAATTGGAATTATGTCGGGTTCTACAACTAGAAAAGAAATGCTTGATTATATGGAGAGAAACGATTTAAATATTAGCCCTCGTTTTATGGAATATCCATCTTACGAGAAATTAAATACAGCCCTTGCTGAGGGAGATATTGACGTATTTTGTGTAGATACTTGTATTTTGAAGGGATATCTAGATCAAAACCGAAAGATTCTTCCAGAACATTTCTCTCCTCAAGATTATGGTGTGGGAGCATCGAAAGATAAACCAGAACTCATTGATGCAGCCAATAAGGTGTTAGCAGAGTTGAATTATTTAAAGGTTAGTTTATTTTGAGTTATCTAAAAATGATTAAGACGGTATGAAAGGAGATTTTACATGTCTAGTGAAGAGTATAGTAAAGCATGTAAATTGGGAAAGAGGGAATATCGCCATCGTATGATGAAAGGAGAGCGCCCAACTGTACAGGTGTTAGATGATATACTACCATCTAGGGGAAGTTACTCGGAAGTACCGCTAGGGTTGGTACAAATTCCAGCAGATCAGATTGTTGGGACAAGAACGGGAGGAAGAAGTAGTGCCTTTGCGGCAAATTTTATGCCGATTTTGAATGTTGAGAGTGAGTTTGCTGAAAAGTGGAGCAAGTTATGTGATATCCATATGGCGGAAGGAATTCGAGACCCGATTGTAGCTTATGAGTATATGAATAAATTTTATGTGCAAGAGGGAAATAAGAGAGTTAGTGTTTTGAAATATTTTGATGTGGTGTCTATTTCAGGAATGGTGACTCGTATTGTTCCAAAAAGAACTGGAGAGAAGGAAAATAATATTTATTATGAGTTTTTGGACTTCTATGACGCCTCTAAAATTAATTATATTTGGTTTTCTGAAGAAGGATCATTTAAAGAGTTAATAAAGGAAGTTGGAAAGCAGCAAGGTGAGCTATGGGATGAGGCAGATAAATTGACTTTTAATTCCCTGTATACTCGCTTCTTGACAGAATTTAAGGCAAATGGCGGTGGAAAGCTAAAGTGTACACCGGGAGATGCTTTTCTTGCATTTATAAAAGTACATACTTATAAAGCGTTGGATGAAATGACGACAAATGAGTTGAAGAAGTTAGTAAAGAAAAGCTGGGAAGAATTTGAATTGCAGCAAGAAGAAAAAGAGATTGAATTAAAGATGGAGCCAATCGAGAAAGAGCAGCCACTTTTATCAAAAATTCTTCCAATTAATGTACCAAAATTAAAGGTGGGATTTATTTATCCAAAGAAACCAGCGACTTCTGCTTGGGTTTATGCGCATGAATTGGGAAGATTACATCTAGAGGAAAAATTTTCAAAGGAGCTTACGACACTTAGCTATGAGAATGTCACAATGGAAAATATTGAATCTGTGTTAGAGCAGGCAATTGAAAATGGATGTAATTTAATTTTCACAACGACTCCATCTTTTGCTCAGGCAAGTGTAAAAGTAGCGATTGCTCATCCAAGGGTAAGAATTTTAAACTGCTCCCTAAATACGTCGCATCGATATATTAGAACTTATTATGCAAGAATGCATGAGGCGAAATTTTTGATGGGAGCTATCGCAGGAGCTATGGCAGATAATAATAAGTTGGGATATCTTGCAGATTATCCGATTTTTGGTACGATTGCTAATATCAATGCGTTTGCTCTGGGAGCTAAGATGATTAATCCAAGAGCAGAGGTTTATCTGGATTGGACGACGAGAAAAAATAATGATGCGATGTGGAACTTAAAGAAATACGATGTCTCTGTCGTATCAGGAAAGGATATGGTTGTCCCGGAGGCGGCATCCAGATATTTTGGTATTTTTGATATTGTAGATGGATATCCGAGAAATTTTGCTATGCCAGTATGGCATTGGGGAATTTTTTATGAACGTCTCATTCATACGATTATGCAGGGAACATGGAAATATGATGACAATCCGACAGCGACGAAAGCAATTAATTATTGGTGGGGAATGTCTGCGGATGTGGTGGATGTTATCTGTTCACAAAATCTTCCTATTGGAACAAAGAGGTTAGTGGAGCTTTTAAAGCGAACAATTAAGAGTGGAGAGTTTAATCCGTTTTCTGGTATTTTATATTCCCAAGATGGAGTGATTCAGGATAATCCTTATGAGACGTTATCTCCAGAAGCGATTGTGGAGATGGATTGGTTGGCAGATAATATTATTGGTTTTATTCCGACAAAAGAGGAACTGGAGGAGGAATCAAAACCTGTCGTAGAGCAGCAGGGACTGGACAAAAAGAAAGGATAAAGAAAGACATATGAGAATACTAGCGATAGCAGATGAGGAATCGAAATATCTCTGGGACTATTATGAAGCGGGAAAATTGGAGGGAATTGATTTGATTATTTCCTGTGGAGATTTAGATCCGCAGTATTTGTCTTTTTTGGCAACCTTTACTACGGCACCTGTATTATACGTACATGGAAATCATGATGAAAAGTATGAGAAGATACCACCAGATGGATGTATTTGCATTGATGATACTATTTATGTGTATAAGGGAATTCGAATTCTCGGGCTTGGTGGTTCTATGAGATATCGAGATGGAGAATATCAGTATACGGAATGGGATATGAGGAAGAAAGTTGGAAAACTGTGGACAAAGCTTTTATGGCATCGAGGATTTGATATTTTAGTCACACATGCTCCTGCTTATCAACTTAATGATGGTAGGGATTTACCTCATCAGGGATTTCGGACTTTCCTTTGGCTGCTTGAGAAGTATAGACCAAAATTTTTTCTTCATGGACATGTACATATGTCCTATGGAAGAAAGCATAAACGCTATGATAAATATCAAGATACTCATGTTATCAATGCATTTGGAAAATGTGTGTTTGATTATGAAGATGAGAATGTGAGAGAACATATTGTATAGCGAGTAAGCCAAATAGAAAAAGGGCAGAGAAAATATTTTAAGACTATGTATTTTAAAGTATAAAATAGTTTGGAATATTTTCTCTGCTTTTATTTTTGAGGAGAAATAAAAATTAAAGATTGTTGTAAAATATAAAATTCTAATAGGATATGATAGAGATTGATTTGATTATTATCAGTCTATTGGTCTAAATATTCATTTTGCAAGATAAATTATCAATTTATAGTATTCTCAAAAATAGTCAATGGGATTATAATATGATTATATGAAACGGTTGAAAAGGATATAGCTAAGAAGGAGTTAAGAATTTATATGATAGAAAAATTTGTAAAATCTGATAGAGGCAATGTTTATTACTGGGTTTCTAACTGCAATAGCAAAAATACAAAAACAATAGTTTTCTTACATGGTTTAACAGCAGATCATACCCTGTTTGAAAAACAAATAGAGTATTTTGTAAAGGAGTATCATATATTATGTTGGGATACACCAGCACATGGGAAATCACGTCCTTATTACGATTTTACTTATAAAAATGCGGTGGAAGAGCTCAAAAAAATTCTTGACACTGAAAAAATTACTCGAGCAGTTTTTGTCGGACAATCTATGGGAGGATTTATTATTCAAACTTTTTTAAAAAAATATCCAGAATATATAATAGGATTTATAGGAATTGACACGACTCCTTTTGGAGAATCTTATTATTCTAAATCTGATAAATGGTGGTTGCGGCAAATAGAGTGGATGTCATATTGTTATCCATATAAAGTCTTGGTAAAGGCGATTGCAAAATCTTGTACGTATACGAAACATGCGTATGAAAATATGATAACAGCACTTAGGCCGTATACAAAAAAAGAATTATGTCATTTAATGGGAATTGGTTATGCTGGATTTTTAGATGAGAATTGTGATTTACAGATTAAATGTCCTGTTCTTATTCTTGTAGGTGAATACGATAAAAATGGAAAAGTAAAGCAATATTGTATAAAATGGGCAGAGAAAACGGGATATCCACTACATATCATTGAAAATGCAGCACATAACTCAAACATGGATAATTATAAACAAGTGAATGCTGAAATAGTATCATTTGTGAATGCATTGTAATACTCATTTTGAATTATCTTAAAACTTCCTCTTTGAGATGAATGTTTTTTTGCCGATTTTATGTTAATATAAATCAAAATGAGGGAAAATAAAAATCTATAAAAGGTAAAAGCAAAGAAAGTATATATATTTTTATTAAAGCATAAAATAAAGATGAGAGGTGTTTTACAGTGTTAGACAAGAAGAAGGAAAAGAAGATGAGAAGAAGAGTGAAAGCAATAGAAAAAGTGCAGAGAAAAATAAGAAGAAAAGAACGTTCAGAAGTTTTTATTAGTATGATTGGCGGACTTATTTGGTTTGGAATACTTACTTTCATGTGGATTATGGCGACAGGAGAGGAAAAGGAAGAAGAAAATGAGGAGATAAAGGATACAGACAAAAATTTAGATATTGTAAATATGGAATCGTATGAAGATGATGATGAAGAGGAGGAGGATTAAGCAAACCATCCACAACCTTAGAGGAGAAGCGTGTTTCTGCTGGTGATTGATAGAGAGTAAAAAATGAGATAAATTAGAAGACTGCTTAGCGAGAAGAAGAATTCTTTTTAAGCAGTTTTTATTTTTGATATTGATATTTTTGAGAAACTATTTTAGGAGGAATCAAATCTATGTACTAGAAATATATATGAAATTTTAGCATTTTATAAATGATAAAAAAGAAGGTTAAGCCTGATACAAAATACGTTTATACGAATTACTTTTTTTATTTCAACTAATATTTCTGTACATCTAATAATAATGAAATGTATATGGAAGAAAAATTTGACGCAACAGTCAGAGATTTGATATGATGAGAAAGCCAAGAGGAAAAAAGATAAGTTTGGAGGATTATGATACAATGAAAAAAGGTGCAATTTTTGATATGGATGGGTTATTATTGGATACAGAGAGAATATATAGAGATAGCTGGAAAATTGTAGCAGAAGAATTTGGGGTTCTCTATAATCCAGAATTTCCAAAGGCAGTTTGTGGGACAAGTGGTTCTGGGAAGGTGGCAGTTGTTGAGAAATATTATCCAGAGGTTGATGTCAACGCATTTATAGAGGCTTGTCGTAGACATGTGTATGAGAGCGTAAGTAGATTTGTGCCTGAAAAACCAGGAATGCATGAGATACTTGATTATTTTAGAAAAAAGAAAGTAAAAATGGCAGTTGCAAGTAGTAGCCGGATGAAAATAATTAAGAATAATTTACAAAAGGTTGGAGTCTTAGATCAGTTTGATGCAGTAGTAAGTGGGGGACAAGTTGAGCGTGGAAAGCCAGCTCCAGACATTTTTTTAGAGGCAGCCAGACAGATTGGATGTGCTCCGAAGGATTGTTACGTGTTTGAGGATGGAAGAAGTGGAATTAAGGCGGGAGCCGCAGCAGGCTGTGATACGATTATGATTCCAGATCTCACGGCTCCAGATGAAGAACTAAGAACCCTCTGCGTCGCCATTTATCCAAGTCTTCTCGATGCGATGGAGGCGATTGAGAGGGGAGAGATTTAAACAGAAAGAAGGTGACACCATGGAGATGCACTTTGAGGAATTTGACTAAGATATGAAATAATTTATTAAATTTCCAACAAAAATTAAAGCAATTGAAAAAATTTTTAAAGCATCAAGAAATTGGTGCTTTTTTATTATTAATTATTGGAGAAGGAATTGGGAGTTGTGGAGGAAAAATGAATATAGTTTTATACTTGAATAGAATTGATGAATATTTAAATTAGGATGATGTGATTGATTATGAAAATGAAGCATTTGCTATGTGAATTTACTACTTTTACCACTCAATTTACTACTTTTGCACACCAAGATATGCCAAGATATGCCAAGATACGTTTTTAAAAATAATAAAGAAATACGTATAAAAAATAGAAGTTAGGAGTAACCCATACAATTTTTGTAAATTTCCCGAAAAAATAGTGTGAAATGATAAGATTTATCACTCAAAAGATAGATTTTATCACTTAAAATCTTGAAAATTTTCAATATTTAGATTAAAATAATTAAAGTTAGTTTATTCTAACTAAGTGTGAATAACTCATGGGAAACTCCCAAAAGTTTGCTTCCTTTTGGGAGTATATCCTCGTGAAACTTGTATAATACTAATATCATTAAGAAGCTTCCAGATAAAGCTTCTATGAACTGGTGGTTCAAAATTTAGACGTACCAGTTTGCTTAGGGAAAGGAGAAAAAAGATGAATTATTTGGAAATTGAAAAAGTAATTGGAAGAGAGATTATGGATTCCAGAGGAAATCCTACTGTGGAGGCAGAGGTATATTTAGTGGATGGAACTGTCGGAAGAGGAACAGCTCCAAGTGGTGCATCTACAGGTGAGTTCGAGGCACTTGAGTTAAGAGATGGTGATAAAGGTAGATATCTTGGAAAAGGTGTTCAAAAGGCAGTAGAGAATATTAATACAGCAATTAATGATGCCATTGTTGGAATGGATGCATCTGATATATATGCAGTTGATAAGGCAATGATTGATGCAGATGGAACAAAGGATAAGTCAAATTTAGGTGCAAATGCAATTTTAGCAGTGTCTATCGCATGTGCAAGAGCAGCTTCCATCTCTCTTGGAATTTCCTTATTTAAATTTATTGGTGGTATTTCTGGAAACAGATTACCAGTTCCTATGATGAATATTTTAAATGGTGGTGCTCATGCAGCAAATACAGTTGATGTGCAGGAATTCATGATTATGCCAGTTGGTGCAGATAGTTTTAAAGAGGCACTTCGTTGGTGTGCAGAAGTTTTCCATGCGTTGGCTGCTTTATTAAAAGAAAATGGATTAGCTACATCTGTAGGTGATGAAGGTGGATTTGCTCCAAACTTAGCAAGTGATGAGGAAGCTATCCAGTATATTTTAAATGCTGTAAAGAAAGCTGGATATGAGCCAGGAAAAGACTTTAAGATTGCTATGGATGCAGCAGCAAGTGAGTGGAAAGGCGAGAAGAAGGGCGAGTATGTTCTTCCAAAGGCTGGAACAAAATATACTTCTGAAGAGTTAATCGAGCACTGGAAACAGTTAGTAGAGAAATATCCAATCATTTCGATTGAAGATGGTCTTGACGAAGAGGACTGGGAAGGATGGCAAAAACTTACAGCTGAGCTTGGAGATAAAGTACAGCTTGTAGGAGATGATTTATTTGTAACGAATACAGAAAGATTACAAAAGGGTATCGAAATGGGATGTGGTAACTCTATCTTAATTAAATTAAATCAGATTGGTTCTGTATCTGAGACATTAGAGGCAATTAAGATGGCTCATAAGGCTGGATATACAGCAGTTACATCTCATCGTTCTGGAGAGACAGAAGACACAACAATTGCTGACCTTGCAGTAGCTCTTAATACTTGCCAGATTAAGACAGGTGCTCCAAGTAGAACAGAGAGAGTTGCAAAATACAATCAGCTTCTTCGCATTGAGGAAGAACTTGGCGCAGCAGCAATTTATCCAGGAATTAAGGCTTTTAATGTATAGAAAATAATAGTTATTATTTTAGTGGATAGAAGATAAGTAAAAACTCCTTGAATATAGAAATGTATTTAAGGAGTTTTTTATAAACTCATATATGTTATAGTATGAATAAAAATGTTAAAATAAAACACTCCATTATCTAAACTTCCACCTTATTCTATTCTACACAAAAAAACTATTGAAGCATCAATAATTTTACTTTATTCACACTGTCTGAAAATTTGAGAAAACATAAGATAAAGTGTGAAAAAAATTATTATATAACGTAAAACATTAAAAAAAGATACCTTTATAAAAAAAAGACACCTTTATATAAAAAAAGCACTTTACACATTACATTATAAAGTTATATTTATAATATAAAAAATATAGATTTTCTGGTTGTGTCCGAAAATTATAATTGAATTTACAATTAACAACAATAAAATACATACCTAGGAGATATGGAAAGAAGAGAGGTATAGTTATGAGAAAGAAAGATTCTGGTAGCGGTAAAGCAAAAAAATCTTTACCTGTAAGGATTTTAGCTGTGTTTGCAGTTCTGTCTGTGATACTTACTTCATCAGGCTTCCAGGCTTTGGTGAAATCAGAGCAGGAGAGCGAGAGTACAACAAAGATTGTGGAAGCTGTTACCTTAGAATCGGAGACATTTCTGGACGGGGATGAAAAGGGGGCTCTTGCCACATCAAGGAGAAAGAATGAGAACGAGACTAAGACTGGCACTGAAACAAAGATGGGAACTGTACCAGTATATGGAGATGGTCAGCTCGTGTACGAGAACGATACCTATAAGGTGGTAGTGGACTACACAGCGGAGACTCAGATACCAGCAAACGCACGCCTAGAGGCAGTGCAGGCAGTTTCTGGGGACGAAGTGTATCAAAATGCTTTGGAGCAGATTATCTGGCAGAAGAAAGAAGCAGATCCTGAACTTAATCCGAATACTGTGGCAGCGGATGTATGGAAGCTATCTATCATTGGCACGGCGGAGACAGAAGTAGACAAGGAGGACGATGTACAGCCTACAGTAAGTGCGGAAGTGGACGGTCAGATGGACGCCGAGGTAGCAAGCACAAAAGTAGATGGCCAGACGAATGCAAAGGCGACAGCAGACGAGAGGGACGATGCGCAGCCTATAGTAAGTGTAAAAGCGAGTGGCCAGGCAGATACAGAAATTCAGCCTGCAGCTCCCCTACAGGTGACAATCACTGCAAAAGAGAGAGATGAGAGCGCTGCGGAGGGAACTTTGGAAGTGAGACATCTGGGAGAGCTAGGACAGGCTCTGGCGCTGGATGAACAAAATACAGTGTCATTTATGGCAGATACCCTTACTGGATTTGCGTTTGACTGGGTGAAGGAGCAGGAGATTATTCAGACTGTGACAACTAGTCAAGTGGAAATCACAGCTACCTATCCCAGAAGTGCATTCCCGACGGACGTACAGCTTCAGGCAGTGCTCCTGAGTGAGGACAACGGAACGGATGCGGAGGAATTGGCAGCATACGATGAAATCGTCACTGCTGAGGCGGTCAATCAGGGGCTGAATGCAGCAAACTGGATTTGTTTCGATATTCGCTTTCTGGATGCGGATGGAATCAAGATTGAGCCGAATGACAAGGTAAAGATTTCTATGTATTTTATCACGCCAAAGACGGGTAAGGAGATTACTTACGTAGAGGCGGAGACGGAGAATGTCAATCCGGCATTCTTGGTGCTGGATCCAGAAGACAACGAGTGGAAGGCTCCAAAGGAGGAAGAGCCTCTGGCAGAGACCAAGCAAATAGAAGAAGCAGTGCCAAAGGAGAGCCAAGATTCCCAGTGGCTGCTCTTGCACTTGCCAGATAACGGTGGAGTAGAAAATCTAACAGATGAAATCAGTACGCAGATTAATACGAATGAAGAAAATGCATTAGTCAAGGCGGAATTTGTCAGCGGAGAGTTCTCAAAATTTATCTATTTCAAAGCGGAAGTAGAAGAAAGAACACAGTTTGAGAATACGGATGATGATACTACATGGAGGCAACTTACAGATTATTTGAAGAATGGATACAGTGTAAGGCTCGAGAGTGATATTTGCGCAGATGGTTCAGTTTATATTGATAGTGAGCCTGGCAGAAAGTGGACGGGAGATGTAGAGATTGATAAAAAAGTATCGCTCGATTTAAACGGTTATACTATAACCAATGAGACTCCTACTAGTTGGGAAGGTTTATTTAAAGTATTAAAAAAAGAAGATAAAGAAGGTGAGTTTACTCTTAAAAATACTGGAGATTCAGAAAAAGGTAAAATTACGGGTGCTGAGTCGGCTGTGTATGTACAAGAAGGAGCCGTTTTTATTATGGAAGGCGGCACAATAACAGGTTGTAATGCCTCTGAGGGGAAATCAGCTATCCGTATTGACGGTGGTACAGCTACAATTAAAGGTTCAAGCAAAATCACCGACAACTATGCCACTAACGGCGGTGGAATCTCTGTCACAAAAGGTGGCAAATTGACACTTGAGGATAATGCCGAGATTAGCAATAATAAGGCAGTTAAAGACATTCAAAACGAGCATGGTGACGGTGGTGGCATTTATGTCACAGAAGGAAGCAACGTGACAGTAAATGGCGGTTTTATAAAAGAGAATAATGCTTTAGGTAGCGGTGGCGGTATCAGCGTAGCTGGTACTAATAATACCATAATAGTAAATGGAGGCTCCATTGAGGGAAACACGGCAGCCTGGGGAGGTGGAGGCATCTTTTCCTGGGATGATTCTAAAGAAACAACGATAGAACTAAATGGAGGATTCATTGACAAGAATACGGCAAGTAATTGTGGTGGTGGAATCTTTGTACATGGAAGTACTATAAAAATAAAAGAGAATGCGGCAATAAATGAGAATAAAGTAACCAATAATGATGACACTGTCAACAGTGGCGGCGGAATCTATGTTGAGGGTAACAGTAATTTCAGTATTGAAGGTAATGCTGAGATAAAAGCGAATGAAGCCAAAAGAGGCGGCGGTATTCGCGCAGGCGGCAGCTGGGGAGGAGATGTTCATGCATCCTTTACAATGGAGGGAGGAAATATTTCCCGCAATATCGCTCATACCAGTGAGGGTGGCGGCATCAGCATTAATGATGGATGTACTGCAACGATTATGGCAGGTACTATTAGAAATAATCAAACCTTTACGACCAAAGACTGGGGCGGCGGCGGCGTTTTCTGCTCCGATGGAAGTACGATTTATCTTGAAAATGTATTGATAACGAACAACGATGCGGGAGGCTTCGGAGGTGGTCTGGCAGGCTGTTCCACGGGACGTGTATTTACCTGCGGAACAGGAGGTGCTATTTATAATAATAGAGCTGACGGTACGCATATGGCGGAAGGCTCCATCAAAACAGAAGATAAAATATACGGTGCTAATATTCCAGAATTCATAAATTACGGTTTTCAAGATTACTTCTGTGCCTATGTCAGTTCTATTACGAATGATATGCTTGGCGGCGGAAAAGAAAATTGGACTGGAAGCAGAGACGGCGAGCCAGTAAAAGAGGGTCAAATACCAGATATACTGTCATCTACATATTCCATGGGATTGACTGCACATCCGACCAAAATACCAGATGATGAGTTGGTTAAAGTATATATTCAGAATAATAGCTCTTCGACTCACGGTGGCGGCATCATGTGCAACGGTATATTGATAATAGGTGATACTGAAGAAGTTTCTGTTTCTAGACCAGTGGAGCTGGTCACAAGGAAGGAACAGAAAATTGGCGATAAGAACGAAGCTCTTGCCGGCGGTGAATATACATTTGTCGTTGCTGAGGATAGTGACCATGATAATAAACAAGAAATTAATTGGAAAAAAATTGTTTTAACGGGATGGAATGAAAGTGATGGTGTAATCACCTTCCCGGGCAGACTCGTTTTTGATGAAAAGAAGTGGGAAACTGGCGAACAAGTAGCTGATAAGGATGATGAAAGGATTTTCTATTACTATATGAAGGAAGTTGGCGGCGGAAACGGAGATTCTTATAAAGAAGGATATGATGCCACCGTCTACAAAATCGCAATTCGTATCAAGAAAAATCAAGAAACGATTAAAACGGGTGCTCAGAAAACTATTCGCAAAATAGAATTTCTGATTCCGGGAGATGAAATTTCTGAAGAGGGACAGGAGAGTAAAAAAGAATATGGCATAACCGTACAAAAAAGTAATGAAGGAGGCCAGTTTGAGGAGATGAGTGGAGACGATGAGAGTGGCAATCTGGTAGGATATACAATATGTACTACAAATGCGGTTGCTCCATTCCAAGACGTCGAGAAGGACAATTATACTACTATTGTGGCATTCCCATGTACTGGACTTAAAATATCAGATAAAACAAATCCGAATGATGCGACTGGACACGGTGAACTGAAAGAACCTGCTGTGGGCGTAACTTTTACAAACAAGGTGCAAATAGCAAGTGCAGGTCTGAACTTAAAGGGCTTAAAAGTGATAGATGGCAAACCGTCAAAGAAAGCGTTTTCGTTTAAAATCGAGGTAGATACGGATAAAACAGGAGATATTTCGAATAACGTGACGATACCAGCCGAATATAAGAGTGTGATAAACGACAAGGACGGAGTTTTTACATTCAGTAATATCAGTTTCTCGGGGTCTGGAACATATTACCTGAAGGTAGAGGAACGTAAGCCAGAAGTTTACGATGAGAATATTAACTATGAGAGTAAAACCTATATGGTAAAAGTTACAGTAGGAGAAGAGGGCAATAAATATAATGTGACTGACGTAGCAGTCTCACAAGATGGCAGTAATTATGAAACGGTAGAGGTATCGAGTTTCGAAGGGAAAGTAGCTCCATATTATAAGCTCACGGCTTATAATGCGGAAACAGGAGAAAATCCAACCTTTAGCAATACAACAAAGGCAATTTTGAACTTGAGAGGATTAAAGAATTTGGACGGCAAGCCGTCAAAAGATCCGTTCACGTTTAGCATTGAGGTTGGTGATGAAACAGGAGAAAATGCCGATAAGGTGACCATACCAGCTCAATATAGAAATGTGCAAAACAAAACGGATGGAGTCTTTCTATTTAACAATATCAGCTTTTCAGAGCCAGGAACATATTACCTGAAGGTAAGTGAAGTTGAGCCGAAAAATGATGGCAAGAATGTTAATTATGAAAGTAAAATCTATACGGTAAAAGTTACGGTAGAAGAAAAGGAAGAAAAATACAATGTGACTGACGTAGAAATCTCACAAGATGGCGGTAATTATGAAAAGATAGAGGTATCGGGTTCCGAGATGGAAGCATATTATAAGCTCACGAATTATAATGAGGCGACAGGAACAGTTCCGACCTTTAATAATACAACAAAGGGAATTCTGACCTTGAAGGGCTTGAAGGACTTGAACAGCATGCCATCAAAAGATTCGTTTACATTTAAAATTGATGTTGATAAAGATGCGACAAAGAATGCAAATGGAGCCGACGCTGGGGAAAAGACCGATAAGGTAAAAATACCAGATCAATATAAGAATGTCCAAAATAATGAAGATGGAATCTTTACATTTGATGATATCGGCTTTTTAGAAGCCGGAACCTATGTCTTGAACATAAGAGAAGAGAGAGGGACAGATACATCCATTACATATGATGAAGCGGTTTATGCGCTGACAGTTAAAGTAGAAGAAAATTCGGATAGTTCCAAGAACGAACTTGAGGTAACGCAAGTATCTGTCCAAAAGAAGGATAAGGATAACGTCGTCTCTAATTTAGAGAATGCACAGATATTAGGATCTGGAGAAAATAAATATTATAAGATTACAAATTATAATGAGACAACAGGCACTGTTGAGACCTTTCACAATAAAAGGTCGAATGCGCTGCCGGAAACAGGTGGTTTTGGAAACTTACCGTATACTTTGACAGGTTTGCTGTTAACCTTTGGAGCAGCCTGTTTGATGTATATACGCAGTCGAAAAAGAAAGGAGGGCAGTACTCCTAATTAATAAGGAGAATCCTTGGGGAGAGGAGAAAGTATTTCCCTCGCAGGCAGCTAAAATAAATGGACATCGAGAGAGCCTGCGACGTACATGACTGTGAAATGTCGCTGAAAAGCGACGCAAAATGCTTAAAATAAAAAGAAAGGAAGAAAAAGTGAAATGAAAAGAAAGAGAAAAATTGCTAGCTTTTTGCTAGCGGCGATTATGGTAATCGCAATGGCGCTGCCTGTATCGGCTGAGGCTACAGCTATAATTAGAACCCCTGAAGACAATACTCATACTTATAAGATTTTCCAAATTTTTACTGGTATTCCGACAGGGGATGCTGGGCTAAGTGATATAAGATGGGGAGAAGATGCCAAAAAAGAATATTCGTTTGAATATAAAAAATATCTTGGAGAATGCAAGGGCGAGGACAAAAAACATGTATCATTCGAAGATTACGATCCAAGTTTATTAGAAACGGATCAGTTGGTAAAAAACGTTAAAACAGGTGACCCTGTAGTAGCTTATCCTCAAGAAGGTGATTATGCTTATGTTCAAACAAGTGAAGGTGGAGAATTTGAGACTTACGGAGATAAGGATTTCGTGCGTGGATGGGATCCTGTGTTCACATTGGAAAGTCTAGTCAATGCTTCCGATCCAACTAAATTAAATGAGGCTATTCATACCTATTTAGGATTGGAAAAACTAGAGGATAGTAATGCAAAAACATTGACTGGAGAAAATCAGTCCATTAACGTTGAGCCTGGTTACTATTTAATCTATGATACCATGGATAGATGGCAAACGTTTAGTCTTTTGAAAGTTGTAGGAGATGATCCTATCACAGTTCAGCCTAAGCTCGAAAAAACAACGTCTGAGAAGAAGGTAAAGGATAAAAACGATTCGAATGGCGAAGAAACCGATTGGCAGGACTCGGCAGACTATGATATCGGCGATGATGTTCCTTTCCAGTTGAATGCTACAATATCATCTAAGTATTTGGACTTTGTAAAAAATGGGCAATCATATCAATTGATCTTTAATGATACGCTGTCTAAAGGTCTTACACTTAATGAGGATTCTGTAACGGTAAAAATTGATGATGAAGAGATTACTAGCGGATATGAACTTAATCCTGGCCCTGAGAACTCTGGAATAACTTTCCAAGTTGTGTTTTCTGACCTTACAGACATTAAGGATGATAAAGGTGAGGATATGATTAAACCAGGATCTATAGTTTCTGTAGAGTATACTGCAAAATTGAATGAAGAAGCTGTGATTGGTTCTGCTGGTAACCCTAATGAGCTGACTGTCACTTTTTCAGACGACTCATATAATGGGGAAAGCACTGAAACTACTACCCCGGATAAAGTTATAGTATTTACTTATAAGACAATCGTTAACAAGGTAGATGAGAATAATAACCCTTTGGCAGGCGCTGAATTCTCTTTGGAGAAGAAAGATGCTACTGGTAACTATGTAGCAGTAGATGAAAAGAAGCTGACACTTAGTGAAGATAAAACTAGATTTACTTTTGCGGGTCTCGATGATGGTGACTATAGACTTGTCGAGACTAAGGCACCAGTTGGATATAAGAAAGCTGAACCTATTGAGTTTACTATCACTGCGGACCATGAAGTAGAGAGTGATACCCCTCAACTTATAAGTATAAATGGTGGTGAAGGCTTTACTACTGATGTGGCTGATGGATCTCTCACTACTGATGTAGTAAATAACTTAGGAGAAGGTGGTTCTGGTCAACTTCCTGAGACTGGCGGTATGGGTACTACACTCTTCTATGTAATCGGTGCGGTTCTTGTTCTGGGCGCAGCAGTTTTGTTGATTTCTAGACGTCGCATGAATGCTGAGAAATAAAAAATTTATGCTTCTGCATCGGGGGATTTCCCCTGATGCAGCAGTAAGGAGAACTCTGTAATGAAAAAGCATATTACAAACATAATTTTAATACTGATTTTGTTTACAGGGCTGTCCCTGCTGCTGTATCCCTCTTTTAGTGATTACTGGAACTCTCTTCACCAGACTCGTGCTATCGCTTCCTATGTGGAGAAGGTGGCTGACCTGGATCAGGCGGATTATGAGCGAATGCTGGCAGAGGCCAGGGAGTATAACAGGGAATTGCAGGAAAATCCTGTTTCTCTCAATGGCTTTACAGACGAGGAGCGGGAGAAATATGATAGCCTGCTAGATGTGTCTGGGACAGGGATCATGGGCTATGTGGATATCCCAAAGCTTAGGGTGTCTCTTCCCATTTATCACGGTACGGATGAGGCGGTACTTCAGATCGCAATCGGGCATCTGGAGGGATCCTCTCTCCCGGTGGGCGGCTTGGACAGTCACTGTGTCATTTCTGGACACCGGGGACTGCCGTCGGCAAAGTTATTTTCGAATCTGGATGAGATGAAAATAGGAGACTATTTCATGCTGAACGTCCTGAATCAGAAGTTGACCTATCAGGTGGATCAGATTGAGGTAGTGCTGCCGAGTGAGTTAGAATATTTGAAAATTGAGAAGGGCAGAGATTTATGTACGCTTGTCACCTGTACGCCATATGGGATTAATACTCATAGACTTTTAGTGCGGGGACAGCGCGTGGCAAATCTGCCGGGCGCAGAGCTTACGGTGGACGGTAAGCTGATTTGGCCAGGATATGTGGCACTTGCGGTGGATGCAGTTTTGGCAATTCCTCTGCTGCTGAGATGGGCGGTACATGCCTTTAGGAGAAAGAAGAAAGGAAAGATGAATCGATGAAGGTAAGAAAAACAGTAATAGTTGACAGGATACATATCATCCTGGTGGTGCTGGCCGCTCTCTGGATCGGGTTTTTAGCCTTCACAGTTCATGTGCAGGCCTCTGGTACGGGGGAGATTACGGCAACGTTCCCGGGAGAGGCCGCTGGAGCAGAGCTGACGCTCTATGAGGTGGCGGATGTGCAAGATGGAAACCTGGTATTTCGTGAACCGTTCCAAGATACAGATTTGACGCTAAGCGACCTGTCACAGGCATCTAAGGTGGAGACAGCGACGGCGCAGCTTACAGCGATAGCCGAGAAAAACGGCGTGAGTGGGACAATGGTCACGGTGGAACAAAGTGGAACGATTTGCTTTACAGATTTAGAGCCGGCTCTTTATTTGTTGGCTCAGACGAACGGGTTGGATAATATTCAAATCCAAAATATGCTCGTCATCATTCCTTATACGGATGCGGATGGTTCTCTTGTTTATGATGTGAATCTGCAGCCAAAGTATGCTCTTCCAGGTGAGGGAAGTTTGAATGTGACGAAGCACATAATGGATTCGCAGCAAAATCTGGTCATTGCTGTGGACGCTACTTTTTATGTAGCTCTTTTTGCGGACGAAGACCGCACCCAGCGAGTAACAGATGTGAAGAAGATGCAGTTTGATGGCTCCTATGCGGATACGGTTACATTCGAGAATTTGAGATTGGATACCCTTTATTATGTGGGTGAGACAGATGAAAACGGTGTCTTACTCGAGTCTGGAGTTTTGAGAAATGTTCCGTTTGCTCCAGTCTATCCGAACGGAGATTTAGTGAATCTGACTGCAAAACAGCCAGAGGTGGAGTTCGTTTTTTATAATACATTTTCGGAACTTCCGGATGGTCTCCACTATGAAGGAGAGCTGACGATTACGAAGAAAGTATTAAAGGGAACGAAAGCGTTCGCCACGGACAAAGTGTTCTATGCCGCTATCTTTACCGATAAGGAGCATACGCAGAGGTACGGCGATTTGGTCGTGTTGGATATGGCTGGCAAAAGTGGAATAAGTGTCACCATTCCGGTGCACGCAGGCAATGCGAAGGGAGATTCCATATCCTACTACGTGACGGAGACTGACAGTAAGGGCAATCCACTTGGGGGAAACCTTGGATTTACCTCCAAGATTGATCAAGATAAGGTGGTACTCAAACCAGACGATCGGGTAAAGAGAGTGACTATTACGAATATTTATTCCGACAAACCAGAGATGCCTGGTGAAAATGTCACTCTTCCTACTCCTCCTAATTCTCCTTATTCCAACGAGATAAAAACGACCCAGAGAATAATTGGAAGTTCTACTCAGAGTACGAGGGGCGTGATTACGACTAACCCTTCTCATTCCACTTCCAACGAGATAAGAACGACCGAGAAAACTGCGGAAAATTCTACTGGAAATCTAAAAACGACGAAGGTGAAGACTGGCGATGACACTCCAATTGAGAAGTATCTGCTGTTGGCTGTCATAACTTTAGTGCTTATAATCATTATTGGCACATTCCTTTATAGAAAATTGCGAAAGAAGGGACAGAAGAGATGATGAGTGAACAGCAATTAGAACAGCTGGGACAAGAAAAGCTACAGCAAAAGGTCGAGGAGCTTCAAGAGAAGCTCTACAAGCAGCGATACTGCGCCACGATTCGCAGTACGGTGGGGATTTTGCTCTGTGTCGCTGCGGTGATTGTACTGTTAGTGAACTTGTGGTTTCCAGTGCTGATAGTTTCCAGCGACACTATGGAGCCTACGCTAACTCGCAACAACCTTGTTCTAGGAATGAGAAGTCGCAGCTATGATCCGGGAGATATTATTGTTTTCTACAGCGCTGGGCAGACACAGATAAAGCGTGTGATTGCCAGCGAGGCAGATATGGTGGATATCGACCAGGATGGCAATGTGACGGTGAACGGGCAAGCTCTCGATGAGCCGTACCTTACTAAGAAGGCGCTGGGACAGTGCGATATTAAACTTCCTAGCCAGGTACCTCAGAAATCCTATTTCGTCATGGGAGACAACCGCATCGCCTCCGTTGATTCTAGAAGTACATCGATGGGAGTAGTTTCAGAGGAACAGATCAGGGGCAAGCTACTAGTTCGCCTGTGGCCCTTTCAGATGATGAGATGAATGGAGAAAGAATAGGGGCATAAAAGAAAAAATAAAGTTTGATAAAGATAATGATAAAAAGTTAGAGTGGTTTGCTCTAACTTTTTATTGATTTTACTGCTTGGACATGCAATTATGCTTGTTGTGTTTTTATTATTTTTTCATTCGTTGCTTACCTTATTCGTTGCGACAAAAGCTATTTTACCTTACGCATAGGAATATGAAAGAATCATTATTATTTGATTTTCTTTTATGATTCTTTTAACTGGTCTAAATTTCGTTATTCGTGCAGACGGAAAGCCCAAATTAGCTATGTTTTCTATGTTATTGGGTTCGATAGTGAATACTATTCTTGAACCGGAATTTTTGCTTTTAAATTAAATTCTGTCAAGCTAAAGCGCAAGAGCTTTTTATTTGATGGGACAATTTTTTGAAATTCCTATGACCGTTCTTGGAATTGCAATAAAAATAAACCAAATTTTGCTTGCTATTTTAGTTGGAATATCTGTTAATAAAGGTAAAAAGAAAGAAATCTTAAGAGTAAAAATTATTGTGTAAAAAATCAATTTATGATAAACTAAAAACAAAAATTTGACTATTTATACAAAAAGATTGGAGGAAATTATGGACAAGAAGGATTTTTCACGATGGGAAGAAGAAATTAAAACAAAAGTAGAAAAATCAATCAATTCCATTAATTTTGATAAATTAGGGAGAGATATCGAATACACTGTTAATAAAACGATGGAACAGGCAATACGTGAAGTAAAAAAAGCTTGGCGACATAGAGATTACGTGGAACATCGAATGGACGAGTTTGAAGAAAATATGGAAGAAAAGATAAGACAGAAAGTCGATAGGCGAGGGGATACTCATACAAATCATAGGATGTATCGAACAAATCAGAGAACGTCTTCTCAAAATGAATCGCAAGGTTGGAGAGAAAATTCTTATCATTATCAGGGTTCTCGTAATTCTTATTCGAGAGTACAAAGACCCTCCTTTCCAGTTGCAAAGACTCCAAATGGAACAATTTCCGGAGTTTTATATGAAGTTTTTGGAGGAATTGGAGTTGGAACTTTTGGAATTATGCTTTTAGTTTATTTTTTTGCCTCGTTTAGCTCGGGTATAGGAGATATAGGATTATTAGGAATTTTTTTAACATTTACTCTTTTATGTGGTTTAGTACTTTGGCGGGGAATTATACAGCGTAAGAGAGTACGAAGATTTAAAAGATATGTTAAAATTATGGACGGAAAATGCCATTATCCAGTAGAAAAGTTAGCTGCTTATATGGGACAAAAAAAGGAGTTCACAATAAAGGATTTGAATAAAATGACAGATCTTGGAATGTTTCCAGAGGGACATTTCGATGAAATGAAAACAGACTTTATTTTAGATCATAAGACGTATGATTTATATTTGGATTCCATAATGGCTAAAAAACAAAGAGAGCAAGAAGAAGAGAGAGTGTTGAGAGAGAGAGAAGTGGCTGTCACAAGAGCGAGGGAAGATGAGATAAATACGGAGCAAGAGAAGGTTGAACGAGTACTTACTCAGGGAAATGTTTATATTAAAAAGATTCGAGAGTGTAATGATAAAATTCCAGATGATATTGTCTCTGAAAAGTTATTTAAACTAGAATATATTACGAATAGAATTTTTGAGCATATTAAAAAGTATCCAAATAAAGTGGAAAAGATTGAAAAATTTATGGATTATTATTTACCTACAACTTTAAAACTTGTCACAACTTATCAAGAACTCGATTCTCAACCTGTAGTAGGGGAAAATATAAGAAGAACGAAAGTTGAGATTGAAGAGACATTAGATACGATTAACGCGGCGTTTGGAAAACTTTTGGATAGTTTATTTGAAGATGAAATGTTTGATATTTCTTCAGATATTTCTGTGTTGGAGACAGTATTAAAACAGGAAGGATTAACGGAATCTGATTTTTCTATGAAGAAATAAATAAAAGTTTTATATAGGATATTGGAAATTCTGTTATCTACAGTTTTTTTTTATTTTCTAAATAAAGAGTAACTGGTAGGAGTTAGTTTATAATGGAAAAATAAAAATTTAGTATTATATTTAGGTAGTATATTGTGAAGTAGTGACAGACTGGTATAATAATATTTATGATAATTGTAAGGATAAAAAGAGGAGGAAGAAAGATGGCAATTGATTTAGATAAGATAGATTTAAAGGATGAGGCGCCTACATTGACATTTGATTTTATGGACGAAGAGGAGGAACTTCCCGTAGATATAAAAGATGCAGAAGTTATAGAAGATGTAAAAAAGGATATTGAACAGACAAGATTAAGCCCGCAAGAGCAAAAGATGGTAGATGATTTTGCATCTAAAATTGATTTAAATAATTCTAAAATGATTTTACAGTATGGAGCGGGAGCACAAAAGAAAATTGCAGATTTTTCTGAGACAGCTCTAAATAGTGTAAAAACAAAGGATCTAGGAGAAGTGGGAGAGATGCTCACAGGAGTGGTAACTCAGTTAAAGGATTTTCAACCAAATCAAGAAGAGGAAAAGGAAAGAGGAATTTTTGGATTTCTGAAAAAGAAAACTAAAGATATGGATAGCCTAAAGACAAAATATGCGAGTGCTGAGACAAATATCAATAAAATTTGTAAAGTATTGGATGAAAATCAGAGACAATTATTAAAGGATGTCTCCATGTTAGATAAAATGTATGAACTGAATAAAACATATTTTAAGGAATTATCTATGTATATTGCGGCCGGAAAACAGAAGTTGGAAGAAACAAGGAGTACGGAACTTCCAGCATTGATGCAGCAGGCTACAAAATCCAATCTTCCAGAGGATGCACAAGCAGTGAATGATTTGAATGATATGTGTTCTCGCTTTGAGAAGAAGCTACATGATCTTGAGCTTACAAGAATGATTTCAATTCAGATGGCACCACAGATTCGCTTGATTCAAAATAATGACATTTTAATGTCAGAAAAGATTCAGTCAACGATTGTCAATACAATTCCTCTCTGGAAGAGTCAGATGATTTTGGCGCTTGGAGTGGCTCATCAAGAAAAAGCGGTAAAAGCCCAAAGAGAAGTAACCAATATGACAAATGAGCTTCTAAGAAGAAATGCAGAGACTTTAAAGATGTCAACGATAGAAACTGCGAAGGAATCGGAGAGAGGTATTGTAGATGTTGAGACATTAAAGCGTACGAACGAATCCCTTATCTCTACACTCGATGAAGTATTGCAAATTCAAGCAGATGGCAGAAGAAAGAGAGAAGAGGCACAAAGAGAGCTTATCCAGATTGAAAATGAGTTAAAACAAAAGCTTTTAACTTTAGCAAAATAGAAATTCGGGAAAAAGAAAAATATAGAGGTAAAGTTTTAGATTTTTAGATTATTAGGTGTATAGATATAGAAGGTAGAAGAAATATTTATTTAAACAGCCTTTGCGTGAATTATTTATTTAAATTAAGCAAGGGCTGTTTAGCTGTTTAAGATAAGAATTTTAAAATTTGGGAGTATATGCTGCAAAAATGTTATAGTATGAATAAACTACAATTAAAACAAAAATTTGCTCCGCAAAATAATCAAAAAAACAATGAAATACCTAAAAATAGAAAAAATGTAAAAATTTTGAAATTTATCCTTGTAAAATAAAAAATTCTGTTGTATAATAAATAAAAATCAAAATAAGAAAGGAGAAAATAAATGTAAAATACATCATCTATGTAAATGCAAGAACATAAAGCCAATGGCTTTAAACATGATAAGTGTAACCCATATACAGCACAATATCATGTATCATTTCTTAACTTGGCATATCTTTTTTTCAATTCTATTAAGGAGGTTTTGTAATGCTAAAGATTAAACGATATACTGGCATTTCTATTTGTCTATTTTCTATTTTTCTATCTTTTCTTTCAATGCCAGTATTTGCCGCCACATCATCATCTAAATCATCGCCATTTTCGGTTTCTAAGATAGCACTATATTACGAACAAGCTTATCGATATAATGTCTTTAATGATAAAAATAAGCCCTATTCTAAAGACTATAGACGTAAGAGTGGAAAGTATCCCACTAGAAAAGGAGTTATTCTAGTTACCCAAGATTCCTATAAAAATCTGCTTCCTACAGGTCATTCTGCTATTATCTATAGTAAAAATTATGTAGTAGAGGCTACTTCTAGAGGAGTAGTAAAAGGAAAAAATAATTGGAATCAGGTGAGAAAAACTTGTTTTGGTGTAACGGTAAAAGCAACAACAACAGCTCAAGATGCCAAGGCGGCAGATTGGTGCTATAAACAAAGATCAAAACCTTATAATTACAACTATCTCAATGTAAACACAAGAAAAAAGTTCTACTGTGCACAACTTATCTGGGCAGCTTTTAAAGACTTATATAAGATTGATTTGAATATGTATTACTTTAAAAATGCCATTCACCCAGTAGAGTTAATAAATACCTCCAAGACAAAAATTATTTATCGAAAATAACATAATCTATGGGGATGTCATAACATATTTTTTTACATTAAGAAATCAGTATTCCTAAAATAAACTATCATCATATTCTTGTTAGAATTTTATATTTTAAAACATCCCCTCTACATAGTAAAAGGAAGCAGATATTATATATTCAGAGCTATCTTTATTAAATTCATACTAGTATTTAACAATAGATAGTTCTGAATATTTGAATCATTAGAAAGATTTTTAATTTAGTCAATTCCTCATCTCTTAGAGACGATGGTTTTTTGACTACTAAAAAACGAAAGGATTTAATATATGAAAAAACAATATTTCTTTTCCTTATTATTAGCTATAACTTTATTCATAAGTATTTGTATTTGTAAAAACGTTTTAAAAAAGTCAACGTGTCAAAAAGAAAATAATAATTTGGGAAGTTCCAATCTCTATCTCGCAATTATTCAGACAACGCAAGAAGAGAATCAATCTATCCTAAATTTTTATGATAGAAATTTTAATTTTATAAAATCAGAAACTCTTCCGTATGGAACATTATCTGATTATTTGACTCTACCCGCATTTCATCAAAATTCTGTCTATTTTATACCAGGAGGAGTGCCTATTCAAAAAGAACTAGAATTAGCTCTTTGCTATAATCCACTTACTGGACTTCGAAAAGAATATGATATTGGTATGCCTGGATTGCTTCAAATTTCAGTCTCTGATAATGCCATTTTTACGATAAATGAACTTAATTTTACTTCTTATATTAGCAAGTACAAAAGAAATAATCAAAAAATCTCTCGCATCTCATCAGATGAATTTTCTTATGATGCGCTATACTATTATAATAAATTTTTATATGCAACTGGAAAAAAACAGACAGGAAATATTACAAGTAATTATATTTTTCAGATAGATCCCAGTTCTTTAAAAATTTTATGGAAAAAAGATATTACCAAATACGGGCAAGGAGGTTTTTTCTTTTGCGGAGTGGGAGATAAATTATATTTTACTCTGCCCTATGATTTAAATGAACGAGAAAATAACTCTCTCATGGTATTATCACCTAACAGTCAAAAGAAAGATTTGTTAAAAGAAATCACTCTCTTAGAAGCCTTTCCTCAGCAGATAAAAAGCTTTGGAGATATTCTTCTTATTTCACACTGTGATTTGATAGAAGGAAAAGGAAATTCTATTTCTATTTTTAATCCAAATACAGAAAAATCAAAATTAATTTCTCTCCCACATAATATTTTACAGATAGAAGTAGATGAAGTATCAAGATTTATTTATATTTTGGAAAATAAGGCTTTGTATCAGTACATATTAAACGATAAAAAAGATAATTTAATTTTACAAAAGAAACTAAATATTCAAAAAACAAAAGATAGTCAAGCATATTATTATACTGGTGGATTTTTCTTGATAAACAATTCTTAAAATTTTTTATTGTCTATATTAAAATTTCTATTTAAAAGTATTCAACGTTTTTCAATAAAATAGATTTATTTTTTCCTTTTGTTAATAATTTCTTAAAATGCTTTTATTAAAATTTCAAAATTTGATAGTCATATACTTTGAAATAGTGTATACTAAAAAAAACAGAAAATTATTTGGAGTAATAAATTGGTAGCTTCAAAAAACTTTTAATTTTAGAATTAACTTTGACAAAAAGGAGTAGGGAAAATGAGCGAGAATAGAAAAATTGAAAATGAAAGTTTAATCGTAGAAATATCGGATCACGGTGCTGAACTTTGTCGTATTTACGATAAAAAAGAACAGAGAGAAATTTTATGGGATGCAGATCCAAAGTATTGGGCAAGACATGCACCAATTCTCTTCCCAAATGTTGGAAAGCATTATTTGAACGAATATCGCTATGAGGGAAAAACATACAAAACTTCTCAGCATGGATTTGCTAGAGATTGTAATTTTGATTTTGTAGAGCAGACAAATGATAAAATCGTCCATATTTTAAAATCAAATGATAAGACAAAAGAAAATTATCCATTTGATTTTGAATTAGAGGTTACACATACTTTGAGAGAGAATCATATTTTAGTCAAATGGAAAGTAAGAAATAATGGAGAGAAACCTCTTTATTTTACAATCGGAGGTCATCCAGCTTTTCGTGTTCCAATTCTAGAAGGAACAAAACAAACTGATTATTATTTAAAATTTGAAAAAAAAGATAGTGTTTCTTACTACTTATTAGATGAAAAAACTGGTACTGCAATGGTTGACACGATAATGGAACTTCCATTAGAAAACGGATTTTATCAAGTAACAGACGGAATGTTTGAGAAAGATGCGCTTATTTTTGTAAATGATGCTGTGACAAAAGCAAGCATTTGCCTTCCAGATAAGCGTCCGTATGTGACAGTGGAGGCTGTAGATTTTCCTAATTATGGAATTTGGGCAGCTAAAAATAATGCCCCTTTTATCTGCCTAGAGCCATGGTTTGGAAGATGTGATAATACAGGATATACAGGAGAGATGAGCGAGAAGCCAGGAATTCAAAGAACACTTCCAAACGAAGAGTGGAGTGCTTCTTACAGTATTTCTATCAATGAATTTTAGTATTTTTTGCAACCGATATTTAAGGTTTTACTAGTAACAAAAGGAAATGTCTGTTGATTTGCAGTCGCTTCCTTTTGTTGTATTGAGAAGTTTTGCAACTTTTCATAAGTTAGATTGTTGAATGGACGTGATAAGAAATGAATTGTTTAGAGGCACAATCGAAAATTATAGCATATATTGATGATGATTTAGAAGATCAAGAATTAAAATCCTTTATTTTGCATGTGCAATCTTGCAAAGATTGTATGGAAGAATTAGAGCTACATTATATCTTAATTGTTGGAACAAAACAAATGGATGAGGGTGGCAACATTACTTCTGATTTTCTAAAAGAATTACATGGAAAATTAAACTCTCAGTTAAAAGAAGTGCGAAAAAAAGAATATTTTTTTAAAAAAATAACGCTTGGAATTAGTCTTATATTTCTTTTAATTGTATCTTGGCAGATTTTGGATTTGCTTCATGGTGTTACTCCTATTTTAAACATAAAAGAGGAGATTACAGAAGAAGAAAAAATGAATTTTCTAATTGAGAGAATTGATCCACATATGTACTATGATTACGGATATAATTTTATTGATCCGAGTACAATTTCTAATCAAAATAACAAAATAAAAAGAGGACAAAAAAATGAGTAAAAAAATAATGCTAGTGGACGGACATAGTATTTTAAATCGAGCTTTTTACGGGTTACCTGATTTTACAACTTCAGATGGAAGGCATACGGGCGCCGTTCTCGGCTTTTTAAATATTCTACTTCGATATATTGATGAAGAACAACCAGACCACTTATTAGTGGCGTTTGATGTCAAAGAGCCAACATTTCGTCATAAAATGTTTTCACAATATAAAGGTACGAGAAAACCAATGCCAGAGGAACTCCACGAGCAAGTGCCCTTAATGAAGCAAGTTTTAAAGGCTATGAATATTCCAACGATTGAAAAGCCAGGTTATGAGGCAGACGATATTTTGGGTACAATCTCACATAATGCCGAGGCGGATGGATTTGATGTCACGATTGTATCTGGAGATAGAGATTTACTTCAGTTAGCTACGCAAAAGATTCAAATTAAGCTTCCGAAGACAAAAGGCGGACAACATCTGACAGAATCTTATTTTGCAAAAGATGTGGAAGAACTTTACGGTGTTACACCAAGAGAATTTATTGATATGAAGGGACTTATGGGGGATGCATCTGATAATATTCCTGGTGTTCCTGGCATTGGTGAAAAAACTGCTGCCAAAATTATACAAGCTTATAAGAGTATTGAGGAAGCTTACGCTCATATTGATGAAATTAAGCCAAAGAGAGCACAGACTAATTTAAGAGAATATTATGAGCAGGCAATCTTAAGCAAAGAACTTGCCACAATTAAATTAGACTGTGACTTGGATTATAATATAGAAGAGGCAAAAATTATAAATCTATTTACAAAAGAGGCATATACATTATTAAAAAGTCTTCAGTTTAAGGCAATTTTAAAGCGATTTTCTATCGATGAGGAAGAAACAACATCTCTACAAATAAAAAAGATATCAGATTTATCAATAATAGAAAAAGTTTTTGATGAAGCATCAAAAAAGGAATTAATAGGATTTAGCTGTCTAATGGAGGAAGGCGAATGTTTAGGATTGACGCTTTGTTATGATAAGGAAAATATTATTTATATTCCACTAGAAGGATTTATTACAAAAGCATATTTATCCAACAAAATGCGCAAGCTTTGCTATCAGGCAAAATGCTTATCTACAATAGGTCTCAAAGAATGTTTATCTTTCCTAAATTTAGACGATATCAATAAGCCAAAGACAATTTTTGATGCAAAAGTTGCCGCATATTTAATAAATCCATTACAAGAGACTTACACATACGATACTCTTTGTAGAGATTATCTAAAAGATAGTCTTCCATCTAGAAAAGATATGCTAGAAAAATTATCTTTAAAACAGGCATTATTAGAAAAAGAAGAAATTGCGATGCAGTATATTTCTTATCAATCTTATATTCCTTTTGCTTGCACAAACCTTTTAAAAGAGCAACTAAAAAAATACAATATGTTAGAGCTTTTCTATGATGTCGAAATGCCAACAGTCTATACTCTCTATGATATGGAACAAAGAGGAATTAAAGTAAATAAAGATGAATTAAGAGAGTACGGAGAACAGCTCGTATCTAAAATCGAGCAATTAGAACAAGAAATTTATTGTTTGGCAGGAGAAGAATTTAATATAAATTCTCCAAAACAATTAGGAGTTATTTTATTCGAGCACTTAAAACTCCCATATGCCAAAAAAACAAAAACAGGCTATTCTACTAACGTAGATATTTTAGAAAAATTAGTGCCAGATTATCCAATTGCAGATCATATTTTAGAGTATCGTCGACTTACAAAATTAAAATCGACGTATGCAGATGGACTTTCTGTCTTTATCAAAGAAGAAGATCAAAGGATACATGGAACCTTCCATCAAACTATTACTGCCACAGGAAGACTAAGCAGTGCAGATCCTAATCTACAAAATATTCCTATTCGAATGCCACTTGGAAGAGCCATCCGAAAAGTCTTTGTACCAGAAGATGGATATTTATTTGTAGATGCAGATTATTCTCAGATTGAACTTCGAGTACTTGCACACTTAGCAAAGGATAAAAATTTAATTAAAGCATACCAGAATGGAAGTGATATTCACGCAATTACAGCGTCAGAAGTATTTGATACCCCGCTAGATCAAGTCACAGATTTACAAAGAAGAAATGCAAAGGCAGTAAACTTTGGCATTGTATACGGGATTAGTGCTTTTGGTCTTTCGCAAGATTTAAAAATTTCCAGAGCAGAGGCATCCTCTTATATCGAAAAATACTTTAAAACTTATCCTCAAGTCAAACAATTTTTAGATGATATAGTAAAGGATGCAAAGGAAAAAGGATATGTAGAGACAATTTTTCACCGTATTCGTCCAATTCCAGAATTGAAATCTTCCAATTTCATGCAAAGGAATTTCGGTGAGAGAGTTGCTATGAATTCTCCAATTCAAGGAGCTGCTGCCGATATTATAAAAATTGCAATGATACGTGTAAATGAGAGAATCAAGAGAGAAAAATTACAGTCAAGACTTTTATTGCAAATCCATGATGAATTGCTTGTGGAGACAAAAAAAGAAGAAAAAGAGAAAATCGAGCAAATTTTAAAAGAAGAAATGATGGGAGCTGTCTCACTTTTGGTTCCTCTAGAAGTGGATGTAAACGAAGGGAAAAATTGGTATGAGGCAAAATAATTCCTAATTTTTAAATAAATACGATACAAAATTATAATTCTTCCGATAGTATAGTTTATAATTTTGTATCGTATTTTCTTGGTTCTTATTATAAAACTCTTATAAAGTTCTAAATACATAAAATAAATTCTCGGTCCCAAAGAGAAAATATAGGTAAAATAAAAAATGGATAAAGAAAGGATTTATATAAAATGAAAGTAATTGGAATTACAGGCGGTGTCGGAAGTGGAAAAAGTGTTATTATGAACTTATTAAAAGAAGAATATCATGCCTATCTCCTCTTTTCTGACAATGTCGCTCACGAACTTATGCAAGTTGGAGGTGTTAATTATAAACAGATTATTGATATATTTCCAGAAGTAAAAGAAGAAAATGGCAGCATTAATCGTCAAAAACTGGGAGCTATTGTTTTCCATGATGAAAAAAAACTGCAAAAATTAAATGAAATTACTCATCCAAATGTAATAGAAGAATTAAAAAATAGAATAAAACAAGTAAAAGAAGAAAATAAATATTCCTTTATTGCTCTAGAAGCCGCACTTCTTATTGAAGACGAATATACTAGTTTATATGACGAGCTTTGGTATGTATACGCGGATAGGGAAGTAAGAATCAAAAGATTAGAGCAAGGAAGAGGTTATACAAGAGAAAAATCTATCTCTATGATTGAGAGTCAGCGACCAGAAAAGGATTTCTTAGAGAAATGCGACAAAAAGATTGATAATAGTTTTTCTCTCGATATGACCAAAAAAGAACTAAAAAGCTTATTAATATTCTAATAGATTTCTATATTAAGTAAATCTTCTCTTTAAATACAGCTTGTATTTACAAAAACTTTAGTATATAATGTCTAAAGCAACCAAAAAGCCAAGGATAGAGGAGAAAAAAGATGGACTTAGTCAGTATCGCTAGTGGAAGTAGCGGAAATTGTATCTATGTCGGAAGTGAAAATACATCACTTTTAGTAGATGTAGGTATTAGTGGAAAGAAAATCGAACAGGGATTAAAAAGTATAGAAAAAGAAGTAACCAAAATAGATGGGATTTTAGTTACTCATGAACATTTAGATCATATTAGCGGTCTCGGTGTCATGGCGAGAAGATATAAATTACCAATTTTTTCTACATCAGAGACAATCGATGCTATTTTGAATACAAAAAATCTCGGAAAACTTGATAAGTCTTTATTCCACTCCATCAAAAAGGATTCTCCTTTTTATATCGGAGATTTGAAAATTGAGGCATCTGCCACTTGGCATGACGCCGTCGATCCAGTATGCTATACGTTTTTCCACAATCAAACAAAGGCAGCCATTGCCACAGATATGGGAGATTACGATGAATATTTAATTGATAAGTTAAAAGATTTAGATATTCTTTTTTTAGAAGCAAACCATGATGTACATATGCTGGAAGTTGGTCCTTATCCCTACCAATTAAAAAAGCGTATTTTAGGAAAAAGAGGTCATTTATCAAATGAGAGAGCTGGACAGCTTTTATCAGAACTTATGAATGACCATCTAAAAAATATATTTCTTGGACATTTGAGCAAGGAAAATAATTATGAACAGCTGGCCTATGAGACAGTAAAATTAGAATTATTCATGCAAAATAAAAGCATTGAAGATACCAATATTAATTTACAAGTGGCAAAAAAGGATGGTCCATCTCGTATGGTATCCGTTCTTTCTTAGAGGAAAAAGGAGTTTATAGGATGAAAAAAATAATTATTACAGTATTAGGAAAAGATTCCGTAGGAATCATCGCAAAGGTATGTACTTATTTAGCAAATAATCATGTAAATATTTTAGATATCTCCCAGACAATTACTGGTGGCTATTTTAATATGATGATGGTAGTGGAACCAAAAGACGAGGCAAAACCTTTTAATGTTATGGCAAATGAATTAGAGCAAATCGGTGAAGAGATTGGGGTATTAATCCGTACACAGAACGAGGAAATCTTTAATATGATGCATAGAATCTAGTAAAGGAGTAAAATATGTTAAATATAAATGAAGTCATCGAGACAAATCAGATGATTCATGAAATGAATCTAGATGTCCGTACTATTACAATGGGCATTAGTTTATTGGACTGCGTAGGCTCCACTCTCGATGAGGTAAAAGAAAAAATTTATACAAAAATTACAACGAAGGCAAAAGATCTTGTAAAAGTAGGAAAGGATATTGAAAAAGAATTTGGTATCCCTATTGTAAATAAAAGAATTTCTATTACACCGATTGCATTAGTTGGTGGAAGTGTGTGTAATAGCAGTGATGATTTTGTAGAACTTGCAAAAATACTAGACCAGGCTGCAAAGGAAGTGGGAGTAAACTTTATCGGAGGCTATTCTGCTCTTGTAAATAAGGCAATGACAAAGGCTGACGAATATTTAATTCGCTCTATTCCAAAGGCACTTGCTGATACAGAGCGAGTATGCAGCTCCGTAAATGTTGGTTCTACAAAAACCGGTATCAATATGGATGCGGTCAAATTAATCGGTGAGATGATCAAAGAAGCTGCTATCTTGACACAGGACAGAGATTGTATTGGATGTGCCAAATTTGTCGTATTTACGAATGCACCAGATGACAATCCATTTATGGCTGGAGCATTTCACGGTGTGACAGAGGCTGATGTTGTAATTAATGTCGGTGTCAGTGGCCCTGGTGTTGTAAAACGTGCACTTGAAAAAGTACGCGGAGAAAATTTTGAGATTTTATGTGAAACAATTAAGAAAACTGCATTTAAAGTAACACGTGTCGGTCAGCTTGTGGCAAAAGAAGCTTCCAAACGACTTAACGTACCATTTGGCATTATTGATCTTTCCTTAGCTCCAACTCCAGCAGTAGGAGATAGTGTCGGTGAAATTTTAGAAGAAATCGGACTTGAGTATGCTGGTGCCCCAGGAACAACGGCTGCACTTGCTCTATTAAATGACCAAGTAAAAAAAGGTGGCGTTATGGCGTCATCCTATGTAGGTGGACTTAGCGGTGCTTTTATTCCAGTCAGTGAAGATCAAAGAATGATTCAAGCAGTGGAAGCAGGGGCTCTTACTCTTGAAAAATTAGAGGCAATGACTTGTGTATGTTCTGTTGGTCTTGATATGATTGCAATTCCAGGAGATACTTCGTCTTCCACAATTTCTGGTATTATTGCTGATGAGATGGCACTTGGTATGATTAATCAAAAAACAACTGCCGTTCGTATTATCCCAGCAATTGGAAAAGGTGTTGGAGATAGAATTGAGTTTGGAGGTCTTCTTGGATACGCTCCAATCATGCCGGTGAATACTTTTAGCTGTGAGTCATTTATTAACCGAGGTGGAAGAATTCCAGCACCAATTCACAGCTTTAAAAACTAAATATTAGAAAGAGATATAAAATTATGAAGCGAGTTTTAAAAGATTTGAAACCTGAAAAAGTATTTTATTATTTTGAAGAAATATGTAATATTCCACACGGATCTGGCAATACAAAAGCGATTAGTGATTACTGTGTCCAGTTTGCGAGGAAGAGAGGGCTAGAATATTATCAAGACGAGTGGAATAATGTAATTATAAAGAAAGAAGCGAGTAAAGGCTATGAAAATGTTCCAACTATTATTTTACAGGGACATCTTGATATGGTCTGTGAAAAAATAGCAGGATGTGAGCATAATTTTTTGGAAGATCCACTTTCTCTTATTGTAAATGGTGATGAAGTATATGCCGATGGAACTACTCTTGGGGGCGATGATGGCATTGCGATTGCATACGCCCTTGCTATTTTAGATGATGATAGTATTCCTCATCCTCCTCTTGAGATTGTTATGACGACTGAGGAAGAGATGGGAATGGAGGGAGCTCAAAATCTTGACTGCAGTCGGCTTTTGGGAAATTATATGATTAATATTGACTCTGAGGAAGAGGGATCCATTCTTGTCGCCTGTGCAGGTGGCGTCACTGTTTTTTCCACTCTTCCTATCACTTACAAAAAGGCTTCTGGAATAGAATATACTGTCTTTTTAACTGGGTTAAAAGGCGGACATTCTGGCACAGATATCGACAAACAAAGAGCCAATGCCCCTCTTTTACTTGGAAGATTTTTGGCTTTATTAGAAAAGAAAAAACTCTCACCTTCTATTCTTTATATAGAAGGCGGTGGACAAGATAATGCTATTCCAAGAGAAGGAAGCTTGTCTTTCTTACTTGAGGAAAACAACGAGGAAAAGCTTAAAGAGAGTTTCTATGAATTTAAACAGATGATAAAAATGGAATATAAAATCTCAGATCCATCCATTTCCTTTTCTTTAAAAAAAGGAGAGAAAAAAAGAGAAATAGATGTATTTAGTGATAATTGCAAGAAAAAGCTTCTCATCTTTTTGTTAAATGCGTTTCATGGAGTTTTTACAATGAGTATGGATACGCCAGGCATTGTAGAAAGTTCTTCTAATCTTGGAATTGTCCAAACGACAAAAGAATATATAAGTTTTTGCTTTGCTGTTAGAAGTTCCAAAGAAAGCCTTCGTGATCTTTTAGTTGATAAATATAAGACACTTACAGCTGCTCTTTGTGGAGATATTGATGTAAAAGGAGCCTATCCAGCATGGGAATATAAACAAAACTCTAATTTAAGAGGTTTAGCGATAGATAAATATAAAGAGTTAACTGGAAAAGATTTACTTGTTCTTTCCATTCATGCTGGGTTAGAATGTGGTATTTTCGCATCAAAAATTCAGGATTTAGATGCCATTTCCATCGGACCAGATATTTTGGATATTCATACTCCTATGGAAAGACTTCGTATTTCTTCTGTAGCTAGAGTATATGAATATTTATTAATGTTACTTAAAGATGCGAAAGATTATTTATAATATTATATATAGAGCAGATTTGCTTAAAGATTATAAAATCAGTTTCATAATATACAAATAAAAATGAAAGACTAGGCTCTATAATAAAATAGAGCCTCCTTTATTATTAGGAGGTAAAGAGAGAAAGATGATAAATAATACAATGCGAGAATTAGCATTGACAGATGAAATACTTATGCAAATCGAAAAACCAGCCAGATATATTGGCGGTGAGGTAAACTCCGTTGTTAAAGATCCAGATGAGGTGGATGTTCGATTTGCTATGTGCTTTCCAGATGTCTACGAGATAGGCATGTCTCATCTAGGCATGAAAATTATCTATGATATGCTAAATAGAAGAGATGATATTTACTGTGAGAGAGTTTTCTCTCCTTGGATTGATTTACACAAAAAAATGAAAGAAGAAAATATTCCTCTGTTTGCGCTTGAATCTCAAGATCCTCTGTTTATGTTTGATTTTTTAGCTATTACGATTCAGTATGAGATGTGCTATACAAATATATTACAGATTTTAGACTTAGCACAGATTGGGATTTTTTCGAAAGATAGAAAAGAGGATGCACCGATTGTAATTGGAGGTGGTCCTTGCACGTATAATCCAGAACCACTTGCAGATTTTTTTGATATTTTTTATATCGGAGAAGGAGAAACCGTATATTTTGAGCTGATGGATTTATACAAAGAACATAAGAAAAACAAGACCTCCAGAAAAGAATTTTTAAAAGCGGCGGCAAAGATTGAGGGCATGTATGTTCCTTCCTTGTATGATGTCTCTTACAAGGAGGACGGCACAATCGATTCTTTTTGGCCAATTGAAGAAGGAATCCCAACAACAATCAAAAAACAGGTAGAGATGAATCTTGGAGATACGTATTACCCTAAAAATCCTGTTGTTCCATTTATGAAAGTGACACAAGATAGAGTTGTATTAGAGATTCAAAGAGGATGCATTAGAGGATGTCGATTCTGTCAGGCTGGAATGATTTATCGTCCAACAAGAGAACGTCCACTTTCGATGCTAAAGGAATATGCACTTGATATGCTAAAAAATACAGGATATGATGAGATTTCTCTAAGTTCTCTAAGCTCCAGTGACTATTCTAAGTTAAAAGAACTCACAGAGTTTTTAGTAGAACACTGTGGTGAGAAAAAAATTAATATTGCACTTCCCTCGCTTAGAATTGATGCCTTTTCTCTCGATGTTATGAGTAAAGTGCAGGATATAAAAAAGAGCAGCTTAACTTTTGCACCAGAAGCAGGTTCTCAAAGAATGAGGAATGTAATTAATAAAGGATTGACAGAGGAGATTATTTTAAGCGGAGCCGAGGAGGCATTTAAAGGTGGCTGGAAAAAAGTAAAACTTTATTTTATGCTTGGACTTCCAACTGAGACAGAGGAAGATATGGCAGCAATCGCAAAACTTTGTGAAAAAATCGCTATGACATATTATAAGATGGACGCAGAGTATCGAAATAAAACGAGAGTATCTGTCGGGGCAAGCGCCTCTTTCTTTATACCAAAGCCTTTTACTCCACTTCAGTGGGCGCCAATGTATGAGCTGGAAGATTATAGCAAGAAAGCATACTTTGTAAATGATCAGATGAAGGCGCAGCATAATCGTAAAAGTTTAAGCTTTAAATGGCATGACGCTAAGACGACAGTTTTGGAGGGAATTTTAGCAAGAGGAGATAGAAAAGTTGCTAAAGTAATCTATGATGTCTATAAAAAAGGATGTATTTATGATGCCTGGACAGAGTTTTTTGACTTTGATAAATGGATGGAGGCAATGGATGAGAATGGGCTTTCCACTGATTTTTATACAACAAGACCAAGAAGTCTCGACGAAGTTTTTCCATGGGATTTCATAGATATTGGCGTGACAAAGAAATTTTTAAAGCGAGAGTGGGAAAGAGCGATGAAAGAGGAAGTAACACCAAATTGTAAGCAGAAATGTTCAGGTTGTGGTGCAAATGTATGGAAGGGAGGAGTCTGTATTGAAAACAAGAATTAAATTTCAAAAGATTGGTTATATTCGTTTTATCGGACATTTAGATGTGCAAAGATATTTTCAACAGGCATTTAAGCGGGCAGATATTCCTGTTTTATACTCCAAAGGCTTTAGTCCTCACCCTCTTTTATCTTTTGCATCTCCTCTTGGAATTGGCATGACAAGTGAGGGAGAGTACGCAGATGTGGAACTTGATGAGACGCAAGTTACATCTGGTGAGAAATTAGAGAATTTGATTGATCGATTAAATACTGTGATGAATGAAGGAATTACCGTTTTAGATTGGAGAAAGTTAGATGATACAGCAAAAAATGCGATGTCAACTGTGGCAGCAGCGGATTATATGATATCATTTCGTCCAGGATATTATCATAAAGAAGTTTTCTTACAAAGATGTGCTGAATTTTTTAGACAGGAAGAGATGATTGTATTAAAAAAGACAAAGCGTTCTCAGAAAGAAGAAAATATTCGTCCTCTTTTGTTGGAACTTAGACCTATGGGAGAGTCTATTTTTATTAAGACAGTATCTGGAAGTGCCAACAATTTAAAGCCAGAGCTTGTTATGAATGCTTTTTGCGATTATCTTGGATATCCTTATGAAAAGATTGCCTTTATGATTCATCGATTGGAGACTTATATGAAGGTGAAGGATGATTATGTCTCTTTACTATATCCAAGTGCAGAAATGGAGGCAAAATGAAGTCGGATGGAAAATTAGTGATTACTAAAAAGAACGGATATATTATTACCGCCATGTGTGAAGGGGATAAGCTTGCTGAGGTTTCTTTTGAGCCGAGCGACGAGACATCTATTTTAAATAATATTTATATTGCGAAAGTAAAAAATATTGTAAAAAATATTAATGCCGCTTTTCTGGAAATTTCAGATGGTATTTTATGTTATTATTCTCTTTTGGAAAATAAACACCATAATTTCTTGAATGTAAAGAAAAATCAGACAATTGCAGTGGGAGATGAGCTTCTCGTACAAATATCAAAAGAAGCAATCAAGAAAAAAGCACCGACAGCGACTTCTAATATTAATTTGACTGGAAAATATATTGTTCTTACTTCGGTAAATAAAAATATTGGTATCTCAAATAAGATTGAAAAAAGTGAAGACAGGAAAAGATTAAAGCATATGATGGAAGAGTGCAAGGATGAGAAATATGGTGTGATTGTCCGGACAAATGCAGTGCATGCTCCATGTGAAGCATTAAAAAAAGAATTACTTGTCTTATCAGAACAGATGGAGAAGTTATTTGAGAGAGCAAAGTATCTTACTTGTTTTTCTTGTATTTACAAGACTCCTGCTGCCTATCTGATGGATATTAAAGATCAAAACGAGCAGCAATTAGAAAAAATCCTTACCGATGATGCGCTTATCTATGATGAATTAAAAAAATATTTGATGATTTATCAACCGATGGATTTGAAAAAATTAGAATTTTATGAGACAGAAAATATTTCTCTATGGACGCTATATGGATTGGAAAAACAGATAAGAGAGGCATTGTCTGAAAAGGTCTGGTTAAAATCCGGCTCTTATCTTATTATTCAACCGACAGAGGCGATGGTTGTTATCGATGTAAATACAGGAAAATCCATTGGAAAAAAACAGTCTGGAAAACATTTTTTCCGTGTCAATATGGAGGCAGCAGCAGAAATCGCAAGACAGCTTCGACTTAGAAATTTATCTGGTATTATTGTCGTAGATTTTATCGATATGGAGGAGGAGGAAAGCAAAGAGGCTCTCTTAAAGGAGTTTAGTTTTTTTCTAAAACAAGATAGAATTAAAACAGATTTAGTTGATATGACAAAGCTTGGTCTTGTTGAGATTACGAGAAAGAAAGTAAAAAAGCCGATTTATGAACAAATCTCTTGTATAGAACAAATCTTATAAAATTTTAATTAACCTGTTGTGCTAGATAAAAATAAATAAAACACTGGTAAAATTGGTTGGATAAAATCTCCCAAAAAAGCAGTCTCCGATGGAAAATCATATTTCAAAGAATGTATGTATGCAGGCTAATAAAATTATTTCAAGATATATTTTGATAAAAATATTGACATATAAAAAAAATCATGATAATATTTAGAAGATGCCGCACAGCGAGGTTTGAAAGCTCTCATAAGATGAGACACCGTAGTTTGGCGAGAATATATTAGGAGGTGCAATAT
Organism: uncultured Blautia sp.; assembly: GCA_964439395.1. Lineage (GTDB taxonomy): Bacteria > Bacillota > Clostridia > Lachnospirales > Lachnospiraceae > JAUUSJ01. Next base: position 69,982 of record CAYTNV010000005.1, on the reverse strand, counting down.
GTACGCTATTATTGCAACAGGTGGAAAGCAGTATAAAGTAAGCGAAGGCGATGTAATTTACGTAGAGAAATTAGGTGTAGAAGCTGGAGCTGAGTATACATTTGACCAGGTGCTTATGGTAAGCGGAGAAGAGGTAAAAATTGGTAACCCTACAGTTGAGGGTGCTACTGTTACAGCTTCTGTAGTTGGAGATGTAAAAGGTAAAAAAGTTATCGTTTACAAGTATAAGAGAAAAACAGGCTACCATAAAAAACAAGGTCATAGACAAGCATTCACAAAAGTAGAGATTAAAAAGATTAACGCTTAATTGGTGATTGTATGACAAACATTATCATCTATCGGGATAGCCATCATAATTTCAAAGGCTTTAAGACGATGGGACATGCCGGACAGGGCGAATACGGACAAGATATGGTCTGTGCTTCTATTTCTGTCTTGGTTATAAATACAGTCAATTCATTAGAACAGTTTACCAAGGATAAATTCAAAGTAAAATCCGATGAAGATAGCGGTCTTATCGAACTTCACTTTGGAGGTCCAGTAAGCAAAGAGGGCACTATATTGATGAAGTCTTTAGTGCTCGGTTTAGAGGGAATTGAAGAAGCTTACGGCTCTCGATATATAAAAGTATCTTTTAAGGAGGTGTAACGACATGATGAAAATGAACCTTCAATTTTTCGCTCATAAAAAGGGAGTTGGTTCTACAAAGAACGGTAGAGATTCCGAGTCCAAGAGATTAGGTGCGAAAAGAGCAGACGGACAATTTGTAAAAGCTGGTAACATCCTTTACAGACAGCGTGGAACAAAGATTCACCCAGGTGAGAACGTTGGACGTGGCGGTGATGATACATTATTTGCTTTAGTAGATGGTGTAGTTCGCTACGAGAGAAAAGGAAGAAGCAAAAAACAGTGTTCTGTACATCCAGTTGCGTAGTACAGATAAAGGTGACTTAAGACAGAGGATGCCATCTGGCAACCTCTGTTTCTTTTTGTATTATAAGCTAGATACCTTTATTAAAATAAGAGGTATTTGAGCATATCAATTCAAGAATACTTTTTATAAAAATACAAAAAATATAGATATTCATAAAAAATGATTGATTTTAGAAAAACTTTTGATTAAATTTTTATAGATTAGAAAGGAAGTGAGAGTAATGTTTGCAGATCGTGCAAAAATATTTATTCGCTCTGGAAAGGGTGGAAATGGACATGTAAGCTTTAGAAGAGAGCTTTATGTGCCAAACGGCGGTCCAGATGGCGGTGACGGTGGAAAAGGAGGAGACCTTATTTTTGTTGTAGACCAAGGGCTGAATACTTTGACAGATTTCCGCCATATTAGAAAGTACTGCGCTGAAGATGGAAAAGAAGGCGGAAAGAGAAAATGCGCTGGCGCCAGTGGAGAAGATAAAATTGTAAAAGTTCCACCTGGAACTGTAATTAAAGAAGCAGAAACAGGAAAAGTCATTTTAGATATGTCAAATAAGACAGAACCAATTGTCCTATTAAAAGGCGGAAGAGGCGGAAAAGGCAATCAGCATTACGCCACTTCAGTTATGCAGGCACCAAAATATGCACAGCCTGGTCAAAAAGCTCAGGAGCTTTGGGTCATATTAGAGCTTAAAGTAATCGCAGATGTTGGATTAGTAGGATTTCCTAATGTTGGAAAATCCACCTTTTTGTCTAGAGTAACAAATGCAAAGCCAAAGATTGCAAATTATCATTTTACGACATTACAGCCAAATCTCGGTGTAGTTGATTTATCAGAGGGAAATGGATTTGTGATTGCTGATATTCCTGGTATTATAGAGGGAGCCTCAAAAGGGGTAGGACTTGGTCTAGAGTTTTTACGTCATATTGAACGCACAAAAGTTATGATTCATATGATTGATGGTGCTTCTGTGGAGGGAAGGGACCCGATTGCTGATATTAATGCTATTTTAGAGGAATTAAGAGAGTATGATCCAAATATTTTAAAACGCCCTCAAGTTATTGCGGCAAATAAAATGGACGCTTTAACTTTGGAAGATAGAGAAATTGTCTTAGAACTTCTTCGTGAGGAATTTGAGAAAAATAAACCAGATGAGGAGAAGATGAAAGTATTTCCTATCTCTGCTGTGAGTGGCGAAGGCATTAGGGAGCTTTTATGGCATGTCAATGATTTATTGAAAAACTATAGTGAGGAACCAATTGAATTTGAGACAGAATATACAATTGATGATATTGAGGAAGCAGAAGAACCAGTTATTGTATACTTTAATGAAGAAGATAATGTATATGATGTGGAGGGTCCTAGAATTGAGCGTATGCTTGGATATACCAATCTAGAATCCGAAAAAGGATTTGATTTCTTCCAAAAATTCTTAAAGGATAACGGTATTTTAAAGCAACTAGAAGACCTTGGTATTCAAGATGGTGACACAGTTCGCCTATACAATCTTGAGTTTGACTATTATAAATAGACTATAATTATAAATTATAGAATAGAAAGGATAAGTATGACAAGTAAGGAAAGAGCTTATTTAAAGGGACTTGCGATGAAGATTGATCCAATTTTTCAGGTTGGAAAATCCTCTCTAACTCCAGAATTTATTGTAGCTGTCAGAGAGGCAATTGATGCGAGAGAATTGATTAAAATCTCTGTATTAAAAAACTGTATGGATGATCCAAGAGAAATCGCAGAAGTTTTAGCAGATCGAACAAGATCTCAAGTGGTGCAAGTAATTGGCAAAAAAATCGTTTTATACAAAGAATCTAAAGAAAATAAAAAGATCATTTTGCCTGGTGAGAAATTACCAAAGGAAAAAAGAAAATGGAAAGAGAAAAAATAGGGATTATGGGAGGAACCTTTAATCCAATCCATTTTGGACATTTATTGTTGGCTGAGGCAGCTTACGAGCAGTGCAAATTAGATAAAATATTGATCATGCCGACAAAAAATCCATATTATAAAAAGATTTCAAAACAAATTACAGATCAGACAAGAATTGATATGGTAAAATTAGCGATTGCAGATAATCCTCATTTTGAGTTTTCAGACCTTGAGCTTCAAAAAAAGGAAATGTCTTATACTGCAAAGACTCTCACTCAGCTTCGAGGGGAAAATCCAAATGCCGACTATTTCTTTTTAATGGGGGCAGATTCTTTATTTCATCTAGATACGTGGAAAACTCCTCAAAAAATTTTTCATACATCTACAATCGTTGTAGCGTGCAGAAATGATATGTCTTCTTCTGCACTTCAAAGTCAGGTGGAATATTTAGATAATAAATATGATAATGTAAATATTATTATTTTAAATAGTCCTAATTTAGAAATTTCTTCGAATGATATTAGAAGAAGAAAGCGAGAGGGGAAAAGCATTCGTTATTTTTTACCAAAAGAAGTGGAACAGTATATTAATGAGAATAAACTCTATATCGAAAAGTAAAGAAATTTCGATAAGGTTTTGCACAAATAACGTAGGAGAGGTGCTTATATGTATACAAGAGAAGAAATGAAAGTTGCTCTAAAGAGTAAGATGACAGAAAAACGCTATGAGCATACACTTGGTGTGGAATATACTTGTGCATGTCTTGCGATGCGCTATGGAATTGATATGGAAAAAGCTATGACAGCGGGACTATTACACGATTGTGCCAAACATCTGCTGCCAGAAAAAAAGCTTCAAAAATGTAAAAAATATCATTTACCCGTTCAAGACTTTGAACGAAAAAATCCAGAGCTTTTACATGCAAAGCTTGGTTCATATTTTGCAGAACATAAATATGGGGTAAAGGATGCAGAAATTTTATCTGCAATTACTTGGCATACAACAGGTCGCCCAGCAATGACAATGCTTGATAAAATTGTTTATATTGCAGACTATATTGAGCCAAATCGAAATCAAGCTCCAAATTTATCCATTGTTCGTGATTTAGCATTTAAGGATATTGACTTATGCCTTCTTACTATTTTGCAAGATTCTCTTGACTATTTAAATCAAAAGAAAGTTGCCATTGATCCTATGACAAAAGAAACTTATGATTATTATGTGAACTTTGTGGAAAAGTAAAAAAGAAAATACGTAAACACGAATTCATGATAAGTAAAAGTAAAAAGGAGAAAACTATGAGCGAAAGAAATGAATCCTTGACTATGGCAAAAATTGTTTATCACGCCCTTGAGGAGAAAAAAGCGGTCGATATTCGAGTCATCGATATTCGAGATATTTCTGTTATTGCTGATTATTTTATTATCGCAAATGGAACAAATAAAAATCAAGTACAGGCAATTGCAGATCAAGTAGATGAGGATATGCATAAAGCTGGCTATGAGGCAAAAAGCAATGAGGGATATAGTTATGCAAATTGGATTTTACTTGATTATAGAGATATTGTTGTTCATATATTCGATCAGGAGAATCGACTTTTTTATGATTTAGAAAGAATTTGGAGAGATGGAAAAGAGATTTCTTTTAAATAGCTTTTGTCTTTATTTCTTTCTTAGAACTTAGAAAGCGACAAATTATTATTTTTGGTGTTATTGGATGCATCATCGTTAAAGGCTTAAAACAACTGCCACCCCAGACAGAGAATATCTTGAAAGGGTGGCAAAATTATTTTAAAAAGAGGGCAGAAAGAAAAAATAGCGATTAATTAAATTTTACTACCAACATATGCCAAGATATGCATAGATTATATCATCATAAGACAATAGTAAAATCTAAAAAATCGCATATATTCAAGAAAAAACAAGGTAATAAAGTGTAAAAGAAAATATGGATTAGGCTTGGATTATTTCATTGAGCGAAATAGTCCAACTACTTTTCCGATAATAGAACATTCTTTTACGATAATCGGATCCATAAAATCATTTTCTGGCTGAAGACGATACTGATTATGTTCCTTAAAGAAACGTTTTACTGTGACAGAATCATCTATGAGGGCAACGACAATCTCACCGTTTTCTGCCGTTGCTTCACTTTGTACAAGAATATAGTCTTGATCATAAATACCTGCATTGATCATACTCTCGCCTTTTACTCTTAACATAAAGGTTGGTCCGCTTCCTAAAAAATCAGGAGAGATAGGAAAATATCCCTCGATATTTTCGACTGCTAAGATAGGTGTTCCAGCTGTCACTGCCCCAACGATGGGAATATTAACAAGCTCTCTTCTTGTAATATTAAATTTATCATCTACAATCTCAATGGCTCTAGGTTTTGTAGGGTCTTTTCTTATGTATCCTTTTTTTTCTAATGTAGCTAAGTGAGCATGTACAGAAGAAGTGGAGCGAAGTGAAACCGCTTCACAGATTTCTCTGACTGATGGCGGATAACCCTTTGATAAAATTTGCTCTTTAATATATTCTAAAATCTGTGATTGCTTTTTGCTAATCTTTTCATAACCCATAGTAGTCACCATCCTGTTCTTATTTCTTTTGCTAGTTTTTTACTTGCAAATTTCTCCTTACGATTTTATAATATTATTTTAACATAGAAAATTCTATACCACAAGTTTTTTCGAAAATTTGTTCCTTATTTTTCAGAGTTCTTCTTTGATTTTATGCGTTTCCTTGGTTCTTGCTTTGTTGGCCAGCCGTCAAAGTTTGCATTAACGATTGCTCGAAAGATTCGATCTTTTGCTCCTGGATGGTCTGTATTTAATTGTTTTAGTACCTCTTTTGCATATTCTCGTTTCGTATAGCCATCGACAGGACAAGGACTTTTGACAACAGGAAGAGTTTGTTCTCGCACAAATCCAATCACATCTTTTTCTGCCATATACATGAGAGGGCGAATTACCGTTAAATCCATACGGTCTAAATAGGTTACAGGAGAAAAGGTGTGAATTCTTCCTTCAAATATCATGGACATAAGAAGTGTTTCACTCATATCATCTTTATGATGCGCATAAGCCACTTTATTACATCCAAGCTCTTTTATCTTTTCATTTAAGGCTCCTTTTCTCATTTTCGCACATAAGGAACAAGGATTGCTCTCTTTTCTATAATCGAATAAGATAGGAGCAATATCTGTTTTTAAAATAATATATGGTACATTTAATTTTTTGCATAGTTTTTCTATTTCTTCTAAATCTAAATTTCCAAATCCTAAATCTACCGTGATAGCAGAAAGTTTAAAAGGATGAGGATAAAATCTCCTAAGATGGCTAAGAGCGTAGAGTAATGTCAAACTATCTTTGCCACCTGATATTCCAACTGCAATATGGTCATTATCCTGTATCATACCATAATCATCGATTGCTTTTCTTGTGCAGCTTAATAATTGTTGTAGTTTCATGAATATATCGGGTATTTCTTATACTGCTTATTATTATTTGTCCTTTCTTGTCTATATTTAGGCAGCAGAGAAAATACCGTCCTCCTTTCTGGTTATATTTCGTAAAAATAGATGTTTTAATCGATATTTTCCTTTTTTCTTCATTGTCTTATGCTCCCACGTATCTTTTGTGGGGATTTTTATATTTGATCAAACCGTCGAACATTCTGTTCGATTCATCTTAAAATTATCATAAAGATAATCCTTCCTTTTTTTGCTCACATTAGTATAGCATACCTAATTTTTTCGTGCAACTTTGGATTTTTCTTCTAATAATATTACAAAAATGAATTGATGTATGCTACCAGTTTATGGTATGATAGAAAAGTAAAAGTCATGCCCTAAGCCATATGGGAGTTTTATACATTTTAATATATATATAGCATACATATATTAGTAGATGATCTTATTTGTTTTATGATAATAACTAAAAGATAAAACATCAATTATAATAAAAAAGGAGCGTGTACTATGAAACAAATCATACGTAAGGGGATGGCATTTTTTCTTTCGTTTTGCTTATTGCTTGGCTGTGTAGGCATAGCTAGCAAGACAGATATGGGCAGTGCATCTGCCGCTACAACAACAGTAAATTATAAATACAATGGAAAATCATATCAGTATAAGGGAGAGGCAGTGACGATTACCTATGATGGAAAAAAGCTTGATATGACTAAAATTCCAGCTTTCAAAGTGGGAGATGTCGTTATGGCAGCTTATAAAAAGGTATTTAAAAATACAATAGGAGTGACTTGTTCCTACGATAAGACTTCAAAAGTATTGGTGTTAAAATATAACTCCAATACACTAAAAATGACAGTTGGAAGTACGAAAGCTACGCTGAACGGCAAAACTAAAACTCTAAAAGCTGCACCAATGAATATTACTTATACTTCTTCTAATGAAAAACGTGTTGTTATTCCAGCAAAGCAAGTATGTAAACTTCTTGGAATAGAGCGCAGTTGGAGTGATAAGACTAATACATTAGCAATCTCTTCTGGAAAAAAAGCCACTACTACAGCTACTACGGCTGCTACAAAAGAGACAATTGCCACTGCAGACAGTGACGATGAAGAATTTAAGGCAATGTGGATTTCTTATCTTGAATTAGAAAGCTATGTAGAAAATAGTGAGCATTCGGAAAAGGCATTTACAGAATTTATTGACCATATTTATGATAAGACTGTTGACAGTGGCATGAATGCAGTAATTGTTCATGTAAGACCAATGGGAGATGCACTTTATCCATCTAAATATTATCCATGGTCCAAATATTTAACTGGAACTCAAGGAGTGAATCCTGGATTCAATCCACTTAAGATTATGATTGAGGAAGCGCATGAGAGAGGTCTTGAATTCCACGCATGGATTAATCCATACCGTGTATCTACACAGGATTCTTATGACACACTTTCTGCGGATAATCCAGCTAAAAAATGGCATAACTCAAGCAATAGTGAAGAACAAAGAAATGTATTATCTTATAATGGAGCATTATACTATAATCCAGCAAAAGAAGAGGTACAAAATTTAATTTTAAACGGAGTAAAAGAAATCGTACAAGATTATGATATTGATGCAATACATTTTGACGATTATTTTTACCCAGAGTTTACAAGTCAAAATGTATTAACGGATTTTGATGCAAAGGAATACACAGGAACAAAAACAGTTACTGGCATTGCCAACTGGAGAAGAGAAAATGTTAGTACACTTATTAAGAATATTTATTCTGCGATTGACTCTATCGATCAAAATGTCGAATTCGGTATCAGTCCAGCCGGATATATTGATAATTTGACGAGTGAATATTCTTATTATGTTGATATTGAAAAATGGTTAAGTCAAGAGGGTTATATTGATTATGTAATTCCTCAAATATATTGGGGATTTACTCATAAAACGGCACCTTTTGATAAAATGGTATCTGAGTGGAGTACATTGAATAAGAAAAATATCGTAAAACTTTATATTGGTATTGGAACTTACAGAGTGGGAGAGACAGATTCTAACCATACAAATACTTCCGAATGGCTGGATTCTTCTCTTATGAAAAAACAAATTTCCAATGCGAGACAAAATAGCAGAGTAAAGGGATTTGCTTTCTTTAGCTATGCATATTTTGACCTTCGTTCTACTTATAATTTTGCTCAGGCATCAGGTATTTCAAGCTCTAGATATTCCGTTATTGAAAAAGCAGTAAATGAATTAATCCCAATGTTGAAAAGCAAATAGACTTTTACAAAGCAAAAAGGGGTATCACATTAAAACTTACAATAAATGTTTATGTGATACCCCTTTTTGTATTATTCGATTTTTATTAGGAAATAGGGCAGCAGGAGAAAGTGGGAGAGTAATACAACGGATTGATTTTCTGTTTTCTAATTTTATGCTATAATATTTTTTTATATATCTTTATATATATTACTCTTTTTCGTTTTTTTCTCGAAGAGTAATAGCTTTGGCTGCCTGTTTTCTTCTCTCATCTCCAAGAGCGGCATAATGCTTCTTGGTTGTATTAACATCGTGATGTCCGAGTACATCAGCTACAAGATAGATGTCACCAGTCTCTTGATATAAATTTGTTCCGTAGGTGCTTCGCAATTTATGTGGGGTAATATGTTTATTTGGTGTGATTTGTTTGGCGTATTTTTTTACAAGATTTTCCACCGCTCGAACACCGATTCTTTTTCTTTGCAGAGAATAAAATAGAGCATTTTCGTGTCCAGGGAGAGGCTGAATCGATTTTCTTTCTAAATTAATATAATCATAGAGTGCTTCCCAAACCTCTGACCCAAAGAAAATATACATCTGATTTCCGCCTTTTCTTGTCACTTTAATGCTATTATTTTTAAAATCTACATCATTCAAGTCAAGCCCCACACATTCCGACACGCGAAGCCCCGTTCCCAGTAGGAGAGTGACTATCGCAAAATCTCGCATTTTTGTCTTTTCGTAAAAACGAAGTTTTTGTCCACTTAATTCTTGCCCGCAGTTTTCGATATAATCAAGTAACATCGCAACTTCATCGACATCAAGCCTTATAATTGCCTTATCATGTAGTTTAGGCATATCTACCATAATAGTGGGATTCGTCTTGATAAGACCACGCTTAAAATAATAGGCATAAAAGCTTCTCAGCATTGACATTTTTCTAGAAAGTCCGCGTTCACTATTTGTAATATATTTCGTATCGTTATTTTTGTTCGAGTATAGTTTTAGATAATCTATATATTCTTCGATATCAAGAGCTCCAAGTCGATCTAAGTCAGTGATTTTAAAATCCTGCATAGAGTAAGAGGAAAAGACAGGATTTTGTTCTAATAAAAATTGGAAAAAAATGCGAAGATCGTAGGCGTAAGATATTCGCGTTCGAATAGATGTAGTCGGTTCGATTCCCCTAAAAAAATCCTTTACAAAGCTCGGTAATTCAGACAGTAGAGTTCGAAGTTTTAAAGTTCCATTTATCTTTACTTGATCATAGTATGTTAAATCGCTCATAATAAAATCAAAGACCTTTCTAATTTATTTTAATTTTCAAAATGAATGTATTCTTAATAATTTTATATGTTTTAATATAGACTTGTAAATAAAAATTTATCTTAGGTAAGACAAATAAAAATTCATGATTTTGAATTTTTATAAAAAAGTAATAAAATAAAATATATATAAAATGATACACAAAAGATCCAACAAAGTAAAAAAATATGAAAAAAATGACGAAAAGGGGGAAAGTTATATTTTAACCCTCATCTATTCGTTAAACACGCATTTGGCGAATAGATATAAATAGCTTTTAATAGGCATCTCCTCTCGAATTTACAAATTCCTGTGAGTCCGATGCCCATTTTTTTAATGCATATTATTCATTTATTATATGTTTTTTATCATGATTGTTGTATCTATTTTTTAATTAAGCTTCACGAAGTGCAATTGCTTGTTTGATAAGCTCCACGGCGCCGTCAATTCCAAATTGGCTTGTATTAATTGCTAAATCATAGCTCTTAATATCCCCCCATTTTTTATTTGTATAATAATTATAATAGCTTGCTCTTTGTTTGTCGATTCGTATAATCTGGTCTTTTACTTTGTTTTCTGGAATATGATATAATTGCTGTACACGTTTCATACGATCTTCCATATTGCCACAAATAAATATTTTTAAAACATTATGATAATCGGCTAAAGCATAATCCGCACAGCGACCAACAATAACACAAGGTCCTTCGTCTGCAATCTTTTTTATCCCATCAAATACAGCCAAAAATACCTTATGATTTAGAGGGAGCTCAAAGGAATTGGCATTATATCCCATCGCATACGGATCCATAACTAAAGAATATAAAAAGCTTGTCGTTGGCTTCTCGTCATAATTTTCAAATAATTCTTCACAAAATCCACTTTCCTTTGCTGCCTTTTTCAAAATATCCTTGTCATAAAATGGAATTTGAAATTCCTCCGCTAGTTTTTTGCCAATGAGCCTTCCGCCACTACCATATTGTCTGCCTACAGTAATAATTGTCTTCATAGAAAACCCCTCCTTTTATTTTATGTCTAGAAAAGCATTTAAGTATACTTCTCTCCTGCTGCTTTGGTTTATCATATTTATCAGATTTTTATTTTACTTATTATTTATTTTCACCATTTGTTTTATATTTTTACTCTTTTCTGTTTATTTTATTAATTTCTAGATTTACTTTTCTTGCTTCTTTTATCACTATGTAGCTCTAGCTTTAGTTTTCTTTCATTTATAGGTATCATTGCTATTATTATACAATATTTTGTGTGAAAAGTACAGAAATACAAGCAAAAAAGATTTTTTTTGTGTATTTTTTCTGTGAATATTAAGTATTGTCCTTCTTTTTTTAAGCTAAGAACGATACTTCGATTCATATATTTCTTTCCTGCTAGTTTCATTTCATATAATAAAAAAATGCAACTAGGGTAATAAACTATCTTAGTTGCATTTTTCTTCATAAAAATACGATAAATAAAATATTTATTTTTTAAACATGTTTTCTTCTCATCAAAATAACTGCTCCACCAACTAATACACAAAGAACTGCGATTCCACCGAATAAAAGTGGTTGATTCTCATCTGCTGTCTTAGCAGAAGCTGTATTAGGATCGGAAGAATAATTGTTCTGAATCTTAAGTTCTTTTGTTCCGCTATCGTTGGATACATAAGCAATATTTCCATATGGATAGCTAATAGTTAAAGTGCTTGTATCTGTCTTTAATGTTCCGCTAGAATTAGACTCAGCGAAATAATAGGTTCCAGCTGCAAGACTGTTAAATGTTGTTGAACCCGAACTAGCACTGCTAAGAGTAACTGACTTCGTATCAACTACCTTTGTGCAAGCAGAATCAGAATATGCTGTCACATAGTAAGTAGCGCTATCTACTTTAGTAGCAGCACTATTCCATAATACTTCAACTGTCACTTTAACAGTTGTATTGGAAGCAGCGCTGGACTGAAAAGCAGCCACTGGAAGTCCAAAAGCAACACCAAACACTAACAAGAACGTAAGAATCTTGTTGAATATGCGTTTCATAAGTTTCCTCCTTTTAAAATATAGTATCATAATATTCTTTCTAGCTCATATTATAGCATAGATTTACTTTGAATTACAATATCTATTTATAATTATTTTAAGTGGATTCACAAAATTGTAAGAAATTCGTAAATGATAATAGATATTTATTATTTAAGTAATTATTTAATCTAATATATAAAGCAATATATCATATAAAAATCATTCTTATTCCTATCCTCTCCAAGCATACTATATTCTATTCTCTAAGAGTGAAGAAATAACTTTTTTTATTTCACAATGTATGATTCCCTTTTAAATATACATCAAGTTGATTGTATGGAATAGCTATATTACGTTCTTGGAATATATTTTTAATATTTTCCAAGACTCTCCAGCGTACCTTCCAATAATCATCTGTTGGAACCCAAAAACGAACCCCAATATCAACAGAACTACTCGATAGGTTATCCACAAAAATTAATAGCTCATGTTCCATATCAGTCAAAACTGCTGCCTCTTTTAAAACAATCTCCTTTATCGTTTCCTTCGCATAAAGAATATCTGTATCATAAGAAACACCTATAATCAAATCAATTCTTCTAGTATCTTGTTTTGTCACATTAACTAAAGTCGCATTAGAAATCAATCCATTTGGAACAACAATAGTTTTATTATCCGCAGTTAAAATTCTAGTATAAAAAATATCAATTTCTTTCACGCTTCCTTCACAATTGATGGAAGAAGAATCAAAAACAATATAATCCCCAATATGAAATGGCTTGATTAATAAAATAATTAAGCCACCTGTCACGTTTGAGAGTCCTCCTTGAAGTGCCAATCCAATAGATACACTGGCTGTACCAAATAAAGCAATAATCGATGAATTTGGTACCCCAATTATAGTCACAGCCCATATAATGACAAGAGCCTTTAATCCTATTTTAACAAAAGAAAGCAAAAATGTTTTTACTTCTGATTCAATATTAAAACGGTCTAACGCTTTCTTACAGCCTTTTGAAATAATTGCAACAATCCGAAAACCGACAAATAAAATGATTCCAGCAATAAAAACACTGGCAAAAAAATGAAGAATGCCACTTGCAATTTCATCTCCATGTCTTTCAAAAAATTTCATAACTTGACTACTAATCTGCAGTATCAGTTTCTTCACTTCCATCTCCAATCCTCCTATCTAATTAATAAAATCTTCTCCTTAGTTTTTTTAATACTTAGTTCAAATATAAGTTTATACAAAACATATCATAAAGGCAATACTAAAATATAAACTTATGCTCTATTTAGTATCAGAATAATTTTATGCACAAAAAAAGAGATGTTTATTAACATCCCTTTTTTATCATTCTATTTCTTTCATTTCATATTCTGCAGTTAAATGATTTATGAGATTTCATTCTTTTATTTTGTAGTTTTTTTTCTATCGTATACAATCCATCCTGCAGCTATTACACAAAATAAAGCTACAATGCTATAAAAAGCGACATGGCTATCATCTGCCGTTTTTGCACTATCTGTGACAACATTAGTTGCAGATACTGTCGTTGTTACAGTATTAAATGTTGTGCGTGTCGTAGCAACTGTAGTAACAGCTGTAGTAGTATTTACCGTTATCTTTGTCGTTGACTGTGCAGTGGCTGTTGTGGTAGCAGTAGAAGATTCGTTTGGATTATACTCATAATCATATGTCAAAACAACAGTGACAGAATCTGTACCATCGTCATCTTTTACTGTCACTGCATTATCAGTCTTAGAGCAAGAAACATCTACACCTTCTTCTTCTAAAAACATTCCATCAGAATCGGTCTGCGCTACATAATAAGTACCACTTTGTAAGCCAGTAAATTCTATTGTACCAGAATGAGCATTTGTAAGTGTAACGCTTTTTGGTTCTTGCACCAAATCTGTAAGTTCAGCATCTTCAAAGAGGGCAACATAATATGTCTTATTTTTAATATCAATATCTGTGCCATTTTGCTTTACATTAATTTGAACAATAATATCTGTAGTCTCTGCTGCCCAACTAATACTTGAATTGGAATATATTCCAAATATCAAGAAAAATACCGCAATCAAACAAGCGATAGGCCGTTTATATTTGAACTTCATATATATCCTCCTTTAATTATTACTCTACTAAAATTATACATTATATTAAATTTATAGTACAGATACTCCACTTGTATTATAATAACACAAATACTCCCTAAATCTCAACCGTCAAATCTAAAAAAATGTATTTTTTTTATTATTTTTTAATAATATGGAAAAATTTTTATAATATTTTACTATCTTTCTTCTGCATAGGTAAATAATTGCTACATAATATTCATTAATTTGCTTTATCACACTTCAAAGGATATTTATACATTTTTTATACGCTGTGATAACAAAAAAGAAGCAATATATTAAGCTTTTATTGCTTAAATACCGCTTCTTTTTATCAGATATTATTAGATGAATTATTAGATGAATTTTAATATTTACTTGGCTATTTGTTTAATTTAGTCAAAACAACCTGTTTCTATTATTTTTTCTCTTTTTTTGTCCTTGTTGTTTTTTTTGTCTTTGAAGGTTTGCACTTATAAATAGAGATTCCAAGAGGAGGGATAGTAACCTTAATAGAATTCTCTCTTCCATCGCATTCCTCTTTTTTGGAGCGTTTTGCTCTCTTATTAATATATCCTTTTCCACCGTATTTTTCAGCGTCACTGTTTAATATTTCTTTATAAGTTCCCGCAAAAGGAACTCCAACTTTATAATTATCTCGAATAACTGGTGTAAAGTTGCAGACAATAAGTAATGTCTCATCAGGATTTTTCGTCTTACGAATCATACTTACAATACTCTCATCCGCATTGTCACAACTTATCCACTCAAATCCCTCTGGTTCTACATCAAGTGCATAAAAAGCTGGTTCACTCTGATAAAGCTTATTTAAATCTCTTACATAAGATTGCATTTGCTGATGTTTTTCAAATTCTTCTGTTAAATTCCAGTCAAGCTCTTTTGCCTCATTAAACTCAGAGAACTGAGCAAATTCTTGACCCATGAAGAGAAGTTTCTTTCCTGGATGGGATTGCATAAAGCCGTATGCAACTCTTAAACTATCAAACTTACTATCATAGTCTCCAGGCATTTTTCCAATCATAGAACCTTTCATATGAACTACCTCATCATGAGATAATACTAGAACATATTGTTCGCTATATGCGTACATCATACTGAAAGTTAATTCCCCGTGATGTCCTTTTCTAAAGAGTGGATCGGTCTTCATATAGTCAAGGAAGTCATTCATCCAACCCATATTCCATTTATAATCAAATCCAACACCGTCATTCTCTAAATTATGAGTTAAATATGGCCAAGCTGTGGATTCCTCTGCAATCATAATTGCGCCAGTTTTCTCGCCTTTTACAATAGAATTTAAGTGTTTTAAAAACTCAAGCGCCTCTAAATTCTCATGTCCGCCGTACTCATTCGCAACCCACTGACCATCTTCTCTACCGTAGTCGAGATAAAGCATAGAAGCAACAGCGTCCATACGAATTCCGTCAATATGGTATTTATGAATCCAAAAGAGCGCATTTGCAATTAAGAAATTCTTAACCTCTGGTCTTCCATAATTATAAATATAAGTTCCCCAGTCAGGATGCTCTCCCTGTCGTGGGTCTAAATGCTCGTAAAGAGCAGTTCCGTCAAAACGTCCAAGTCCAGTCGCATCTTTTGGAAAATGTGCTGGTACCCAATCCATAATAACAGAAATACCTTTTTGATGCATATAATCCATAAAATACATAAAATCTTTTGGTTCACCGTATCTGGAAGTTGGGGCATAATAACAGCTTACTTGATATCCCCAAGATGGGTCGAATGGATACTCTGTAACAGGCATAAGTTCGATATGTGTATATCCCATATCTAATACGTATTCTGCAAGCATCGGTGCAATCTCTCTATAATTATAAAACTCTCTTCCATCACTTGGTTTTTTCCAACCGCCAAGATGTACTTCATAAATTGCCATTGGACGATGTGCAGAATCTGTTTTCTTTCTCTCTTTCATCCATTTTTGGTCATGCCATTCATAATCGCTGATATTTGTAATAATGGAGGCGGTATTTGGACGAAGCTCACAGTAATTTCCATATGGGTCTGTCTTTAAAAATACATCTCCGTTTTGAGCACGAATTTCAAACTTATATAACTCTCCGACAGCTATACCAGGAATGAATATTTCAAATACTCCAGAATCTGGAAGTCTACGCATCATATGACGTCTTCCATCCCAGTTATTAAAAGTACCAACAACGCTAACTCTTGTTGCATTTGGAGCCCACACTGCAAAGCAGACTCCCTCTACACCACCAAGTGTAATTTTATGAGCTCCAAGCTTTTCGTAAATTGTATAGTGAATTCCCTCTTGGAATTTTAAAATTTCGTCTGCCTTCATATATGGTTCAAAAGCATATGGATCTTTATAAGAAAATGTATTGCCATCCTCAAAAATTGCCTCTACTGTATAGGAAAATTTTCTCTTAAGTTTTGTCTCTAAAGTAAAGAATCCAGGAGCAAATATATTTGTCATAGGAAATACTTTGCCTGTTTTATCGTTAATGATATTTATATTCGCTGCATCTGGGTAATATACATTGATATTTAAATATCCGTCCACAATCTGTGGTCCGAGTAAACGATGTGGGTTATCGTGCATAAAATTTGTTAACCCATAAACTTCTTCTTGATTGATCCAAGCACCAATTGTCTTATCCATCTTGTCGTCCTCCCTTTTTTGCCTCATCATCTATAGTAATATCCAAAATAGACCCCAAAAATAAAAAATATAATTTTATTTTTTATCGATTTCTTGAAGTATGTCGATAAACTAGTTTGACAATCAGACAGTATTACTATTAGTATTATAAATTATTGTATCATTTATCTATAGTTTTGACAAGCATTGCTTTTCTTTAGATATATTTTTTGTATAATATTCTATTATTTTAACTAAAAAAACTTTGATTTTCAAAATAAGTTTGTATAAAAATACAGCATCTATATCATCAGCAACAGATAAAAATAGATGCTGTATTTTTTAATTTTCTAATGAGTGAATGAAAATACCGCTTCTAAGTTTTGGCTCAAACCAAGTAGATTTTGGAGGCATAAGCTTGCCCGCATCTGCTACGTCAAAGAGTTCTTTAATAGATGTTGGATACATAGAAAAAGCAAGCTGCATATCTGTTGTTGCTCTTTTTTCTAATTCTTTTAACCCTCTGATTCCACCGACAAAATCAATTCGAGTATCTACTCTTGGATCCCCGATTCCTAAAACTGGAGCTAAAAGTTCCTTTTGTAAAATTGATACGTCAAGACCTAAAACTGGGTCATTTGATAAAATTTCATTTTTAGCTATTAATTTATACCAAGTATAATCAAGATATAGACCAAAACATCCCTTCTCTTCTGGCTCGTAAGGAGTAGAGCCAACTTCCTTGACATCAAATTTTTCACTTATCTTTTCTAGAAATGCCTCTTTACTATATCCATTTAAATCTTTAACTACGCGGTTATATGGCATAATAAGGAGCTGATCATCTGGGAATAAGACAGATAAGAAATAATTAAATTCTTCCTTGTCCGTATATCCTGGATTTTCGTTTCTTCTTTTTAAGCCTACTTTTACAGCAGACGCTGCTCTATGGTGACCATCTGCAATATAAATTTGGTCTGTATTTGCAAAACTTTCTTTTATAACAGAAATCTGGTCCGTATTATCGATTATCCAAACATTATGTTCGATTCCGTCATCTGCTACAAAATGGTATAAAGGTTTCTCTGTTTTTTTTGTATTTACTACATGATTAATTGCCTCGATGGAGCGATAAGCAAGAAAGATTGGTCCCGTCTGTGCATTGCAAGTATCTACATGACGAATACGATCTAATTCTTTTTCTTCTCTCGTATTTTCATGTTTTTTTATAACTCCATTTACATAATCATCGATAGAAGCACAGGCAACAATTCCTGTCTGACTTCTTCCATCCATAATAAGCTCATATATATAATAGCAAGGAATTTCTTCCTTTATATATACCCCATCTTGCATTCTTTTATTTAATAATTCTTTTGCCTTTTCGTACACTCTATCATCATATGTACTGACAGAATCATCAAACTGTGTCTCAGCTCTGTCGATATTTAAAAAAGAAAGCTCATCTAATTTTGCTATCTCTTTCGCTTCTTGTCGATTGTACACGTCATATGGAAGTGCTGCCACGCGGCTTGCTAATTCCTTTGTCGGACGGATACAAGGAAATGGTTTGATTGTTGCCATCTTTTAACCTCCTGTAAATATATCATATGCTTTATTTTACTTCTTTTTATATGGAAGAGCAAGTATATTTGTAAATACTCATTTTTCTCCCTCTTTTTCCTTTTTATTTATATATATGATAAAAAAGAAGCCTAGTATAACCTGTTTCAAAATTTAGAAGGTTTTTCTAAGCTTCTTTTTGCTATTTTTTCGTTCTATATGATTAAAAACGAAAAAAATTTATTAATCTCAAATTATTTCTTTTCAATATATCCTTGTGCTTTTAAAAGTTCCGCACAAAGAATTGCGCCTCCTGCTGCACCACGTACTGTATTGTGAGATAATCCGATAAATTTATAATCGTAAATAGAATCCTCTCTGAGGCGTCCCATAGATACACCCATTCCATTTTCGTAATCAACATCTGCTGTTACCTGTGGACGATTATCTTCCTCTAAGTACTGAATGAACTGCTTTGGAGCACTTGGAAGTTCCAATTCCTGTGGAAGTCCCTTAAAGTTTACCCAACGCTCAATAATCTGCTCTTTTGTTGGTTTTTTAGCAAAATTTACAAAAACAGCAGCAGTATGACCGTTTAATACTGGTACACGAACACATTGAGTTGTAATTTTTGGAGACTGTGCTTTTACAATCTCACCGTCTTTGATTTCACCAAAAAGTCTAAGTGGCTCTTGCTCGCTTTTTTCTTCTTCGCCACCAATATAAGGAATGATATTTCCCACCATCTCTGGCCAATCCTTGAATGTCTTTCCAGCTCCAGAAATTGCCTGATATGTTGTAGCAACAACTTCTGTTGGCTCAAACTCCATTAAAGCATAGAGTGCTGGTGCATAGCTTTGGATAGAACAGTTTGGCTTTACAGCTACGAATCCTTTCTTTGTTCCAAGGCGTTTCTTTTGTTCCTCAATAATAGCAAAATGCTGTGGGTTGATTTCTGGAACTACCATAGGAACATCCTTTGTCCAGCGATGTGCGCTATTATTTGACACAACTGGTGTCTCTGTCTTTGCGTATGCATCTTCGATTGCTCTGATTTCTTCTTTTGTCATATCTACTGCACTAAATACAAAATCAACAGTAGATGCTACTTTCTCCACTTCATTTACATTAAGTACAACGATATCTTTTACTGCTTCTGGCATTGGAGTGTCCATCTTCCAGCGTCCTCCGACTGCTTCCTCGTATGTTTTTCCAGCGGAACGAGGGCTTGCAGCAATTGTAACGACTTCAAACCAAGGATGATTCTCAAGTAATGCGATGAAACGCTGGCCTACCATACCAGTTCCACCTAAAATACCTACTTTTAATTTATCACTCATTTTTTATTACCTCTTTTTCTTTCTATTTAATCACGCGAACTCTTAAAACTCCATTGATTGCGCGAAGTTCCTCTAAAACTTGCTTAGAAGGAACAGAATCTGCATCCATTAATGTATATGCAAACTTACCTTTTGATTTATTTGTCAAATTAGGGATATTGATATCCTCTTTTGCCATAAAGGAAGTGAGCTGTCCAAGCATATTAGGGATATTTCTATGATGAATTGCAATACGAGCTACGGAATTTGCTGCTCCCATATCACAATCTGGATAATTTACGGAATGCTTAATATTTCCATTTTCTAAGTAATCTTTTAACTCATCTACTGCCATAATTGCACAATTGTCTTCAGATTCCTCTGTGGATGCTCCAAGATGTGGAATTGCAATTACATTTTTAGCTTTTAAAATTTTTGTATCAGGGAAATCTGTCACATATTTTGCTACTTTTCCACTTTCTAATGCTTCTAACATATCATCATCATTTACAAGTACGTCTCTTGCAAAATTCATGATTTTTACTCCATCTTTCATCATTGCGATAGAGCCTTTATTGATCATTCCTTTTGTGGAATCAAGTGCAGGTACATGAACACTGATGAAATCACAGTTTTCATAAATTTCTTCTGCTGATGTCACATGCTTAACACTTCTAGAAAGATTCCATGCAGCATCTACGGATAAATATGGATCGTAGCCGTAAACATCCATTTTAAGACGAATGCCAACATTGGCAACCAAAACACCAATGGCTCCAAGACCAATGACGCCAAGTTTTTTCCCTTTCAACTCATTTCCAGCGAAAGCTTTTTTTGCTTTTTCTACATCCTTTCCGATTGTCTCGCTACTTGCATGTTCTTTCACCCAGTTGATACCACCGATGATATCACGAGAAGCAAGTAACATACCAGCTACTACAAGCTCTTTTACACCGTTTGCATTAGCCCCAGGTGTGTTAAATACAACAATACCTTTTTCTGCCATAGCATCAAGAGGAATATTATTAACACCTGCTCCTGCTCTAGCAACTGCCTTTATAGATGGAGAGATTTCCATCTCATGCATAGATGCACTGCGCACTAAAACGGCATCTGCCTCTGCAATATTATCTGTCTTTTCATATATATCTGTGAAACGGTCAAGCCCACAGTCAGAAATTGGATTTAAACAATTATATTTAAACATGATGATAAAACTCCTTCACTTCTAGTTTTTCTATTCTATCGTTTCCCTATGCGTTTTCTTCCTCGAATTTTTTCATAAACTCGACTAATTTTACAACGCCCTCTCTTGGCATAGCATTATAAATACTTGCTCTCATACCGCCGACACTTCTATGCCCCTTTAGGTTCTCAAATCCTGCCTCTTTGGCAGCAGCAACAAACTTAGCGTCTAAGTCTTTGTCGCCTGTCACGAAAGGAACGTTCATTAAGGATCTGTCTTCTTTTCTTACTGTTCCCTTAAACATCTTGCTTTGGTCTAAGAAATCATAGAGGATGGAAGCTTTTTCCTCATTCATTTTTTGCATAACCTCTAATCCACCAAGGTTCTTTAACCATTTGAATACTTTACCGCAAATATAGATACCGTATGCAGGTGGTGTATTGTATAAGGATTTGGCATCTGCATGTGTTTTATAAGTAAGCATTGTTGGTGTTCCTGGTAAAACATCTTCTGTGATTAAATCTTCTCTGATGATACAGATAACAACACCAGCAGGTCCGATGTTTTTTTGAACTCCAAAATAAATCATACCATATTTTTCAACATCAACTGGCTGGGATAAAATATCGGAGGACATATCTGCGATTAAGAGTTTTCCTTTTGTATTAGGAAGTTCTTTAAATGTTGTTCCGTAGATTGTATTATTATGGCAAATATACACATAGTCAGCATCCTCAGAAATACCAAGATCGGAACAATCTGGGATATAACTAAATGTCTTATCCTCAGAGGATGCGATAATATTTACTTTACCGTATTTTTTTGCTTCTTGGCTTGCTTTTTTTGCCCACTGTCCTGTTACGATATAGTCCGCAACTTTATTTTTCATAAGATTCATAGGGATCATGGCAAATTGCTGAGAAGCTCCGCCCTGTAAAAATAATACCTTATAATTATCTGGAATATTCATAAGCTCTCTAAGATCAGCCTCTGCTGTATTGATAATTTCTTCAAATGCTTTGGATCTATGGCTCATTTCCATAACAGACATTCCAGTCCCATTATAGTCTAACATTTCATTTGCAGCTTCTTTTAATACTTCTTCTGGGAGCACTGCAGGTCCAGCAGAAAAATTATAAACTCTTCCCATTTTTATTTCCTCCTTAAATGGTTCTTCTATATTTGTTGTAAAAGTTCCCGTCATTATAAGACGAGTAAAACTGTATAAACAGCAATCTGATAATAATACGTTGTATATGAATTATTTTTAAGTTTTTGAAGTTTAAGACTTTGTTTGCCTTCATAAATAAGGTACAATTTTATATGAGATTTTCCTTATTTTCTTACGTTAAGCACCATTTTAGCGAATAATTAGTAGTTCGTCAAGAATTAATTCGTTAAAATAATGTCTTTTTCGCAAACCTTATAGAAAATTCATAAAAAATATGCAAGATATAAAAAAATTTTGTCCATTTCTATCTAATAATTTCTCTCATTTTATTGTATGAAAAAATGAAACATTTGTTTCCAAAATTTTCAAAAGAAAACTGCCAAGAAATAGATAAGAACTCGTTCTTTATCCTATGCTATTTCTCGGCAGTTTTTTATCTTTATCAATTATGATTCGTCTTATTATTTATTTTTCTTTTCTAGGTCTTCTCCTGTGAAACATTCTTCAATCGCTCCGCCTGGATTTACCATTGGCCATACCTTATCATTTTGGTCGATGATACAATCGATAACAAATGGTTTTTTAAGTTCAAGCGCATAGCGAAAGGCTTTTTCAAATTCTTCTAATGTATAAACAGTCGCACCTTGTGCGCCAAGTCCCTCTGCTACTTTTACGAAATCTACACCGTCAGCTAAAATTGTATGAGAGTAACGCTGTCCATAGAATAAATCTTGCCATTGACGTACCATGCCAAGTACATGATTATTGATAACAATTTCAATTACTGGAATTTGATATCTGGCAGCAGTTGCAATTTCATTCAAATTCATTCTAAAGCAACCATCTCCAGCAAAATTAATAACAGGTTTTTCTGGAAATGCCATTTTGGCACCCATAGCTGCACCAAGTCCATATCCCATTGTTCCAAGACCTCCAGAACTTAGGAAAGTTCTTGGATATTTAAAATGATAATACTGTGCAGTCCACATTTGATGCTGTCCTACCTCTGTTGTAATAATTGCCTCTCCGTTTGTAATTTCAGATACTTTCTCGATA
Organism: uncultured Blautia sp.; assembly: GCA_964439395.1. Lineage (GTDB taxonomy): Bacteria > Bacillota > Clostridia > Lachnospirales > Lachnospiraceae > JAUUSJ01. Next base: position 47,063 of record CAYTNV010000005.1, on the reverse strand, counting down.
ATAGCAGGACCTGAAATTGGCAAAGATTTATCATATTTTAGAGGATATTTTTCTTTTAGTTCTGCGATTTTTGCCATCCACTCACTATGGTCTTGCTGTTTCAGACGTTTATTCATCATTGTGAGAATAACCTTGGCATCACCAGCAATCCTTACATCTACGTTGACATTTTTATTAAATTCTGCTTGGTCGATATCGATATGAATAATTTTTGCATTTCTTGCAAATGTAGCCGTACTTCCTGTAACACGGTCGCTAAAACGTGCACCCACTGCAATTAATAAATCACATTGGGAAATTCCGATATTAGATATCTTTGTTCCGTGCATACCTACCATACCTGTATATCTAGGATTATCAGCTGGGAATGCGCCTTTTCCCATTAACGTGTCTGCGACAGGCGCATCAATTTTTTCAACAAACTCATAAACTGCCTCTGAAGCATTGGCAGAGATACATCCGCCACCTACAAATACATATGGCTTTTTTGCCTCTTTGATAGCATTGATTGCTTCTAAAATATCTAATTCGCGAACATATTCGCAGGATGGAATAATTTTATTTGGTGTCTGTGGTATATAAAGTGTTTTAGCTGCTGTCACATCCTTTGTAATATCGATAAGGACAGGACCTGGTCGTCCAGTCTGTGCAATTTCAAAAGCTCTTCTGATCGTAGGAGCTAAAGTCTCTATATCCTTTACAATATAGCTATGCTTTGTGACAGGCATTGTAATACCTGCAATATCTACCTCTTGGAAACTATCTTTTCCAAGAAGATCTGTTGTCACATTTGCAGTGATTGCTACAAGCGGAATGGAATCCATATGAGCTGTAGCAATCCCCGTTACTAGATTCGTTGCACCAGGACCAGAAGTTGCAAGACAAACGCCTACTTTTCCTGTCGCTCTTGCATATCCATCCGCTGCGTGGGAAGCTCCCTGCTCGTGGGAAGTAAGGATATGTGTAATTTCGCCTTGATGCTTATATAATTCATCATAAATATTTAAAATTGCTCCACCTGGATATCCAAATACAGTATCAACTCCTTGCTCTTTTAAACATTCTACTACAATTTCAGAACCGTTTAACATCTTTGGTTTCATGTTCTATGCCTCTTTCTATTTTACTATTATTTTTCTAAGATGGCTCCTCTATTGCCTGATGTTACAAGAGATGCATATCTTGCAAGATATCCTGTTGTAACTTTTGGCTCTCTAGGTTGCCAAGCTTTTCTTCTCTTTGCTAATTCTTCCTCAGATACATCCATATTAAGTGTATTTGCATTAATATCAATTTTGATGATATCCCCTTCTTCTACTAAGGCAATTGGACCACCGACAGCCGCTTCTGGAGATACATGACCGATTACGGCACCTCTGGATGCGCCAGAGAAACGTCCGTCTGTAATAAGTGCAACGCTTGATCCAAGTCCCATACCCATAATAGCGGAAGTTGGATTTAACATTTCTCTCATACCTGGTCCACCTTTTGGACCCTCGTAACGAATGATAATAACATCGCCTGGATTAATTTTTCCTCCTTTGATTGCTGCGATAGCGTCCTCCTCACAGTCAAATACTCTGGCTGGTCCCTCGTGTTTTAACATTTCAGGAGCTACTGCAGAACGCTTTACAACACCAGAATCTGGTGCCAGATTGCCCTTTAATACAGCAATTCCACCTGTCTCACTATATGGATTTTCTATTGGACGGATGACTTCTGGGTTTTTATTTATGCAGCCCTCGATATTTTCTCCAACTGCTTTACCTGTAGCTGTAATAATATCTGTGTATAATAATCCCTTTTTGTTTAATTCATTCATAACTGCATATACACCGCCAGCTTCATTTAAATCTTCCATATAAGTTGGACCTGCTGGGGCTAAGTGACAAAGGTTTGGTGTCTTTGCACTAATTTGATTTGCAATGTCTACATTTAGTTCTACTCCTGCCTCATGAGCGATTGCTGGTAAGTGAAGCATAGAGTTTGTGCTACATCCAAGTGCCATATCTACAGTGAGAGCGTTCATAAATGCCTTTTCTGTCATAATATCTCTTGGACGAATATTTTTCTCATATAATTCCATAACTTTCATACCTGCATGTTTTGCAAGTAAGATTCTATCAGAGTAGACAGCTGGAATTGTTCCATTTCCTTTAAGTCCCATACCAAGAACCTCTGTTAAACAGTTCATAGAGTTTGCTGTATACATACCAGAACAAGATCCACATGTTGGACATGTTTTATTTTCAAATTCCTCTAAATCTGCCGCTGTAATTTTTCCAGCTGTGTAGGAACCTACTGCCTCAAACATACTGGAGAGACTTGTCTTTTTGCCGTGTACATGACCTGCCATCATAGGACCACCACTTACGAATACGGTTGGAACATTAACTCTAGCGGCTGCCATTAAAAGACCAGGAACATTTTTATCACAGTTTGGCACCATAACGAGGGCATCAAATGCGTGAGCCATAGCCATACATTCTGTGGAATCTGCAATTAAGTCTCTTGTTACAAGAGAATATTTCATACCAATATGTCCCATAGCAATACCATCACATACTGCAATGGCTGGAAATACGATTGGAGTACCGCCTGCCATTGCAACTCCTAATTTTACTGCCTCTACAATTTTGTCAAGATTTATATGACCTGGCACAATTTCATTATAAGAACTTACAATGCCTACTAATGGTTTCTTTTGCTCTTCTGCTGTAATTCCAAGTGCATGAAATAAAGAACGATGAGGAGCTTGGGAACATCCTGCTTTTACGGAATCACTTTTCATTATTTTTACCTCCATCTATCTATTAGTTAAGTTGTATTTTTATCTTTGTTTTATTGCATTACATAAAATATTAATCTGTTTTACTTTTGTTATAAAACAGAGATTTTATAATTAAATTTTAGAGTGTGAAAATCAAATTATCAAAATTAGATTCTCTCTACAATCAAATCTCCCATTTCTTTTGTTCCAACTAAAGTATTTCCATCGGACATAATATCTGGTGTTCGGTAGCCATCTTCTAATACTTTTTTAACAGCATTTTCAATTGCATCTGCTTCCTTTTCTAAATCGAAGGAATATCGAAGCATCATGGCAGCAGATAAAATAGTTGCGATTGGATTTGCTTTGTTCTGACCTGCAATATCTGGTGCAGAACCATGGCTTGGTTCGTAGAGACCTGTTTTTCCCTCATTTAAGCTTGCAGAAGATAACATACCAATAGAGCCTGTTACCATACTTGCCTCATCAGATAAAATATCACCGAACATATTCTCTGTTAAAATAACATCAAACTGAGTTGGGTCTTTTACAAGCTGCATTGCACAGTTATCAACTAACATATGCTCATATGTAACATCAGGATAATCCTTTGCCACTTCATCTACTACAGCTCTCCAAAGTCTGGAAGAATCAAGTACGTTTGCCTTGTCTACACTTGTTACCTTATGATTTCTCTTTCTGGCAATATCAAAACCACGGATAGCAATTCTTCTGATTTCTTCCTCTGTATAAGTTAAAGAATCGTATGCTTTTCTCATACCATTTTCTTCCACTGTCTTTCTCTCACCGAAATAGAGACCACCAGTTAACTCTCTCATTACAACAAAATCAAATCCATCTCCAATAATCTCATCTCGAAGAGGACAAGCTGCTTTTAATTCTTTATAGAGAATTGCTGGACGAATATTTGCAAAAAGACCAAGTCCTTTACGAATGGAAAGAAGCCCCGCTTCTGGCCTTAAATTTGCTGGTAATTTATACCAAGGAGATGTCGTTGTATCTCCGCCAATGGATCCCATTAAAATGGAATCACTTTTTCTTGCTGCTTCCAATGTTTCGTCTGTGAGTGGCTTGCCATATGCATCGATGGAAGCCCCTCCGAGTAGAAGCTGTTCATAGTTAAAAGTATGTCCATAAACTTCGGCTATTTTATCGAGAACTTTCATTGCCTCTGTGACAATTTCAGGACCGATACCATCACCTTTAATTATTGCAATATTAAATTCCATGTCTATCTTCCTTTCTCGTTATTATTTTATAAAAGATACAGGATGATTTCCTGCTCAATAAGCGACATTGCATATATTATAATATTAAATTTTCAATTCGTCTACCTGTATTTTTATAAAACTTCTAGGTGAATTTGACTTGATTTTTTTGATTATTGTTTTGCGGAGCAAAATTTTGGTTGGATTTTTATAGTTTTATCATACTATAACATTTTTTTACCGATTTTAGAGAAATTTTTCACTCATATTATTGATATATTGATATCATCTTATTCATTTTATTCTATATTTCGTTTAGCTTTAATCATTTAATCAAATAACTCAATAATTATTTATTCTAATGCTTATATTAAAATTAAATTATAAACAAAAAATTTCTCTAATAACTCTTCCTCCTATAGGCCAAATGGCGGCAATATTTTAAGTTGTACAACATCATTTGCCTCTTTCATCAAATTATACTTATAAAGAACATTATCATATCTCTTAATATGAATAGAAGTAATTCCCATCTGTTTTGCCACATGTTGTGGTTCTACTCCATAGGCAAACATTATTCCCGCTCCAGTATTTCGAAGATCTTGCATACTACAATCTGATACACCTGCCTGCTTTGTATGCTTTCTGAGCATTCGATGCAAATATTGCTTGTTTAATTTTCTTCCCCATTTATTATAAAAAAGAAACTCCTTATCTTCTCTCTTCTCCAAATACTGTTCTAAAATAACAACAATATCCTCTGGAACATATTTAATATCCTTTTTATTTGGCATAATAAGATATACTCCGTTTGGATCTGCGATAAAGTCTTCCTTCTTAAGTTCAATAATCTGCGTTGATTTTAGCGTCATCCGAAAAGCGAGACTTAAAATAAAATAATCCATCAAATTTTCTCTCGCTGACTGCAAAATCGCATCTATCTTTTGAATTGGCATAAGTTCTGTTGTCTCATAGTCTGCAACATATTGAATCGCATATTTCTTAAAAAAGTCTTCAAATTCTTCTGCTATTCCAAACATATTTTTATATTCCACAATAAATTCTGAGAATTTATGAAGCTCATTTAATTTTTTCTTTACTGTTGTTGCTTTTAATAGATGCGATTTCGTTTTCTTAATTAAGTAATCATAATATTTATCTGTATCCTTCTGTCTAAAATTAATGAAATCTTTTTCTAAATAATCCATCGCTTCATTGATATCACAAAAATAAACGTTATGGGAAGCAGCATTTTTAAAACGTTTAGAAAATTCTGGCCAAATTTCTTCTTTTGTTTTTTTACTGGCATATATACTTGCTTCTCTCATATTTCTTCCTCCTAACTTTTATATTTTTTATAGTTTATCATAATTTCAATTGTTTTTCAAGTATTTTTAATTTGTTTTTTCATACTATAACATTAAAATTATGTTTACTCAAATTCGTATTTATTCTACAAAATTCCCTTTTTTATCCTCTCGAAGTTGAAATTTTGTTGCAATCTCTATCTTTTTCTTATATACTTATATAACTATATTTTTTCTTATATAAATATATATTTTACCTAAAAAGGAGTATTATGGAACATTATTTTCAATTATTATGGTTATTTATTATTTATTCATTTCTAGGATGGGTTTTTGAGACTACGATAAGCTCTATCCAGAAAAAACGCTTTACTAACCACGGCATTATCAACGGACCTCTTTGTATTATCTACGGAGTTGCTGCTATATTAATGACTCTATTTACCCACGATTTGAACGGCTCTTGGTTATTTTTATTTTGTGCCATTATTGCCACAGTTGTAGAATATATTTCTGGTCACTTAATCGAAAAATTTTATCATGCACGCTGGTGGAATTATCATAAATATAAATGGAATTTGGATGGATATATTTGTCTCCCTGTCTCTCTTTTATGGGGTGCACTTGGATTTATCGCCATGCAATGGGGAAATGAATTTCTCTTATATATCTATGAACTTTTTCCCAATCTTTTTGCAAAAATACTCATCGTTTTATTGAGTGGAATTATTATATTGGATGGTCTTGCCTCTGTTATGATTCTCTCCCATAAAAGTAAACGATTAGAAAAATGGAAAGCTACTGATGAATTACTCGATTCTTTCACAAAAAAACTAGCCACAAAAATCTATCATTTTGTCGAAAAACGTATCGAGTTGACATATCAGATTATAGAACTTAAACCAGAGACAGAAGTTCATCCTGAAATATTTGCCTACGGCTGCAGTTTTTATAAAATTATACTCTTATTCTTTATTGGCTCCCTCCTTGGAGATATCACAGAAACCATTTACTGTCGTCTCTACGGTGGCGTATGGATGAGCAGAAGTAGTCTTGTATGGGGACCATTTAGCATTGTATGGGGACTTGGAATCGCTGCAGTTACTGTCTTGCTTTATCGCTATCGCAACTTTTCTGAAAGTTTCCTATTTGGAACTGGAGTATTTCTTGGTGGTACGTACGAATACATATGCAGTGTAGCGACAGAACATCTTTTCGGTGCTGTATTTTGGGATTATAGCCATATGCCTTTTAACTTAGGCGGACGAATCAATCTTTTCTACTGTATCTTCTGGGGAATCGCCGCAGTTGTCTGGTTCAAAAGCTTATATCCTTTCTTCTCGAAATGGATTGAAAAAATACCAAAAAAAATCGGAACATGGATTACATGGCTTATCATTATATTTATGACAACAAATATGTTCATGTCCTGTTGTGCTCTCATTCGCTACAATGAAAGAGTACATAACCAAACAGCAGAAAATACTTTTGAGCATTGGATTGATACACGATTTGATAACGAACGAATGGAACATATCTATCCTAATATTTCGCATGTACAATAGAAAATCTTTCATCTTTATATCTTTTCCTATATGGGAATCAAATCCATTGCTCTCTAATCGTCTTGGAGGATATAATAGAATTTGATAGTAATTTACTTACACCATCAAAACAAAAATCTAGAAAATATATTGATAGAAAGGAGGACGGCTCCCCTATAACTACAATTACGAATGTTGGAGCCTAAATAAACATGAAAATTGTTATTTTAAGCGGAAGTCCCCGCAAAATGGGTAATACAGAAATTATGACACAGGCATTTGCTAATACCGTATCCAAAAAACATAAGGTCGAGATTATTCCCGTGGCAAATAAGAAAATCAATGGTTGTATTGCTTGTAAATACTGCTATGCACACGATGGAGTCTGTTCCCAACAAGATGATATGACTCCTATTTATGAATCATTAAAAACTGCTGATATGGTTGTTTTTGCATCTCCAATCTACTGGTTCGATATCACAGCCCAACTTAAAACTGTCATAGACCGAATGTACGCTTTTGGCAGTGTCGGATTTCATTTCCACAAAACTGCACTTCTCCTAGATGCAGGTGCGGATGGATATGTATTTGATGCCGCAATTAGGCAATATAAAAGCATGGTCAACTATCTGAAATGGGAAGACATGGGAATTATTACTGCTCCGAATATGGAAAAGAAAGGCAGCATGTCTGAATGTCCGGAATTGGAGAAAGTTAAAGCATTAGCAGCGAGCATATAAAATACTGCTACCATGTAACTTTGAAAAAATCCCCCTGTAGTTTCTATGGATTTTCCATCCAATACTACAGGGGGAGAGAAGTTTATTCTCATTTATAGAATTTCTTTTATCTTTTTATCCATTCTTATCAACTCACATAAGGAAGACTTACTATAAATACACTTCCAATTCCAAGCTCACTCTCAACCGAAATTTTCCCTCTATAAAGCTCCACAATATGCTTTACAATCGAAAGTCCAAGTCCAGTACCGCCCTGCTTTCTAGAGCGTCCTTTATCCACACGATAAAACCTTTCAAACAATCTTGGCAGATGCTCCTTCGAAATTCCCATTCCAGTATCTTTTACACAAATAATAAGATTATTCTCTTCTTCTTTCACACATAACGTAACTTTTCCATTCACAGTATACTTTAGAGCATTATCTGTCAAGTTCAAGATAACTTCCTTTAAATAATTACGATTGCCAAAATACGGTGTCATATGCTCTGGCACGTTTAACTCTAATATAATATTTTCATTTTTCTTTGCCTCAAGAAGCTCAATAACCTCCGCTGCCACTTTGGGCATATCTACCATCTCATTTTCACTGCCAATTGATATTTTTTCTCCCGTCTGTGACTCCTGTGCCGACTCAATTTTAGAGAGCGTTAAAATATCTTCAATTAATCTTGTCAACCTCTGCGACTCAATATCAATAATATTTAAAAATTTTCTCCCAAAAACAGGATCATCAATAGCTCCACTTTGCAATGTCTCCACAAACCCCCGAATTGAGGTAAGCGGTGTCTTAAGCTCATGCGTCACATTTGACACAAATTCAGCCTTCATCTGCTCTACTTTCTTTAATTCTGTAATATTCTCAAAGACAAGAAGCAATCCCACTTTCTTTTTTTCCTTCTCATGAAGCGATGTTCCTCTCACACGGACAATATGCTCCTCATCATCTAAAAAGAGAGCAATTTCATCTTCTGAAACTGTATCACTCTCCTTAATCTGTTCCATGAGAGAGATAATTTTCTCACTTCGATAATAGGAAAAGAGAGAATCTCCGATTATAATTTCTTTTCCTAATCCTAAAATATCACCGAGCTGATCATTGCAAAATAAAATTTTATAATTATAGTCCAGAGCAACTACACCTGAAACCATACTAGATAAAATCGCATTTAATTCCTCATTTTTACTTTTTAAAATTTCCTCATTAATATGAAGACTCTTCGCCATATTATTGAATGCGGTCGCTAATCTTTCTATCTCATCCTTGCTCTTTACTTGAATTTCCTGATTATAATCTCCAGCAGCAATTTTTTCTGCCGATGAAGTAAGCTTGACAATGGGATCTGTCATTTTCTTCACAAAATAGCTCACATATAGACTAACTAAGATAACAGCCATAATAATGGTCACTGCAATTGTATTTGTAAAGTCTGATATAATAAGCTGAAACTGATCATATGGAATGGAAATACGCATAACACCAGAAAAGCCCTCCTGACTAACCTTTAAGGCCACATAATAATAGTCCTTGCCCACTGTACTTGAATATCGCTTTGCAAATCCAGTTTTTCCTTTTAGGGCATCTTCTATCTCTGGTCTCCCCTTATGGTTTTCTCTTATTGTATCCTTCGTCTCAGAGTCATAAAATACAATTCCATTTTCCTCAATCAATGTAATACGGATATCAAAAAGCTTACTTTTATTATCGACAAAAGAAATCGCATCCTCTGTATTTAAAATATTTGTATTTTCAAAATCATCCTTTAAAAGAGCGACTTGTTTTTTATATTGAGTTTGATTTTCCAGCTCCATATAACTTAGAGTAATATTTCCAATGGCAATACCTGTTCCGACAATTGCCAATATAATTCCCACAATATAAATTAAAATCCATTTTTTCTCCATTTTCTAACTGTCTACTCCTGATATTTATATCCAATTCCCCTCACTGTCTTAATCGGAATATCTTTAATCCCAACATCCTCCAATTTTTTTCGTATATTTCTCACATGAACATCCACCGTTCTCGTCTCACCAAAATAGTCATATCCCCATATGTATTCCAAAAGCTGATCTCTTGTAAAAACTCTGCCCTTATTTTTTCCAAGAAAATATAAAAGCTCAAACTCCTTTAATGATAGCTCAATCAAAGTTTCCCTGGCAAAAACCTCTCTTGAGACACGGTCAATTTTAATATCTGACAAAATAAGACAATCCTCATTTCCTCTTTTTTTGTTCTCTAGTTTTACACTTCTGCGAAGCACCGCCTTTACTCTTGCAATTAATTCATGAATTCCAAAAGGTTTGGAAATATAATCATCAGCCCCTAGCTCAAGTCCTAATACTTTATCGATTTCCTCTCCCTTAGCAGTGAGCAAAATAACAGGAAGTTCACCCAGCCTATCATTTTTTCGAATTTCCTTTAATACATCAATTCCACTGATTCCTGGCAACATCCAGTCAAGCAGTACCAAATCAATTTTTTCTTTTGCAAGCAAAGCAAGCGCTTCCTCCCCAGTCTGGGCAGTAAGCGCATGAAATTGATTTTGATACAAATTATATTCAATTAATTCTAAAATATGTTCCTCGTCGTCTACGACTAAAATTGTGTGATTTTCCATAATCTGTCCTCAACTATTTCTATTTTACTGTTCTAACTCTCCTGTAACGATGAATTGAATCCATCTCGCAATATTGGCAGAGTGATCTGCCATACGCTCTAAATATTTTATTATCATCAAATAATCGACACATTGAGGAATAAACACGGGATTTTCTTGCATTATCTTTGTAAGTTCCACCCGAATAGAATCAAAATACTGATCCACAATATCATCCTGGTCATGAACCTTCTGCGCCAACTCAATATCTCTCTTTACATAACTAATAATAATATTAGTTGCCATCTCCCGCATGACTACAATCATATTTTGCAAATCTTTCGGCTCTTCCATCTGCTCCTTTTTATATAAATCGAGCAAATATTCCGAAATATCAGAACAGTGATCTGCAATTCGCTCAATATCTGTCACAAGCTTCATAATAGATGCTACCTCTCGAAGATCCGTGGCAATTGGCTGCTGTTTTGCGATAAGTAAAATACATTCTTGTTCAATAGAAAGCTGCATGTCATCAATTTGATCATCTCGCATGATAACATTTTCTGCCATAGATACGTTTCGATGATTCATTGCTCGAATCATAAGAGCGATAGATGTCTCAAGCATCGTTCCCATTTTAATGACATCGTTATTTAGTTTTTCTAATTCCTCTAAAAATACGGTTCTTGTTCCCATATTTTAAAAGCTCCTTTCTAGTTTAGCATAATTCATTTTTTCTCAATTGTAAAGTACAGTTTTTGATATACTTTAGTTGATTTCCTCCAAACGAGCATAATCTACGCAATCTATTATTAAAAATCAACCAAAGCGTCCTGTAATATAATCTTCTGTTCTTCTATCTATAGGGTTATTAAAAATCTTATAAGTATCGTCGTATTCTACTACCTCACCAGTTAAGAAAAATGCAGTCTTATCGGAAATCCTACTCGCCTGCTACATATTATGAGTTACCATAACAATCGTATATTCTTCCTTTAACTCTGTCGCCAAGTCTTCGATTTTTAATGTAGAAATTGGGTCAAGAGCAGATGTCGGCTCATCCATCAAAATTACCTCTGGCTGTACAGCCAAGGCTCTCGCAATACAAATTCTTTGTTGCTGTCCACCAGATATACCAAGTGCGCTCTTTTTTAATCTGTCTTTTACTTCATCCCAGATAGCAGCCTGCTTTAAGCTTTTTTCTACAAGCTCATCAAGCACTGCTTTTTTCTTTACTCCGTGAATTCTAGGTCCATACGCTACATTATCGTAGATTGACATTGGAAATGGATTTGGCTGCTGAAACACCATTCCTACCCTAGTTCGAAGCTTTGTCACATCGATATCTTGATAGATATCGACGTCATCTAAATAAATTTTTCCATCAATTTTTACATTTTCTATTAAATCATTCATACGATTGATTGTCTTTAAAAAGGTGGATTTTCCACATCCAGAAGGTCCAATAAAAGCTGTGATTTTATTTTTTGGAATTTCCATATCAATTCCTTTTAGGGCATGGAAATCACCATAATGCAGATGCAAATCTTCCACTGTAAATTTCATTTGGTTATTCATTTATTTTTCTCCTATCATTTATTAAATTATTCATTTTCCTCTATATTCCTTATTCTCTCGCCATATATTGATTTGTTATCATCTTAGACAAGAAATTTAATACAATAATTAATATAATTAATACAACACCGATTGCACAAGCTTCACCGATATTCCCTTGTTCCTTAAGCGCTGTGTAAGCTTTAATTGTAAGTGTGGCACCAGAAGCTTTAGAGCCAGTAAGCGCTGTCGGAATGCTTGCCACAGTACCCGCTGTAAGAAGAAGCGCTGCGGATTCCCCAACAATTCGCCCAACACTTAAGATAACTGCAACTAAAATACCAGGAAGAGCATTTGGCAAAATAATCTTTGAGATTGTCTGAAGTTTTGTCGCTCCAAGCCCTAGAGAAGATTCTCTATATCCCTTTGGAATTGCTTTTAAAGCCTCTTCTGTTGTAGAGATAATAACTGGAAGCAAAATAATCGCAATCGTCAATGCTCCTGCCAAAATAGAATAGCTCATCTTACATATCTGTACAAAGAAAATAGAGCCAAATAATCCATAAATAATAGATGGAATTCCAGATAAGTTTTGAATTGCAAATCGAATTAAAGTTACTAATTTGCCCTGCTTTGCGTACTCATTCAAATAAATTGCAGATAAAATTCCGATTGGAGCTGCCACAAGTAAGGATAATATAATCATATAGAGAGTTGTCACAAGCATCGGAATAATTCCGCCACCTATTCTTGTTATTTTTAATCGGATAACCTGATTCTGTGCTTGATTTAAGCTATCACTAAATGTACTAAAAATTTGCTGTTTATTTCCAGTTTTCCACACTTCCTCTAAGTCAACTGCATCAATTTTAGAAATAATATCTCCTCTTTTTATTTTGGCTTTATCTCCATTCATATCTACCGCTTCTTTTACTGTAGAATTTCCCTCAATTTCACTGATAATTACTTGATTTTTCTCATCTAGCTTTACAGAGATTCCAAGAGAAGCTGCTGGATTTTCTACTGTATTTACGTCGTTGTTCACTGGAATATTGACATACATTGTCTTATTTTCATAATCACTCGTTAAAAAATGCATTGATATATTTGGGATACCGTTTATAAAAATAAATCCTAAAATTAAAATTAATACCGCTACGGTCAAAAAAGAAGAACCATAGACGAGACCAGTTGTGATAGTATCTTTCGCTTTTTGATTCATTTTCACTTTTCCTTTCTATTTGTCATCTTTTTTGCCTGCTGTTAAGCGAACTAATGTCAAGTTTACAATCATAATAAAGATGAATAATACAACACCTGTTGCAAATAACATTTCAGATTGTCTTCCCGATGCATATCCCATCTCAATCGCAATATTTGTTGTCATAAGTCTTACCTTATCCCAAATAGAGTTTAGCATACCAGATTCTGGATTACCGGCTACGAGCATAACTGCCATTGTCTCACCAATTGCGCGACCAATTGCAAGTACTGTGGCAGATAAAATTCCTGATTTTGCTGCTGGAATTACAGTTTTAAAAATCATCTGCATTTTCGTTGCTCCAAGACCATACGCACCCTCCTTATAGGATTTTGGCACTGTCTTTAGAGCAGTGACAGAGAGGGAGATAATTGTTGGTAAAATCATAATCGTAAGAACGATAATAACAGCTAATAGAGATTGTCCTTGTACTTTCGGTGTAATAGTTTTAATTGCTGGAACAATAACTCCCACACCAAATACACCGTATAAAACAGATGGAATACCTGCAAGTAATTCAACTGCTGGTGTAACAATTTTTACCATACTATCTGGGGCAATCTCAGCTAAAAATACTGCTGTAAGTAATCCCACTGGAACTCCAACACAGATTGCTCCTATTGTCGCTAATATCGACGCTATAATCATATGAAAAATTCCATATACATTTGAACCTGGAGCCCATTTTGTCCCTGTAATAAAATCTAAAAAGGAATAGGCATCTGCCCCAAAGAAGGGCTTAAGTCCCTTCCAGAAGACAAATACAATTAATGCAATAACTGAGATAACTGCCACCATCGCACAGAGAAAGAATATAGTCTCTACCATTTTTTCAAATATATCTCTTGTTTTATTACGCTCCATCTGTCCTTGTATTTCAAGCTCTTTTTTGGAGAGTATTTCTGTATTTTCCATTTCTTATCAAACCTTTCTATTTATCTATGCGAATTGCGTTATCCTTTTCTACACATGCCTGACCATCGGCAGATACTGCAAACTCTAAAAATTTCTTTCCAGCTTCTGATATCTGATCATCAAAGCTTACAAATAAAAATGGTCTAGAAAGTGGATATGTATTATTCTTTACATTTTCTACTGTAGGCTCTACTGAATCAACTGTTACAGCCTTTACTGTATCATCAATATAGGCAAAAGAAATATATCCGATTGCATTCTCATTTCCTGCAATCGCAATTTGAGCTGGACCATTTCCCTCAGAAACTGCCGCATTAGAAGTAAGTCCATTTACTTCCTCAAGCTTAATCAACTCTTCAAAAGCACTTCTTGTTCCTGAGCTTTCCTCTCTAGATACGACAAAGATTTCTGCGTCATCTCCGCCGACCTCTTTCCAGTTTGTAATTTTTCCTGAATAAATTCCCTGTAACTGCTCAAGCGTTAAGTTATTTACTTTATTAGCTGGATTTACTGCAACTGCAATTCCATCATAAGCAAATACCGTCTCTGTCATATTCTCTGCTTTTTCCTCATCTGTAAGTTCTCTTGAGGAAGCTCCGATATTATTTGTTTTTGCAATTGTGTCTTTAATGCCAGCGGAAGATCCACTTCCTGTATACTGAATTGTAATTCCAGGATTTAACGCTTCAAACTCAGATTTCATCAAGTTTACAATTTTTTCTACAGAAGTGGAACCTGTGATTGTTACTACACTATTATCAGTTGTCTGCTCTTTTTGTGTATCACTTACACCATCTGAATTAGAATCATTTCCGCCATTTCCACTACATGCAAAGAGAGATAAAGTAGTTGCTGCTAAAAATACCCCTGTTAATAATTTTTTTAATCTCATAAATTTTCCTCCATTTCACTCTATACTGCCAATGACAATTTTAATTTATATTATTTTTGCACGACATACTCTTTCTTTCATTCTATAAATTTTGTCAAAGGCTTTTTGTTCTTTAAACATGCTTTACTCTATCACCCTTTTGTTAAAATAATTTACCGTTTCATGTTAAAACTATGTAAATAAAATCCGAGAAATTAATTTAATCCAATAACAAAAAAAGAAGTATTGCAAAATACTTTTCTTTACAATACTTCTTAAAATTTAATTTTACTCTACTGCGTCAATTTATGACCATATCTGTATTCAATCCTGTCATTTTCCTTAACATACCATATGCTTCTCCTTGGCATTCTCCAATTGGTACAAGCAAAAACCGTATTTCATAATTTTCAAGCAATTCCTTTAGTTTCTCTACAGCATATAAAAACATTGCATCCTTTCGAATCTTTCCATCCACTAAAATATAGAGTTCTGCCTTTGTCTTCTCTCTTTTTATTTCCTCTTCCATAAGCTCAGCGGCAATCAATATCGCCTCTCCAAAAGAATAGTTTTTTATTTTCTTTTGAAGCTGCACACGAAATCCCTTTTTATAATAAGAAAATGTTCTACCATAAATATATTTATTTCCGTATACAAAAGCCAATTTTCTGTGATACATACTCTTCTCTTCTAATTCCTCCATTAAAAGATAGAGTTCTCTGCTCATATCTCTTAGAGACTCTTCCTCCTCGCGAAGCAATACAAACATCGTTCTCATCTCTTCCCTAGTTTGCTCTTGCTCAGTTTCTTCCACGTTTCGATCTACACCGCTCATCTCATAGCTTTTTTCTTCTACTAATGTATGCTTTAACTCGCTTAATACTTGGCTATACTCTATTTTTTCATCGGTCTGAATAGACAAAAATCTTTCCTTCCATGAAAATGGCAAAATGTTCCAAAAAATAATAGAATACTCCCAGGAATCTCTCGGCGGAATTTTTATATTTTCTTTCTCTGCTGCCACTAATACCTTATAGAGCAACTTTTCATTTGCCTTCCACTGAGTCAACTCCTGAAACAAAATAACTTCCTCTTCAAAAATTCGCTCATCACATGGATACCACGGAAAACTCTGTTCATATCTCAAATATTGAAATCTCTCCACATGGATAATTTTCATATCTGAAACCGGATTTTCTCTTGGAACAACAATACTATCTAAATCTAATAAACCTGGATAAATATCAGTCAGCGCCAAATCTTTTAATATCTCCATTAGGTGAATCGCAATCTCAAATAATACTCCAATATCAATATGGTATTCTTCTATATTTTCTCTTTGAAATAATTGTCTAAGAGTAATTCCCTCAAACGGCAGCTTCTCACAAGTATAACCAATCGTATAAGAAACCTCTCCTTCTTCTTTTAGAACTGTTGTTTTTGGAAGAAGAAGATAATTTTTCTCACGAATTTTTTTTGCAAAAGTGTGATTTGAACATAAGAAAATAATTTTATTCTCCAATTCACTATTATTTTCTTCCGAACCAATTAACTTTATCATCTCATCATCTCCACATTCATAGTAGCTATAATTGCTTGTGGAAATTTCCTCTCTCTTTTTTAAAATCTTTTTTTGCTTTATTTCTTCTCCAATCTCCGGCAGCGAATATTGGTATATCTTATGATTAGTTGCCAAAGATACCGTTTCCATCTTCCATCTCTCCTCAATCTCTTTTTGTTCCATTCAGATTAAAATATTCTTTATGCCCCAATGGATACACCCTTTACTAAATCTTTCAAAGGCTTAACAATATTTTCATAATCTGAATAAGAAAGTTGTCCAAGTATATCCTCAATATCAACAAAAAGAGGACTCCCCTCCTCATCAATCTCTCCATTCATTCCTATAAAAGAAAAATCAAATGCTTCCCTGCTAAGCTCTTCTGTGCAAAAAAATACAACCGCCCCAACATCATTTTTAGTAAGGTCTATATCACTTTGTTTACTCTCATAGGCATCTGAAAAAACAATCATAACCTTACTACTCTTCTCTGGAAACTTATTAAGAGAAAGCATAAGAGCCTCTCTTATCGACTCTGCACCATCACTTGCCCCTCCATATAACTTTACTCTCCTCAATTTTTTTAAAAAAAGAGACGCATCCAAAGTAAAATCAGCAGTTTCCTCTATATTGACAACCTCGTTTTCTTCTCCTTCCTCTAGGCTTCGAATAAGAGTTATTCCAAGCATTGGGGCAACCTCGTACTTTACAAGCCACTCGACAAGATTTTTAGCTGTAATATAAACAGCTGGATATAGCGATGACATGGAGCTAGTAGCGTCAACTACGAAATCCACATATAATGTATTTGCTTTTTCTGTTTCTTTTCTTATTTGTTCTTGAATTTTAGTATCTATTCTCGGGTTTCTAGTCTCCATTTTTCCTTCCTTCCTCTATCTTCGTAATCGTTGTCTCAATACTTCCATAGATAAATTTATCACCGACTTTCACCTCATCTATGTTGGAATCTCCTATTTTTCTACAAGACTTATCTAAAATAGCATACTTCATCTTATCATTCACCCGATAGAAAGATAAAATATATGCATTTAATACTCCATTTTTACTTCTCTCTTGCTTAGAGCCAATACAAATTGGAACAAAATGATAATTTTTCACCATCGGACTATATTTGATACATCCCATTTTATACGAAAATTGCATCTTTTCAGATGGCTCTTCCACTAAAAGTTCTTCTAATATCCAAGAATATCCCTCTTTTTTTAAGTAATTGATAAAATCATCAATAACTTCATCGATTGTCTGATATCTCTCTTCTCTCTTTGCAATCATTTTTTTTAAAATATCACGAATTTCTCTTGGTAATCCTGCTGTATCCTTCAAAGTATAGGAATATTCATCTCCAATTAAATAGGCTTCTATCTCTTTTCGTCCATAAAAATGATGCTTTTCCATGTATAAAAAATAAAATACAAGTCCAAGAGAATAAATATCCATAAGAGGCGTACATTCATGACTATTCCAAGCTTGTGGCTCCGCATATCCTGGCGTACCTCTTTGCTTTCTCTGCATCAATAAAGTCACATTACTCTCATGTAAATGTGCCCAATCAAAATCTATAATTTTTACAACCTCTCCATCTTTTGATGCCATAATATTTTCTGGTTTTAAATCTCTATGCACAATCGGATCGCTCTCATACATAGAAAGGTAGTGATGAACTCCATATAAAATTTTTAACACGATTTTATGCTTAATTTGTATTGTCTCCTCCTGTGAAGCTCCAAGCGGAGAAGAAAAACGGATTAGATTTGACAAATCTGGCTCCTCAATATATTCAATTAATGTAATAAAACAATTTCTTTCTTCTTCAAACATTCCTCCATAAATTCGCACAATAAATGGGGAATACAGTCTAACCTTGCTTTCCTTATCTACAAATACATCTGTATTTTCGCTATAAATAATTTTTGCAAAATATTTCTTTTTCGTCTTTTTATCTCGCACAAGAAGACCTTGTTTACTTCCATGCTGATACACCTCTTTCTCTATGTAAAGCTCAATTCTTAATTGTTTTTCTCCTATCTCAGGTTCATTTATCCAAAGAAAAGTCTCTCCTATTTGAAACATCTCATTCCTCCCCGTCTAGAAAAGTCGTCGAAAAAAAGAAGGCTTTTTTGTATTTTCTTTTTTTTCTTCTATCAACTTTTCCTCCTCTATCTTCTCAATATAAGCTTCCTTTGTCTCATTTCTCCCTCTATATAAAATCATCGTCTGATTATCATTTTCCCCTTTTTGCACAGCATAATCAAAAATTGCTGAAATAATATGTGAATCTTCATTTTCCAAAAGTATCTCTAATAACTCGCTCTCTAATAGCTCTCCAAAAGCCCCATCACTCCCCATCAGAAATAAATCTTCTTCGTGATAAGGTAAGCGGATGACATGCGGCTCTACTGGTGCATATTTGCCGATAAACTCTGTAAGTAAATTCTTTTTTTGGTAGTAAGTTTCACTCCCTCTTTCTATCTTATGTGTTCGAATTAATTGTTCTGCCACATTATGCTCCATTGTAAGTCTTTTTAACTTGTCTCCAACTAATAAAAATGCGGGACTATCCCCACAGTTTGCAACAATCAGCTGATCCCAAAACAAAATAGCTGTCGTCAATGTTGTTCCACCATAAATGCCATTATCCAATCCATATTGATATACTTCCTCATTAATTTCTTGTATCGCACGGTAAGAAAAAGAACAAAGTCCATCAATCTGTTTTTTCAATGAACATCCACTAAATTTTTCTCCCATAATAAATTCTAACAATTTATGCTGCCAAAGATTAATTGCCATCTTGGAAAATTTTTCTCCCTTTTCCAAACCTCCCATCCCATCAGCCACGAGATATACTTTAAGGGCTGCTTCCAAGTTAATTCTATATTCCATATAGCAATAATTATCTTGATTATCTTTTCTTTTATTTTTTCTGCTCTCCAGAAAAATGCCCATACCCCTTACCTCCTTACTTGTTTTCTAAATTTATCTGTAGTATACTATAGAAGTCCCTATTCACTATTTCATTTAAGAGGAGTGTTATCATGTTTCCAAAAAATTTTGATCAAATATCTTATCTTCATACTAGTAATCGCAGTCATCTTTTTTTAGTGTCTGAAAGAAAATCCAAATACGTTATCAAAATAGCAAAAGAAACAACTCCCGCCTCACTTGAAGCTTATCAAGACGAGTATGAAACTTTCTCAAAAATTAGTCATCCTTCTATCCCAATGTATTTTGGCTATGAACCTAATTTTTTGTTAGATGGATTACCGAATGGTCAGGCTCTTTGTATTGAATATTTGACTGGAACTCCCATGTCATCTATCCCATATTTTAACATATCTGACTTAAAAAAGTATATACTAGATCTTGGAAATCTATTATCTTATTTGTTAAATTTTGGTGTACTCTATACAGATTTACATGAAAATAATATTTTAATTGAGGAAGATAGTATTAAACTTTTAGATTTTACTTACGCTTATTATTTTTTGAAAAACCCATCTCCCTCGTACACACCAAATATATGCTACGGCCTTGATTTAAGTTTAAATGGACAACAAATTCTCATCCAAAGTCTCTCTCTTTTAATCAAGCGTCTTGTAGATAATAAAAATACTACTCTTACCCCATCACTCGGAGCAGTGCTACAAACAGGATTGCATCCCCATTCCTCTCTATTTTTCTATGATTTTCTAGAGATGATTGAGAATATATTTTAAAATCTCCCATTTCATATTCTGCGGACGGGGCATCAATTTTTACTATTAATCTCGTACAATTTCTGATACATAGAGGCGACGGCTTCTTTTAGAGAAATGCCCGCCTCATCTGTCTTTAAATGATTCATACAAACAATATACTTCGGATTGTCTGCTGGAGCGTAGGAAACCATCCATGCATTATTCGTTCCATTTCCTCTTTGTGCAGTACCAGTTTTCGCTCCCACCTCAATCTCCTCATATCCATCTATATAAATACCATAGTCTCTTCCTGTATCTTTCATAATATCGGCAATCTTATTTGCCACTTCTTTTGTCGTGGCTTCTGTCAAAACTTCCTTTTTTCCTGCCTTTTTTACTTTTTTTCCATCGTTTATTTCTGCAACTAAATAAGGCTTTAACATTTTTCCATCATTCGTAATTGCCTGTGTAATCATCGCCATATGAAGAGGTGTGAGTAAAGTTTCTCCCTGCCCAAAAGATGTCATGGCAAGAGTCAAATCAGAATAATCTCCCAAATCAAAATTCGATCGAAGTGTACAAAAATCAAGTTCGATATTCTCACCTAATAAAAATTGCTTTGCATTTTTCTCAAGCATGGAAGGACCAGCCTTTAAAATTTCTGTCATAAAATAAACGTTTGAAGAATACATAAATCCCTCTCGCAAAGTTAATATGCCATATGCATTTTTATTCGCATTATGAACTTTCCTGCCTTCTATTTTTAAAAATCCTTCATCTTCTACAATATCCTCCTCAAGTCCCGCATCAAGCACTGTCGCCGCAGAAATAATTTTAAATACAGAGCCAGGAACCGATGGATTTTGAAAAGCATTCGATAAGAGCATTCCATCAGAACTTGCTATCTCATCCCAATTTTTTTCAAGTTCATTATTATTATAAGATGGGGTAGAAGCCAGAGCTAAAATTTCCCCTGTTTTTGCGTCAAGCACAACACAAGAACCTGTATATCCCTCTAACAGCTCATACGCTTTTGTCTGAAGTTCACTGTCAATTGTAAGCTGTACACTACATCCTGTCTTATCCTCTCCTTTGGAACTTTCACTATATGTCAGCTCTTTATCAAACGTTTTCTCAAGTCCCGCTGTCGCATACTTCTTCGAATCATATCCAATCAAAGTGGCAAACGCCTTAGGATGAACATAAATTCTCTCCCCTCCTGCTGTTTCTGAGTAGGCAATTTTATTTTCTTTTCTGTCTAGGATGGGTCCTCTTATATATTCTTTTTCGTACTTGCTCCATACCGCCTTTGATTTTTTTTGATCCGCCTCTGCTGAGATTCCTGGCAATACGGCCGATATCCCGACGAGGGTTAATATCATAAGAATCACACAAATGAGAGAGGCACTTTGCAAGATTTGAGTCCTTCTTAATAAATTCAAAGTCTTTTTTTGCTTCTTCTTCATTTTTCTCTCCCTTCCAAGCTACATTTCCCGATATTCCAATCACCAGCGCCATCATCACAAAGCAGACAACAAGTGAACTTCCACCGCTTGAGATAAATGGCAATGTAATTCCAGTTAACGGACACATTCCACAACTTCCACCTATAATAATCAATGTTTGATAAAATAAAATGGATACGATTCCCACACAAACACCTTGGTGATATCGATCCTTTTTTGTAATAAAAACTTTTAATCCCTCCAGCCATAAAAGAACAAAGACTAAAAAGACTAAAATTGCAATCAAAATTCCACATCTCTCAATTAAGGCTGGATATACCATATCGCTCGTCTTAACTGGTAAATCAGTAATTGCATCTGAACCAAGCCATCCCCCGAGCATAATCGCATCTCTCCCTTTTAGAAGTTGGTATCCACTTCCCCCTGCATCGGAAGATGGATTTAAGAAATATAAAAATCGATTTTGAATTTTCTCAAAATTTCTCAGATAAAAACGGACAACTCCCGCATTTGCCCAAAGCTGACTTGTCTGCGTCATCTTTTTTAAGAAAATACCTACGCATACTATAATGCTGCCCATTCCAATAGAACTGGCGCATGTGGCGAAAAATACACGTAAGTCTGGAACAAATAAAAATAAAAACACTAAAAATAAGACAAAAATTAAAAATAAAGTTCCAAACTCTCCCTGTGCTACTAAAAAAAACAAATGACAAAACGTCACAAAAAATACTGTAATAATTCTTTTCTTGGAAGGATTTTTTACACTACATAAAATTCCCACCACAACTAATATATAAAGTAATTTATTGACCTCACTAAGTTGCAAAGAAAAACCGCCAATCATAATCCAGTTTTTTACACCACCACCCACAGCTCTCGCCATAACTAGCGTAATCGTATAAAATAACATAGATACGACAAATAAAATTCGTATCATAAAATCCTTCGATAAAACCTTACCCCATTTACTGCAATAAAATAAAACAGCTGTCACAGCTAAAACAAAAGCTAAAATATATTGAATTTGCAAACTTGTCATAGAGACACGCCCCTCAATATTTTCTGCATTTTTTAAAAACATTTCCTGCTTAAAAATACTTTGGAGCATGATTCCAACTGTGACAAGAACAATTGTATAATTTAATATTTTTATACTGCCCTCATTTCTCTTAATCAAAAAATAAGATAAAATTGTCATTCCAATCAAGATAAGAAGCATATCTAAATATGGCGCCATAGATTTTTTAGGATATACAATAAGAAGCATTGCTACCTCTAAAAGAATCATATAAAAAGCTGCAGTTTTATGAAAAAAAATAAACATTTCTTTTATTTTTTGAATTTGACAGCAAATTGCCCTATATCCACGTACATATAAAGGTTCCATCTTATGCCATCCTTTCTTAATTATTTTCCTCAAAATATAATTCTGTATTTCCTAAAAAAACACAAAGTCCGTCCTTAACTCTCACCTCTAGCGTTTGTCTTCCGTTGACAAATATTTTATTTAGAGAATTCATATCCTTTAAAATAACAAAATCTCCCTCTTTTATTAGCTGTGCATGGTGAGAACTCACACTATTATCATCGATGCAGAAATCATTATCTATTGCTCTTCCTATTGTAAACGGATAATGCTCCACCTCAATTTTATTTTCTAATCTGCCTCCTGCATCTATCGTCCAAATGCAAAAATCTACAACTTTTTTCCTTCTCTCTTGGTCAATTACCAAATCGGAGGCAATTGTATGGGAAGAGCGCTCCACCGTCTGTTTCTTTATAATTTTATTTTCTTGTTTTATCTCTTCTTCTTTTTTTGTCTCTTGACTTGCGATATAAGCCTTCTCTAAACTTTTATTCGATTTTATGATAATATAAAGAATCAATACTACAACTAATCCTACCCCTATTTGTGCAAAAAAATCCATTAAAAAACCTCCTTTTCATTCCCGTACTTCTATCATAGCACCGTCATGAAAAGGAGACAATCATTTTAATTTCTTTACTTTTACTTATGCACTTAAAGAAGAAAGTCTTTCTATAATTCTCTCAATTGGTATCATTTTATGTTCTCCCTCTATCTCTCCCAAATTTTGATAAAAAACAGGAATCAGAACTTTTAATATTTTTTCATCATATTTTTTTTCTAAATATTGCTCTTTTTTTTCATCAAAATCTTTCACAAAACATCGACCAGAAAAAATAGAATATAATAAGGCAGTATAAAAATAAATATCATTTCTTATAATATCTTTTGAACTCTTTTCTGGTTTTGCTAAATAACAATAATCACAAAACTTTTCTAATAAAAAGGAATCTGCTATTTTATCTCTTTTTTGAGCAAAACATTCAATTTGATACTTATCACATTCAATTTTTACTTCTTCTTTTGTTTTTTTCTCCTTCTTTTTTATAAATTGTTTAAAGGATATATTTTTCTTCCACCGGTTTAATTCCTCAAACAAAAGATGATCGACATTTTGATAACGGATATACTCATTTTTTTGATATCCATAATCCTTTGCCTTTTTTAAATCTAATAATTTATACCCTATCAACACAGAGAAAATTAGCTTTTGCTCTAGTGAGAGAGAGGCAGCACTATTATATTTATTTCCGATTTCCTCATCCATATTATATCCCATACTTTGGAGCCTATCACAAATTTCCTCGATATTAATCCAAACTTCTTGACTATTTTTCAACTGACTACTTCTAGTTTTAGCCACCATCTCTATGACAACTTCCACAGGAGTAATTCCAAGTGGTTCCATCTGTGCTTTTTCCAAAAGCTTCTCTATCGATTCATACGAAGTTTGAAGTGAAATGCAAAATCGGAGTAACCACTCTCTCGTCACAACGGCTTTTCCTGCCCTTATTTTGGAAAATTGAGCTTCACAGTGAAGACAACCAATATCCGACAAAAATTCTGTCGCCTTGTCAAAATATCCATATTCTTCCTCGATTACTTCCATCAAGCATTTTCCAAAACGCTTATTTCCACCAATAAATTCTACCTTATGAGTTCGAATCGTATCGAAAAATTCTTCTTTTGTTCCAGCTCTAGATAACTCTCCCCAAAGGTCGCTTGTCGGAATACTTCTGCCGTCCCATATGTCGTCATCGTCATCTTCTTTATCAAACATCACCTCAATCTCTACTCTTACCTTTTCAATCTCTTCCAGAGAAAAGAGACGATTGACTACTGCAATCCAAAGTGCATCTTCCACGTTCTTACAATATAATCCCGTTCCCATATAAACTTCTAATAGCTCTTTATTAATCTGCTGTACATTCATATTAAATGCCATACCAAGACTAATATAAATTTCTCTGCTTCCCGGTATTGTTCCCTTAAGCCAAGAAGCAATTGCCTGTCTTGTTACTGGCACATATTTAACTTCCCTCGTCTTTTTATCTGTCACCTCATGATAGACTACTCTTGCTAGAGAAGTATTACTAAATCCGAATTCATCCATCTTATCTTCCAAAAATTCTGCAAAAACATAATTTCTCTTTTCTAAATCTCGGATTTTTTTTTCTATCTGACTTAACTCCATGATGTGCCTCCTATTTCTTCTTTTTCGTTGGTTTATTTGCTATAATCACGCCACAAAAATTAAATACAGCTAAGATACCCATGATAATAAGAAGAACTGTTCTCTCCGTCGGACCAGGCAATAAAAATACAATACTACTTAACATTGCCACCATGACACCCATAAAATAAATCTGAGAAAGCTGGAAGGATTTTCTTCTGGACGCCAATTTTTCATAACAGTAGATGGATACTAAGAAAATAGTAACACCGCCACATAATAAATAACTCTCCGTCAAACGACTCGTTTTTTGGAATAAAAGTTCTAGATAGATAAATAGCGTAAACAAATAGCTCATATAATACGTTTGCAGTAAATCATATAAAACTTCCATTAAAATATTAGAACTATGCTGATTATAATCAATTCCCCTCTGTCTAAAAAACGCCTGCAGCTTCTTCGTCCCTCTAATATCTCCCTGGAGCTCTTCTTTTAAAAATGAGATTGCTTTTCTATCTCCATATTTCTTTCTTAAAAGCTCATAAATATGATCTAACGTCAATGTATCTGTAATACTCCAAAGCTTTACTGCTGTCTTTACCTCATTTAGTCGGACAGCATTCCACATAATCTCTGGACAAGAAATTGTAGTATATCCGTTTGCATCTAAAATTCGATTCACCTCATAAAGTTTTCCTAAATCTCGATTTTGCCTTAGCACATCTTTCGTCATCTGAACGGCTTTTATTGCTTTTTCATCCTTTGCCTCAAATGGCGATACTAGCTTCATAACAAAATTAATCCATACTTCTTCTTTCATAGACAATAATTTTTTGGCGTTTTGCCTATCTTTTACTAGCTCATTATATTTATCCAATAATGCAATATAAACCCGCTTTTCTTTATGCTCCTTTAATGGAAATTGTACGATCTCTTCAATCGAACTATCTTTAATCGCCTGTTCAATATTCCTAACTCTCTTTTCATCTAAAAATAATGAAATCTTACTCTGATCATCCGATAACTCCGCAGCCAAACTCACTGCATCATCCACTTCAAAATCTGATAATTGTTTAAAATCCTCACATACTTGTAATAAATGCGAAAAAGCAATTGGACGAAGCAAAGCATTTTCTCCCCTGCCATGCTTGATTACATATTCCTTTATCTCATCTATCCGTGTAAACTCCATTAAATCTTGCCTATATTTTTCTTCTAATACTATTTTTGCCTTCTCAGCACAAGAAAGTCGCTCTGCAATCTCCGCAAATAGCATACTCTCTCTTAAGTCTTGCTCTCCGCTCATAAATAAACTATAATCTTTTTCATATAGATCATTTGCAATCTCTCTGCTAAGCGTTGTCGAATGAATTGAGAAAACATGTTTTTTTAATTTCTCCAATGTATCAACGTCTTCTAACCCTTCGAAGGCCTCTTCTTTCATCAAATCTTGGAATGCTTTTTTATCAATTCTCTCACCAAGGGAACGGACAATTTTTTTATTTCTTTCATATTCTGGCTCTTGATAAAGACGATATGATTCTTTTAGCAAAAACTCTTTATACTCACTATTAGCCATTAATCTTTGATGATTATATATAATTTCTTTTAACTTTTGAGGCGTCTCTATTTTTTCATGCAAAATCACCTCGCCATATCTCCCTGTCTTATTACCATACTCTAAAATCAAAGTATCATAGATAGTATGATTTCTCTGTTCTAACATAATCATAATATCATCAAATTTTGTTCTATCTTCTTCAAAATAATAAGCTGCTATCTCATCTAACTCCTTATAAACAAGGTCTCTTGTCTCCCCTTGTTCTCCGAGCAGAAGATGCTTAATATAGACAGGAATTTCTCTCTCCTCTAATTTATCTGGAGAAATCGCTCCCAATACAGTCTCTAAAACTGGAACTAGCTGCCTATCTTTTTTTGCCCAATAAATAAAGCTATCTACTTTCTCTAATAAATTACTCATAGAAAGACCAAGCTTTCCATTAGCAATATCATTTCTAAAATAAAACCAAATGAGTTTTTCTAAACAATTTTGTGAACTACTTAATTGAAATAACCATTCACTTATCTCATCCAAGGTTTCCTCATACAAAAGCTGGTCATTTAAGAAAAGATTCGTCAAAGAATTATAAAACTCTTTTTCCAAAAAGATTTCTTCCGCTTGTACTCCCACTTTATTTTTTTCAATATCAAAGAAATTCTCTTTCTCTGTCCCATTTTTAAAAATAAAATGTGCCTCCTCAATATCATCTACTGCAAAAGATACATAATCTGCCTCTTTTCTAAGCTCCGCTGGAAGTATCTTATGTACTAAAAACATAATTTCTCTCGCAAATTTTAAAAATTCCTTTGGTTCTCTACTTGGACTTAAAAAATAACATGGCTTTTGGCTGCCACATACAGAGCGAAATATAACCTGAAAAAGCTGCGGTAACGAATCTTTTAAATTATATTTTTCTAAAACAGAAAAACAAGAAACCTCCCAGTCTGGAAGAAATTCCATTGGAAGCTCAGCCTCACCGTTCCATGTCGTCTCATACACAAAATCCGCAAAGTATTCCTCCGGTATTCTCTCTTCTTGTGTAGGCATATAAGTATATATATGAACAAATTTATTTTCTCTCATGTCTGCCCCCACTGCACAAGGAGTCGCACCAAGAGCAACAAAAGTCGCTAAATCTCTGCTATATACCATTTTTTCTATTGTTATATTTTCTTTTTTGCATATATGACAGCTCGCTGCTAATTTTTCTATATTTTTTTGCATCTGTCCATCTAATTGATCGGAAGATGCAACAATTCCCAATCCCACCTTATTATTCTTAGAAATTGCGTTTGTAGACCAGGTATAATACTGTTGATGAAATGTGCCCACTAAATCCAGCCCCTTTCTTGCATTATTTTCATTAAAATCCACATAACTGGCTCTTCCACTCGAATTGGATTTATTTTCTTTACTGCTTTTGTCACTTCCATATTTTGAATTTCTATTTGTTTTGTCTCACATCCTAAAGCTGAGCCACAAAACAAACCACATTTTTTATATTCTTTTACATTTCTCTGAATATGATATATTTTTTGTTCGAATATTTGTTCTAATATACGTTGTCTAATTAAATAATGCTCTGGATTAAAAAATCCGCCCTTTCCTTCCTCTCTATCAAATAGAAGACTAAATCCAGGTATTCTCTGAATTTCATCATGCTCACTCAAAAGATCGCACTGTGCAATCGTAAGAGCCATATACTTTTTGGAGAGCATTCCCTCTCCCACGCCACTTCGAATCATATCAAGAATCATTTCTGGTCTTCTCTCATATAAAAGTTTCTCATCCTTTTGTTCCTCATACAAAATATGATTATCAAACATCTCTTCTTTGCCATTTTCATTGCTTTTACACTGAATTCGGATTTGCTCTTCCCTGCTTAATAATCGAAGTCCTCGAAGCAATTTTTCATCATCTACAGCACTCTTAAAAAAGATTGGCTCTTCAAGCAACATCTGAGAAGGATCGACCAAAAAAACAATTCCGTCCATATAGCGAAAAAACATTGCCTGTCCTGTTCCCGCCTGGGTTCTCACTATCTCTCCCGCCACATCATAAAGCGCAAGCAATAGGAAATGATCCTTCTCTTCTCCCTGATATCGAATTTCTAAATAAATGGGCTGTCGAAATACTTTACTCGTAGGTTCTGGACATATTCCCTCCCTGATAAGTTGTTCTGCCATCTGTTCTACCTCAATCTTATTTTTATCGAGAGGATCTCCATGCGCCATACGAACAGAAATCCGATTTCTATTTAAACTGCCAAATCCATTGGCTAAGAGACTACATAAAAATACCGTCTTACCAGAAGCCACACTTCCCGCCATGCCAATCGAAATTAAATCATACTTCCAAAAATTAATCGGCAATATATTATGACAGTGATTACACATCATAATATTTGCAATTACTGTCATTCCTGCCTCTTTAATCATTACTTCATATCCACCGCTCTCTTCTATATAAATCTTTTCAATACATTCCAGCTGTTCCTGTCTTAATTCCTCATTTTTCGACTCAATCATTTGATTCGTAATTACGACTCTCTGTGTCTGTGTTACATCAAGCCTACTTCCCATTCCATTCCAAAAATGTTCATACAAAACGTCCTCTCTCGGAGTAAGTAAATCATTCAAAATAGGAGAATAAAACTGAAGATGATTTTCTTTTACTAAAAAATCTACCTCATCGTTTGTTATTTTTTGAAAGCAACAAGGACATATTTTTTTGATTTTCTTATGTTCGCTCATATTTTTATATTCCTTCCACCGCTTGAATTTTTATTTCATGCTTCGATTCCAAAATAACATAGTACCAAATTCCTTTTTTCAATCTAATACTCTGTGACTTAATACCCTTATCTCTTGGAGTTCCCTCTTGTCGAATTTCAAACTGCTCTGTTGATGAGCGAAGAACTACTTCACCATCTCTATCAGAAGCCCAAATTTCAATCTCTGGCTCATCAATAAAATAAGAATAATCTCTTCCCACTTGACTTTGCCCATAAAGTTTTATCTGGTTCAAAGAAAGAATTCCCTTTTTTCTACTTCCATCCTCATTCACTGCAGAATATGCCCCGATAGAATTTCCGTGTTTTAAAATAATGTCTAAGGAAAGCAATTTATCCTCTTGCTCTTTTGCTCTTTGTTTTTCTTCTTGTATCCATTTTTCTTGTTCTTCTTTCTCTAATTTCATGTATTGCATAGAGTAGTCGATGAATCCTTCATACTTCTTCCAGCCAATCCATTGGATATAACCGATACCTGTCAGACCAGCTATCACAATAAGAGCCATATTCATCACGATATTTACTGCGAAATCCATTCTTCTAACCTCTCTTTCTATTACATGAAAAGGAGATGCCATAAAACTGGAAATTCCTCCTTTTCCTTTCTTCACAGCACCACCTTTTAGGTTAAACGGCCATTGCATTTATTATAGCATAGATTATTTTTAAAAAAAACAAAAAAGTTTCTTACTTTTTACCTCATAAATTATCTCATAAAGCAAGAAAAATCCAATAACCTAGACAGATTATTGGATTTTTTCATATACTATACTTTCAAGCACAAAAATCAATTATTTTGATTTATTTTCTGTTGTCGCTTCCGTCGCTGTACTAGCAGCTGTTGTCGCTTTTGTCTCCTTACCTTGTTCTACTAAATAGTCTAAAAGCTTCTCATTTAAAATATATTCTTCTATTATATCTTTCCCATTCGCTTTCTCAAACTCTTCTGCAGATTCGTACTGATATTCGGAAGCCAAATTTTCTAATCGCTCTTTATACTCTTTATCTGAAAGTGTTATTTTTTCTTTTGCAATAATCAGACTCGCAACCATCGTTCTTTTTACACTATCTTTTGCACACTCATCTAAAGTCATACCTGTCATAGATTGCATAAAGTCATCTACTTCCATGCCATACATTTCTGCATAACTAGAATACTGTGATTCTAATTGTTCCTTTTGATAGCTAATCATATCCTCCGGAAGATCTTTTTTCTCTTTTGCATTGCTTACTACTTTACTCCATATCGTACCTTGGATTGTAGCCTCTGCATTTTCTTTCTTACTCTCTTCTAACTCTTTTCTCACTGTCTTATTATAATCTTCTACAGACTCTGCCTCCAAATTTTCTTTCGCATAGTCATCTGTAAGCTCTGGCACAACTTCTTTTCCGATATAATTTACTTTTACATCAAACTCTGCCTCTTTACCTGCTAAATCTTCTGAAGAGTAATCTTCTGGGAAAGTAACTTTAATTGTCTTTTCCTCTCCAACTTTCATACCGATTAATTGATCTTCAAATCCATCAATAAAAGTACCACTTCCAATTTCTAAGTCGTACCCTTCTGCGGAACCTCCATCAAATTCCTTTCCATCTACTTTTCCTGTATAATCAATATTAGCAATAGATCCATCTTCTACTGTTTTCTTTGTCTTGTCCTCTTGAATCTCTGAGGAAGCCTCCAAAGTTGACTGAATATTCTCTTCCACTTCCTCATCTGTTACTTCTGTATCTTGCTCCTCGTACTCAATTCCTTTATAATCACCAAGCTCAATATAATCTGCATAATTATATTCCTTCTCGAAATCAGGCGCTTCTGTTGTAGCCTCTGCTTCTCCCTCTTCTGTAGAAGAAGTTTCACTTGAAGCTGTCGTTGTTCCATCTTGAGTCTTTGTGCTATTGCTCGCTGTTCCATCTGTACATCCGTAGAGAGCTACAGTAGCTCCAAGTGCCAATATTACTAATAATTTTTTCTTTATCATATTACTCTTCTCCATTCCCATATATATTTTGTGTGTAAATCCTTTAAGATTTCTTCTCATAGAGCCTGTCCTCATTGTATCAAATAATATAACAGTTTTCCACTAAGTACACAAAAAATTCAAATTTTGTTCTTTTTCATAAACTGCCTAATCAATATTAAACAATTCTACCCCTTAAATCTTCCAAGCAACGCAGTCACATCAAAATATTTAGATGCAATATCTCTATAAATACAATCCTCTGTCATAGCATATACAAAAATTTCTCCACTTCCTTTCACCGCGCCTTGTGCAGAAGCTACAATAGAAAGAGCAATCTTTTCTCCTCGGAACGCTAACACAAACTTTTCACTTCCGTAAAGATTAAAAATATTTTGTACTCCAAACTCTGTACCGTCCACGACTGGAATATGTCGTAAATTCACTTTATTTTCTCGCGGAATATTCATATAAATATCACAAATCATATCAAAATGGCATTGAATATAAGTTTCAGCAGCAGTCTGTCTACAGGAAAATTTACTAAAATATTCCTTGATTTCTTCTGGAATAATCGCCCCTGTATCCTTTAAGGCATCCACTACTAATTTTTTCTTTATATATTTTCTGTCAAGCATATCAAAGCTTTTTTTGATTTTTCCATTGGAGAGAGGACTTCCAAGAACCTCCTTCGCCTTATACATCTGTGGCTCACTCTCCATTTTTTCTAAAAGTAACGACTGTACGTCATAAAAATTCGATAAAAGCTCTGATTTAGATTCTGCATAACTAATAAATGTGCTAAGAACAGATAGCTCTCTCTTGTCCAACTGATTTTGAATTTGATTTTCCATTTTAGTTTATATCCTTTCTCAATATATAAATTTCTCAAAAAATTGCTGTAATATCCTAGGAAACTTCCTCATAATAAAATAACTTTCTAGGATATAAAAAATACTCCGCTATACTAGTATAGCGGAGCTCTAGACAGGGGCAGAGAGATTCGAACTCCCGCCAGCGGTTTTGGAGACCGACATTCTACCATTAAACTATGCCCCTACATTATTTATTGTCTTAGCTGGTTTTATATTTCTTATTTCCCAACCAACAATGATTATTATACATATGTGTTCGTCATTTGTCAACAGTTTTTTTGAATTTTTTTAATTTTTTTAAATTTATATATAAATTGAAGAATTGATATAATAAAGCGTTGGTAAAACAAAAACTTCATATCCAATTATTATAATTAATTTAATCAAAAACATAAAATCAACTCTTATCTCATCTGTACTTTTTCTGAAAGAAAAAGGGTGAATCCTCACCCTCTTTTATGTACCATATCTCTATGCACTTAAATACTGCGTAGCAACATACGCATAAGAATTATTATACTTAATCTTCGTAAAGCTTCCCTGCTTTCCAACTACCGTCACCTTGGCTCCTTTGTATAGTTTGCCAAGTAGAGTAGATTTACTAGAAGCTGTTTTTCTCACATTGACGTAGCGATTATTTACATAAGCTGTGGAGGTGGTTACCTCATTATTTGTTGTAGAAACTGCTTTATTCGTAAGGTACATCGTTGCTACATATCCAACAGAGTTGCCATATTCAATCTTTGTATAAGAGCCTTCTGTTCCAAGCTTATACAGTTTCTCTCCTTTATAGGCTTTTCCTAAAAGTGTAGATTTACTGGAGGCTGCTGATCTGACATTGACATAGCGATTATTAACATATACCGCTGTCTTATTGGTAACAGTATCCGTTGTCTGCTTTGTTGTCAAATACTGTGTAGCAATATATCCATATCCGCCGTTAAATTTAACTTTCGTATATACTCCACTCGTACCATAACTAGTAAATGCCTGCCCCTTTGTCGCATAGCCAAGTAAAGTAGACTTACTGGAAGCTGCTTTTCTTACATTTACTCTCTTATAGTTAACATATACGGTATGATTTGTAACGAGAGAATTATTTGGCGATGTTGTTAAATACTGAGATGCTATATACGCATATCCTGCACCGTACTCAACCTTTGTCCAACCATTCTTACTCTCCACTCTATAGAAAACAGCACCTTTCTTAGCCGTTCCAAGAAGCGCAGACTTGGAAGATGCCTGTTCTCTCACATTAACAGAAGAATGATTGACATACACTTTTGTCTTGGAAGTAGTTTGATTGTTTTGAACTGCTTCTGTAGTCGTCGTATTACCAGTTTGAGTTGCTGTTGTACTTTGTGTACTTTGTCCAACTTCTGACTTTATCTCTGTCAAAAAGCTACTGGCAATATAAGCTTCTTTACCCTTATAAGAAACTTTTGTCCAACCTCTTGCTTCACTAATTTTTTGTAATTTCGAGCCTCGTGTAATAACACCCAATATGTCTGAAGAATTACTTGCTTCACTTCTTACATTAACAGTACTTTTTACATAAACTTGGGTTGACGCATCTGCTTGTATTGAAAAGATAGAACAACCCATTATCACTACGAGGAAAAAACTCGCAATTTTTTTTCTCATAAACTGTTACACTCCCTTTTTGTGAACCTGATCTTTCGCTTATTAAGCATGTTTTTCAGCAAATTAACATTCCCATACCTAAAATCAGAAGATTTTTCCTTCTATCTTCACTGCATCTCTCCCAAAGAATATCATGTCTTATATGAAGTCCATACTCTAGATTATAGAGTTCCCGTATACCCAGGATGCTCTATTTATACTTATGTCTCCATAATTAAATGTAAGGGTACGATAATTTACTGTCCCATTATATCATATTCAAAATTAGTTCGCAATGTTTAATTCTTACAATTATCTGACAATATTTCAGAATACATTTTTACTATTTTCACTATGCTGCTATTCTTTTAAAGACATTATAAAAGTTTTAAAGCTTCTGATACTGTTCTCACTCCAATTAAGTCCATATTTTCTCTCTCTCTCTTTGGGAGGGCTTCTAAATTTGCCATAGGTAAAATACAGTGAGAAAATCCAAGCTTTCTCGCCTCATTTACTCTCTTATCCGCAAACGAAACTCCTCGAATTTCCCCGGTTAATCCGACTTCTCCAAAGATTAATGTATTTGGATCCATCGCTCGATTTTTGTAGCTAGAGACAATCGCCATTACAATACCAAGGTCAACTGCTGGCTCGCCAAGTCTCATTCCTCCAGTTAAATTTACATAGGCATCACAGCTACCAAGCATAAGCCCCGCTCTCTTTTCTAATACTGCCATCAAAAGATTGACTCTATTATAATCAAGACCAACTGTCGTTCTTCTTGGCATCTGAAAATTTGTATTAGAAATTAATGCCTGAATTTCAATCATAATTGGCCTTGTCCCTTCTACGGAACATACGATAACAGAACCTGATGCATCCATTGGTCTTCCTGCAAGCAAAGCCTTTGATGGATTTTCCACCTCCACCAATCCCTCACTTCTCATCTCAAAAACACCGATCTCATTTGTCGAGCCAAATCTATTTTTCACACCTCTCAAAATTCGATAGGCTGCAAATCTCTCTCCTTCAAAATAAAGAACAGTATCTACCATATGTTCTAATGTCCTTGGTCCTGCTACCACACCTTCCTTTGTCACATGCCCGACAATAAAGGTTGCAATATTTAATCGCTTCGCAAGCTGCATCAACATGGAAGTCACCTCTCGAACTTGTGTGACAGATCCCGCCGCTGAGGAAACTTGATCTGTGCACATCGTCTGAATCGAGTCAATCACCACCATATCTGGAATTTCTTTCTCAATTGTATTACAAATAATATCGATATCTGTCTCACAGAGTAAATATAACTCCTCCAAAAAATCTCCTAATCTGCTTGCCCTCATTTTAATTTGTCTGAGTGACTCTTCCCCAGATACATAGAGCACTTTCTTTTTTTGATTTGCTAAATTTCTACAAACTTGTAATAATAATGTTGATTTTCCAATTCCAGGGTCTCCACCAACTAAAGTAAGCGAACCCTTCACAATACCACCGCCTAGAACTCTGTCTAGTTCCTTGATATTTGTCATGATTCGCTCTTCTTCCTTCATATCTACTTGGAAAAGACCAGTCACTTTAGATTTTGTTTCCTTCTTTTCCCTGCCACCCTGGGAGGTCACTACTTTTTCCTCCACGAATGTATTCCAGCTTCGGCAGCCTGGGCATTGCCCAAGCCACTTTGCTGATTCATATCCACATTCCTGGCAAAAATACAGTTGTTTTGTCTTTGCCATAAAATTCTCCTATTAATTATATTTTCTCTACTACTACAGTAGCATTCTGACCTTCGTTAAGCTCCACACTTAAGTTTAACTTTCCGCCAAGATTTGTCTTCATCTTTCCGATATTCGTATCATTGATAAATACTCGATATTCTTTTTCTGGCTCAAGTTCTAATGTAATCTGTGCATCTGCCAATGCTTCCACTATAAAAGAAACTTTTCGTCCTGTTACCGCAAAATTATGCACTGCTGTTCCTGGAACAGACTCATATACAAATAACCCATTTTTTTCTAACTTTGTAATATCTTTAAAAGTCTTAATCTTATACAAATCTCCCTCAAACTCATAATCTGCCTTTTTTGTCTTTGCAGCCAACTTATAATTACCAAAGCTTAGTGTATTATTTTCTTCAGTTTGAATTAGTTCTTGAATAACTGACATTTTTTTATCCTCCTAATTATACTCTAAAGAGCATACCATATCTTATGCCCTGCGGGCAAAAACAACTTCGTTGTCTCATAATATATACTCACAGAGCATACCGTACTCTATCCCCTACGGGTGAGAACAGCTTCGCTGTTTCATAAGGTATGCCATAGGGATTTTTAAGTATCCAATCCCTCTTACTCTGTTTGTATTTTCATTATATAATATTTTTCTTTCTATGGCTAGTATCATTTTATATTTCAAAAAATTTTAAGAAATTATTATAAAAGTCCCTATTAAGCGATGAGTTCAAAAGAAACTCATTTCGTTTAGACTCAATATTGGATCAAACATAACTTATTGCTTTTTTGTAATACTTAGTTTTTCTTCCAATACTTGAATAAAGACGACATCTCCCGATACAATCTCTCCACTTAAAATCTTATCCGCAAGCAAGTCTTCCATCTCCTGCTGCAATGCCCTTCGAAGTGGTCTTGCTCCATATTTCTCATCATATCCAATCTTCAAAATATACGGATATACGCTCTCGTCTACTTCCAATTCCAGATTCATCTGCTCTTTTGCTCGCTTTATAAGAATATTCATCAATAAATGTAAAATTTGAATCAGCTGTTCTTTTCCAAGAGAATGGAAAACAATAATCTCATCGATTCGATTTAAAAACTCAGGTCTGAAAATATGGCTAATTTCATCCATCACACCAGCTTTCATCGCCTCATAATTTTTCTTTTCATCTGCTACAGAAGCAAACCCCAATGTCTTTGGAGCCATAATGCGCTGTGCTCCTGCATTAGAAGTCATAATAATAATCGTATTTCTAAAATCTACTTTTCTTCCTGTAGAATCTGTGATATGTCCATCATCCAATACTTGAAGTAAAATATTAAAAACATCCACATGAGCCTTCTCAATCTCATCTAGCAAAATGACAGAATATGGATTTCTTCTCACCTTCTCGCTAAACTGTCCGCCATCCTCATAGCCGACATAACCTGGAGGAGAACCAATTAACTTTGATACGCTATGTTTTTCCATATATTCTGACATATCGACGCGAATCATTGCTTCCTCATCGCCAAACATCGCCTCTGCGAGCGCTTTACAAAGTTCCGTTTTTCCAACACCTGTCGGACCTAAAAAGAGGAAAGAGCCAATCGGACGATTTGGATCTTTTAGACCGACCCTGCCCCTCTTAACTGCTTTGGAGACAGCTTTTACAGCTTCATCTTGCCCTATTACTCTCTCATGAAGGGTCTCTTCTAAATGTAATAATCTTTGCTGCTCCTTTTGTTCAAGCTGCTTTACTGGAATTTTGGTCCACATAGATATTACTTCTGCGATATCCGATTCATCTACTATATTCTCTGTTTTCGCCTTTGCTTTTTGCCATTTTTGCATCTGCTTTTCTAATATTTGCTCCTTTTTCGTCTGCTGTGTTTTGCATTCAGATGCTTTTTTTAGATTACCTTTTATAAGGGCAGATTCCTTTTGCTCTTTTAAAGCCATAATCGACTCTTCTAATTTTTTAATCTGCTCTGGCATAGCAATCGCTGCGATATTTTTTCTAGAGGCGGCCTCATCAATCAAGTCAATCGCCTTATCTGGGAAATAGCGGTCGTGAATATATCGCTTTGCCAAATCCACTGCCGCCACAATCGCTTCCTTCGTAAATACTATATTATGATGCTCTTCTAATTTTCCTTTTAACCCGTTTAGAATATCAACCGTCTCCTCTTTTGTCGGCTCTTCCACTACAACAGGTTGGAATCTTCTCTCAAGCGCTGCATCTTTCTCTATATATTTTCTATACTCTTCTCTCGTAGTAGCACCGATAAGCTGAATCTCACCTCTTGCTAAAGATGGTTTCATAATGTTAGAAGCATCAATTGCCCCTTCTGCTCCACCAGCACCAATCATCGTGTGAATCTCATCTAAAAATAAAATTGTATTGCCCTCGTTTTTCACTTCAAAAAGCAATCTCTTCATTCTCTCCTCAAATTCTCCACGGTATTTCGATCCCGCCACAAGACCTGCT
The DNA here is from genome assembly GCA_964439395.1 of uncultured Blautia sp. GTDB lineage: Bacteria > Bacillota > Clostridia > Lachnospirales > Lachnospiraceae > JAUUSJ01. The sequence continues at coordinate 8,986 of CAYTNV010000005.1, read as the reverse complement.
AAATCAATTGTGCGAATTTTCTTTCCAACCATTGTTTTCGGAACCTCTCCCTCAATGATTCGTCTCGCAAGTCCTTCTGCAATCGCAGTTTTTCCGACACCAGGCTCACCAATTAAGCATGGATTATTTTTCGTTCTTCGGCTTAAAATCTGAATGACACGGTCCATCTCCGTCTTTCTGCCAATAATAGGATCTAATCTCCCTTCCTTAGCGAGCTGTGTCAAGTCCGTGCTATACTGTTCTAAAACGGATCCTTTTTTCGTTTTATTTCCATTTTTCATTGATTTCAATTCTGCTTTGGCGCTCTGTGAGTCAAATCCAGATGCCATCAAAATATCCATCAAAATCTTTTGTATTGATATGCCAAGCGTCTCTAACAATCTTACCGCTACAGATTCGCTCTCTCGAAGAATTGACATTAAAATATGTTCACTGCCAATCGTGGCAGATTTTAATCGAATCGCCTGACTTGTACTTTTTTCTAATATTTTCTGAGCTTTTGGTGTAAATCTAAACACTTCGTTCACACTCATATCATATTCCGGAGAAGTTTTATCTAAAATCATCTCCGTAATATTATCCTCATTTACGCCATTTTCTGCTAAAATTTTTGAGGCTAGACTTTCGCTTACTCGGATTAGTCCAACTAAAATATGTTCACTCCCCACAAATGTCTGTCCAAACTCCATTGCTGCCTGCTTCGCATATTCTAAAGCTGACTCGGCCTGAGCCGTAAGTTTAAGTTCCATTTATTTCCTCCTAAAATATATTTCCTTTTAATGAAAAAACATATCATACATATCTGAAACGATACGCGACATTTCATCTTTTGTAATATCCTTACAAATTGCTTTTGCAATAATCATCTCCATCTCTCGATGCAAAGATGCGATATGATCTGGTTTAGATCCTGACTCAAGGCAAATAACTGCCCCCGTTCTGCGGTCTAATTTTAAATAACCTTCCTGTTTTAAAATGCTATACGCCTTATTCACAGTATGCATATTAACGCCAAGTTCATCCGCCATCTGTCTCACGGAAGGCAAAGATTCTCCGTCTTTTAGTTCTTCTTTTGCAATCGCAATCACGATCTGATTATGAAGCTGCATATAAATCGCCTGCTCACTGCTAAAATCTATCTCTATTAACATGCCATCTACCTCCTTCACTGCAAGGCTTTATAAACTTAAATCATTCTATTTTTATTCATTGTTATATATATACTATAACAAATAACATATTTTGTCAAGCAGTGAAGATTTTCCTTCACAGAAATCAATTTTTATCCCTTACGAAACAACATAAACTGTTTCTTCGCCCATAGGGTATATGATGTGGTATGCAACATAAGGTATACTTTATAAAACAACGAAATATTTCTTTACCTATAGAACATGGAATGCGGTATAATCGGAGAGTATAGCTTTTGATAATATTTCATCAACATCCAGCCCAAAGTTCAGGAAAAACCCATTTTCCCTTATCTAGTGATATAGCGAATCATTTTCATACTTTGCCTCACAGGTACATTCAATTTCTAATCTTTTAAACATCCTGCTATCATTCTCTGCCAACATAACAGAGCAATGTGCCTGACAACCTGCTAATTTTGGCAATTGCTCAAGTGCTCTCTTCGCCATTGGATTAAATACAACGCTGCTTGATAATGCAATCAATACTTCCTCCATATGCAGTCTTGGATTTTTACTATGCAAATAATTTACCTTAAGAGATTGAATTGGCTCAATCGCATTCGATGAAATCAAATCAATATTATCATCAATATTACCAAGTTTCTTTAATGCATTTAATAACATTCCAGCGGATGGCCCAAGAAGTTTAGATGTTTTTCCTGTAATAATTGTACCGTCAGGAAGCTCCATCGCAGCGGCAGGCGCTCCTGTCTCTTTTTCCAGCTCTTTTGCAATAGACACAACTTTTCTTCTATCTAATGTAATATCTGCCTGATTTAATAAAAGTTCAATCTTATACAGTGGCACTTCATTGCATTTTTGTAATAATACATCATTGGCAGTACGATAGTATCTTCTAATAATCTCCTGCTTAGAAGCTTCACAGCAAGCCTCATCATCGATAATACAGTTTCCAGCCATATTTACCCCCATATCTGTTGGAGATTGATATGGACTTTTTCCATAGATTTTTTGGAAAATCGTGCGAAGCACTGGAAATATCTCAATATCGCGATTATAATTAACAGTAGTTTTTCCATATGCTTCTAAATGAAATGGGTCAATCATATTTACATCATTTAAGTCTGCTGTGGCAGCCTCATATGCTAAGTTTACTGGATGTTTTAGAGGAATATTCCAAATAGGAAATGTCTCGAATTTCGCATATCCTGCATGAATTCCTCTCTTATGCTCATGATAAAGCTGTGAAAGACATACTGCCATCTTTCCACTTCCAGGTCCTGGTGCCGTTACAATAACGAGTGGACGACTTGTCTTAATATAATCATTCTTTCCATATCCCTCCTCGCTCACAATAAGAGGAATATTATTTGGATAGCCGGCAATTAAATAATGCAGATAAACAGGAATATTAAACTGCGCCAATTTTTCTTTAAATAATTTTGCACTCTCTTGTCCCGTATATTTTGTCATAACAACACTGCCAACATAAAGTCCCTTCTCACGAAAGGTATCAATCAAGCGGAGAACATCCAAATCATATGTAATTCCAATATCTCCTCTTACTTTATTTTTCTCAATATCTTGTGCACTAATGGCAATTACAATTTCTGCCTGTTCAGAAAGCTGCATTAGCATCTGAAATTTAGAATCCTTTTGAAAACCTGGCAAAACTCTAGATGCATGATAATCATCAAAAAGCTTCCCTCCAAATTCCAAATAGAGCTTATCCCCAAAATCTCCTATTCTTTTTTTAATCTGTTCTGACTGTGTCTTAATATATTTCTCATTGTCAAATCCTATTTTCATTTTTATTTTCATTCCTTTCACTTTGACTAAGGCTCAAATCATTATAAAAACGACTATGTACCTCATTTTTTCTTTTTGTACAACCTAATTCTATCTTTATATTATATCATTTTTAATTCTCTTCTATGAAATATTAGTTTAACTAATATTTCATCAATACATTCCTAAAAGTCCAGAAAAAACCTATACTTTACTCTCACAGATGGCTGCAACTTGCTCTTTTACTATAGATAAATTTTCCTCATTACATAAAACATACAAAATATCACTCATCAAAATATTTGTATTTCCCTGTGGAATAATTTCTTCACTTCCCCGCTGTAAAGAAACAACAAGAGATTTTTCTGGCCAATGAATATCTTTAATCATTTTTCCCTGTGCCTCTGAGCCATATCCAACGACAAAACTACTTAGTACTTTCTCGCTCGAAGTATACCCTTCTTTTTTCTTTCCAATATTTTCTAAAATACGGTCAAGTAAGCTCTCATAGATAGGTTCACTATTCATTGCATACGCAAAAATATAGGAAATAATACATACAAAAACAAGTGCAATCAAATGTTCCAGTGTTCCTGTCATCTCTGCAATCAAAATAATGCCTGTGATTGGTGCACGCACAATCGAGGAGAAAATTCCCGCCATTGACAAAATAATAAATGTATTAATTAATCCCGCATCCATGCCAAATACATTAATACTAATCGTTCCAAAAATTGCTCCGACATAGGCGCCAAGCACTAAGAGTGGGAAAAAAATTCCGCCAGGTGCACCTGAGCCAAAACAAATTGCTGAGAACAAAAACTTCACGAGCAACAGCGCAATCAAATAGATAAGAAGCTGATTACTTCTCTCTAAAATTTCCACCATTGCATGACCGCCTGCCAAAACTTGCGGCATCACGATAATCAATATACCGGAAAAGAAAAACGGAATAAATAATTTAAATTTTTTCGCCTTTCTATTTATCTTCTTATACATTGCCTGCACAGATAACATCACTTTATTATAAAAAGCTCCTGCACAGCCTAATAAAACTCCAAGTAAAACAAGAACCCAGTAATACCGAAGTGGAAATAGCTCAAGCTCCTCAAACTGAAACACTGTTGAAAATCCAAAAATGTATTTTGATAAAAAATCTGCGATAGCAGCACCTGCCATTGTTGAAATGATAACAAAGGAATTAAAGTTTTTGTGAATCTCCTCCAGAGAAAACATAACTCCCGACAGCGGTGCATTAAACGCTGCAGCAAGTCCCGCTCCTGCCCCACATGTAATTAAGGTCTGCTCATCTGTTTTATCGTATTTTCTAATTTTCGCAATTCCCTTTCCAGCCATCGCTCCAAGCTGTACAGACGGGCCCTCCCGTCCAAGAGACATACCTCCAATAATACAGAGCGTTCCTCCGACAATTTTAGCAATCAAAACCCTCCACCAATTCAAGTTGAGATATCCCTTCATCTCGCCACTCACTTGTGGAATACCACTGCCTGAAATCATCGGCTCCCAATCTACTATCTTTTGTACTACTATAGCCAACATGGCAAGCAAAATAAAAAATCCAACTACATATATCGGATTTTTCTCCACGATATCTGCCACCCAAAAGACGAACTTTTCCGCGTACTGCAAAAGCAGACGATAAATAATTGCGATAATGGATGCCACAATTCCCACAATCAAACCATCCACTAAAACTCGAAACTTTAATTTCAAATCTGTCTGACTTTTTATCACTTTTTTTCCTTCTCTCTTACACTAACTCTCTATCGCATATGTCTAATGCAGATAAAATAACTTTATCCATATCGTAATACTGATATTCCCCTAATCTTCCACCAAAAATAATATTGTCTTCTTTTTCTGCCAATTCCCTATACTTTTGATAAAGTATTTTATTTTTCTCGTCATTAACTGGATAATAAGGTTCATCTCCAATTTTCCACTCGGTACTATATTCTCTGCTAATAACCGTCTTTTCCTGCTTTCCATCAACAAAATGCTTATGCTCAATTACTCTCGTATACGGTATTTCTTTATCTGTATAATTGACCACCGCATTTCCCTGTACATTATCTATATCAAGAATCTCATTTTCAAAGCGGACACTTCGATACTCTAATGCTCCAAGCTCATATCCAAAATACTCATCAATCGCGCCTGTATAAATTATCTTCTTCGCCTTTTTATCAAGCTCTTTCTTTTCCTTTAGATAATCCGTGGAGAGCAAAATATCCGCTCCATCTAGCATCTTTTCTATTATAGCTGTATATCCCTCTTGTGGAATTCCTTGATAGCGGTCTGAAAAATAATTATTATTGTACGTAAAGCGTACTGGCAATCTTCTTATAATAAATGATGGAAGTTCTGTACATTCACGTCCCCACTGCTTTTGCGTATATCCTTTTATGAGCTTTTCATATATATCTCGTCCCACAAGAGAAATTGCCTGTTCCTCTAAATTCTTCGGTTCTCCAGTAATCTCCTTTCTCTGCTTTGCTATCATCTCTTTTGCCTCCGCTGGAGTAGAAATATTCCACATTTTAGAAAATGTGTTCATATTAAAAGGCAAATTATAAATCTCACCTTTATAGTTTGCAACTGGGCTATTAATATATGGATAAAATTCGCAAAATTGTTCCATATATTCCCAAATACGACGGTTACTCGTGTGAAAAATATGTGCCCCATACTGATGCACCATAATTCCCTCTACTTCCTTCGTATAAATATTGCCTCCTATATGCTCTCTCCTCTCAACTACGAGAACCTTTTTTCCTTTGTTCATGGCTTCTCTGGCAAATACGGAACCGTAAAGCCCAGAACCCACGACTAAATAATCATACATATTTTATCCCTTTCTATTATTATTTTAAGCTTTTCCCTGTCATATTCTTATATGCTTTTCAAGAAAAACTTCATAAATTCAAATCATTTTTTAATAGTCTTTATCTTAACACAGAAAAATTAATTATACAATACAATCCAATTTTATCAAACTATATTTTTTCATCTGAAATCAAGTTCGCTGAAAGCCACATAACTACCATATCAAACCATTGCTCTACCTCTGGATTTGTAGGTCCCTCTATCCATTTTGGATGCTCCTTTTGATACTCGCAAAATGCCTCATACTCTTTTTTATCTTCCTCGCTCAGAGAAATTTCTCCAGCTCTGATTGCAGCCATAAGGAGCTTCGTCTGCTCATGGGTATAGTCCTCTCCAAATAATCCCTTAGCCCAAGTCTCATTTGCCAAAGACATACCATGATGTCCACTTGAAAATACATGATATCCAACTGATATCTTTTCTCTTCGAAGTTCTCGCATAAACAAGAGACTATTCTCCATTGGAACCAATTCGTCTGTCACTGTATGCCATAAAAAACAAGGTGGTGTATTTTTTGTCACATATTTTTCAAGAGACATATATTGTAGGGCATCCTTTTTTGTTCTACAACCTAAAATTCCCTCATAAGACTCTTCTATGTTTTCATAAATATCTCTTCCAAGAAGCGCGCGAAAAGAATCCTGATGTGCATATAATCCAGATGTAATGACAGGATAACATAAAACGGCGGCGTCTGGACGATTGGAATATTTGGCATATTTTCTTCCCACATTAGTGTCTTCCTCCGCTATATCGGCAAAATGTACACAACTGCTTGCACATAGATGTCCTCCCGCTGAAAATCCACAGATAGCTACTCGATTTATATCGATGTCAAATTGCTCTGCTCGACTTCTGATATAGCGAATTGCCCTTGAAATGTCCTTTAGAGCCTGCATTTTTACAGGGGTGCCCATAAGACAATTGATTGTATATGTCAAGACAAATACCTGATATCCTTTTTCATAAAATCGTTTTGCCACAATCTCTCCCTCTGTCGGAGATACAGATGCATAGCCGCCTCCTGGGACGACAATCATACATGGATAGGGCTTCTTTTCTTCTTTTTCTTCATCATGCAAATATGCCATAATATTGGGTACAAAACCGCAAACATTTGGATGAGTATATTCTTCTTTTTCCCAGATTATATATTTTTTCTTTTCTAGCATTTTTACCTTCCTTTCAAAGATTTTATTATTTTTTATACCTTATGAAACAACATAGTCGTTTTCTTCCCCACATCTAAAAAGCGGATTTTTCATATATTTATTGTAGAAGTTACTTTATTATATTAAAATCTCATAGATTTTCCATATTTTGGAATAATAACCTTGATATCTGGACGAACTTTTCTCATCAAATCGACAAATTTCTTCGTGTCCATCGTCACGGTAATCGGCGGAAAAGCATCATCAAAATGGCTTAAAATTACTGTTCTAGGATTAATCTTTTGAATCATTTCCAGCGAATACTCTGCCATATCTTCTCTTCCCTGATAAGGCCAGATCAAAATATCAATCGGCTCTAGGAGAGACATATTTTCATTCATCCCTGAAGAACCAAATACTAATACATTCATTTCTTCCGCTTTTATTTTGTAGGCAAAAACATCTTCACCTATTGGAAATTTCTTGTGAACCTCCTCGATTGTTAATGCTCGATCTAACTGAAGTGTGGAGAGCGTTCTTGGCAATACTTTTGCTCTAGTTAAGGCGTCATTTTCACAATGTCTTGCTGGATAAACAATAATTGATGTCTCTCTTGTCTTAATCACATCATAACCAGAAACAAGCTTCACCTTTTTTTCTACATTTACACCGCGATTTCTAAGCGTATCTCTCATCATTTTGCTCCCGTATATGTTCGCATTTGTTCTATTTAAAATGCTTGGCGCATGATAGAGATGGTCAAAATGTGGATGAGTATTCAAAACAATATCCACATCGCCGAACTCATCCATCGATGGACGCTCTAACTTTGGGTTAATTCTTGAAAACGGGTCTATCAAAATAACCTCTCCATTTTCTTCTAGTTTGATGGCAGCTGTGCCGTACCATGTTATTTTCATTTTTATCCCTCCTGAATTTTGTACTTTTTTCATGAAATTGATAAGCAGCTGCGCCGCAAATCTATTATAAACTTTACATAAATAAATACAGAGCAAAACGCTGTATCAAAAGGAAAACTTCCAATCGTATCTTATAATTTATAAATTCTCAAATAATCCATTTATTGTTCTGCAATATATTCATAGGCATATCGCTTTGAGCCGTCAGCCACATAAATAATTCCACATCTCTCAAATCCATTTGCATAAATACATCTTTGCATAATCTTATTATCTGGATGAGTATCTATCCGAAGATGGGGGATTGTTTCCTTACAAAAATCAAAACAAGTTTTTGCGATTCCCCTTACCTTGCTTCCACTGGCCAATCTGTGAATTGTCCCGTACTTTATGTCTAAAATCCACTCTCCATCTTCAATATATTGATACGTTGGTTCTTCTCCTATGATAAAAGCAAACACTCCAACAACTTCTCCCTGCTCTACTAATACATAGGATTGCTGCTTTTTTACGTCTTCCTCGATAAGTTCTCTCGACGGATAAGAAGAATTCCACTGTGTCGGATTCCCATCCGCAATCATAATCTGCTTCGCATTTTCGTATATTTCCATAATTATATCAATATCTGTCTTTTTTGCTGTTCTGACTTCCATAATACATAAAAATCCTTTCTATTACTTGCTCTATTATAGCATTATACGTGATAAAAAGGAAAGAGAGAAAAGGGAATTGATAGTATAAAAATTATAGGAGGAAATAAAAAAAGGAAGAATAGGGTTAAAAAATTAGCAAATATCCGATATAGAAAAATTTTATTTCATTCACTAAAAAAAGAATAGGCTAAAATTTAAATTTAGACTACTCTTTTGAATTCATATTATTTATTCCGAAATCCTTTTCTTTTATTTTACTATTTCTATTAATTTGAGAAGCATATTAATAAGCTTGGCTATCTTCCGATTGAAATTAAATTTCTTCATTTCTATTATAAGATATTTAGTTTATTAATAATGATATTGTCAATATTAGTTGACACATTTATCTCAAAGATATCATTGCTTATGCG
>CAYTNV010000004.1:0-139217 GCA_964439395.1 uncultured Blautia sp. | reverse complement strand
TACAAAAGAGATAAATTTAAATACAGAGCTTGGAGATATGAAGATTGCAAAGCTTTCTGCCACAAAAGGAAAGATAAAAGAGCAAGACGGAGATGTAAAAATCGAGGATTCCAAGTTACAAGCAATAGAATTTAGTTCTAGTATGGAAGCATTAAACTTGGAAAATGTAACTTGGAATACAGGAAGTATCAAAGCGGGGGATGGAGATACGAAGATAAATGACTCCGATTTACAAAATATAGAATTTAGTTCTGGTATGGGAGAATTAGATTTACGAAATGTAGTTTGGAAATCAGGAAGTATTATATTACAAGATGGCGATATGCAGACAGAACAGTTTGAGCCATCTGGTGAGATAAAAATAGAGAGCTCTATGGGTGCTATTACTATTGACATTAAAAAATCTATGTTAGAGAAGGTAAGCTTTGATGTACAAACCCATGATGGTGAGATAAAGATATCAGATAATCTGGGTGGAAAACTGAGAGAAAAAGAGGATAATGCCACATTTTTGAAAAATGTAGAAGGGGAAGATAGTAAGCTTATAATAGAAAGCCATGATGGAGATATAAAGATAAAATAATAGAAAACTGAGGCTGTTGCAAAATGAAGTAGAATGTTTTTATAGAAGGAGTCTTTGGACGGCTGGCTATGTACTGGCAAAACGTTAGAAAATATCTAAAATTTTTTCACGTTTCTGCAATAAGATATTCTCTAATGTTTTATCAATACACAGCCGAGAGAGCAAGCAGATATCTACTCCACAAACGATAGAGAGTGGAGCGATTTTTCGATATATTTAGCTTTGCTGCGGGAGTGACTGTCTGAGCGCAGCGAGTTTCACGAAAGCAGCATAAATCAGCGTATGTCGAAAAATCGTGGGAACGAACGTGTTTGTGGAGTAGATATCTGCTTGCTCTCTCGGCGTCTGTTCTCACTGTTTCAAAACCTATACTCTAAAGAGCATACCCTGCAGATGAAACTAGCTTACGCTGTTTTACAAAGTATAAAAATTGATTTCCATGGGATGATATTTTTAGAGATGGAATTAATCTAAAGAATGTGATAAACTAGCATATAAGAAATGGAAATCGATAAAAATCTTTATATCGGATTAGAAAAAATTTTTGCCTTCCATCTGAGATAGATTAAGTAAGGGAAAAAGAGAGTATATCAATAGATGAAGATATAAAGCAATACAATTTAGAATTAAGAAAGGAAAGGCGAACAAAAATGAAATTAGCAGTGTTGGAGCCTCTTGGAATACCACAGGAGGTACTAGAAGAAAAAGTAGCTGCGGTAGCAGGAGAAGGTGTGGAAGTAGTATGTTATAAGGATAGAAAAGAAGATGTGGAGACATTGATTGAGAGAAGTAAGGATGCTGATATGGTAGTTTTATCTAATTTTAAGTATCCAAAGGCAGTGATGGAGCAATGCTCAAATTTAAAATATATTTGTGTGGCATTTACAGGATATGATCATGTAGATATGGATTACTGTAGGGAGAGAGGAATTATAGTTTCTAACTGTGCAGGATATTCCACAGTTGCTGTTGCGGATTTAGTATTTGGATTTATTATTAATTTATACCGCAATATTATCACTTGCAATGATGTGGTAAGAAAGAGGGGGACAAAAGCTGGATTAATTGGACCAGAATTAGAGGGAAAGAAATTTGGTATTATCGGAGCGGGAGCAATTGGGCTTCGAGTGGCAAAAATTGCTAATGCGTTTGGATGTGATGTCTACGCTTACTCCCGCACTAAAAAAGATGTGGAAAATGTCACATTTGTGGACTTGGATACCTTGCTTTCTACTTGTGACATTGTATCCTTACATGTACCACAGAATGCACAGACAGTCGGTCTAATGAATGCACAAAAGATTGCACTTATGAAAGAAGATGCTATTTTGATTAATACAGCGAGGGGACCAATTGTGGATAGTCAGGCACTTGCAGATGCCTTAAATGAAGGAAAGATTGCAGGAGCAGCAGTTGATGTATTTGAGGCGGAGCCTCCAATTCCAGAGGAGCATCCATTGCTTCATGCAAAGAACTGTATTGCAACTCCTCATATTGCGTTTGCATCTGTGCAGGCAATGGATAAGAGAGCAGATATCGTCTGTGACAATATTAAAGCATATTTGGCAGGTGCGCCTATCAATATTGTTTTATAAGAAATATTTGTAAGCTGTTTTTCATTTGATGAGAAGCAGCTTTTTTATTTTTTGTTACCTTTTAGAAAAATATACGAAAATTAATAATAAGAGGAGAAGTTTAAGAGGGAAAAGGGAGTTTAGATAATTTTGGAAGGAAGAAACAAATGGAAGATACAGATATTATAGAACTGTTTTGGCAAGGAGAAGAAAATGCGATTCAGGAGCTAAGCAATAAGTATACGCCGTATTGCTCAAAAATTGCATGGAATCTACTGGCAAATCAGGAGGACGTAGAGGAATGCTTAAATGATACGTGGTTTGCGGCATGGTCCTATATACCTCCAAAGCGCCCGAAAATATTATCTGCTTTTGTTGGCAGAATTACGAGAGGGCTTGCTATCGATAAGCTTCGTAAGAAGTCAGCCAAAAAGCGAGCGGATTTACACATGAGTGATGTCCTCGGGGAGATGGAAGAGCTCAGTTTTTCATATACACTCGATGAGCAGCTTGCGGAGAAGGAATTTATCCACATAATGAATACGTTTTTGAGAAATTTATCCGATGAGGATAGAGACATTTTTATACGCAGATATTGGTATATGGATTCTGTGAAGGATATTGCAAAGAGACATGGAACTTCGGTGGGAAGTATTAAAATGAACTTGTACAGAAATCGAAAAAAGCTAAAAAAAGAATTAGATATGAACTAAGAAAGAAAATAATGCATTATTTATTAAGATAGATTAAAGCAGCTCTAAAAGAGGGAGAAAATAAAAAAGGATTAACTAGAATATGTACATGGAAAATTTTGTAAATAGGAAGGGGGATAAATATGAGTACGATAAAACATTTTGATTTTTCTGAGGAATTTGGAAAGATAGATGATAGTCTGATTATAGAAGCAGGTCGGTCATGGGATAAAAAAAAGGTACCATTTTATCAAAGATATGGAACGAAAATAGCAGTTGCATTAATCGTTCTAGTTGGGGCAGTGAGTGTTTTTTCGATACCTGATGTGCAGGCAGATATTTGGAAATTTAGCACGAAGATTGGAGAAGTACTTGGCATTAAAAATGATTTGCAGCCATATGTTAAAGTGATTAATCAATCAAAGTCACAAAATGGAATTACAGTGCAATTAAATGAAGTGATATTGGATGAGAATTGTTTGCTCTTGTCGATAAGCGAGAATATTAGTGGATATACGAAAAAATTTCAAGAAGAGATGGAATCTCATGGAATATCGAAGGATGTATATCCACAAGTATCCTTTGTAGTAAATAGCGAAAGCACGAAAATTAATGGACAGGTTTTAGAATGTTATAAAAGTGGAGTGTATTTAAACGCAGATGATTTATCGATGGATACGGATTTTTCAATAAGGGGAACGGAAGAAGAAGTGATGGAGATGCGTTTTCGAAATATTGATTATTTCTCTGAAGAATCGTCAAAAATAGTGAAAGTAGAGGTCGCAATTGAGGCGGTTAACGAAGAGGATGACATACTTGCCACATTTGCATATAATTTTTATGTCTCTAGAGAACAGATTGAGGCCATGACGAAGAGTAAAGCAGTGGATATTACAATTCCACTTAGAGAAGGCGAGGAAATTCATGTAACTAAGTTCACCTTTAATCGAATCGTTAGCAAGATTGAGACGAAGATGGATAAGAAGGCTTATGAAAAATATGAAAACTCTCATACTAGTCTTGCATTTAGAGGAAAGGATGATCAGGGAAATGTTGTTCAGTACAATTTATCTCAATACGATGAAGAGACAGGAATATTATTATTTGAGACGGATTTTATGGGAATGATGGAGTTCGGAACGATATATGAGAGTGGGAAGCCTCTTCTTGCTATTCCAGATGATGGGGCAACGAGACTTAATTTACAGCTCTATGAAGTAGAGTACGAAGAGGAGATATCTAATGGCAGCGAAGACAATGAGAGTGATATTAATGATTCAATCGAAGGGGATGAAGTTGTCATTGGAGGAAATGAGGGTGAGACGAATATCATAATCGGACGGGAAGATGTCAATATAAATAATACTGTGGAAAATGAAAAGGTAGATGAGAGTATAGCAGATATGGCAAATGCTGAATTAGATGAAGAAATAATGGAGGAGGAATCGATTATTACAGGAGAGGATTGGAATTCAATTGGGGAGAAATTTACAATAGAATTAAGTGAATTGCGGTAATATATGTACTAATAAACATTAAATCGGAGGATAGAGTATGGGGGATAAATCAAATAAATTATTAACAGTAGGAGTAATTATAAGTTTTATTTTGCTAATAATAGGATTTTTCCTGAGTACTGTTTGGTTCCCGATTCAAGATATAGATAGAATGAGCAGCTCAGAATTGTTGGCATTGCAAAAAGAAATGGCATTGAATTATCCATTCGGAATAGTTATGCATGATATGGGAATTATTTTGTTTTTTATTTGTATTGCATTTATTATAGTAAAAAGAATGAAGAAAAATTAACAATAAGAAAATGAGTAATAATTAAATAGGAATTGAAGTTTTATTTCCACCTGTTTGGGATTTCCAAACAGGTGTTTTTTTTTGAGGTAGATTTTTTGTTTGTTTATTCAAAATTTTGTCTATAAAAAAATTTTATTTTACTACTTGACAAATGAAAAAAACTTGCTATAATACGAATCATAGAACTTAAATAAAATATTTTATAAAAGTTTTTATAAAATATTTTATTTAAATGGAAATGGAAAAATCGCTCCATTTCCGTTTGATGGAAAAAAGGTGAACTAAGATATTTCCGAACGCTGGAAAAGAGATGGATTAATTCGTTTCCAAACGATAGAAAAAGATGGCATTAAATTTATACATAATTTTTTCTATACTATAGCTACAAACAAAACAAACCAAACATTATTCAACAAACACAAAAAAGTAAGAGTAAAAAAGAGGAGGAAATTTAAATGAACGAGAATTGGTTAGGTCTTCAGGACAAAGTAGTAATTGTAACAGGTGGAGCATCAGGAATTGGTAAGCATGTGATTGACACTTTAGTTAAGGTAGGAGCTAAGGCAGTCGTAGTTGATATGAACGTGGAGACGGGAAAAGAGATGGATGGAGCTTACTGTGTACAGTGTGATGTTTCTAGCAGTGAGAGTGTACAAAATATGGCAGATGCAGTTATCGCAAAGTACGGAAAAATTGACGCATTAGTAAACAATGCAGGAATTAACTTACCAAGACTTTTGGTAGATGTAGTAGGAGAGAAACCACAGTATGAATTAAACGATGATTCTTTCAATAAGATGTTTAACGTAAATGTAAAAGGCGTTTTCCTTTGTGCTCAGGCTTGTGCAAAACAGATGTTAAAGCAGGGACAGGGAGTTATTCTTAATATGTCTTCTGAGTCAGGGAAAGAAGGTTCTCAGGGACAATCTGTTTACTCTGCAACAAAGGGTGCAGTTGACAGTTTTACACGTTCTTGGGCAAAGGAGCTTGGAAAATATAATATTCGTGTTTTAGCTTGTGCACCTGGAATTATGGAGGCAACAGGACTTAGAACTCCAGCTTACAATGAAGCATTGGCTTATACTCGTGGATGTAAACCAGAAGATTTATCTACAGATTATAGTAAAGTAATTCCTCTAGGAAGAGATGGAAAGCTAGATGAGGTTGGAGATTTAGTAGCTTACTTAGTATCTGATCGTGCAAGCTATATTGCAGGTACAACAATCAATATTTCAGGTGGAAAATCCCGCGGCTAAGCCAAGAAAGGAGTGCTGACAAGTGAAAAGCTTGTTTAAAGATAATAGAACAGCTAATATGTTACAGTTTTTTCTAAAAACGCCAGTGATAACTGTCAGCACTTTAGCTTCTAAATTAAATGTTAGTGACCGTACGGTACGAAATGATATCAAAAAGCTAAACGAAGAACTTAGGGAATGTGCGATTATAGAAGGAAAGCAGGGAAAATATAGTCTACGAATTTTTAATGCAGATTATTTTTATGAAAAATTTGCACAGCTGATCGAGACAGATGACTTTCTAAATTCCTCACGGAATCGAATGGATTATACATTTGGTAAATTAATGCGCTCAGAAAATCCATTAATTTTGGATGAGCTGGCATATGAGATGAATATCGGTCGAACAACTCTTGTGAGTGATATAAAAAAATTGAGAGAAGAACTTGAGGAGTATCGATTATCCATCATTGGAAAGACAAGCAAGGGATTAATGTTACAGGGTGCGGAGACAGATATTCGAAAATATGTATTAGAGAGAAATTATTCTCAGATTTATGATGAGTATCCGCTGGACAGTGAGATTGTTGATGAAATCTCAGAAATGTTTTTAAAATATTCATTTGAAAAAAATGTACAACAGTCTTTCGAGAAGTTTATCACGTTGATGCTAGACCGCTTTTTGACAGGACATTACATAGGAAATCTATCTGCAGAATATTATAATCTCACCTCTCGCCATGAATTTGATATGGTGAATGAATTGATTGATAAAATCGCTGATATTTTGCAGGTGGAATTTCCAATCGAGGAAAAACTATTTGCACTTCTTCCGATTGTGGGAATGAGGACGCCAGCTGATATCCATCAAATGAGCGAGATTAAGTTGGATGAAAAAATTGGAGTTTTACTCGATAAGATTTTTTGTCAGATTCAGCAGGAGATGGAGATTAGCATTGAGGTAGGAAAGTTTGAGGAAGAGTTTTCATATCATTTGATGTTTATGCTAAATCGTCTTCGGTTTGGAGTACATCTAGTAAATCCTTTGCTGGATGACTTGAGGGAGAAATATCCTTTAGCATATGAGATGGCAGGAGTTGCGACAAAGGTAATTGCTAAGGAATATGGCATGACGGTAAATGAGGATGAGAGGGGATATCTGGCAGCGTACTTTGGAGTGTTTTTGACAGAGAAAGATCTGCAGAGAAGAAGAAAAGTACAGATTGCAGTTGTGTATGAGGTTGGAATTGTGACGGCGAGATTAATCGCTGCTCAGCTAAAGAGAGTAGTTGGAATGTCGGCAGAATTAACCTTACTTGCGGATAATAAAGTAGACAATAATATTTTAAATCAATACGATATCGTTTTAACTACGGTAAAACTGACAGTGGAATGTGAGAGACCAGTCATACAGATTCACGAGATATTTGATGAACAAGAAATTATGCAAAAGATAGAAAAAGCAAAGTATTGGGATCAGATGGAAACTTCTGTATTAGATAATAACTGGTTTGTCATGACGGGATTATTGGATGAAAGTAGATTTTTTGTACTAAGTGATATAGAGACATATGAAGAAGCAAAGTTCTGTATGGTAAATCAATTAGAAGAGCAGCTTGATGAGGGATTCTTAGACAGATTAGAGGAGAGGGAAGCGAAAGGCGCAATGATTTTTGAGCATTCTGTAGCGATACCACATGCGGTACAGTTTGCCAGTGATAAGATTTTATTGGCAATTGGAGTATCGAAAAATCCAATAAAATATAATAGCAACCGCGATATTCAAGTTATTTTTTTACTAGGACTCCCAGAGCAGATTAATGATGATGATCGATTATTAATTCGTATGTACGATGAGATAATCAATATTACACAGGATAAAGAGTTGTTAGAAAAAATGAAACAAGTAAATTCTTATCATGATTTATTGAGAATCTTAGTTAAGTAAGAAAAGTAAAGAAGTATTTTCTGTAACAGCGGGCAAACAGTAAGATGGTATGCAGAAAATATAAGGAAAAGTAAAGGGAACAGGACGGAGGAATGAAGATGTTTAAGGTGGGATTGGTTATTATGGCAGCGTTTTTCTTGCAGGCAGTATTAAGTGCCTTGCAGATGCGCCATTTCTCAAAAGAATTTATTAAATTAAGAAAGCAAGGTAAGGTGGCATGCGGTCGGCAAGCAGGAGGATTCCACGCAGGAGCGATTGCAATGTTCTTAATTGATGATAATGGAATAATCAGAGAAGCTCGAAAGCTAGAAGGTGTGACTTGCCTGGCACGTGTAAAGGTGATGGATGGATTTGAGGGAAAATATGTCGGAAGTTTGACAGGGGAGGAAGTTGCAAAATCTCATAAAAATTTAAGAAAAGCAGTGTGCGACGCATCTCTCACCTATTGCAAGTTTATGTCTGGTGAGGAAATTATCGATCCACCATCTCCATTCCAGAGAGTCGAGAGTTCTATAAAAAACATATTAACAAATAAAAAAACAGTAAGAAGTTAAAAGAAAGGTGGAACATTATGGATTTTATCGTTAAATTGGCCGCAGGCTTTATGAATTTATTTACACTCGGTGGAGAGCAGTTTATGAGCTGGGTGACAGGAATTATTCCTACCATTTTGATGCTCTTAGTATTAATGAACGCTATTATGGCTTTGGCGGGAGAGAAAGCAGTAGCAAAATTAGCACGTTTTTGTACAAGTAACCCAATCTTAAGATATATGCTATTACCTTTTGTAAGCGCATTTATGTTAGGTAACCCAATGGCACTTTCTATGGGAAAATTTATGCCAGAGTTTTATAAACCTAGTTTTTATGCATCAGTAACATATTGCTGTCATACAAATAATGGTATTTTCCCACATATCAATGCTTCTGAGTTATTTATCTGGCTTGGAATCGCAAATGGAATCACAACACTTGGATTAGATACAACACCACTTGCAGTTCGCTATCTTTTAGTTGGTATCGTTGCAAACTTCATTTCTGGATGGGCAACAGATTTCACAACAAAAATGGTAGAAAAACAGCAGGGTGTAAAATTAAAACGTACTTTTGGAACAGCAGAAGCTTAAGAAATAGGATTTTCACGGTAAGGAGGAGTTAAAAATGGCAGAATATAGATCAATTCGCATCGAGAGAGGAACAGGTGGATTTGGTGGACCACTCGTAATTACACCAACAGAAAAGAAAAATAAGGTTATGTTTATTACTGGCGGTGGAGCAGAGCCAGAATGTCTAAATAAAATTGTGGAGTTATCGGGAATGATTCCTGTAAACGGATTTAAGACAAAATGCCCAGAGGATGAGATTGCATTGGCAATTATTGACTGCGGTGGAACACTTCGCTGTGGTATTTATCCTAAAAAAAGAATTCCAACAGTGAATGTAATGCCAGTTGGAAAATCTGGTCCTATGGCAAACTTTATTACAGAAGATATTTATGCGTCAGCAGTTACATCTGACTGTGTCAGTTTGGCAGATGGCTCAGAGCCAGCATCTGGAGGCGCTGTGGAAGTAAAGGAAGAGAAAAAAGAAGAGAGCAAGGAAAGCGGAGCAAAATTCACAGCGGATATGAAGGTATCTGAGACATTGGCTAAGCAGGAGAAGAAAAGCCTTATTACAGTTATCGGTCTTGGAGCTGGTAAGGTAGTTAACACATTCTATCAGGCAGCTCGTGATGCTATCCAGACATGTATCACAACATTATTACCATTTATGGCATTCGTTTCCATGTTAATCGGTATCATTAACGGTTCTGGATTTGGTAATGCATTTGCATCTATCTTAACACCACTTGCAGGTAATATTGGTGGATTAGTAATCTTAGGTGTTATCTGTTCTATCCCTGGTCTTTCTGCATTACTTGGACCTGGTGCTGTTATCGCTCAGATTATCGGTACATTAGTTGGTGCTGAGATTGGAAAAGGAAATATCAATCCACAGTTGGCACTTCCGGCATTATTTGCTATTAACTGTCAGGGTGCTTGTGACTTTATCCCAGTTGGTCTTGGACTTGCAGAGGCTGAGACAGAGACAATCGAGGTTGGTGTTGTATCTGTTATGTACTCTCGATTTGCAACAGGTTGGATTCGTGTATTATTAGCTTACGCAGCAAGCTTTGGTTTATATTCTGCATAAGAAGCATATGATTTGATGGTATCTAAAGATAATTGTCAGTAAATTTGACGTGTACGCCGCACAAGAATACGGAGATGTTCTTGAATAGATTATTATAAAAATAAAAATTTAGTAGGGCGAGTATAGAATTGTTTGAAAAAAAGGAGGAAGTATTATGCAACTTATTTATGAAAATACGGTGAAGGAATTAGGTATCTGTGTAGAGGAATTTAAAGATGCCAATATGATTATTATTTTTGGTGATAATGCGCCAGAAGAGATTAGAGATTATTGTTATTCTGTAAGTGTAAATCCAATCAACGGTGTAATTGCACCAGGACAGGTATTAAAGATTGATGATACAGAGTATAAAATTACAGCTGTCGGAGAGGAAGCTCCAGTTACTTTAAAGGGACTTGGACATTGCACAATTAATTTTAACGGAAGTACAGAGGTAGAATTGCCAGGAACAATCTATGTGGAGAATAAGCCAGTTGTAGATATTAAAGTTGGCACAAAAATCCAGATTGTTGAGAAATAGAGGTGAGATACTGTGATTAAGTTAAATATTAAAAATGCTGGAATTCGAGAGCATGAATTGGATATGTTAAAGCCTTTTGTTGACACTGCGTACTGTACACTTATGGAGCGCACAGGAGCAGGTGCGAAGATGCTTGGATGGTTAAATCTTCCATTTGAGTATGATGAGGAAGAGTTCGAGAGAATTAAAAAAGCGGCAAAGAAAATTCAGGAGCAGAGCGAGGTTTTAGTATCTATCGGTATCGGTGGAAGCTACCTGGGAGCTCGCGCGGGAATTGAATTTTCAAAAGGAATTTTTGCAAATCAGCTCTGTAAAAAGGATAGAAATGGAGTGGAAGTATATTTTGCAGGAAGCAATATTAGCTCAGAATATGTGCAAAATATTATGGATATTATCGGAGAACGTGATTTTTCCGTAAATGTAATCTCAAAATCAGGTACAACGACAGAGCCAGCCGTGGCATTTCGTATTTTTAAAGAAAAATTAGAGGAGAAATACGGAAAAGAAGGTGCAAAAGAGAGAATTTACGCGACGACAGATGCAAAAAAAGGAGCACTTCGTGGACTTGCTGTGAAGGAAGGATATGAGACATTTGTTGTTCCAGATGCGACAGGTGGACGCTTCTCATGTCTTACAGCAGTTGGATTACTTCCAATGGCGGCGGCTGGAATGGATATCGACCAGGTTATGAAAGGATGCGCAGATGCATGTGTAAAATATAATAATGCGGACTTTATGACAAACGATACAATGCTCTACGCGGCAATGCGTTTTATCATGCTGATGAAGGGCAAAAAGATGGAGATTTTAGCAAACTATGAGCCAGCTCTGACGATGTTTGGCGAGTGGTATAAGCAGCTTATGGCAGAGTCAGAGGGAAAAGATGGAAAAGGTTTATTCCCAGTTTCTGCAAACTTCTCCACAGATTTACACTCTATCGGACAATTTATTCAAGACGGTTCCCGCACAATGTTTGAGACAGTTTTGTGGGTGGAAAATTCAAGACATGACTTGACAGTTCCAAATGATCCAGAAAATGTAGACGGACTCAATTTTGCTTCTGGAGTTACAATGCAGTATATGAATGAAAAGGCGATGAAGGGAACATTACTTGCCCATGTAGACGGAGGAGTTCCAAATTTAATCATTTCTATTGACAAGCTAAGTGATTATACATTTGGTGAGACAGTTTATTTCTTCTGGAAGAGCTTGGCAATCTCTGGATATATGATTGGAATTAACCCATTTGACCAGCCAGGTGTGGAAGCGTATAAGAAAAATATGTTTGCATTGCTTGGAAAACCTGGATATGAGGATATGAAGCAGGCTCTAGAGGAGAGACTTCAAGTTTTAAATTAGACTGTTTTGGAAAGTATACCTTATGAAACAAATGAATTAACAAACGCGAGAAGGAAAGGGTATCTCTTCTTTTTAAACACGCTGCGTTTCCAAATTTTAACCGCACGCTTATTTTTGCTGCTCTATGCAAACTCACACCTAACGGTGTTCAGACAGTGCATCCGCAGCAAAGCTAGTGCAGTTAAAATTTGGAAACGCAGCGTGTTTAAAAGGAGAGCAACTATCCCTTTCTGCGTCTGTTACTTCAAAAAGTATAGATTTTAGCTCCACAAAATCTTTATAGCAAAACTGAACTTCCAAATTTTTCAAGTGCGAGAATACCAGCCCCGATTGAGCGGGCTGATTTTTTTTGTGTACATATGGAGACGTAATCGATATCTCTTGCAAAATAATCATATTTTGTAATATATTCTTTTAATTGATCTAGATAATATTCCAAATAAAATGCCATATCTCCCCCGATAATAATATGAATATCCAAAAGCATTCGTATATTCGAAATTAATAAAGCTAAATAATCTAAATAAGTGTCAAAGGCCTGCATAGCAGTGGGATTTTTAGCCCGCAAGGTTGCAAAAAAATCATCTAAATCATTCATATCATTACAGAGGACTTTGGGAGATAGATAAGCATCTGCACAGCCGTTTTTTCCGCAGTAGCAGGCAAGTCCATTTGGCACGAGTATCATATGTCCAGCCTCCCCAGTTTGGAATTTATTTCCCATAATGATAGAGCGATTGCGGATTAAGGCTCCACCGATTGTTTCATTAAGTGCAAGATAAAAATAATTTTCTCTGTCCAAATTTAGCTCGGTAGAGCTACAGCAGTTAGCGTCGTTTGCAACGATGAGAGGGTGAGAAATTGCGTTTTGAAAGCGGTCAAGGCTTATATTTTCTAGCTGGAAAATATGAGAGCGTGCAATCATATTTTTTTCAGAGTCAATAATACCAGGAAAAGAAATTCCAACTCCGAGTATTTTGGAGGAAGGTAGTTTTTCATTTTCTAAGAAAGTAGTGAGAGCGGACGAAAGTTCTTCATAAAAACTAGGCTCATCACAAAAACAAAGTGGAAGTCTGTATGTACAAATAGGGGTATTCGTGAAATCTATGATAGCAAATCTTACATGATGCTGTGCGATATTAATACCTACAGTAAATCCGCAGTCTTTATTTAGCTGAATTCGCTGTGCCTTTCGTCCCCCAGTGGACTCGTTTGTGCCACATATTTCTAAAATTTCTTTATCGAGCAATTCATTAATACTTTGGAGTACAGTCGGCATACTAAGAGATAGCGTTGAGGCGATATCTTGCTTTGTGAGGCCAGGACGCAGGCGTAAAAGCTGTAATATTTTTGATTGATTTTGTTGTTTTAAAGTTCCGGTATTTATAGAATACATTTTCTCATTCCTTTCTATAGCTAATCTTGTGTCTTAATAATCTGTCTTTATTAAGGAAAATAAGGCAAATTTATTGCCCAGAAAAGAAAACTATGTTATACTTTTAGACGTGGGAAAACAGAGAGCCAAGGCGGCTTACCCTCTTTTACGAAGGGAAAAAACTACCCTCCAATCTGATGAAAGGAGGGTGATGTCTTATGGTTACATATTCAGATTTGTTTGAATTTACCTTAGTTGTTATTACTCTTGTTGGTCTCTGCTACGAGATTTTCAAGGATAAAAATAATAAAGACAAATGAGCCGCCACTACCGCCAATAGTGACGGTCAACCCTATAAAGGGTTAGATTAATCAACTGTTGAAGGTAAGCCGCTTCTTTGGCTTTCCCCTTTTATATTTTTAATATATCATGTTTGGGTAAGGATTGCAAGAAAAGTTTTGTTGAAATGGCTTAGTGTAATTATGAGTTGAATTAGGAAAAGCTTTTGGCAGAAGGGAAAAGAAAGAAGGAAGTAAAAATTTACGGAGGAGAAAATGAAGGTAAGAAATAATATTTATTTGGGTGTAATGGAGCAGATGCAAAAACAAGAGACGGCGATGTTAGTTACAATTTTGAGTGATAAAATCGAAAAATATATATGTGATGGAAAGCAAATTCCAGAGGAAATAGAGGGGTTTTTGCAGGAGGCATATGAGGAAGGGAAGGTAGTTTTTGCACAAGATGGTGAGAAAAAAATTGTTGTGGAGCCGTTTGGCAGACAGGAGAGACTTATCATTTTAGGTGGTGGACATGTCTCCTTGGCATTGGCGGAGTTTAGTGCCAAGACAGGATTTTTAGTTACAGTAGTGGATGATAGACCTTCTTTTGCAAATACGGTGAGATTTCCTTTTGCAAAGCAAGTAATTTGTGATAGTTTTGAGCGTGCAATAGAGAGTCTTGAGATTACCTCTTCGGATTATATTGCTATTTTGACAAGAGGGCATCGACATGATGCCGTCTGTCTTAGAAAGCTGTATGAGCAGGAAAATCCACTGTATCTTGGTATGATAGGTTCAAGAAGAAGAGTGAGAGAATTAAAAGGGCAGCTAATAGAGGAGGATGGAGTGAGTGAGGAATGGCTTGAGAATATTCATTCTCCGATTGGATTAAATATCGGTGCTATCACACCAGAGGAGATTGCGGTTTGTATCTTAGCTGAGTTAATTGAGACGAAGCGAAAATCTACGAGTGAGAGAAAGGCGATGCAGTCAGATATTGATATGGACGTTATTGAGAAATTAGCTTATGTGCCAGAAAATAGATTGCAAGTTCAAAAGGCAATTATTACAATTTTAGAGACGAAAGGCTCTGCACCGCGAAAGGCTGGAGCGAAAATGATTGTCTATGAGGATGGAATCATTGAGGGAACAATCGGGGGTGGTTGTGCGGAGGCTTCTATTATGCAGGAGGCGAGAGAAACCATCAAAGATGGAGGATATAAGATTTGTGAAGTAGATATGACAGGCGGGATTGCTGAGGACGAAGGAATGGTCTGTGGCGGAAAGATGAAAGTTTTGATAGAGAAATATTAAATCTTTACATAGAGAGAAGTCAAGAAAATTGACTTCTTTTTTTTAAGCTCTAAAATGTACTGTTTTTAGATAGTTTACACAAGGATAAGTACAAGAATTTGTGGAAGATGCACTTGCACGTAAAAGAAAACAAAACAAAAGGTACGTACTAATATATAGATGAATGAGAACAATTTCATAAAAAGAGTCGTACTAATTTAGCTATAGTCATGAAAATGATATTGCATATTGACGAAAATATATGGGTAGTGTATAGTGATAATTATCAAAGAAAACTAAAATTTTTCTCAAATTTAAAATAAATTTAGCATAATTAATAAAAGAGACCGGAAAAGAGAAAAACAGAGGTTTTCGAGATGGAACTTTTAAACCATACAATTACCAGACAAATTTCATAACAAGGAGGTAAATTATGAAAAACAAACTCATCAAAAAAATTGTCAGTATGGCAGTATGTATGTCAATGGTTGGTACGCTCTTAGCAGGCTGTGGCGGAGCTTCTAACTCTGGCTCATCAGGAACGAAAACTGAGACAGACAACAGTAAAATTAAAATAGGTGTCTCTATTTGGAGTTCTACAGACGTTCTTGGTTCTCAATGTAAGAAAGTAATTGACGCGGCAGCCGATGCGCTCGGAGTTCAAGTGCAATATGTTGACCAAGGACATGTATCTGAAAAAGTCACAGCTTCGGTTGAACAGCTTTGTGCCGCTGGATGTCAAGGAATTATCCTTTGTAACTCATCTGATACGGAAATGACTTCTGCAATTAAGACTTGCAATGATAATGGAGTATATCTCTCTCAGTTTTTCCGTATTATTGATAAAAACGCTAACCCAGATATTTATAAAGTAGCTACTGATTCTGCTTATTATATTGGTGCGGTTCATGAAAACGAAGTAGAAAACGGTAAACATCTTGTAAAAATTCTTTTAGACAAAGGAGATAGAAATATTGGTCTAATCGGATGGGAACAAGGTGACGCTACATGGCTTGGAAGATGGGAAGGCTATAAAGCAGGAGTTGAAGAGTGGAATAAAGAGCATCCTGATGATCAGGCAACTGTTTCTGAGCCACAGTATGCAGGTACAACTTCTGACGGTGGTTCTAAGGCAGCCGATGCTCTTATGTCAGCAAACGCTAATTTGGACGCATTGATTCCAGCAGGCGGTGGCGGAGATCCTTTACAGGGAGCAATCGCAGCAGTAGAGCGTGCTAAAAAAGTAGATAGTATTGATATTGTATCTACAGATTTCCTTCCAGACCTTGGCGAACGTTTAGAGAATGGTTCTATGGCTGGTCAGTCTGGCGGACATTACTGTGATCCATTGTTTTCATTTATGATGGTTTATAATGCAATCAAAGGAAATTATAAAGATTTCTCAGGAAAATTTGAAGATGTTGAATTCCCTTATTTGTACGTATCTTCTCCAGAGGAATATGTAGATTATGAGAAATATTTTGTAGATCAGCTTCCATATACAAAAGAAGAACTTGTAGATATTTCTAATCAGAGTATGGAAGAGCTTAAAAAGACAGCTCAATCCTTGTCCATTGAAGATGCGGCATCACGTGCAAAATAGTGTGAGGCAAGTATGTCAGCTTAAAGAAACAGATAATCTTTTAGGTTAAAAAATTTTTTAAAAGAGCCGATATCGTGCGGCGAAATTGGCTCTTTTAGTAAATACAAATGGTGGTTCAACTTAAAAAAAGAGGTATACAATATGAGTTCATCTACAAAAACAGCAGAAATGAAAACGATGTCCGGAAAGACAAAAGGTTATTTAATTTTAATAATTATGCTGGTCGTGTCTTGGGCAATCTTTAAAGTAATTACACCACATAACTTTGGCTCTCCAAAGCAGATACTTCAATATTTTCAGGCGAGCTTAATTGCAGCGACAGGAGCTGTAGGATTTTATTTTGTAATGGTTATGGGAATGTTCGATTTCTCAATCGGAGCTAATATTATTCTTTCTTCTATTGTTGGCTGTGTCATGGCTACAAGATTTGGAATGGGATATGTGGGATTTATTATCGGTAGTATCGTATGTGGAGCAATTGTCGGAATTCTCAACGGTGTATTTTATGTAAAGCTTAGAATTCCTTCTATGATTGTTACTACAGGTCTTGCACTTATTTATGAGGCACTTGCAAACTATATCGCGGGAGGCGTGGTACAGACATTGCCATCTAATCTTCGTGCATTTGGGTCTATGCCAGGAAATATTATCCTCGCAGTTTTATCATTTATCGTAGCTTATATGTTTTTAAATTATACAAAGGTAGGAACCTATACTTACGCGATTGGCTCTAATGAGTTTGTAGCGAAAAATATGGGTATCAATGTAAACAAATATAAAGTAATAGCATTTATTATCAGTGGTGCTTTCTTTGGTCTTAGTGCAATTCTCTCTATCAGCTATGGTTCTTCTATGGTTGCAGTGACAGGTATGTCTTCTATGAGCCGAAACTTTACACCTACCATGGGTTGTTTCTTTGGTATGGCGTTTAGAAAATACGGTATTCCACTTCAGGCAATTATTATCGGTGAGTTTATAATTAACGTTGTTTTCTATGGATTTATCGCATTAGGAGCACCTACTGCAATTCAGGACGTAATCACAGGTTTAGCATTATTAATTATCATTACTTTGACAACAAAGGTTGACAAGGGTGAAATCGTTAAATAATCGAAGGAGGGACATACAATGAGTAGTGAAGTAAGATTACAGGTTCAAAACGTATGCAAGTCCTTTGGAATTACGAAGGCAGTACAAAATGTATCATTTAATATTAACAAAGGTGAGGTACATGCGTTAATCGGAGAAAACGGTTCTGGTAAATCTACATTGACTAATATGTTAACAGGAATTTACACGATAGACAGTGGAAAATTTATTTTGGACGGAAAAGAGATTCATCCTAAAAATCAAGTGGAGGCCAATAACGAGGGAGTATCCATTATTGTGCAGGAGTTAGGTACACTTTCTGGATTGACAGTTGCGGAAAATATTTTTCTTGGACATGAAGATCGATTCGTAAAATGTGGAATCAAGAACACGAATGCTATGAATAAAGAGGCGGACGAGCTGCTTCACAAATATGGATTTGACCGTATTAAGGCATCCAATATGATAGATGAGTATAATTTTGAGGATAGAAAATTAGTAGAGATTGTAAAGGCTACATATTTTCAGCCAAAGATTGTAGTTATCGATGAGACAACAACAGCGCTTTCACAGGAAGGACGTGAGGTACTTTATAAACATATGGATCGTATCCGCGCAGAGGGAAATACCATTATATTTATTTCTCACGACTTCCCAGAAATTTTGTCAAAATCTGATACTATCACAGTGCTTCGAGATGGTGTGTATATTGACACAGTAAAAAGTAAGGATATAACAGAAGATGACTTGAAAAAACTGATGGTAGGACGTGAAGTGACAGGTAAGTATTATCGTGTGGACTATGGAGAAGAAATATCAAAAGAGGTAGTTTTGTCTGCGAAAAATGTTACAGTTCCAGGTCTTATCAAGAATATTAGCTTTGACCTTCATAAAGGAGAAATTCTAGGATTTGGTGGTTTGTCAGAGTCTGGTATGCATGAGGTTGGAAAAGCAGTTTTTGGCGCCTCCTTCGACAGAGAGGGAACAGTTACACTCGCTGATGGAACTCCAATTAATGATATTCCAACAGCAATTAAGCATGATATCGCTTATACATCAAAAGATAGAGATAATGAATCTGTTGTTATAAATCAAAGTATTGGAGATAATATTTGTCTTCCATCCTTAGATAGACTATCTTCAGGACCTTTGCATCTCCTAAGTGATAAAAAGCTTCGTGAATTTTCTGATAAGTACGCAAAAGAAATTTCAGTTAAGATGGTTAATACAGATCAGTTTGTATCAGAGCTATCTGGCGGTAATAAGCAAAAGGTTGTACTTGCCCGTTGGATTGGCAGAGATTCAGATATTATTGTTCTAGATTCTCCTACAAGAGGAATTGATATTAAGGTAAAACAAGATATTTATCAGCTGATGGATCAGATGCGTAAGGATGGTAAGTCCATTATTATGATTTCAGAGGAGCTTATGGAGCTGATAGGAATGTGTGACAGAATTATAATTATGAAAGATGGACAAATCAACGGCGAGCTTATGAGAGATCCAGAAATGGATGAGAATAGCTTGATTTCGAAGATGGTTTAAGGAGGAAAATCATGGCTAACGA
The DNA here is from genome assembly GCA_964439395.1 of uncultured Blautia sp. Taxonomy (GTDB): domain Bacteria; phylum Bacillota; class Clostridia; order Lachnospirales; family Lachnospiraceae; genus JAUUSJ01. The sequence goes on along the minus strand of CAYTNV010000004.1, from coordinate 120,100 downwards.
AAATACAAAAACAATAAGTAAAGAGGAAGAATTAAAAAAGTTTTCCAAGATGGTTATGTTACGTCGAATGCTTCCAATTGTGGGTCTGGTTGTCATCTTTATATTATTTAATATTTTGACAAGTGGAAGAATGATTTCAAATATGAATTTAGTTCTCTCACAAGTATATGTCACAATGATTGCGTCTATGGGTGTGTTTTTCATTATGTCAATGGGCGGACTAGATTTTTCGCAGGGCTCTATCTTAGGTATATCATCTATTGTAGTTTGTACGCTTTCTAAGACAAATATTGTCCTTGCGATTATTGGAGGAATTGTTGCCGGTGCTGCGATTGGTGCAATTAATGGATATTTTTATGTTAATCGTAAAATAAAGTCGTTCATTGTTACTATCTGTACAATGTTTTTGTTTAGGGGTATAATAAAATATCTGACAACGAATGCTCCAGTAGCTGGTTCTGCTATGTTAATTAACTATGATACGGTCGAATTAAAACTAATTTGTACAGTTATTGTACTGATAATAGGGTTTGTATTATTCCGTTATACAAAATTTGGTACGTATCTTAAGGCGATAGGTGCAGGAGAGAAGGCAGCAAAATTTGTAGGAATCCGTACAGATAGGATGAAATTTCTTATCTATGTTTTAGCAGGAGCGATTACTGGATTCGCTGCATTTATCAATGTTATTAAAGTTGGTTCTGTTACATCTTCGGGTGGTAATCAGCTTGAGACACAGATTTTAATTGCATTAGTTCTTGGTGGAATGCCTATTTCAGGCGGTGCAAAGGTTCGTTTTGAAAATATTATTGTTGGTTCATTATTATATATCGTATTAAATAGTGGACTTACAATGATGGGAGTATCCACACAGATGTTGCAGTTAGTGGAAGGTGTTATATTCTTAGTATTCGTTGCAGTATTTGCTGATAGAAAATCTTTACAGGTTATTAAATAAGAAAAATATTAAGAATATGGAGAAGAATGACGATGGTAGGACAAGAATTAAAATATCAAAAAGTAATTGACTGGATTAAGGAAGAGATAGATGCTGGCAGATTGCAGCCAGGGCAACGATTAATGTCGGAACAGAAGATGAGCGAGGAATTTGGATTATGCCGACAGACGATTCGAAGGGCAATGCAAGAGCTAGTGGAACAAAAAATTGTAGTACGTGTACAAGGAAGTGGCACTTATGTCGGATCAGTTACTTCAAAGATACAAAGAAAGAAGCATATGAATATTGCCGTCGTCAGTACGTTTTATGAAAGCTATATTTTCCCGCCGATTTTAAAGGGAATTGAGAGAACGCTTTCAAAAGATGGATATGCTATGCAGGTTTCCTTTACAGATAATCTCATACAAAATGAGGCTAATGTTTTAAAAATGATTTTAAAAAAGGATAATATTGACGGAGTCATTATAGAACCGTCAGAGGGGGCATTGCCTAATCCAAATATAAAATATTATAAGGAGATTCAAGATAAGCATATTCCAATTATTTTTTTCAACGATATATATCCAGCTATACAGGCTCCATGCGTGAGAATTGATGACCAGATAGTTGCCAGAAAGGCAACACAATTGCTTATTGACGCTGGACATAAGAAAATTGCAGCTATATTTAAAGGTGATGATGGACAGGGGCATCGAAGATATTTGGGTTTTCTCGATGCCATGGAAAAGGCAGAGTTAATAAGAAATCCGAACCATATTGTGTGGATTGACACAGCAATGCAGAGAGGATTAAAAAGATTAGAAAGCTATCTGCTTAAGAGGTTAGAGGGCTGTACAGGTCTTGTATGTTATAATGATGAGGTTGCAATGCAGATGATTGATATTTTTTTAAAGTATGGAATTCGTGTTCCAGAGGATTTATCAGTTGTCAGCATTGACGACTCTGACCTATCAGAAATTTGTAAGGTACCTTTTACCTCATTTCCTCATCCAAAAGAAAAACTAGGGGAAAAAGTGGCGGAAAATCTTTTAAAGATAATTGATAATCCAGCAATTGATGGAAACTATCTTTTTGATTCAGAAGCTACTATCCGTAATTCAATTCAAAAAATATAAAAATTATAATAAAAGTCCGACAATTGCTCTGTGCGAAGGCACTCCCTCACACTCCACTGTATTTTTATTTTATACAGTCGTGCTACGTGCTCATGCAGTTTAGTCCGCCAAATGCTGAGTCAAAATTGAGTAAGCTTAATTTGATTTGTCGCTTGATGGGGATTTTTATGGCAGATAAAGGAGGAAATATTAATGTTAAAGGCAAAGAAATATCAGTTTTGGTTTTGTACAGGTTCACAGGATTTATATGGAGATGAGTGTTTAGCACATGTTGCAGAGCATTCCAAAAAGATTGTAGAGGCGTTAAATGCTTCAGGAAATCTTCCATATGAGGTAGTTTGGAAACCAACATTAATTACAAATGAGTTAATTAGAAAAACATTTAATGAGGCTAATATCGATGAAAATTGTGCAGGTGTTATTACATGGATGCATACATTTTCACCATCTAAATCTTGGATTCTTGGACTTCAAGAATATAGAAAACCATTGCTTCATTTACATACACAGTTTAATCAAGAAATTCCATATGACACAATTGATATGGACTTTATGAACGAGAATCAGGCAGCACATGGTGACAGAGAATACGGTCATATTTTTACTCGTCTTGGTATGGAAAGAAAAGTAATTATGGGATACTGGGCAAATGAAGATACTCAAAAGAGAATTGGCTCTTGGATGCGTACAGCAGTTGGAGTAATTGAGAGCAGCCATGTTCGTGTAATGCGTATTGCAGATAATATGAGAAATGTTGCTGTAACAGAAGGTGACAAGGTAGAGGCTCAGATTAAATTTGGCTGGGAGGTAGATGCGTACCCAGTAAATGAAATTGTAGAGGCAGTGAACGCAGTTCCTCAAAATGAAATTGATACATTAGTAGAAGAATACTATGATAAATATGAAATTCTTTTAGAGGGAAGAGACGAGAAGGAATTTAGACAGCATGTAGCAGTACAGGCTGGAATTGAGATTGGATTTGAAAAATTCCTAGAAGAGAAAAATTATCATGCAATCGTTACACATTTTGGTGATCTTGGCGGTTTAAAACAGTTACCAGGACTTGCAATTCAAAGATTGATGCAAAAAGGCTATGGCTTTGGCGCAGAGGGAGACTGGAAAACTGCTGCCATGGTAAGAGTAATGAAAATTATGACAGAAGGAATGAAGGGTGCAAAGGGTACTTCCTTTATGGAGGATTATACCTATAATTTAATACCTGGAAAAGAGGGAATTCTTCAGGCTCATATGTTGGAAGTTTGCCCAACGATTGCGGATGGAAAGATTTTTATTAAAGAGCAGCCTCTTTCTATGGGAGATAGAGAAGACCCAGCAAGACTTGTATTTACTGCAAAAGAAGGACCAGCTGTTGCGACATCCTTAATCGATTTAGGAGATAGATTCCGCTTAATTATCAATAATGTAAATTGTAAGAAGACAGAAAAACCTATGCCAAAACTTCCAGTTGCAACTGCATTTTGGACACCAGAGCCAAATCTTCAGACAGGTGCAGAGGCATGGATTCTTGCAGGTGGTGCTCATCATACAGCATTTTCTTATGATTTAACAGCTGAACAAATGGGAGACTGGGCAGCATGTATGGGAATTGAGGCTGTTTATATCGATAAAGATACAACAATTCGTCAATTTAAAAATGAATTACTTTGGAATAGTATCGCATATAGAAAATAAATGAGGAAAATAGATATGAGTAATATAAAAGAAATGATAGAAAATGGAAAAACAGTTCTCGGAATTGAGTTTGGTTCTACAAGAATTAAGGCAGTTTTAATTGACGAGTCCCATAATCCGATTGCTTCTGGAGACCATGAGTGGGAAAACCGTTTGGACAATGGTATTTGGACTTATACTTTAGGTGATATTTGGACAGGACTTCGCGATAGCTATGCAAAAATGGCAGCTGATGTCAAAGAAAAATATGGTGTCACCCTCACTAAGATTGGCGCTATCGGATTTAGTGCAATGATGCATGGATATATGGCATTCGATAAAGAAGGACGTCTCTTAGTTCCATTTAGAACATGGAGAAATGGAATAACAGGACCAGCTGCGAAGGAACTTACAGAGTTATTTCACTATAATATTCCGTTAAGATGGAGCATTGCACATTTATATCAGGCAATTTTAAATGAAGAGGAGCATGTAAAAGAGCTTTCTTATTTTACTACATTGGCAGGATATATTCATTGGCAGTTGACAGGAGAAAAGGTATTAGGTGTTGGAGATGCATCAGGCATGTTCCCAATTGATATGGAGACAAAAGATTATGATGCAGATATGATTAAAAAATTCGATCCTCTGATAGCTGATAAAAACTATCCTTGGACGCTAAAGGAAATTTTACCGAAGGCGTTAGTTGCAGGTGAAAGCGCAGGAACTTTGACAGAGGAGGGTGCTCGTCTTTTAGATGAAAGCGGAAACTTACAGGCAGGAATTCCACTTTGTCCTCCAGAGGGTGATGCAGGAACAGGTATGGCTGCGACAAACAGTGTTGCAAAACGTACAGGTAATGTGTCCGCAGGAACAAGTGTGTTTGCGATGATTGTGTTGGAAAAAGCATTGAAGAAGGTATATCCAGAAATTGATCTTGTAACAACACCAGATGGAAGCTTAGTTGCAATGGTACATGCAAATAATTGTACTTCTGATTTGAATGCTTGGGTTGGAATCTTTCGTGAGTTTGCAGAGAGCTTTGACATAGAGGTCAATATGAATAAGCTATTTGGAACACTTTATAATAAAGCATTAGAAGGCGATGCAGATTGTGGTGGCTTATTGGCTTATGGATATCTCTCAGGAGAAAATATTACTGGCGTAGCTGAGGGAAGACCATTATTTGTGAGATCTCCAAAAAGTAATTTTAATTTAGCTAATTTTATGCGTGTAAATCTTTGTACAGCGCTTGGAGCAATCAAGGTAGGAATGGATCTCTTATTAAAAGAAGAAAATGTCGCCATCGTTTCAATTTTGGGACATGGCGGATTATTTAAGACAAAAGGTGTAGGTCAGAGACTTCTTGCAGCAGCAATTAATGCGCCTGTATCTGTAATGGAGACAGCTGGAGAAGGTGGACCTTGGGGAATGGCACTTTTGGCTTCCTATATGTTAAACAAAGAAGAAAATGAGAGCTTGGAAGCATATTTGGCAGAGAAAGTATTTGCAGGTAATAAGGGAAGTAAGATGGAGCCAGATCCAAAAGATGTAGAGGGATTTGAAGTATTTATCGAGAGATATAAAAAGGGTATTGAAATCGAGCAGGCAGCTTTACAAGCCTTACTGTGAATACAGGAAAATAATCACCTTACGAGATATAGAAGGGAATAGATTAATTATGTTAGAAAAATTAAAAAAAGAGGTATACGAGGCAAATATGCTCCTTCCAAAGTATGGTCTTGTGACATTTACTTGGGGTAATGTAAGTGGTATTGACAGAGAGAGTGGTCTTTTAGTAATTAAACCAAGTGGTGTGGAATACGATAAATTAAGCCCAGAGGATATGGTAGTTGTTGATTTAAATGGTAATAAGGTGGAAGGAAGATATAATCCTTCCTCTGATACTCCAACTCATGTGGTTTTGTATAATCGTTTCCCAGAAGTCGGAGGTATCGTACATACACATTCCTCCTGGGCAACAAGCTGGGCACAATCAGGAAGAGGAATTTCATGCTATGGAACGACTCACGCAGATTATTTATATGGGGAAGTTCCTTGTGTGAGAAATCTTACAAAGGAAGAGATTGATGAGGCATATGAGAAGAATACTGGCGTACTGATTGCTGATGAATTTGAACGCCTAAATTTGGATTATGTTGCAACACCAGCCGTATTATGCAAAAATCACGGACCATTTACATGGGGCAAAGATGCACATGAGGCAGTACATAATGCAGTAGTATTAGAAGAAGTTGCTAAGATGGCTGCTCGCTGTGAGATGATAAATCCACAAAATCAACCTGCTCCACAGGAATTACAAGATAAGCATTATTATAGAAAACATGGCGCAAACGCGTACTATGGTCAAAAATAATAGTTGTACTTATTTGATATAGCAAATGATATTTTGACGTTCATGATACACGGATTGCTCCGTGCTAAAGCACTCCCGCAATCCTAAAACACCTCAAATCCGCTCATTTTTCTTCAAAAAATGGCTGCTTTTCGGTGTTTTGCGCGTCCCAAAGTCGTGCTTTTTCATGCAAGCATGAAACGCATGATCTTTTGACGCTTGTATCATATCATCTATTGATTAAATAAAAAAGCCGTCTCTGAGTACATATATCATTTTGAAATATTTTTATGTATTCAGAGACGGTTATATTTTTATAATTGTCTACAGAGCAGAGAGATAGGGCGTTCTGTCTGAGGCTACGGTACTACTCTTTGATAGCATCCTTAATCGCAGCCATCAATTCATCGTAAGTCTCAAACGCAGGTAATTCTGGATTATCAGCCTTAATCTGCTCTGTACTCTTAAATAAGAATCCAGCCTTGCTTGCTTTAATCATGGCAAGGTCATTATAGCTGTCACCGCTTGCAATTGTCTCGTATCCGATAGACTGTAGAGCGCGAACAGTAGAGAGCTTGGAATTTTCAATTCTCATCTTAAATCCAGTAATCTCTCCGTTTTCTGCTACTTCAAGAGAGTTGCAGAAAATAGTTGGCCAGTCTAATTTTTTCATCAGAGGAGTCGCAAACTGTGTAAAGGTATCACTGATAATGATAACCTGACAGATAGAGCGAAGCTCATCTAAAAACTCTTTTGCGCCTGGAATTGGGTCAATTGTGGCGATTGTTTCTTGAATTTCTTTTAATCCTAAGCCATGCTCTTTTAAAATATTAATGCGATAGTTCATTAACTTATCGTAATCTGGCTCATCTCTTGTTGTCTTTTTAAGCTCTGGAATTCCAGTAGCCTTGGCAAATGCAATCCAAATTTCTGGTACTAATACTCCCTCTAAATCTAAACATGTAATATACATTGTAAAATCCTCCTAGTTATTGAAAAATTGCAGTATAAACTAAAAAATAATTCAAAAATAATTTGTCACACTGCTGAACTAAAATATATTCTTGTAGATTATAGCATAATTTTCCACTGCATACAACTATAGTTTTTAAAATATTGGATTTAAATTATGGAGTTAGAAAATTTATATGCCTTCAAAAAGGTTGACATAATAATAGTCAGGTGATAGTATAATGTGCGGATATGAGATATAAATTTTTAATTAAAGAAAATAATAATGAAAGCGTCAAAAGGTATTTTGACGCTCATGATACACGGATTGCTCCGTGCTAAAGCACTCCCTCAATCCTAAAACACCTCAAATCCGCTCATTTTTCTTCAAAAAATGGCTACTTTTCGGTGTTTTGCGCGTCTCAAAGTCATGCTTTTTCATGCAGGCATGAAACGCAAGACCTTTTGACGCTTGTATCAAATAATAAAAATTAGAAAGGAAGTTGAAGAGGAATGAAACCAAAAATAGACCGAAGCCACTATCTCTTTAGCAATCGAGATTTAGTGGCTCTTATTATCCCTCTGCTAATTGAACAGTTTTTGTCAATACTTGTCGGTATGGCAGACAGTATTATGATAGCTAGTGTCGGAGAGGCAGCAGTTTCAGGGGTATCCTTGGTCGATAATATTATGGTACTTTTGCTTAACGGATTTGCAGCTCTCGCCACAGGTGGAGCTGTTGTGGCAGGACAGTATTTGGGACAGAGAAAGATAAAGGAGGCCAGCGAGTCAGCGACACAGCTAATCGGCTTTGTCACAATTGCGTCTTTAGCTATCACTGTTTTTGTATATATCGGAAGAAATATGATTCTTCACGGTATTTTTGGAAAGATAGAGCCAGATGTTATGGCTCACGCCAATACATATTTGCTTATCGTAAGTGCCTCTATTCCGTTTATGGCGATGTATAACGGAGGTGCCGCGATTTTCCGTGCGATGGGTAATTCTGAAATCTCTATGCGAGTATCCATCATTATGAATATTATTAATGTCTGCGGAAATGCATTGCTTATCTATGGATTTCACCGTGGGACAGAGGGTGTCGCTATTCCATCTCTTGTGTCTCGTATGGTGGCAGGATTGATGATTACAGGAATGCTATTTCATGAGAAGTATCCACTGCACTTAAAAAAAGAGAGATATCATTTTAACTGGAAAATGGTAAAAAGGATTTTGCAAATTGGTGTGCCAAATGGTCTTGAAAATAGTATGTTTCAGCTTGGAAAAATTATCGTGTTAAGCTTGGTATCTTCTTTTGGAACTTACGCAATTGCCGCAAATGCAGTTGGAAATATGGTAGCTTTATTTGAAATCTTGCCGGGAATGTCCATTGGACTTGCCATTACAACGGTAATTTCAAGGTGTGTTGGTGCAAATGATTATGAGCAGGTTCACTATTATACGAAAAAAATGATTGGAATGGTTTATGTAGGAATGTTTCTTATGAATGCTCTTATTATTGCCCTTTTACCAGTTATTATAAAGGCATATCATCTGTCTGATATTACAGCGGAGACGACGAGGGCTATTATTTATTTCCATACAGTAAGCTGTATTACTATCTGGCCTATTTCCTTTTCTTTACCATCCGTCTTTCGTGCGGCTGGAGATGCAAAGCATTGTATGATAATTGCGATTCTTTCTATGTGGATTTTTAGAATTGCATTTAGCTATCTACTTGGACAGTATATGGGATGGGGAATTTTCGGCGTATGGGTTGCAATGGTTGTCGACTGGGCATTTCGCTCAATATGTTTCGCTATCCGATTCTTTGGTAAAAAATGGGAGAAGGCAGCTATCGTATAAATTTTTGCTAGTTGAAAAATTCCCTTGCAATATAGAAGCATCTGTACTATACTGAATAAAAATAGATAGAGTATCTTCGGGGCGGGGTGTAACTCCCCACCGGCGGTAAAGCCCGCGAGCCAATTGGCATGATCTGGTGAGATTCCAGAGCCGACAGTATAGTCTGGATGTGAGAAGATGAGTAATTCGATGGATAGTCATAGCTCCGTTATACTTTGCGTATAATGGAGCTTTTTCTAGTTGAAGTTATCTCAGGTATCGCTAATCATTCGTAATAGGAATACAAAAATACATTCAAATATCCAATATATCAATGAAATACTAGGCCCTGCCATGATATGAAAAAGAAAGAGGGACATTTTATGGAAAAATATTATCTTGGTTTTGACGCAGGAACACAGAGCGTAAAGGCGGCAGTTTATAATAGTGAGATGGAATGTGTGGCACAGATGAGTCATCCGACAACGCTAGTCTATCCTCATCCAGGCTGGGTGGAGATGGATGCAGATGATTATTTAAATGCGACAATAAAAAGTATAAAGGCCTGTGTAGAGCAGATGAAGAAAAAGGGATTGGATGTAAATAAAATTCGAGCTGTTTTTGGAGACGGTGTCATCCTTGGAATTGTCGGCGTAGATGAGGATTTCAATGCCATCACACCGTATATTAATTATTTAGATTCGAGGACAAAAGAAGATGCAGCCTATTTCGAGGCAATGAACTTAGATATCTGGGCGAGAGAAACAGGAAATCCAGTGCCAAACTGTATGTTTCCAGCTTTATTTGCCCGCTGGTTAATGGCAAACTCTGAGAAATTTAGAGAAAAAGGAAAGAAATTTATTCACAACGCGCCTTATATTTTGGCGCATTTGGCAGGGCTAAAGGCGAAGGACGCTTTTATCGACTGGGGAACACTCTCCGGATGGGGACTTGGCTATGATGTGAAGAAAAAGATTTGGAGTGAGAAACAGCTCAATATTTTAGAACTTCCAAAAGAGTATCTTCCTAAAATTGTAAAGCCTTGGGATATTATCGGAAAGATGACGAAGGAGTACGCAGATTTAACAGGACTTCCAGAGGGAATTTCAATCTGTGCGGGAACAGGTGATACGATGCAGAGTATGATTGGATGTGGTGTCACGGATGTAAACAAGGCTGCCGATGTGGCAGGAACTTGTGCCATGTTTTGTATTGCTGTGGACGATATTATTCCAGAGCTTTCTAGACCAGGAACAGATTTAGTATTTAATAGTGGAACATTAGAAAATACGTATTTTTATTGGGGATTTATTCGCACAGGGGGCTTGGCTCTTCGATGGTTTCGGGATAATATTTGTGATAAAGTCGGAGATGGAGCATATTTTGATGAGCTTACAAAAAGAGCAAAGAAGGCCCCAGTCGGCTCAAACGGTGTATTGTTTTTGCCGTACCTGACAGGCGGTGTGGGAGATATTTCCTCGGCGAGTGGATGTTTTTTAAATATGACAATAGATACTGACCAGGCAGTTTTATGGCGTTCTGTTCTTGAGGCAATAGGATATGACTATATTGGAGTGACCGATATTTATAAAAAAGCGGGAGTGGATTTAAATATCATTACTGTAACAGAGGGCGGAAGTAAATCTGACCTTTGGAACCAGATTAAGGCAGATATGATGGATAGCAAAATCGTCACTCTAAAAACAGCGCAGGGAGCAGTTATGACAAATGCAGCTGCGGCTGCCTATGCAGTGGGAGATATCGATGATTTAAAAGCGGTATTTGAAAAAAACTTAATTGTGAAGGATACATTTGAGCCGATTAAGGAAAATACAAAATATTATAGAAAAATATATGAGCTTCGCAATCAGCTTGTACATAACGATATGCGAGATGCATTTGAAACCATAAGGCAAATTTCAAATATACAATAATTTTGGAAAAAGAATAAAATTTGAAAAAAACAAGAATATTATTTGTTTTTTATGTCAAAATAGTTGCTTAATTTTTTTTAGGAGTTTATAATCAATATGAAACAAAAAATCAATTTACTCTGTAAAATATTTATAAGATAAAGAAGTAGATGAAAAAGAAAAGAACGATATTTTGTGACGGAGTGATTGGACTGGGGACTGTAAGTCAAATAAGAGTGGTGAAAAAACTTAAATTAAGGAAGTTTGAAGAAAATGGAAACAGATAGTATTATTATGTCAGGGACACAGCTAAAAAAGCTGATTGGGAAAAAGGTGGAGCCACTTATCGCAGAGTATGATTTAAGACTCGTAGAGCTGGATATTTTAGTTTTTTTGAGCAAAGAAAAAGGGCGAAATACGGCCAGAGAGATTATGCAAAAAAAACATTTGTCGAAAGCTCATATATCAAAGTCAATCGATAATATGCGAGTACGTGGTTTTATCAAGATTTGTGAGGATAAGGAAGACCACAGAATCTTGCATATTATTCTCACAAAAAAATCGGAAGAGGTAATAAAAAAAGCAGAAAAAATTTATGAAAACTGCAAAGAAATCATTCAGAAAGGTATCACTGACGAGGAAATAGAGGTAGTGAATTCTATCATCCAAAAAATAAATTATAATATTAATAAAGAGTTAGAACAATCAAATAATAACTGAAGATATGAAAAAATAAAAATGCTCTAGATTTTCTAAATGATAAAATCAAAAAGGAAATTTAGAGCAGTTTTTGTATTATAGACATTCTTCCATGTTCAGAAGTTCTTCAATTCCAACGGCAACCCCGTCTTCTGTGTTAGAAGGTACGACTTTCCATGCTGCCTCTTTGCATAATGCGCTCGCATTGTCCATTGCCATTCCGTATTTTACGAAAGATAGCATCTCTTTATCGTTATCTGCATCTCCAAAAGCAGCGGTTTCTTCGGGTGAGATTTTGAGTGTTTCCAAGAGAAAAGCTAGTCCATTATGTTTTCCAGCCTTTGGATTAGAAGTCTCAATTCGATTTTGCACAGAAGAGGTAACATAGAGTTTTGGCTCTAATTTTTCCAATCTTTTCCACAGAGCGTCTCTGAGTTCTCCATTCATTGATAGCAAATCAAGTCCGTCAATCTCATCTTTATGCTCCTCGATAAATGCAAAAATATCGTCGATAGGTTGTCTTGTACTTTTAATATATTCCACAGCGTAGGGAGTGGAACCGTGAGCGAGAGGATCTTTTACATACTCACTCTTTGCATAGGGAATTCCGTCCACAAATACTTCATGAGTCACAGACAATTCTCTTGTCAGTTCAATCATCTGTTCAATACTTTCTGGACATAATGTAATACGCTGAAGACATTTTTTTGTTTTTATATCATAGACCGCGGCACCGTTAGAAGTGATGGCATACTCAATTCCCTCAATTTCTGTTACAGACTTTGGCAGAGCATCGAGACAGCGGCCACTGGCGATTACGACATGAATTCCCATGGCAATTGCAGTCTCTAAGGCATGTTTTGTTCTTGGTGATATGCTTTTATCATTGCTTAAAGTTGTTCCATCTAAATCAAGAGCGATACATTTTATCATAGCATTCCTTCTTTCTTGTTAATGATAGCATTGAAAATTTTCAAATACAATGCTCACTGTTGTTATAAGACATTAGTATAGAGACAAGGAGAATTTTTGTCAAATAAAGTAGCAAAAGACTATATCTGTACATACCCCGTATTCATCATTTGGATAGCCGCCCTCATAGTATTTGCTTTTATACTTTGGCTTTGTAGCAACATACTCCTTTATATATACAACGAGTAGTATTTCACATAATTTGCAGCAAGCCTCAAGCGAACAAGTTTACTTGTTCATTTGAGGCGCAAATACAAAGGATGGAAGATAATGTGTTTGCAATTTTCCTTTCCTCAATTTTTCTTTCACCCTTTCCCCAATGTCAAAACAATTATACATTCTCTCATATTTGATTCATATGATAATATTCCCGTTTTCGTATTATTTTTTTAAAAATTAATATTCCAAATATTTTGTCAAGTGAGGGCGAGGAGGAATGAGTTTTTAGAAAAATGGCTTGCGATAACAAGTGAGATTTGCTATACTGTCTGTCATAATTAAGAGCACTCAGTATATGAGTGCATCAATTTCATAGGAGGTGTAAATTATGAAGTTTTTACAGCAGGAAGGCTCTGTTGTGAATGGTCTCAATCGTCTTATTGACTTAATTTTGCTCAATATCTTATGGTTTGTTTGTAGTATCCCTATTTTTACTCTGGGAGCTACAACTTGTGCGGTGTATGATATTACGATGAAATATGCTTTGCACCAAGATCCAAGCATTGTCTCTACTTTTTTTGGCTCATTCAAGAACAATTTTAAGAAGGGAACGGCATTGTTTTTTATTTTTCTTGCCATGGGACTTTTTATCGGATTCGACTTATTTTGTGCGTTTTGGTGGGATATTTCGATTAAGTTTGTGATGATTGTCGTGATTTTGGCAGTGGGATATTTTTATTTGGCGGTAATAAGTCATGTTTTTCCCGTGCTTTCCTATTTTGATACAGGAGTAAAGGAGACGATTAAAAAATCATTTTTTTTATCGATGAGTAATGGTATTTACACAATTTTTATTATGGTATTAAATATACTGCCAATCTTAGCAATTATCGCATTTCCAAGTTTATTTGGACAGATTATTTTTTTCTGGTTTATTATAGGATTTGCTATGATTGCGTTCTTAAATTCTATGCATCTTGTAAGACTTTTTGACCCTAAGCGTGTGGAGGAGGCTGACCGTGTGGAGGAGCAGCAAAAGCGTTTGAGGGAGGAAGAGAAGAAAAGCCAAGAAGAGAGAAAATAGAAAAAGAACAATTTTTTCCATGTCTTAATTGAGGAGACAACAAATGTATAAATTGTGAGCGTTTTATAAAAAATTCCGACGAAATAAAAAATACGGGGAAAAATAATGGAAAATATGCACAATAAATCAAGTGAAAACTTGTGTAATATTCACATTTATAGTGTTTTTGTGAAAAAAATATGAAAAAATAGTTGACATAATGATATAATAGTGCTAGTATAAAATCACAACATGGAACCGATTCCATAACAAATAAAACCACAGGTGAAAAAACCTGTGGTAAAAAAACCCACAAGATGGAACCGATTCCACAAACCGAAAAATATTTTAAGGAGGAAGAAACTATGAAACTTAAAAAAATTGCTAGCCTATGTTTAGCATCATCTATGGTGTTATCGTTGGCAGCCTGTGGCGGTGGATCATCTTCAAATAGTGGCTCAGGAACATCAGACGGTGGCACAGTGAACCTGACAATATGGAGTCCAACAGATAAGGAAAATATCGAGAAATGGTGGACAGAGAAGATCGCCGAGTGGAATGAGGCACATCCAGAAATTCAAGTAAGTCGTGAGGCAATTGACCGTTCTGATTCTTATGCATATGAGAATAAAATTACAACAGCTGTTACATCGAATGACTTACCAGATATTTTCTTTGTAGATGGACCTACAGTATCTTATTATGCAGCGAATAATATTATTGTACCTATCTCTAAATATTTCACAGAGGAAGATTTAGCTGATTTTGTACCTTCTACAGTTGCACAGTGTACATATAATGACGAGTTATACGCTATCTCAGCTACAGAGTCTTCTGTTGCATTATACTATAATAAAGATTACTTAAAAGAATGTGGCGTTGATGTTGCAGCCATCGAATCTCGTACAGTTGAAAATCCTCTTACATGGTCTGAATTAGCAGAGATTGCAGAAAAGTGTACAACAGATAAGTATGTTGGAACACATATTATTATGGACCACGGCGAGGGACTTCCATACGCACTTGAGCCAATGTTTATTTCTAACGGAAAAGATTTTGTAAGTGATGATGGAGCTACAGCAGAAGGCTATATTAATAGTAAAGAGTCTGTTGAGGCAGCAAATTATCTTGCAGATTTGATTGCAAAAGGATATGCAAATATTGACCCTATTCAGGACGAATTTTTAAATGGCGCTTGTGCTACAATGCTTGGTGGTTCTTGGGATGTAGCTACATTAGAGGCAAGTGCAAAATTTGATTGGGGTGTAACATATTATCCAGTATCTGATAATACAAAGACAGCAGTTTCTCCATGTGGTGACTGGTCAGCAGCAGTAAGTAAAAACTGTGAAAATGTTGACGCAGCTGGAGAGTTTTTGCAGTGGCTGATGAATACAGAAAACATAGCAACATACGCAGCTGGTATTGCAAAACCTGCAACTCGTGTATCTTCTTATGATAATGAAGCTATGGCAGATTATAAAGAGGCTCCACGTTCCTTGTTCAAAGAGCAGCTTGAAAATACAGCAGTTCCTCGTCCAAGAACTCCATCTTATTCTGTATTCTCTTCTTCTTATGCAGAGGCTATGACAAATATTTTCTCTGAGGCAGCATCGAATAAGACAGTTGATGGAACTTATATACAGAGTCAGTTAGACGAAGTAGCTACAAAATTCCAGGAAGATTATGATACTTACTATAAAAATTAATTGGTATTAATTAAGCCAAAAAGACCGCACCGATTTTGCGGTGCGGTCTTTTTATACCAAAACTAGCAAAAAAACACTTTTATTTACTTGTAAAATACAATTAAATAGGGAAAAATAGTCAATTTTCAGAAAACATATAGGAGATTTGTAGCGTAGCTGCTCCCTATATTGACAGATTTTTTAGAGAGAGAGGGCTGAAAAAATGGCAAATACAGCAAAAGCAAAACTGTCCGGTAGAAAGAAAAATGAGAGAGTTGCAGCATATATTTTCTCTGTGCCAGCAATGTTTCTTTTAGTAGCATTTTTAGTAGTACCAATTCTGTATACCGTGCGTTATTCACTATTCCAGTACCAGATTGTTAGACCAGATAATATTACATTTATCGGATTACAAAATTATGCGAAATTGTTCCAAGATGAGAATTTCTGGCTTGCACTAAAAAATACTGTATATTTCACTGTATTAGTAGTGCCTTTCCAGTGTGTTTTAGCATTAGCATTAGCGATGTTAGTTTCATCAAAATTCCGCGGAGTATCTATTTTCCGTACTATGTATTTTAGCCCACAGTTGACATCTATGGTAGTTATCTCTATTTTGTGGACAGTGCTTTATAACTCTAATCCTAATACAGGTCTTATTAACTCTTTCCTTACAAGCTTTGGATTAGAGCCAATTAACTTTTTGAGTAATGCCAAGACTGCAATGAATGCTATTATATTCATGTCAGGATGGCAGGGAGCTGGTTATCAGATGATGATTTTCTTGGCAGGTCTTCAGGGAATTCCAAGAGATCAATATGAAGCAGCATCCGTGGATGGTGCAACAAAGGTTCAGCAATTTCTATATATCACATTGCCAGGATTAAAAGGAACAATTAAATACGTTGTTATGATTACAATGATTCAGGCGATGAAACTCTTCACTCAGCCATACGTAATGACTCAGGGTGGACCAAAGAACAGTACAAAGACACTTGTTTATTATATTTATACACAAGGTTTCCAGCAAGGTAACTTCGGATATGCCTGCTCAATAGCAGCAGTATTTTTCGTAATCGTGGTAATTATGTCATTATCCATGAAGAAGTTAATTGCAGAGACAGACTAGAGGAAAGGAGATAGAAAAATGGGAAAATCAATGCAAGCACAAAAGACTCTGACGAAAGTACTATTTTACGGTGGAAATATTATTATCGGTATTATTTTCGTATCTCCACTTCTATGGATGATTTCGGCATCCTTAAAACCAGAAGCTCAGATTTTTGCAAATATGAACTCTATCACAACATTTCTTCCAGTTCAGGCATCTTTAGATAACTTCAAAGAAGTATTCTCTCGTCTGAATATGATACAGGTATTTAAAAATACCTTTGTGTATATCGCATTAATTTTAGTACTCGACTTATTATTTAACTCCATTTGTGGATATGCACTTGCAAAATTTGACTTTAAGGGAAAAGGTTTCATGTTAAACCTCGTAATTGCTCTTATGGTTATGCCTATGGAGGCAATTATGTTACCACTTTATATTGAAATGTCACAACTTGGATGGGTAAATACACTCGCAGCTTTAGTAGTTCCATTCATTGCAAAATGCTTTTCTATCTATATGTTCAGACAGTTCTTCTGCGATATTCCAGATGACCTCCTAGAAGCAGCAGCTCTCGATGGATGCAGTCCAGTTGGAACATTTTTCAAAGTTGTAATGCCAATTTCTAAGACAGTATACGCTACTGTATTTATTTTAGACTTTGTATCTCACTGGAATGACTTTATGTGGCCATTCTTAGTTATGACAGGAGAGGATAAGCGTACTATCCAGTTAGCAATTCAGGTATTCTTCGGAACACAGCCAATTCATTATAGTGCCATTATGGCTGCCTTAGTTGTATCTGCAATTCCAATGTTAATTATGTTTATCTTCATGCAGAAATACTATATCGAGGGTATCGCTTCTTCTGGTATTAAAGGATAAAAGAAAAAGCTTCTTACTTTTCTGAGAGAGCCTATGAGGGGGAGATATACATAGGCTCTCTGAGCGATAAAATTGCACAATGAAAAAAGCTATTTATAAATTTTTATACTACTTTTTGTAGATATTTGAGATTCTAAAAGGTAAGAATTGACAAATTCTTAAAAAGTGGATAAGATTAAATAAGTATATGTGAAACTATGTAATAAAGTGAGTTTTTCTCATATTATAAGTAGTATACAATTAAGAAGATGGAATATTTTACGTGGAATGACGGTAATATTCTAGCAAAAGGGTGATGATGGAGTATGGCTAATATTCAAGATGTTGCAAGACACGCAAATGTTGGAGTGGGGACGGTATCTCGTGTGTTAAGTGGAAAGGGATATGTAAAAGCTGAGACTCGAAAGAAAGTTGAGGCATCTATTGCGGCCTTAGATTATATTCCAAATGAGATGGCAAGAAATTTATACTTTCGAAAAAGTGGAATTGTGGCAGTGATTGTGCCAGAGGTGGCGCATCCTTTCTTTGCTGAATTTGTGAATGCAGCGGAAGTTGCACTAGGCAAGAGAGGCTATCAGATGATGCTTTGTAATACATTTTATGAAAGTAATTATGAATTGAAATATTTGGAAATGTTGAGGCAACAGAGAGTAGATGGAATTATCTTTGGAGCTCATACTTCTCTAGATATTTCGCAGTATGCCGATATTAACCGCCCGATTGTGGCGATGGATAGAAACCTAGGTGAGAAGATACCATGTGTGATGGCGAATCATAGAGAAGGTGGTAAACTGGCAGCTCAGGAGCTAATTCGCTCAGGCTGTAAAAATGTCCTCCAATTTGGAACCCTCAAGGGAGAGGATAAGGTATCGACTCCTTCTAGCATGCGACATACAGTTTTTGATAAGATGATGAGAGAGCATGGAATTACATGTCACTCAACCTCAATCAAATGGCATATATCAGATTATAAATATTATTTGAAGATAGCAGAACAAATGCTAGATAAATATCCAGATATTGACGGCGTGTTTGCGGCTGATATCATTGCGATGGCAATTTTGCAGGTCGCACTTATCAGAGGAAAGAAAGTTCCAGAGGAATTTCGCATTGTCGGATATGATGGAACAAATGGAGCAAGTCTTATGTATCCAAGGATTACAACAATTGTACAGCCAATTGAGGATCTTGCGGATGAAACTGTGAGATTGGTTGTGGATATCATTAATGGTAAGTCAGTTAAAGTAAAAAGAGAGGAATTGCCAGTTACGTTACGTGTTGGCGATACTACAATAAGAGCGTAAACAAAAAGCGGTACTTCACATATATATTGAGATATTCATCATAGCTGTGCGAAGTAACGTTTTTTTAAAATACATGGAAACGATTCCAGGTATATAAATATTTTATGATATATTTAAAAAATTTGGAATTGATATATTTAACTACAAATATATTGCAGTGAAAATGATGAGAAGTAAAGAAAGAGAAGTGAGGTAAAGGCATGAATAGTCAGTTATTATTAGAAGCGAGAAAATATGAAAAAATATACAGTGAACAGATTCAACCTATGGAGAGACCAGCTTTTCATATCACCCCATGGGTAGGTTGGTTAAATGATCCAAATGGATTTTCTATTTATAAGGGAGAGTATCATTTATTTTATCAGTATTATCCATATGATGTGAATTGGGGGCCAATGCATTGGGGACATGTAAAGAGCAAAGATTTCATTAAATGGGAGAGATTACCAGTAGCGATAGGTCCGGATATGGAATATGATGTAGGTGGCTGTTTCTCTGGTAGTGCGACAGAGCTTCCGGATGGTCGTCAACTTCTTATGTATACAGGTGTGAAGGGAATAGACAATACGCCAAGTTGTAGACAGACACAATGTCTTGCCTTTGGAGATGGAATTGATTATGAGAAATATGAAGGTAATCCAGTTCTTACAGTGAAAAATCTTCCAGAAGGAAATAGTCCACGCGATTTTAGAGACCCTAAGATTTGGTATGACAAAAAAGACGAATGTTATTATGCTGTTGTTGGCAATCGCACAGCAGATGATAGCGGAGCCATCTTATTATTTGAGAGCAAGGATGTCATGAATTGGGAGTATGTGACAACCTTGGATTCTTGTAAAAATAAATATGGAAAAATGTGGGAGTGTCCAGATTTCTTTGAAATAGATGGGAAAGCCTTCATCCTTACTTCTCCACAGGAGATGCGTGCAAAGGGCTTAGAATTTCACAATGGAAATGATGTAATCTGTCTTGTGGGAAGCTATGAGAGAGAAACTCATAAATTTACAAGAGAGAACGTGATTCCAGTTGATTTTGGTTTAGATTTTTATGCGCCACAAACATTGGAGACAGAAGATGGAAGAAGAATTATGATTGGATGGATGCAGGCATGGGAGACAACTAGATTTCATCCTCATCAGTATCAGTGGATGGGTCAGTTAACTTTTCCACGCGAGTTAAGTGAAAAAGATGGGAAACTTATCCAAAATCCAGTTCGTGAACTTGCTAATTATCGTGCAAACGGCATTCTATGCGAAGGATTAAAGGTAGTGGAAAAGACAGAAATTCCAGATGTATCTGGTAGAGTTGTTGATATGACAGTTGAGGTTCGTCCTTCTCTTATAGAAGATTTATATGAGGAATTTAAGATTAATATTGCAGAAAATGGGGAGTATAGTACATCTGTTATTTATCAGCCGCATAAAAATCTTGTTGAGTTTAACCGTGAGAATTCAGGATATTGTCTGAATGTTGTACATAAAAGAAAAGCACCAGTTCGTGATCAGGATGGAAAGATTAAATTTAGAATTATATTGGACCGTTTTTCTGCTGAAGTTTTCATTAATGATGGAGAGCAGGTAATGTCAGCATGTTTTTATACACCTTTGGAGGCAGAGGGAATATCCTTTGAGGCAAAGGGAGAGGCATGGATGGATGTTGAGAAATATGATATTGTTATAGAATAGTTTTATAAATTTGGAGCTTAACCCCCATTGCCCTTAGGCAATGGGGGTTAAGCGATTTATCACCTACATATATTTTACTTAATAGCCATGAGCAAAACTCCGCATATTCAGTATTTATGCAGGTTTGCGAGGCATAGCAACCTCTGTTCCTGAATTCTCTAAAACCAGAAGGAAAGGTTTTTCAAACCACGCTATGATCTGTGCCTTTATTGTCATGAAATGTGAAGGCTTTTCCATGATTACCGACTTTGTTTCAGATGGTAATGCGATGGGCGTTGACCTTGGCATTGAATGTCCTGCTGTAAGTTATTGTTCAGATAGCAGCGTTAAGTTTTATGGGAATGGTCGTAAAAATAAATATATGCGTAGACATTATAAATATCTTCGTCAAAAGCTTCAAAAGGCAAAAAAGCCTGAAGCTATTAAGCGTATAAATGATAAAGAACAACGTATCATGCGAGATATTGACCATAAACTAAGCCATGACATTATAAAAACGGCGGTAGACCATAATGTAAAAACAATAAAGTTAGAGCAGCTTCAAAATATACGCTCTACGACAAGAACAAGTCGTAAAAACAACCATAGTCTGCATACATGGTCATTCCATAGACTCGCACAGTTTATAGAATACAAAGCGAAACTTGCAGGCATATTCGTTGAATATATAAACCCAGCGTACACAAGCCAAAAATGTCCGATTTGTGGAAGGATACATCATGCTAATGATAGAAATTATACTTGTGAATGTGGATTCCATATCCATAGAGACCTTTTGGGTGCTATGAATAGGGTGCTATGAATATTTGCAATTCAACTGAGTTTGTTGGTAACAGATAAACTGCCTAGAGAACTATATGTTCTGCTCTAGGATGGGTAATGGCATACCCATATCTTGCACTACGACCTACCAGAAATGGACTGGTCAGCCACTATGCAGTGGCAAGTAGTAACAATCCCCTGCCTTTAGGCATGGGGAGTGTCAAGCCTGTTTACAATGCGGATAATCCGCAAAGCTATCCTTTTAGTGGAAATCGCATTCATAGGAGAATAGATAAAACAAAGAATGGTATTATATTTAATGCAGATATAAATGGTGCATTCAATATTTTGTGTAGAAGTAATGTTGTGCGTCTTACAGTTCTATACAGTAGAGGCGAAGTGAACACGCCTATAAGAATAAGAGGTGCCTGGGTATCCAGGTGAAAACTTAAATACTAAACTTTTTAAATAGGAGTGAAGCTCCTTGGAAGTTACATACTTTTAGGTGCGTGATAGTTCACAATAGTTATTTGACACATTTTCATCGTCTCAATAGCTGCTTTATGTGTCTCTGCTGTTACTCCAGCGCAGCAGGAAGCATCTACAGATACTTTTGCATCTGGGAATACGGCTTTTATTATTAATGCGTTGGATACAACACAAATATCTGTGCAAAGTCCGATAAGTTCAATGTCTTCTAGTTCCATCTCATTCCAATATGGCCAGCCAAAATTTGGTTTATCGATACATTTGCAGCCGTCTATATAAAGACCGTCTGCTATCTGCCAACCGTCTGTTCCCTTTATGCAATGTTTTACAGGAAGATTTTTGCCTTCTGGTGTATCTAAATAATCTTCCCCATGTGTGTCTCTTGTGTAAATAATTTCATATCCTGCCGCTGCATATGCAGCAATTTTTTCTTTTACTTTTGGAACAATAGCTACTGCCTCAGCTGTTCCAAGTGAGCCATCAATAAAGTCGTTTTGCATATCTACTACAATTAATGTTTTTTTCATTTATTTCTTCCTTTCTTAAATGCAATTGAAAATATTGTTTTATAATTTTGTGAAATAAAATATATATAGTTTTTCTAAAACATGAAAATAATCTATTTTATTGTTTATTATACGAAAAATCTTTTTTCTCGTCAAATAAAGTGTTGGAGAATAAACTATTTTTCCTTTAATCTGTTGGAATCTGTTTCAAAACCTATAGGTTTTTCTATAAAAGATGCATAGTCCTGTTGTTGATTTTCTGTTCTTCCTCCTTTATAATAAGGAAATATAGGTATGAAACAGAACACTAGTAATTATTAATTATTCCATTTATCTTTAGAAAACATACAGATGGATACCGATGAGAATATACACTAGTTAAAAAACTAATTATCTAGCCAATATGAATTTAAATAAAGGAGGAATTTTTATGGGAAAAATTTTCAGATTTCATACTGATGTAGATACAGACCAAATTATTGCTTCCCAGTACCTTTTATTTCCCACAATCGAGGAAATGAAAAAATATACTTTTGAATCTCTAGATGCTGATTTTGCAAAAAAAGTACAGCCTGGAGACTTCGTTGTCGCATGTGAAAACTTTGGATGTGGTTCTTCTAGAGAGCAGGCGCCAAGTGTATTAAAGGCTCTTGGAGTAAAAGCAGTTATCGCCAAATCATTTGCCAGAATTTTTTATCGCAATGCAATTAATATCGGACTTCCCGTTATTGTATGTAAAGATTTATATGACAATGTGGCAGACCAAGACGAGATGGAACTTCTTCTTGAGGACGGAATCATCAAGGCAAATGGACAGACATTTACTTGTACAAAGCTTCCAATACAGATGCAAAGTATCCTCGATCAGGGTGGTCTTATTGCGTCACTGAATAAGGAGGTGTAAGATATGGGAATGACAATGGCTGAAAAAATTATTGCTTATGCTGCTGGTGTTGAAAGCTGTAAAGCGGGTGATATCCAGACAGTGGAATTAGATAGATTAATGAGTAATGATGGAACAACTCATCTGACAATTGACATGTATAATACAAAATTAAAAAATCCACATATCGCTGATGTAGATAAGCTTGTATGGATTGTGGATCATAATATTCCATCTGACAGCCCAAAAACAGCTGCGTCCCACAAAAAAATGCGTGACTTTGCAAGGGAGCATGGAATTAAATTTTACGAAGGTGAAGGGGTATGTCATCAAGTTATGATGGAAAATCATGTTCGTCCAGGAGAATTAATCTTTGGCGCGGACAGTCATACTTGTGCTTACGGTGCACTTGGCGCATTTGGAACTGGAGTTGGATGTACAGATTATTTATATGCTATGGTAACTGGGACTTCTTGGCTTTTAGTTCCTGAGACACTCCGCTTTAATTTGAAAGGAACACTCCCGGAGGGTGTATATGCTCGTGATTTGATTCTTACTATTATCGGAAGAATCGGTGCAAATGGAGCAAACTATAAAGCAATGGAATTTGGCGGTGAGGGACTTGCAAGCCTTACTATGAGTGATCGTATCTCTATCTGCAATCTCTGCGTGGAGGCTGGTGCTAAGACAGCACTTATGGAAGTGGATGATATTGCTATGGATTATTTAAAAGAACATGGACGTGATCCAAAAGCAATTTTTAAAAGTGATGAGGATGCTATTTTTGCCGAGGTCTATGATATTGACTTAAGTGAAATCAATCCAATTGTTGCAAAACCTCATTTTGTGGACAATGTTGTTCCTGCAAAGGAAAGTCTCGGAGTAAAAATCAATGAGGCATTTTTAGGCTCCTGTAATAATGGACGTTTAGAGGATTTAAGAGTTGGGGCTTCTATTATTAAGGGTAAAAAAGTCAGTCCAGAGGTTCGATTTTTAGTTGTTCCAGCAAGCCGCGCCGTGTATCAGCAGGCAATGAAGGAAGGCATTTTAGATATTTTCATGGAAGCTGGAGCAATTGTAATGAATCCTAACTGTAGCGTATGTTGGGGAAGCTGTCAGGGCGTTATTGGTGAGGGAGAAGTACTTATTAGCACTGGAACTCGCAACTTTAAAGGACGTGCTGGACATCGCGATTCTTTTGTATATTTGGCAAGTGCAGCTACCGTTACTGCATCCGCTATTAAGGGAGAAATTGCTACTGCAGATATGGTCTAATAAAAACACTTGACGCAAGTTTTTCCAGTCTAGTGAGTATAAATATTTGGTTGCTTAATAATTTTTTTTACGAGTTTAGTGACCATAGTATAGCAAACATAAAATGACAAGGAGAATTAAAATGAGTGAAACATATACTGGAAAGGTTTGGATACTCGGCGATGATATTGATACAGATATTATTATTCCAACAGAGTATCTTGCTTTAAAAACAGTTGAGGACATGAAGCCTTTTGCTTTTAGTCCTCTTCGCCCTGAATTAGCTGGGCTCATTCAGCCAGGTGATATTATTGTCGCTGGCAAAAACTTTGGATGTGGTTCTTCTAGAGAGCAGGCTCCAGAGGTTATCCAAGCACTTGGAATTAAATGCATTATTGCAAAATCTTTCGCACGCATTTTCTATCGAAATTCCATCAATAACGGACTTCTCTTAATTGAAAATGCCAATCTCCGTGATGATATAAAAGAGGGCGATACAATTGAGGTAAATATAGGTTCTTGCGTTGCATATAACGGTAAGTCTTATCCTATCTCTTCCCTACCTGACAATCTATTAGAAATTATTAACGCTGGTGGTCTTGTAAAAGCAATGCGCAAGCGTAACGGTTTAGATTAGGAGGGAAGTTTATGGGAGCAACTATTATTGAAAAAATTATGAGACATAATACTGGAATTGAGACTGCAAAAGCAGGTGATATTGTGACAGTTAAAGTAGACCGTGTCATGATTCACGATATTTTTATTCCATTCGTAGCAGATAAATTTGAGGAAATGGGATTTACAAAACTTTGGGATCCTGATAAGGTCGTTTTGATTTATGATCATTTAGTACCAGCAAGTCAGTTAGATGATGCGAGACATTTTCAAGTTGGCGATGCATTTGTAAGAAAGTATGGCATGAAAAATATTCACCGCTCTGACGGAATTTGTCATCAGCTTATGACAGAGGCTGGCTATGTAAAACCAGGCAATATCGTATTTGGTACAGATAGTCACACAACAACATATGGCTGTGTTGGTGCATTTTCATCTGGAATTGGATACACAGAGATGGCAAGTATTTTAGGAACTGGCGAGCTCTGGGTTAAAATTCCAGAGACAATTAAGGTTACAATTAACGGAACGCTTCCTGCAAATGTAACTTCAAAGGATATTATTCTTCGTCTTATCGGGGACCTTGGAGCAGACGGGGCAACCTATAAATCACTTGAGTTTACGGGTTCTACTATCGAAAATATGTCAGTGGCAAGCCGCATGACAATGTCCAATATGGCAATCGAGGCGGGGGCAAAATGTGGTGTATTCTCCCCAGATGAGAAGACAGCCCAGTACTGCGAAATCGAGCTTGATAATTTCCAAAAGAGCTTGGTTGGAGATGAGGACGCAGTATATTGCCGTGAGATTACTTATAATGCAGAAGAGTTTGAGCCAGTTTTAGCATGTCCATCTCAGGTTGATAATATTAAGCCTGTAAGCTCACTTACGGGCACAAAAATTGACCAGGTATTTATCGGCTCTTGTACAAACGGTCGTCTTGAGGATTTACAGCGGGCAGCTTCTATTTTAAAAGGAAAGAAAGTAGCTCCGTTTGTAAAACTCATCGTGACTCCTGCCAGTCGAAAAATATATCGTCAAGCTTTGGCAGACGGAACGCTTGAAATTTTATCTGATGCAGGCGCTATTATTACTCATCCAGGATGTGGTCTTTGCTGCGGACGTACTGGCGGTATTCTATCTGACGGAGAACGCGTAGTTGCGACAAACAATCGTAATTTCCTCGGACGTATGGGAACTTCTAAGGTGCAAATCTATCTTGCATCCCCAGCTACTGCAGCCGCTACAGCTATTGCAGGTGAAATCACAGCGGCGGAACTATAAAAATATTTTTATAGTATAAAAGGGCTAGTCTATACATACAAATATTATTGACTTTGTATAGACTCAGCCTTTTTTTACTTTTAATTTTTTTCTTTCTTTTTCTCATTATATTTTTGGATCCATTTTAACTGTTCCTCGTCTGACATAGTACGATTTGTCATTTTCTTAGAGGCAACTAAAAAACATATCATAATACCAACTAGAATAAAAATTACTGAGATAATAAACAAAAATCCTATACTAATACCCTCCAAACTTTCTTGTTCACAAAATCGTGGTTGTCCATAGTTCCACTAGAGTTTGTTTTTCGATTTATCACATATAATATTTTCCCTTTTGAGTATTTGTATTCCTGCGTATTGTTTTTTATGTGAAAATAATTCAAAATTTATACTTTGTGAAACAGTGGAGACAAACGCAACGTGTTGGAAAATAATTGCATATCATTAAAAAGAGAATAAGATTGTTTTAGAAAAAAATAATTGGTGTCTTGACAAGGATGGGTTTCATTGTTATAGTAAAAAAAAGGGAGTAGCTAGCATATAAGTATATATCTGATATGTTTGCTTTTCGTCAATACGATTGTTTATTCAATCCGGAAAGTGACTAAGTAGCGAGACTTTTGTTGTAAGACAGCAGAAGTCTTATTTTTGTTGTCAATTGAGAAGTGTGAGAGCAAAAAATAAAACTAGGAGGATGGAAAAAGAATGACAATCATCATACAATGTATTTTGTTAATAGTAGGATTATTTATGTTAGTAAAAGGAGCAGACTTGTTTGTGGACGGTGCATCGGATATCGCCACGAAGTTTGGAATCCCAAAGTTAGTGGTAGGTCTTACAATTGTGGCTATTGGAACGAGTTTACCAGAGCTTTCTGTCAGTATTACAGCGGCAACGAAAGGAAATGCAGGTATTACGCTCGGAAATGTACTCGGAAGTAATATCTTAAATGTCTTAGTGATTTTGGGAATTACCTCAGTTATTGTTCCGATTTTGATACCGAGAACTGCATTAAAATATGATATTCCATTTTGTGGTTTCATTACGGCGGTGGTGCTGGCAATGGGATGGATTGGTGGAGAAATTGTATTTTGGGAAGGTATGATTTTATTACTCTTATTTGTGGGATATTCGATTTATCTTTTCTTTCTATCGAGAGGCAGCATTAAGAAAGAAAAGAAGGAGAAAAGGCCAGATACGATGCCAATTTGGAAATGTTTGTTTTTTGTAATTTTAGGTGGAGTATGTGTTGTAGTTGGAAGTGATTTGACGGTAGATAGTGCGACTGTAATTGCTAGAGCAGCTGGTCTTAGCGAGCGTATTATCGGACTCACTATCGTCGCATTTGGAACCTCACTTCCAGAGTTGGTAACTTCTGTTGCGGCAGCTCGAAAAGGAAATGCAGATATCGCCATTGGAAATATAATTGGAAGTAATATTTTTAATATTTTACTTATAACAGGTCTCACAGCAACGATTGCAACGATTCCATTTGAGAAGAGTTTTATTTTGGATTTGTTTATTGCAATTTTAGCACTTATTATTTTGTGGATTGGGAGTAGGAAGCATCGAGAACTTAGAAGGTCATGTGGTTTGATTATGTTGGCTGTTTACGCAGTATATTTTTTGAGTTTAATTGTGCTGTAGAAAAAAGAATCAGATATCTTTAGAGAGGAATGAAACAATAAAGATATCTGATATTTTTTATCTTTTCCTTCTTTACTTTACCGTAACGCTGTGATAGAATAGTAGCGAAATGTAAAGATAGTAGCCAAGAGAATATTAGAATTAACGTGAATTTTAGTTCATTTTATAAATAGAGACGGAGTAGGAAAATGACAGGAAGGAAAATGTAGTAGAACACGTACAGTATACTTGGTCTACAAAAATAAGGAGGATTAATATGAGAAAGAAAATCGCAGTATTTTTAAGTTTAGCAATGATGACATTGTCTTTAGCAGCCTGTGGTGGCTCTAATAATGCAGGAAGCACAACAGCAGCAGAAAATGAAGATACGAGTTCTCTCGTTTATGCTGTAGAGGCAGGTTCCGCTGGTGAGGCAGCTGCAAAAGAAAAAGGATATGAGTATAATTCTGTTGCGTCCCAGGCAGATGCTCTTATGGAAGTAAAAGCTGGAACGTCGGATGCAGCGATTATTGACCTTTTAATGGCAGGAGCTATGATTGGTGAGGGAACAAGTTATCCAGATATGGAACATACAGAGGAACTCACAACAGAGGAGTATGGTGTTGGATGTCGAAAAGGTTCTGACCTTGCAGCTTTTATTAACTCTGTTTTATATGAGACATATAAAGACGGTTCTATGGTTAAGACAGCTGAAAAATACGGTGTGCAGGAATCTTTAGTAGAGCAGCAAGAAGTTACATATGAAGAGGCAGCTGACGGTGATGTTGCTTACATTAAAGGAAAAGGTTCTCTTATCGTTGGCATTACAGATTTTGAGCCAATGGATTATAAAGATGGCGATGAGTGGATTGGTTTTGATGCAGATATGGCTCGTATTGTAGCTGAGAAGCTTGGCGTAGAAGCTCAATTTGTAGAGATTGACTGGGATACAAAGTCTATGGAACTTGATTCTAAAAATATTGACGTTGTATGGAATGGTATGACACTTACAGACGAAGTAAAAGAGTCTATGGAGTGCACAGTTCCTTACTGTAATAATGCTCAGGTAGTTGTAGTTCCAACAAAATAATTGGAATGAAAAAATAAAATGAGAAGATTGAATTGAGAATAGATAATATTCTAGATAAGAATTTTTGAATTTGGAAAGTTATTTTTTGAAAAATAGCTTAATAAAGAATATAAAGGGATGTTGCAAGCTAGACCTTTTTTCTGAGAGAAAAAGGATATAGCAACATCCTTTTCTATTGTAGCACCATAGAAAAAAAGGAGAATAAAAATGTTTTGGACTGTAACTCAGCAGCTTTTACTAGGTTTAGCGACAACAGCGCAGATTTTCTTTTTAACATTACTTTTTTCGCTTCCACTTGGCCTAGTTTTAGCATTTGGAAGCATGAGTAAATGGAAACCACTTCGTTATCTCGTACAAGTATTTGTATGGATTATTCGTGGTACACCACTTATGCTTCAGTTGATTATTATTTTTTATGGACCAGGTATGTGGCTTGGACATAATATTTGGAGCGGAGATGAGGCGGGACGTATCACTGCGACAGTTGTTGCCTTTGCAATCAATTATGCCTGCTATTTTTCTGTCATTTTTCGAGGTGGTATTGAGGGTGTACCAGTGGGACAACGCGAGGCTGGAGAAGTTCTTGGTATGACAAAAAGCCAAATTTTCTTTAAAATCACCTTGCTTCAGATGATTAAGAGGATTATTCCACCGATGTCAAATGAGATTATTACCCTTGTAAAGGATACATCTATTGCGAGAATGATTGCCGCATATGAGCTTACGTTCGCAGGATTTTCATTTATGAAGTCTGCGGGGATTACATGGCCATTATTCTATACAGGTGTCTTCTATCTCTTATTTGTTGGAATTTTGACGTTGACATTTAATTATATTGAGCGCAGATTAAGTTATTTTAGATAGGAGGGAAGAACAATGGCGATGTTAGAAGTGGATCATATTGAAAAACATTTTGGGAGTACAAAGGTATTAAGAGATGTCAGTTTTTCTCTCGAGGAGGGAAATGCGTTGGCGATTATCGGTTCTTCTGGATCAGGTAAAACGACATTACTTCGCTGTTTAAATTTTTTGGAGAAGCCAAATCAAGGAAGTATTTTTGTAAAGGGAGAAAAAATTTTTGATGCGTCTACTCCGACAAAGATGGATGAGAAAGAGCTTCGCAATAAGCGGCTTCATTTTGGAATGGTATTTCAGGCGTTTCATTTATTTCCACAGTATACAGCACTTCAAAATGTGATGCTTGCTGAACAATTATTAGCTCAGGAGAGAGCAGATTTTAAACAAAATAAAAAATTGATTTTTGAAGAAATTGAAAAGCATGGAAGAGAGTTACTTGATATGATGGGACTTGCAGATCGTGCGGATCATTATTATCCACATCAACTTTCTGGTGGGCAACAACAGCGCGTAGCGATTGCGAGGGCGCTAGCATTAAAGCCAGATATCCTATGCTTTGATGAGCCAACTTCCGCTCTGGATCCAGAGCTCACAGGCGAGGTTCTTAAAGTTATCCGCGGACTTGCTGAACAGAAAACGACAATGATTATCGTTACACACGAGATGGCATTTGCGAGAGATGTGGCAGATCAGATTATTTTTATGGATGGCGGATATATTGTGGAGCAGGGAGATGCAAGACAGGTAATTGATAATCCGCAGGAGGAGAGAACAAAGCAGTTCTTATCGAGATATACGCAGGGGTAGATATTTTAATTAGAGGTTAAAATCAGGGAATATACTGGATAGAGTATAGAAGGAGAGAATTTTCTAGAAGAAATTCTCTCCTTTATTTGTTTAGAGTTCAAAAGCTTGTTTAATACTATCATAGTGCAGAAAGATTCCCTCTTTCGCAAAAGCTTTAATTTCGTCTGTGGTGGCGAGCATATATCCGTCTATTTCGCCTTCCTGGAAGTTTAAATCATCTTCATCAAAATCACCGATAAAGCGGTAAATATCGACAAAATAATTATCTCCCTCACCAGGATTTTCTCTCTTATAAGAGAAGAGATATCCCCCATCCCAGTTAGATACGTCAAGTCCTGTCTCTTCTTTCACTTCACGAAGAACAGCATCTTTTGATTCCTCACCTGCCATAGCAGCTCCGCCAGATACTTCCCACCAGCCAGGTGCCCAGCTTTTTGTCATAACACGTTTTGTAATTAGAAATTTTCCATCTGGTTTGGCGATAACTCCGAGTACAGTCAGATGATACTCGTCATCTTTTAAACACCAGTCATTTCTTTTCATTATGCGACCAGTTTTTCGCTTGTTTTTATCATAAATATCCCAAAATTCCATGTTTATTCAGTCCTTTCTATAATGAATGATGATTTACGATATTAGGGGTAAAAGGCTTTTTGCTCCCGATATCTTATTTAGTTATAACTTTAACGAATTTTTCTAATATCGTCAAGTTCTAAAAATTGAGATGATTGCATAATGGTTTTTCTATTCATTAAATATATTTTGTCATATGAGTAGTTTACTATATAAGTAGTAAGATAGTAATTGATTGGAAATAACCTAATTATGACAAGTTGATTTTTTTTTAGATAGTCGATATAATGAGCTAAAATGGCAAATTATCTTAATAACTAAAGTAATGAGAGGAAAAGAAAAATGATTAGCAAAAGAATTAAAAATATGGAACCATCTGCCACTAGTGCTATGGTGGCAAAGGTCGCAAAATTAAAAGAACAGGGAGAGAATATTATTTCTTTTAGTGCAGGACAGCCAGATTTTCAGACACCAGATTTGATTATTGAGGCATGTTATGAGGCGATGAAAGCGGGAAAGACAAAGTATGAGTTAGTAGGTGGAGTTCGTCCCTTAAAAGAAGCTATCTGTGAAAAATTAAAAAAAGATAATGGTGTTGATTATGCACCGAGTCAGATTTGCATTTCAACGGGGGCAAAACAGGCACTTTATAATGCGATTATGGCAGTCTGCGATGAGGGAGATGAAGTGATTTTGCCAATTCCATGTTGGGTCAGCTATGTAGAGATGGTGAAATTGGCAGGTGGAATTGCCGTGAAGGTTCCAACGAATGAGGATTATTCTCTTAATATTGAAAATATTAAAAATGCAGTGACAGATAAGACAAAGCTTATTCTTTTGAATACGCCAAATAATCCGACTGGTGCAGTATATCCTAGAGAGGCATTGATGGAGCTAGGGAAGATTGCGGTGGAAAATGATATTTATATTATTACAGATGAAGTATATGAAAAATTGATTTATGGACAGACAGAGCATATTTGTATTGCTAGTTTTTCTAAGGAGTTATATAAGAGATGTATCGTAATCAATGGATTTTCCAAGGCATTTTCTATGACGGGATGGAGAATCGGCTATAGTGCAGCCTCCGAGGAGATTACAGAAGCTATCGTTGCTTTACAGAGTAATACTACATCAAATAGTACTAGCTTTGTGCAATGGGCAGCGATTGAAGCATTAAAGAACTGCGATGAGAATATTGAAGAGATGAGACAAGAATTTCAAAAACGTAGAGATTATATGTGGCAGAGATTGAATGATATGCCAGGAATTAAATGTGCAAAGCCAGAGGGCGCTTTTTATTTAATGCCAAAGGTCGAGAGCTATTTTGGAAAATCTTATGGAAACTATAAGATAGAATCTGCCTCTAATATGTGCGAATTTTTATTGATGGAGGGGAAAATTGGAGCTGTACCTGGCGAGGCTTTTTATGATCCATCAGCAATTCGATTTGCCTATGCGGTTTCTATGGAAGAGATTGAAGAGGGAATGAATCGTATGGAGAAGGCATTAACATTATTAGCCTAGAGGAAACTAGTGAAATGAATAAAAAGCCAAAAGAAAAATGTTCTCGATATTCTTTTCTGAGTTAGGATTGAAAAACTTATGTTAGAATGATATAATATAATTCATGAGAAGCTGTAGAATAGATATTTAAATACAGAGAGTTTTTTGATATTGTAGATGATAAAGGAGGAATTTCATGGAATTAATGCAGGTAATGAGAATGCGTAGAAGTATTCGTGCATATCAAAAAGATAGAAAAGTGTCAAAAGAGGCGATTGAGTTGATGATTGAGGCAGCGACATTGGCGCCTACTTGGAAGAATTCTCAGACAGGTCGCTATTATGTAGTGATGTCTGACGAAAAAGTAAAAGAAGTGAGAGAGACATGTCTTCCTGCCTTTAATCAGAATAGTACGGAGGATGCAACTGTTTATATTGTTGCAACATTTGTGAAAACTCGCGCGGGCTTTACGAGAGAGGGAATTGCGGAAAATGAAATTGGTGAAGGCTGGGGATGTTATGACTTAGGACTTCAAAATCAAAATTTGCTCTTAAAGGCGGAAGAACTTGGACTTGGAACGCTAGTTATGGGCATCCGTGACAGTGAGAAATTAAGAAAAATTTTGCAAATTCCTGGAACAGAGGAAGTTGTAGCTGTTATTGCTGTTGGTTATAAAGATGTATTTCCAAAGATGCCAAAGAGAAAAGCGGTAGAAGATATTACAAAGTTTTTCTAAGGAGAGCGTAATATGGGGACAACGGTAATTCTTATTATTGTAATTATAATTGCAGTATTTGCAGTTCGGTCTTCTTTCAAGCATATGAAGGGAGAGGGCGGATGCTGTGGCGGTGGAAGTGATGATAAGCCTAAGAAGAAAATACTTGATGGTACAAAGATTGGCGAGAAGATAATACATATCGAGGGAATGCACTGTGATCACTGTAAAAACAGTGTCGAAAAGTCGATCAACCAGATTGATGGCGCTGTGGCAAAGGTAAATCTTAAGAAAAATATTGCTGTTGTTTCTGTAGATCGTGAGATTGACGGGGAAGACTTAGAGTTTGCTGTGAGAAGAGCAGGATTTAAGACTATAAATATTGAGTGATATTAGGAAAAAAATATAAAAGCATAGGTATTAGGAGATTTTCCATAGTACCTATGCTTTTTATGTTATGATATACATATTAGAAAGAAAAGTTACCACTTCACTTCGCAAAGAACATATGGTATGATAAAAAAAGATGAAAAATACTGGAAAATTTCAGATAGGAGGAAGAGATGATAAAGGGAGCAATTTTTGATGTGGATGGAACCTTATTAGATACGATGCCAATGTGGGATGCTGTGGGAGATCTTTATCTGGCTAGTAAGGGAATAATGGCACGACCAGATTTGAGAGAAATATTATTTAAAATGACGGTTACAGAAGGCGCAGTTTATATGAAAGAAGCGTATAATCTTGAGGAGTCGATACAAGAAATTATGGACGGAACGACAAAGTTGGCGAAAGTATTTTATGAGGAGGAGGCTCCGTTAAAGGCGGGGGTTAGAGAGACATTACAAGTATTAGAGGAAAATAATGTTATCATGGCAGTTGCAACTGCGAGTGATGTGAGCTATGTTCAAAAAGCTTTCAAGCGTCTTGGAATTTTTAAGTATTTCAAAAATATTGTGAGCTGTGAAGAGGTCGGAGTCGGTAAGGAAAGTCCACTTGTTTTTTATAAGACAGTGGAATTACTCGGAACTCCAGTTGAGGAGACATATGTATTTGAGGATGCACTTCATGCAATTGAGACAGCTAAGAAAGTAGGTTTTAAGACAATTGGAATTTACGATAATTCAAGTAAGAAGCAGTGGGAAAAAATTAAGGAAATAGCAGATATTTCAGTTAATTCTTTGGAGGAGTTTTCTATAGAAATGATGGGATAATGAGTACATAACTAGGAGGAAGAAATATGCCAGAAGTTAAAAAAATGTTAGAGTACAATAAAAAATTTGTCTCTAATAAAGAGTACGAAAAATTTACGACAAGCAAATATCCAGATAAGAAAATTGCAATTTTAACATGTATGGATACTCGTCTAGTGGAGTTACTTCCAGCGGCACTTGGCATTAAAAATGGTGATGTCAAGATGATTAAAAATGCGGGTGGAATGATTACCAATCCATTTGGAAGTGTTGTTAGAAGTTTATTAGTTGCTATTATTGAGCTCGGTGTTGAGGAGATTATGGTTATCGGTCACACAGACTGTGGTGTGGCTGGAATGAATGCAGATGAGATGATCGAGCATCTAAAAAAGCGTGGAATTTCTCAAGATCATATCGATATGATGGATTACTGTGGCATTGATTTTAAGAGCTGGCTTAGTGGATTTGACTCGGTGGAGCAGTCTGTGGCAGATGCAGTGGAGTTACTTCGCAATCATCCACTTATGCCAAAGGATGTGTCAATTTCAGGATATGTTATGAATACGGAGACTGGAGAATTGGTACCTCAGTAATAATAAATAGGATTTCAAATAATACATATGTTTTCCAGTTTTAGGAGAAAATTAGAGAATGAGATTTTTTTAATAGATTCAGCGGGGCTACTTAGTAATTTCATTGCCGAGTAAGCCCAAAATATGAATTGCAAATGGATTAAGAGGTGGAAAGGTGAAAATACCAAAGGCAGTTGAAGCATTTAGAACAGAGGCAGCTATTTCAGATGCCAAAAGAGATGAAAAATATAGTATACCAGAAGAAATTTGTCGTTATGAGAATCTTTCCTATGGTCCATATGGAAAATGGAATCTTCTAGACATTTATCATAAAAAAGGGGCGAATAATCTACAGCCGACGATTATTGATATTCATGGAGGTGGCTGGTGTTATGGAGACAAGGATTTGTATCAATATTATTGTATGGATTTAGCGATGAGGGGATTTACTATTATAAATTTTTCTTATCGTCTTGCTCCAGAAAATATATTTCCAGCCGCTATTGAAGATATTAATGCAGTATTTACTTGGGTTTTAGATAATGCCAGTGAGTATGGAATCGATTTGGATCATTTATATGTCGCGGGGGATTCCGCAGGAGCACAGCTTGCCAGTCAGTATGTGGCAATGCTCACAAACAAAGAGTACGCAGCAATTTATCCGAAGCTTCAAATCCCAAGTGATAAAATATCAATTAAAGCAATATTATTAAACTGTGGGATTTATGATATGAGAAAAAGCATACAAAAAAATGAAGATGAGCTTTATTGTATTTATCTTGGAGATAGCTATAAAAATGTCGATACTCGTGAAAGGATATTAGAGCAAGTCGATGTAATGAAATATTTGACAAGTAATTTTCCGCCGAGTTATGTGATGACTGCGACACATGATTTTTTGCGAGAATATGCGGAGCCAATGTATGAAAAATTAACGGAACTAGGGGTATCTTGTGTATTTAAAATTTATGGCAAAGAAGAGGATGAGACGATGACTCATGTATTTCATCTAGATATCGCTCGGGAGATTGCGAAGCAATGTAATGATGAGCAATGCGAATTTTTGAGAAAATATTAAGGTAATAAAAAATTTTTTCCTTGATTTTTATCGAGTTTGTTGTTATGATAGCAATACATATGAGCAAGGCTATGAAGGAAAGAAGTAGAATAGAGATGTCTCGCAGAGAGCATTCGGATGGTGGAAGAATGCAGTCTATCTATTTGAAATACATTCTGGAGCTGCTTTTTTGAATCGCCATTTGGCGTAGTAGGAAAAGACGGGTACGCCCGATACAGCGTCATGTATGTGATAGCATACGAGTGTTCTGCTGTAAATAGATATAGTATGGTAGAATTTGAGGGGTATCTCGCAAGGGATATCTAAATAAGAGGTGGTACCGCGAATAAGATAAGATTCGTCCTCTGTCCATAATATTTTATGGATAGAGGATTTTTTATATGGAGTAGACTTGCTCAAACTAATACAAATAGAAAAGAATATTGAAGGAGGAAGAAAAATGCAGATTTATGAAGAACTTCAGGCAAGAGGTCTGATTGCACAGGTAACAGATGAACCAGAAATTCGCGAGTTAATTAATAACGGTGGAGCAAAATTTTATATTGGATTTGATCCAACAGCAGATTCCTTACATGTAGGACATTTTATGGCATTATGCTTAATGAAACGTCTTCAAATGGCAGGTAATAAGCCAGTTGTTTTAATTGGTGGTGGTACAGGATTTGTCGGTGACCCATCTGGACGTACAGATATGCGTTCTATGATGACAGCTGAGAGAATTCAGCATAACTGCGATTGCTTTAAAAAACAGATGGAGAGATTCATCGAGTTCGGTGAGGATAAAGCTATTATGGTAAATAACGCTGACTGGCTATTAAAATTAAATTATATCGAGCTGCTTCGTGATGTCGGGGCCTGTTTCTCTGTCAATAATATGCTTCGCGCAGAATGTTATAAACAGCGTATGGAAAAAGGGCTTAGTTTCCTTGAGTTTAACTATATGATTATGCAGTCCTATGATTTCTTATATTTACACGAGCATTACGGATGTAATATGCAGTTTGGTGGAGATGACCAGTGGAGTAATATGCTTGGAGGAACAAATTTAATCCGCAAGAAAACTGGAGATGATGCTTATGCAATGACAATTACTCTTCTTATGAATAGCGAAGGCAAGAAGATGGGAAAAACAGCAAAGGGAGCTGTTTGGCTAGATCCAGAGAAGACTTCTCCATTTGAGTTCTACCAGTACTGGAGAAATGTGGACGACGCTGATGTTATGAAATGTATCCGTATGCTTACATTTATTCCAATCGATGAGATTGATGAGATGGAGAACTGGGATGCAAGCCGTATCAATGAGAAGAAGCAAATCTTAGCATTTGAGTTGACAGCGTTAGTGCATGGTGAGGAAGAGGCGAAAAAGGCAGAGCAGACTTCAAAGGCACTTTTTAGTGGAAAGGGCGATGATGCCA
Source organism: uncultured Blautia sp. (assembly GCA_964439395.1). GTDB lineage: Bacteria > Bacillota > Clostridia > Lachnospirales > Lachnospiraceae > JAUUSJ01. The sequence continues at coordinate 82,497 of CAYTNV010000004.1, read as the reverse complement.
ATATGCCATCCACAAAATTAAGTGATGACCAAGTTCCAGCGGAGGGAATTGCAATTATGGATTTAATGCTTGCTTGTAAATTAATTCCAAGTAAGAGCGAAGGAAGAAGATTAATTCAGCAAGGTGGTGTCAGTGTGGACGGCGAGAAAGTTACCAATATTGGCATTGTGATTACAAGAGAGCAGTTAAGTGCTGGAGTAAAAATTAAAAAAGGTAAGAAAGTTTTCCACAGAGCTTCTTTATAAAAGCTTGACGAATGAAAAAATAAGCGCTATAATTAATTTTGTAAATAGAAAATGGGGAGCTTGTATACAGGCTGAGAGGAAGTTGTGAACTTCGACCCATATACCTGATTTGGATAATGCCAACGTAGGAAACATAGTGATAAAAGTTTCGAGAGATGTGTTTGGCATCTCTCGTTTTGATTTTGCTATAAATGTCTTATGAAGCGTACTTGCATATGTAAATATACGGATAGTTGATGAGCTAATAAGGAGTGCAATAATAATCAGGAAAAATTAAATATGGAATAAGTTGAGAGTGAATGAGAGTTCATGAAGGGGTGCACCACCACGGGTGTATTACTTTGTGAGCTCTTTTTTACTGTGAAAGTCCCTGTCAAGCGACGGAACAATCGAGGGACTTTCATAACAATAACTCTTGGCGGAGAGGAGAAAATATGATTACAGTAAATGGAAAACAAGTAGAACTTGAAAAGGAGATGACAGTTCTACAATTTTTAGAAAAGGAAGGATACGAGATAACTCGCATTGCTGTGGAGAAAAATGGAGAGATTATTCCAAAGAGAACTTATCATGATGTTCTTATTCACAGTGGAGATGTATTAGAAGTAGTAAGCTTTGTGGGAGGTGGTTGATAGAGTGCAAAATAAATCAGGCAAACTAGAAGAAAAATTAACGAGAGAGGAGATACAGAAAGCCCTTTTTGAGCGCCATTCAAAAGCAGTGCAAGAAAAATTAAATAAAGCCCGAGTGGCTATCGCAGGACTTGGAGGGCTTGGATCTAATGTGGCAATTGCCCTTGCGCGGATCGGTGTCGGACATATTCATCTCATTGATTTTGACAAGGTAGATATTACGAACTTAAATCGCCAGCAATATTTTATGCGCCATATTGGTATTGATAAGACAGACGCATTAAAACAGCTACTTTTGGCGATTAATCCGTACCTCGATATTTATACAGATTGTGTCAAGGTGACAGAGGAAAATATTGAGGAACTCTTTCAAAAAGAAGATATTATTTGTGAGGCGTTTGATTTGCCAGAATGTAAATCAATGCTTGTAAATGGAATTTTAGAATATTTTCCGGAGAAGAAACTAGTTGCTGCATCAGGAATGGCGGGGTATGGGAAAAGTAATGAGATTCGGACGAGGCAGATTACGAAAAATTTTTATCTCTGTGGAGATGAGAGGAGTGAGGTGCGAGAGGGATTTGGACTTATGGCACCTCGGGTTGCAATCTGTGCTGCTCATGAGGCAAATCTTATTACAGAATTGATTATTAATTGTTGAATATTATTTGAGCATATCTTATGAAACGGAGTAAGCTGTTTTCATTCTCAGGACATAGGATTTGGTGTGCCCCAGAAGATGTACTTTATGAAACAAAGAAGTTGCTTAATGAAAAAAGTTTTATAGGAGAGATTTTATATATAATAGAAAAGGAAATAGGTGAAGAAAAATGAAGGATATATTTACACTTGGAGGACATGAATTTAACTCGAGATTTATTTTAGGTTCAGGAAAATACTCTCTTGATCTTATTCAGGCAGCGGTACAAAATGCAGGAGCTGAGATTATTACGCTTGCACTTAGACGTGCCAATGAAGGAGGTATCGCTAATATTTTAGACTACATTCCAAAAGGAGTGACACTTCTTCCTAATACATCAGGAGCTAGAAATGCAGATGAGGCAGTCCGCATCGCTAGACTCTCGAGAGAAATTTGTGAGAGTGATTTTGTAAAAATTGAGGTTATTCGTGATTCAAAGTATCTTTTGCCAGATAATTATGAGACAGCGAAGGCGACAGAAATTTTGGCAAAAGAAGGATTTGTTGTTATGCCATATATGTATCCAGACTTAAATGCAGCGAGAGATATGGCAAATGCGGGAGCTGCCTGTATTATGCCACTTGGAGCGCCAATCGGCTCCAATAAGGGAATTTGTACAAAAGACTTTATTCAAATTTTAATTGATGAGATTGATCTTCCAATTATCGTGGATGCAGGAATTGGAAAACCTTCCCAGGCATGTGAGGCGATGGAGATGGGAGCGGCAGCTGTGATGGCAAATACAGCGATTGCCACAGCGGGCAATATTCCAGCGATGGCGGAGGCATTTAGAAAGGCAATTGAGGCAGGACGTTTGGCTTATCTTGCGGGACTTGGACGTGTGATGGAGCGCGGAGCAAGTGCATCCTCTCCTTTGACAGGATTTATTCAAGAGTAGGAGGAAGAAAATGAGTGAAAAGAATCATATAAATGAGAGTATTTTAAATGATGAAATTAGAGAGCATCAAAAGGAAAATCGAGTGGATCATATGAAGTATTTTTCAGACATGGAAGTACTGGAAGATTCTGATATCATGGAGTGTGTCATTACTGCCATGAACGAGTATGATTATATGAAATACAAAGTAGAGGATGTAAAGAGAGCAATTGCGAGGGAAAATCGTTCTACGGAAGATTTTGCGGCACTTTTATCTCCAGCAGCGCTTCCGTTTTTGGAGGAGATTGCAAAGGCAGCACAAAAAGAGACAAGAAAACATTTTGGAAATTCTGTCTATATGTTTACACCGATTTATATAGCAAATTACTGTGAAAATTATTGTATTTACTGTGGATTTAACTGTCACAATAAGATTCAACGTGCAAAGTTAAAGAAAGAAGAGATTGAAAAAGAAATGGAGGCGATTGCAAAGACTGGTCTTCAGGAAATACTTATTTTGACAGGTGAGAGTAAGAAAATGTCCGATGTGAAATATATCGGAGAGGCGTGTAAGATTGCAAGAAAATATTTCAAGGTAATCGGAGTTGAGGTATATCCGATGAATTCCGATGAGTATGCTTATTTACATGGATGTGGTGTGGATTATGTCACAGTATTTCAGGAGACTTATAATTCCGATAAGTATGAGACATTGCATTTGGCTGGTCATAAGAGAATTTTCCCATATCGTCTAAATTCGCAGGAAAGAGCGTTAAAAGGTGGAATGAGAGGTGTTGGCTTTGCCGCACTCTTAGGGTTAGATGATTTTAGAAAGGATGCATTTGCGACAGGCGTACATGCTTATCTTTTACAGAGAAAATATCCTCATGCGGAGATTGCATTTTCCTGTCCAAGACTGCGCCCAATTATTAATAATGATAAGATTAATCCGATGGATGTACATGAAGCACAGCTTTTACAAATTGTCTGTGCATATCGACTATTTATGCCATTTGCAAGCATTACAGTTTCCACAAGAGAGTGTGCTCGTGTGCGTGATAATTTAATGAATATCGCGGCAACTAAAATTTCAGCTGGTGTTAGTACAGGAATTGGAAGTCATGTGGAGGAGATAGAGGATAAAGGAGATGAACAGTTCGAAATATCCGATGGACGCAACGTAGATGAGGTTTATCATGATTTACTTAAAATTAATCTACAACCTGTAATGAGCGATTATATTTATGTTTAAAGAGAAAAAAAGAGTTCAAGACTCGCCTTTGCGAGTCTTGAAGCATAATTTTGGTTGGCATAACGGTTATATTTCATATTCGAATTTCTGCGTACCCTTATGGAGCGTATAAAGTTTAGGAGGAATAAATACAAATGAGTGAAAAAATTAATATGAAAAATATTATCACTGTCACAAACCGCAATTTATGTGAGAGACCGTTTTTGGAGCAGATCGAGCGAGTTTGTAAGCAAAGGCCAAGAGCAATTGTTTTGCGGGAGAAAGATTTAACAGAGGAGGAATACTACCAATTAGCGAGAGAAGTATGGGATATTTGTGAAAAATATGAGATTTGTCTCATTCTTCATACCTTTTTTAAAGTAGCGAGAGAGTTAAATATTGCTAGAATTCATTTGCCTTTGCCAAAGCTTGAAGCAATTTCAAAAACTTCCTTGAGAGATTTTAAAGAAGAACTATCCTTTTTTGCAACAATCGGAGTATCTATACATTCCGTGGAGGAAGCTTTAGCTGCACAAAAGCTAGGGGCAACTTATATTACTGCGGGACATATTTATGCGACAGATTGCAAAAAAGGATTTGTTCCACGAGGACTGGAATTTTTAAAAGACATTTGTCAAGCAGTTGAAATTCCTGTATATGGAATTGGGGGAATTAACCTAGATAGGGAAAAAATAAAATCAGTAGAAGAAGCTGGGGCAGCTGGTTCTTGCATTATGTCGGCAATGATGCGAATATAGGTTTGTTTTCTTTTTAAGATATTTTCGTTTGAGAAAAGTATTTCAGTTAGAATTTATGAAGATTTAGAAATTAAAATTGCAGATTTTATTTAGAAAAAAGAGCTGAGAATAGAAAAAATTCTCGGCTTTTTTAGATTTTTTATAAATTCCATTGTAGATTATGGTAAAATAGATAAAAGAAAGAATGTGGTGAAAAAAGCGAGGAGGGAAAAAGATGTTAAAGGATTTTATGCCGGAATACCGAGAAAAATTAAGAAGTCCAGATGAGGCGGTAAAAGTAATAAAAAACGGGGATTGGGTTGATTATACGAGCTCTCTTGGTAAGCCAGTTTTACTCGATCAGGCACTTGCGAGACGAAGAGACGAGCTATTTGATGTGAAGATACGAGGAATTTTGATTGGAGGACCGATTGAGGTGGCGGAATGTGATGAGAGTCAGGAGCATTTTATTTATCATAGCTGGCATTGTTCCGCCTATGAGAGAAAGCTCTGTGATAGGGGACTTTGTTATTTTATTCCGATGGTATTTCATAATAATGCGGCGTATTATGAGTATTTTTTGAAGGTAAATGTTGTGATGGTCAGTGTTTCCCCGATGGATAAGCATGGATATTTTAATTATTCTGTTAATACAGGTGTGGCAGGGCCAATTGCACGAAAAGCAGATATTGTTATTGTGGAAGTAAATGAGCATATGCCAAAGATTCACGGTGGATATGAGGAATGTATCCATATATCAGAGGTCGATTATATTGTGGAGGGAGTGCATGAACCATTTGCAGCTGCAAAACCGTTTGTTCTCACAGAGATTGATAGACAGGTTGCTGCAAATATTATTCCGTATATTGTGGACGGTTCTACCTTGCAGCTTGGAATTGGAAGTATGCCAGATGCTCTTGGAGAAATGATTGCTCAATCTGATTTAAAAGACCTTGGAATGCATACAGAACTTTGTTCCGATGCATTTTTGAGTTTGCATAAGTCAGGAAAGCTCACAAACAAGAAAAAGAATATCGATAAAGGAAAGGGAGTATTTGGCTGTGCTGTTGGATCGACAGATTTATACGAATGGCTTGATGATAATCATGGGGTTGCAGCGTATCCGATGGAGTATGTGAATCGTCCAAGTGTCATTGCTCAAATCGATAATATGGTATCGATTAATAGTTGTGTCTCTGTAGACTTATATGGGCAGGTTGCGGCGGAAAGTTCGGGCTCTAGACAAATCAGTGGCACTGGAGGTCAGCTTGATTTTTTAATTGGTGCGTCGGCCTCTAGGGGAGGAAAGGCGTTTATCTGTATGAGTTCTACTTATAAAGATAAAGAGGGAATTTTGCATTCTAGAGTTCGTCCTCAATTTAATGGAGATATTATTACATCGCCGAGGAGTCAAGTATATTTTTTGGTGACGGAGTATGGTGTCATAAATTTAGAGGGACGTTCTACTTGGGAGAGAGCGGAAGCACTTATATCGATTGCACATCCTGATTTTCGAGATGAGTTGATAAAGGAGGCACAGGAGAGAAAAATTTGGAGAAAATCGAATAAGAGGTAAGTGAAAGAAAAAAACTGTGAAAAAAGTTCTTTTTCAAGTTTGGATATTTTTTAATCGTGTATTAGAATGCCCAAAGCTTAGAAAAGTCACCAAAAATTTTGACAGGGGTTTTGGAAAAATCGAAAAATACGGTTTTATTGAGAAAAATAATTCTTGACATAGTAAAATAATCCACTTATAATTTTATTGTTAGTAATAGCTAATTAAAATTAGCATATGATAATATTTATCACTAATGCCTGATTCAATCTCCATAAAAATAATTAGAAACTTCCCGTTATGATAGAGTATTTCTAGTTATAGAAACAAAAGAGCAGAGTCTTGCATTTTGGCAAAAAATAAGCTAGATTTATAGAGGGAATAAGTATAGAAGATGCTCGAGTTAAAAAACAGAGAATGAATAGACGAATTTCCCAATTTATAAAATTTCTAGAAATTTTTTAATAAGATTTGGAGGCTATTTTGAGAAGATTTTTTAAATATTTTTATGTATTGATGTTAGGATGCAGTTTATGCGTCGGATGCCAGAAAGTATCAACAGAGACTTCTACAGTAAATGTCAGTGAGGAGCAAGTTACAAAAAAAGAGGAAGCGAGCGCAGCGAGAGATATTTTTGCCATGGATACATATATGTCCATTACAGCTTATGGCGAAAAATGTGAGGAAGCCGTAGATGCAGCTGAGGCAGAGATTAAGCGTTTAGATGAACTTTTGTCAACTGGAAGTGATGACAGTGAAGTGACAAAAATTAATAAGGAAGCTGGTGGAAAACTCTCAGAGGACACAAGCTATCTTGTAAAAAGAGCCTTGGACATTCATGAGGACACAGATGGTGTATTTGATATTACAATCTATCCTGTGATGAAAGCATGGGGGTTTGCTGGTGATACATTTCATGTGCCGGATGAGAAGGCATTGAAGGAGACTCTCTCTTTAGTAGATGCCACTAAGATTTCCTATGATGAGAAAAATTCTAAGATTTCTTTTGAAAAAGAGGGAATGGAAATCGATTTTGGTGGAATTGCAAAGGGATATACTTCTGATAGAGTTATTGATATTTTGAAGTCTTACGGTATTGAGCATGCTATGATTAATCTTGGCGGCAATGTGGATTTACTCGGTAAAAAAATAGATGGAAGCGAGTGGAGAATTGCAGTGCAAGACCCAGAAGATGAGGATAATTATATCGGAATTTTAAGTGTATCGGATAAGGCGGTTATTACTTCTGGTGGATATGAGAGATATTTCGAGGAAGATGGTGTAAAATACCATCATATTATAGATCCGAGTACTGGTTATCCAGCGAATCATGGATTAATTTCTGTGACGATTGTCTCATCAGATGGAACACTAGCTGATGCCCTATCGACTTCTCTATTTGTTATGGGAAAAGATAAGGCGATAGAGTACTGGCAAAGTCATAGTGATCAGTTTAGTACGATTTTGATTGATGAGGAAGGAATCGTTTATATTTCTGAAGATATTGCGGATTCCTTTGAGTCAAATGCAAAGATACAAATTTTGAAAAAAGTAGAGTAAATTTTTATTCTACTATAACGCAGTATAGACTGCGTTTTCTTTTAAATTAATAGTTAGATATAACTAATGTAAATTTGTCATAGCTTATTTGATAGTGTAAATTCGATGATTGTCTAGAATATGGAATTATAGATGTTATAAAGTATATTCGCAGAGTATAACATATTTCATATTCTTACTGGATGAAAAACAGTTTGTACTATTTCATAAGGTATAGCTTTTTTATGGGATATACAAAATTTTAGTTATACTGACTTTTAATAAATAATAATGGGATAAACAGAATGAACGATTAAATATACTTTGTTTTATATTTTTTGAGCAGACGTATTTTCTCACTATAAAGTAAATTCTGTGAATTTCATGTTTGACTGCTATGATATAGCATGTCTTTTATTATCATCATAAAGGAGGATTAAAATGAGAAAATTTAGAAAAAATGGTGCAAGAACAGCGGCTTTTTTGATGGCTGTATCTGTAGCATTAGGCTCTACACCTAGTACGGCATTTGCTGCTTCTGAGATAGAAGTACCAGTGCAGATTGTAGAGCAAAATCAGGATGAAGTCCAACCAGTGGAAACTGAGGAAACAACGGAACAAGCTATAGTTGAGGAAAAGAAAACGACAGAGGAGGTTAGTGAACAATCCGAGGAAGTCGTAGATGAAATTACTACAGAGACAACAGAAGAAGTTGCAGAAGGAGATTCTATTGCGGCAGAGAAATATGTATTAATGAATATCCCATTTGATAAGTTCTATGAAAATGAGATAAATAATGACGTGGCAGTGGATGGATTTACATCAGCGACATTAAATAAGTCAAGAACAAAGAGCATGGTAGGAAATACATACCATGTAAATGAAGATGGTTCAGATATTACAGGTATTACCTTCCCAGTTTTGGTGAAAGATGGTGTTGATTTATCTGCATATAAACAAGTGACAGATGATGATATAGTAGAGATTACAGTAACAAACCGTGGGCAGACAACTACGACAGAGTATAAAGGAAAAGATGCGCTCTTTGAAAATGCTTCCTATGCTTACTATGAATTAAGCGGATTTTCATCCATGTATAAAGAAGTATCTGTAGGTGCAGATGGACAGCTTTGTTTTTCAGAAATTAAGCATCCTTGGCTATCTACCTCAACTTTAAAAGACGTAGAAACGACACTTTCGACAGAGAGTAGTTATGGAGATTACCAGTTAAGCTTGACAGGAGATAGCTTATCTAATATTAATGGTGATAATATCTATTCTGTTATTGTTAGCACAACAGACGGATCTAGCTATGCAATGCGTCCACTAGAAAATGTATGGCGTGGAACAAGTGGTATTGCATGGACAAGTACAAATAACGTGCAGGCAGTACATAATTGTCCAACACATCCAGCACATTATGCATCTTTAATGGGTAAGAGTATTTCAAAAGTAACTTATTATACAAGTGATGGTATTTATGAGATTCCTGTAGCGGATATTTATGTACCTATTAAAGTAAATGATGCGAGTAGTTTAGTTACAGTAGAAAATGGCTTAGCAAAAGCAGGAAAAACGGCAGTATCTATATCTCTTCCAGAAGGATTTGATCCTGAGTATAAGGTAGAGGGACTTGAAGATGTAGCAGTGGCAGATGGCGAGATGACATTTGCAGCAGCAAAGATTGGTAATTATACATTGACAGTAAGCGATAAGTCAGGAAAATATGCAGACTTAACAGCAAGTTTTGCTCTTAAGACAGAGGATATGCCAGCGGCTTATAATGATAATTATGATGCACCAGCTCTTGTAGCAGCAGATGGATATAGTGCAGATGAATTAAGTGCGTATATTGCAAATATTACATCTGTATCCGTAGACGGAACAGAGTATGCAGCAACTGGAAGAGGTGCAGTTGTTATCGTGAAAGAGGATGGAACAATTGATATGAGTACAGCTCCATTTGCAGAAGCAAAAGATAGCTATGATATCGTTGTGAAATCTACAGGATATGAAGACTTAAGCTTTTCTATTAATGCTGTTATGGAAGAGAAATACGTATTAATGAATATTCCATTTGACGAATTCTATAAAAATGAGTTAAATAATGATGTGGCAGTAGATGGATTTACATCAGCGACATTAAATAAGTCAAGAACAAAGAGTATGGCAGGAAATACATATCATGTAAATGCAGATGGTTCAGATATTACAGGTATTACCTTCCCAGTTAAGGTGACAGATGGAGTTGATTTATCTGAATATAAACAAGTGACAGATAATGATACAGTAGAGATTATAGTAACAAATCGTGGACAGACAACTACGACAGAGTATAAAGGAAAAGATTCTCTCTTTGAGAATGCTTCTTATGCTTATTATGAATTAAGTGAAGCTCCATCCACATATAAAGAAGTATCTGTAGGAGAAGATGGAAAGCTCTCCTTTGGAAAGATTGTCGGAGCTGAGGCAGAAGTATTAAGTGATGTGAAGACAACACTTGCGACAAAGAGTAGCTATGGAGATTATCAGTTAAGCTTTACAGGAGATAGCTTATCTAATATTAAGAGCGATAATATCTATTCTGTTATTGTTAGCACAACAGACGGATCTAGCTATGCAATGCGTCCACTAGAAAATGTATGGCGTGGAACAAGTGGTATTGCATGGACAAGTACAAATAACGTGCAGGCAGTACATAATTGTCCAACACATCCAGCACATTATGCATCTTTAATGGGCAAGAGTATTTCAAAAGTAACTTATTATACAAGTGATGGTACTTATGAGATTCCTGTAGCGGATGTATATGTACCTGTTAAATTAAATAATGCATCAAAGAAAGTATCTGTAGCTAATGCAAGTATAAAATCTGGAAATACAGCTCTTGCAACAAGTCTTCCAGATGATTTTGATGCAGTGTATACAGTAGATGGATTAAAAGATGCAGCAGTAGAAGGCGGAAAGATAACATTTGCGAAAGATGCAAAGCCTGGTGATTATACATTGACAGTAAGTGATAAGTCAGGAAAATATGCAGATTTAACAGCAGACTTTACTCTCTCCACAAAGAAGATGCCAGCAGCGTATAATGATAACTATGATGCACCAGCTCTTGTAGCAGCAGATGGATATAGTGCAGATGAATTAAGTGCGTATATTGCAAATATTACATCTGTATCCGTAGACGGAACAGAGTATGCAGCAACTGGAAGAGGTGCAGTTGTTATCGTGAAAGAGGATGGAACAATTGATATGAGTACAGCTCCATTTGCAGAAGCAAAAGATAGCTATGATATCGTTGTGAAATCTACAGGATATGCAGATGCTTCCTTTACAATGCAAAAAATTGAAAATATTGAGAATCTAGATATACAGATGTCTTCTGCAAAATATACTTACTCAGGAAAAGCAAAAACACCATCTGTAAAAGTTAAGAATGGCAATGCAACATTAAAGAAAGATGTAGATTATACCGTAACTTATAGTAATAATATCAATGCTGGAATGGCTACAGTAACAATTCAAGGTATTGGAAAATATACGGGAACAGTTACAAAAGAATTCTTAATTAGAAAATTAAGCATTGAAAATTATACATTAGAATTATCTAGAACGGATTATACATATAATGAGTTGGCGAAGAAGCCAGCTGCAACGGTACTCAATGGAGATACAGCATTAGAAAAATTTGTAGACTATAAAGTTATCTATAAAGACAATGTACAGCCAGGTATTGGAACTGTAACAGTAAAAGGTGCTGGAAATTATAAAGGAACAATCACAAAAGAAATTAATATTGTCCCTGCAAAACCATCTTTATCTAAATTTGGTAAGGCAGATAATGGTCTTGTAGTAAATTGGTCTAAAGTAGTTGGTGCAACAGGATATGAAATCTATCGCAGCGAAAATGGCAGAGTTTACAGCAAGGTGAAGACAATTACTTCTGGCACAACTACAAAGTGGACAGATACAAAGGCAACTACAAATGGTGGAAGATATAGTTATAAAGTTGTAGCTTATACAAAAGCTGGAGATACGACATTAAAATCCAAAGAATCTGCAGCAAAGATAACTTATAAATTAGATACACCTACAATTAGCAGTCTAGTTAGTCAGACAGCAAAACAGATGACTGTAAAATGGAATAAGAATACGAAAGCTACAAGCTATCATATTGAGTATAGTTTAAATAGTGATTTCTCAGATTCTAAGTTCTTGAGAGTAACTGGCGCTAGCAACGTATCTAAAGTAGTTTATAAGCTTACACCAGGAAAGAAATATTATGTGCGTGTCAGAAGCTATATCAATGTAAGTGGAACAGATTATAGTTCTGCATGGAGTGCAAAAAAGTCAGTAACAATTAAAAAATAATATAAAATTAAAAAAATAGTAAGCATAGAATAGGGCTATTGCATTGAGTGAATTTGCTATGGAATATAGTAATGTCTATATTTTGTATACATTTTTCTCGATGCAATAGTCTTATTTATAATTTTGAAAAAGATCTGGTGTTTATTATAAAATTGTTGAGAATATTTTTTTGGAGTGATATAATAAATAATTAGTGTTAATAGATGGTAAAATATATATCTGTTTTACAGGTAGTTAGAAAGAGTTAGATGGGTTTTGAGAGGATGAAAAGAGTGAAAAATATACAACAGATGAAGCTGGATAGAGCATATATAATAGAGTTATTTGAGTATAATAAGAAGAAAATTTTGGGGCAGAGAAAGAATTTTATATGGTTTCTTCTCCTTCCAGTTGTATTTTCATACGATGAAATTTTATTGCGTATTTTTTCTCATAAGCTTTCTTTAGGAACGATCTATTATCCTATTTTGTTCAGTATTGCAATGGGATTTTTGATAATGGGATTTTTGAGATTTTTTGATAGAGAGATTCAGCGGTTTGGAATGATGTTTTTTCTCTATATGTCAGCTTTTTTATTCACAGTTGAATGTATTGTAAGGAGTAGTTTTCAACATTATATGAGCTTTTCTTCTTTATTGACAGGAACAGGAGATGTAATGGGAGACTATAAAAGTGAACTTTTAGGAGCTGTTTTAGGGGGGATTCCCATTATTATCCTATTTTTTTGTCCAGCTTTGTTCTATACAAAATTTTGGGAAAAACTTACTCCAGATAGAAAATTTCGAAATATGATATCAGTGGAATTGTTCCTAATATCTTTTTGTTTATTTTTTCTTACAATTCTTTTTGTAAATATGAGTGGAAATAAGGGAAAATATAAAGGACAGTATGAATTCAATCTAGCGACAGAAGCGTTTGGACTGCTCACAAGTATACGCTTAGACGGAAAATACGCATTATTTGGAAACACAAAAAGCTTTGATTTAACTCAAGGAAACGAGGAAGAAGAGGATGATGCTGAATTGTCCTTAATACAATCTTTGTCGGAGCAAGCTAGTACCTTGGGAGATGCAGATAATATAAAGCAGGTATTGAAAAATGCAGTTATTATAGAGAAATCAGGCAGCAAAAAGCTGATTACTTTAAATGAAACAGGAGAGGGTATTTTTAACCCAACCTCTTCTATTACAGAGATAGAGCAGATTTTAGGAGAGGCAGGAGAGCCTGTCGTTTACGGAAAAAATAAGATGGATATTAATTTTAAAAAGCTTGCCAAGAAGGAAAAAAATAAAACTTATAAAGAATTAGATACTTATGTAGCATCTTTAAAAGCGAGCAAACAAAATAAATATACAGGTCTTTTTAAAGGCAAGAATTTAATTCTTATTTGTGCAGAAGCATTTTCTGATGCTGCGATTAATGAAGAATTAACGCCGACATTATATCGTTTAGCACATAATGGATTTTATTTCTCAGATTATTATCAGCCGCAGTGGGGTGGCTCTACCTCTACAGGAGAATTTTCTTTTGTGATGGGACTTGCTCCGATGAATAGCGTACAAACAATGCTAGATGCTAAAAATAATAATAATTATTTTACGATGGGAAATCAGCTTCAAAGATTAGGTTACTATAGCATAGCTTATCACGATGGAACTTATACTTACTATGATCGAAATAAAACGCATAAAAATTTAGGTTATGATGAATTTTCTGCCTATGGAAATGGACTGGAAGATATTACAGGTCTTTGGACTGGAGATGGACCATTGCTTGAGAAAACGTTGGATACTTATATAGATAAACAGCCATTTAGTATATATTATATGACTGTATCGGGACATTTCCCATATAAGCATAGTGACTCAAAAGTGAAAAAGTATCAAAAGAAGGTAAAAAAAGTGCTGGGCGATTCTTATAAACAGACGACATTAGATTATTACTGTTATCAGATGGAGCTTGAAGCTGGACTAAAAGCGATGGTGAAAAAATTGGAAAAAGCGGGAATTGCAGACGATACAGTTATTTGTCTTACTGCAGACCATTATCCATATGGTTTATCTAAAAGTAGTACTTATGGCAATAGCGAGGATTATTTGAGTGATCTTTATGGGTATAGCCCAAAGACACCTTGGGAGCGCGACCGAAATGCCTGCATTATTTGGTCTGGATGTTTAGAAAATGAAAATAAAGATATGGCATGTGAAATTTCAGATCCGACATATAGTCTGGATATTGTCCCAACATTATCTAATCTTTTTGGGACAGAGTATGATTCAAGACTTTTAGTTGGAAGAGATGTATTTTCAGATACAGAGCCACTTGTACTCTGGTCAGGCTATAGTTGGATGACCAAAGAGGGAAAATATGATGCTTCCACAGGAAAATACTATCCAAATGAGGGATATAAAAAAGATAAAAAATATATAGAAAAAATGAATCAGATTGTGACCAATAAGCTGAAATTTTCAAAAGATGTGGTAAATTCTGATTATTATAGAGAACTCTTTGGAGAGGATCCTGATAATAAGAAAAAATAGAGAGAAGGAATATATTAAGGAGAGAATGTTCTTGATATATTCCTTCTTTTTTGTATCCAGATAAGTTATTTTTATAATTTAATACTTATTTATCATTAATCAGCTCTATATATTGGTAGAAACAGGATAATCTGAGATTGCTCACAAGATAATAATCAGCTTTCTCATTTTATATAATGAAATATAGAGTGAATAATTCTAGTTTATGACAAAAGTTCTTTCATTACTTCATAGGAGCCTTTTTTTTCGATTATTTTTATATATCTGGTCACTGCCTGCTCAAATCCGTCGATTGCTGTTAAATCTTCATCCCAAAAATCTATATTAGAAGCAATAGCCTTTACGTAAGTAGCTGCATCGTCATCTTTGTGGGAGAAGAAGAAATTGAGAACTGTGATATCATCTTTAATTTCATATTCTTGTCCATTTCTAAGACCGATCATTATATTTTCCTTCATACGTACGCCTCGGTAGAAAACTAAGTAAAAAGCGAAAGAAGCGGTAATACACTGTGGCAATGTATTTGTCTTTGCTATATACTCTTTGAGGGAAGGCAGAACTCGAGCTTTCCACTTGGAGGTAGAGTTAAGAGAAATAGCAAGTAAAGCATGGTCAATAAATGGATTTTTAAAACGTTCTGTCACGGAGTGGGCAAAGTTCTCGAGCTCATCTTTTGGAAGAGTTAAAGTAGGAATAATTTCATCGTAGATTGTCTTATTCATAAATTTACAGATGATATCATCTTCCATGCAGTCTCTTACAATATCTTGTCCAGCAAGGTATGCGCCTAAGACCATGGAAGTGTGAGCACCGTTTAAGATGCGAACTTTTCTTTGCTTATAAGGTTTATGATTATCTGTGATAAGAACTGGGAGTCCTGCTTTATCAAACGGAAGTTCGGCTTTTAAGCTTTCTGGTCCCTCAATTACCCAAAAGCCAAAAACTTCTCCAGTATCAATAATATTATCTTTGTATCCAAGCTCTTTGCAAATTTGTTCAGCTTCAGATCTAGGGTATCCTGTCACGATACGATCCACTAATGTGGAGCAGAAAATATTTTCTGTCTTAATCCAGTCTGTGAATTGTTCTCCAAGCTTCCACTGTTCTGCGTATTGAAGAACACAGTTTTCCAATTCTTTTCCATTATCATCGATTAATTCACAGGATAAAATAACAAATCCTTTTCCAGGTTCATTTCCAAATTTTTGGAAGCGACGGTATAAGAATTGTGTTAATTTTCCAGGATAGGAGTTGGCTGGCATATCTTCAAACTGACAGGATGGGTCATACACGATACCTGCCTCGGTTGTATTACAAGCAATATAACGCAAATCTGGATTGTCAGCGCAAGCTAATACTTTATCATATTCTCTATAAGGATTGAGACAGCGACTGACACAAGAAATGATACGTTTTTGATTTACTTTCTGACCGTTTTCAAAACCACGAAGGAATAACGTATAAAGTCCCTCTTGGTTGTTAATCATATCTGCGAGACCAGGAGCGATAGGTTGACAAAGAACAACTTTGGAATTAAAATTCGCTTTTTCATTCATCATATCGATAAAATAATCGACGAAGGCGCGAAGAAAATTTCCCTCTCCAAATTGAAGGATACGTTCTGGAGCATTTTCTAGGAGATAGCCGTCATAATTTTGTTCTTTTAAAGTTGCATAACATAATTTTTTCATAATTTGCACCAAGCCTCAATGAAACAAATTTATTTGTTTATTTGAGGCGCAAACACAATGGGTGAAAGAGAATGTGTTTGCAATTTTCCTTTCTTAAATTTTTCTTTCATCTTTTATACTGAATGTTTCATAGGAGATTACTTTGGGTATGCTTTCCTGGCATCAAAATTTAGGGGATATTGATGACTGGGAGAGAATTTGAAGTATTCAAAGGGCAAGATATGGATACTTCAAATTTCTTACCAAAAAGGAGAGAAGATAGAGGTAGTGGTTCTCCTTTTTGGTGGTGGTTTCAGCGAAAGAAATTATAATGTGACTCCCTGTTTAAAGATTGCCATATCATGGAATCCAGAAATTTCAGATTTTACTTGTTTTCCAGAAGCAACCTCTATTACATAGTCAAAAAATTGATGTTTTAGAGTATTCATATCAGTTCCCTCTACGAGCACGCCGCAGTTAAAGTCAATCCAATTTCTCTTTTTATTATAAAGAGCTGTATTGCTGGACAGTTTAATAGTAGGCACTGGTGAGGCAAACGGAGTTCCACGACCAGTTGTAAAAAGGATGATATGGGCACCAGAAGCTGCGAGGGCAGTGGAGGCCACCAAATCATTTCCAGGTGCACTTAGGAGGTTTAAGCCCTTTTCTTTTATTATTTCACCGTAGGAGAGGACACCTCGAACTGGAGCAGAGCCAGATTTTTGGGTGCATCCCATAGATTTATCTTCGAGCGTAGAAATTCCTCCCTTTTTATTTCCTGGAGAAGGATTTTCGTAAATAGTTTGATTGTGATTCTTAAAATAATTTTTAAAATTATTAATTAAATGAACTGTCTGGTCAAAAATTTCTTTATTTTCACAGCGATTCATAAGAAGAGTTTCTGCGCCAAACATTTCAGGAACTTCAGTTAGTATAGTAGAACCCCCTTTGGAGATTAATAAATCAGAGAAGGCTCCCACGGTTGGATTGGCAGTGATTCCAGATAATCCATCAGAGCCGCCACATTTCATACCGATAATAAGCTCGCTGCAGCTAATCGGTTCTCTTTTAAAAGTTTTTACATAATATGCAAGCTCCTTAACTAGGGAGAGTGCATCTGTAATCTCATCTGAAGATTCCTGGCATACAAGGAATTTCACCCTATTTTTATCATATTCTCCGATATATTTTTTTAGTTCACTGATATTACTGTTTTCGCAGCCAAGTCCGAGAACAAGAACGCCGCCTGCATTTGGATGGTTAATTAAATCTGCCAAGATGGTTCTTGTATGTTCTTGATCGTCTCCCATCTGCGAGCATCCATAAGGATGAGGGAAAGCTACAATATCATCGATATGTTCTTCTTTGAAATTTTGGGATAGTTTTTCAATTTTTGTAGCAATATTATTGACACATCCGACCGTTGGGATAATCCATATTTCATTTCTTACACCGACTTTGCCATTTGGACGGCGGTAGCCTTGGAAGAAATGTTCTTTTGTTGGAGCAATATCACATTCCTGTTTATTATAGGAATAAGAGAGTAGTTCTCCAAGATTTGTCCTAATATTATGGGTATGAATCCAAGTTCCAGCTTCGATATCTTCTAGAGCATGTCCAATTGGATAGCCATATTTAATAATAGCAGAAGACTTTTGAATCCTTTTTAATGCAAACTTATGTCCCTGTGGAATATTGTTTAGTAATGTAAGAGTTAAGCCCTCTAAGTCAACAATATCATTTTTGGATAGAGGAGAAAGGGCAACTGCCACATTGTCATCTGGATGTATGCGGATATAAGGTTTCATAATGTTTTCCTTTCTAGTATACTGTCTAAATATCAATTAGATGGTATACTGGCATGTGAGATACATAATGTAAGTGCTTACATAAATAATAGACCTAATTCAAGAAAATGTCAAGAATAAAAATAAGAATTAGGAGAAATCCACAAAGGAAAAGCGAAAAAATATACAATAACTACAAAAATAATAAAGTTGATACTATGTATATTGACAGAAAAGCAAGCTGGTGTTACAATAAAAAATGTAAGAGCTTACATTATAAGGCGGTGAGATGCATAAAATGATGGCGAACGAAAATGAAAACTTTACATTTAATAAAATAATAATCTTATATCAATATACTGAAAAAACGGACTCAAATAAAATGAAATGAGAAAAATTAAAATATGAAAAGTTCTTTTTTATTAAAATCTAACTTCTTTTGGGCGTAGGAGTATAGAGAAGAGATGGCTTAAAAATTAGAAAATTTAACCATGTAAAGAAAAAATAAAGGAGAAGATGGAAGGTTCATTGGAGGGAGCAGGTAACAAAGAAGAAAACGAAAGCAACAAAAAGGAAGGAAAAAGAAAATGAAGGAATTAAAGAGAATTCTGGTCGTTGCATTATGTATTTGTATGGCAATCGGCATGACAGTTTTTATGACAGGCTGTTCTGCAAGTAGCGGTAAGAGAATTATCCGAATTTCTCATGCACAATCAGAGAGTCATCCAGAGCATATAGGGTTGGAAGCTTTTAAAGCGTATATAGAGGAAAACTTGGGAGAGAAATACGAAGTTCAGATTTTCCCAAACGAGATTTTAGGAGCGCAGCAAAAATCGTTAGAATTAACACAGACAGGTGCGATTGATTTTGTAGTTGTAGGTTCTGCGGTTGCGGAAAGTTTTGATAATATTTATGAAATTTTTAGTATGCCGTATTTATTTGACTCAGAGGAGATTTATCATGATGCGATGTCTGATACAGAGTATATGAAAAATGCCGTTTATAATGCGACAGATGAGGCGGGTTTTCGCGTACTTACATGGTATAATGCTGGAACAAGAAGCTTCTATGCAAAGACTCCAATTAATACTCCAGATGATTTAAAAGGAAAGAAAATGCGTGTACAGCAGTCACCAGCCAGCGTGGCGATGACACAGGCATTTGGAGCTGCTGCATCTCCTATGAGTTTTGGAGAGGTTTATACTGCGATTCAGCAGAGTGTTATTGATGGAGCAGAAAATAACGAGTTAGCTTTGACAAATAATAAACATGGAGAGGTTGCAAAATATTATTCTTATGATAAGCATCAGATGATTCCCGACTTATTAATTGTAAACTTAAAATTTTATCAAGACTTAAGTGATGAAGAAAAAGCAATTTTTGAAAAGGCCGCTGAGATTTCTACAGAGATTGAATTAGAAGAGTGGGATAAGCAAGTTGAGGAGGCAAAGAGAATTGCGACGGATGATATGGGGGTAGAATTTATCGATGTGGATACACAACTTTTTAAGGAGAAAGTATTGTTACTTCAGCAGCAGATGCTTGAGGAAAATCCAAAAATTAAGGATGTATATGAGTATATTCAGCAATTGAACGAGGAGGCGAAGGAAAATGAAAGCAATTCGTGATATTTTAGATAAGGTTTTAGTGGCATTTTGCTGTATTATTTTTGTGCTAATGATTATAGTAGGAAGTTATCAAATTATTTCCCGTTATTTTTTTAATAGCCCAAGTACAATTTCAGAGGAGTTACTTACCTATTCCTTTACATGGCTTGCTTTATTTTCTGCAGCTTATGTATTTGGAAAAAGAGACCATATGAGGATGGGATTTTTGGCGGATAAATTGCCGAAAGATACAAAGAAAATTTTAGATATTATCATTGAGATTGGAATTATTGTCTTTGCCGCAGTTGTATTATTATATGGTGGAATTAGAATCATGAGTTTAACAATGACTCAAGTTACTGCTTCTTTAGGAATTCCAATGGGAATAGTTTACACGGCAGTGCCACTTTCAGGTGTAATGATTGTTTTATACGGAATTTTGAATATCTTTGATTTGGCAACTGGAAATATAATAGAAAAAGTAGAAGAATAGGGGGAAAATAAATGGATATTGCAGTATTATCAGGATTGATTATTTTAGTATTGCTGGTTGTCATGTTAATTGCAGGTGTACCAATTTCTGTGGCACTTGGGTTTTCATCTATCTGCGCAATTTTGCCGGTATTAAATTTAGAGGCAACTGTACTTACTGGTGCACAGAGAATATTTTCAGGAATTTCAGTATTCTCACTTTTGGCCATTCCGTTTTTTATTCTTGCTGGAAATATTATGAATAAAGGTGGAATCGCAGTTCGAATTATTAATCTTGCAAAACTTGTGACAGGTCGTGTGCCTGGCGCTCTTGCTCAGACAAATGTAGTTGCGAATATGTTCTTTGGCGCTATTTCTGGTTCTGGTACAGCGGCAGCTTCTGCCATGGGTTCTATTATCGGACCAATCGAGGAGGATGAAGGATATGACCCAAACTTTTCCGCGGCAGCCAATATTGCAACTGCACCGACAGGACTTTTGATTCCTCCAAGTAATGTTATGATTACATTTTCCCTCGTAAGTGGAGGGACGTCTGTAGCAGCACTTTTTATGGCTGGATATATACCAGGAATTTTATGGGGGCTAGCTTGCATGCTTGTCATCTTAGTATTGGCGAAGAAAAGAGGTTATACAAGTACGGATAGATTTACAGCGAAGGAAGC
The DNA here is from genome assembly GCA_964439395.1 of uncultured Blautia sp. Classification (GTDB taxonomy): domain Bacteria; phylum Bacillota; class Clostridia; order Lachnospirales; family Lachnospiraceae; genus JAUUSJ01. Next base: position 61,852 of record CAYTNV010000004.1, on the reverse strand, counting down.
AATGAATGTTATGGTTCAGGCTTTCCCTTGTGTATTGCTTATTGTAATCGTAATCGGCGGTATTATTTTTGGTATTTTTACAGCGACAGAGGGGTCTGTAGTAGCTGTAGTATATAGCTTAATTTTGTCACTTTTCTTTTATAAATCTATTAAACTGAAAGATATACCTCAGATTTTAAAAGAAAGTGCAGAAATGACAGGTATTATTATATTTTTAATTGGTGTTTCTAGTATTATGTCATGGGTTATGGCTTTTACAGGAATTCCTGGAGCAATCTCATCTGCGTTGCTTGGACTTACAAATAATAAATTTATTATTTTGCTTATTATTAATATAATTTTGATGATAGTAGGAACATTTATGGATATGACACCAGCTTGTCTTATATTTACACCTATTTTTCTTCCAGTTTGTACAGCACTTGGAATGAATACAATCCATTTTGGTATTATGTTAATTTTTAACCTTTGTATTGGTACAATTACTCCTCCTGTTGGAACAACGCTTTTTGTAGGTGTAAAGGTAGGTAAGGTAAAGCTTGAATCCGTTATTCCACAGTTATTAGTATATTTTTTAGCCATTTTCATCGTGCTTATGCTAGTAACTTATATTCCGCAAATCTCATTATTTTTGCCAAGTTTAATGGGATATGTATAAAAGAAGTTTATAGAACCAAACCTTGCCTAAGATTTTTGCTCGTGGTATGATACAAAAAAAGCGCTTACATAGGGTAGTAAAAAGAGGAGTTTGCGCGGCAGACATGCTCTTTTGCGATGATAAGTTGAGGAGAAACTTAACTGTGAATCTACTATATTCTCTGTATCGGAAAAAGCAGAGCGAAGCGCTGTATCGGAAGATTTTCTTTCGATAATGTATCATATAGAATGAATGATAGAAGGGCAAGGAAAAATAATGAATATATATGATGTATCAGAGAAAGCAGGAGTATCAATTGCTACCGTATCGCGTGTGTTAAATGGAAGTGATAAGGTAAGTGAGAAGACAAAACGGAAGGTTTTAGAAGTTATGGAGGAAGAAAATTATACTCCCAATGTATTTGCCAGAGGACTTGGATTGAATTCGATGAAGACGATTGGAATTATGTGTCCAGATGCCTCGGATACTTTTTTGGCAAATGGTGTTTATTATGCAGAACAGACACTTAGCACTTATGGTTATGACACGATTTTAAATTGTAGTGGCTATGAGCTTGAACAAAAAAAGAAATCATTGCAGCTTTTGCAGTCTAAGAGAGTGGATGCCGTTATTATGATTGGCTCTACCTATGTGGAGAAAGAGGAAAAAGATAGAAAATATATTTTGGAAGCGGCAAAAAAAATTCCAATCGCTATTGTAAATGGTTATATGGAAGGGAAGAATGTCTACTGTGCTTTTTGTAATGATTTTTTGGCGACGTTCCAAGTGACCAATGCGCTGCTTGATAAGGGGAGAGAACATATTTTATATTTATATCGCTCTGGGACTTCCTACAGCGGAATTAAGAAAAGAGAAGGATATAAGGCAGCATTTTTGTCGAGAGAGATTTCGATTGATGACCAATATATGGTACAGGTGGAAAATGATATCGAGAAAATTAAGGAAGCTTTATATGATTTAGAAAGACATGAAATTTCTTTTGACGGTATTTTGACGAGCGATGATGTTTTAGCTGTTGCAGGCTTAAAGTATGCAAAAGAGAAGGGACTTCGCGTGCCAGAAGATATGGATATTATTGGATATAATAATTCAATTATTTCTGTCTGCTCTGACCCAGAATTAACCTCCATAGATAGTAAAGTAAAAACAACGACAATCTCCGCAGTAAAGGCACTTGTTGATGCATTAGAAGGTAAAGAGGCGGAGCAAAAGATTTGTGTGCCTTGTGATATTATTGAGAGACAGACGACAAAATTGTAAGCTTCCGCCTTGGGCTTATAGGAGGAAAAATAGATGAAACAATTCATGGATAAAGATTTTTTATTAGAAACTGAGATGGCTCAGATGCTTTTTCATAAATATGCTAAAAACACGCCAATCTTAGATTATCACTGTCATATTAATCCAAAGGAAATCGCCGAGGATAGAAAATTTGACAATATTACTCAAGTTTGGCTTGGAGGTGACCATTATAAATGGCGTCAGATGCGCTCTAACGGAATTGATGAAAAATATATTACAGGAGATGCATCTGACAGAGAGAAATTCCAAAAATGGGCGGAAACTTTGGAAAAAGCTATCGGCAATCCACTCTATCATTGGAGTCATTTAGAGCTTCAAAGATATTTTGGCTATATGGGAGCTTTAAACGCAGAGACAGCCGAGGAAGTGTGGAATATTTGCAATAAAAAATTACAGCAAGATTCTATGACAGTAAGAAATCTTATTAAGCAATCTGCTGTTACATTAATTTGTACAACAGATGACCCGGTTGATTCTTTAGAATGGCATGAGAAAATTGCAAAGGATGATACATTTGATGTTCAAGTTCTCCCAGCTTGGAGACCAGACAAGGCAATGAATATCGAGAAACCAGAGTATTTAGATTATTTAAAAACTTTAAGTCAAGTAAGTGGAATAAAAATTCAAAGTTTTGCACAGTTAAAAGAAGCATTAAAAATTCGTCTAGATTATTTTAATGAACGTGGCTGCAAAGTATCGGATCACGCTCTTGAGTATATTATGTATGTTCCAGCTACGGAAGAACAGCTTGAGGAGATATTTGAAAGAAGAATAGCTGGAGAAATTATGACAAAAGAAGACCAACTAAAATTTAAGACAGCATTTATGCTTTTTGTTGGTAAGCAGTATAATAAACTCGGATGGGCAATGCAGCTTCACTATGGTTGTAAGAGAGATAATAATGAATTAATGTATTATAGACTTGGACCAGATACAGGATATGATTGTATCGATAACTACGCTCCATCTGCGCAGATGGCAGAGTTTTTAAACGCATTGATTAAGACAGACGAGCTTCCAAAGACAATTCTCTATAGCTTAAATCCTAATGATAATGCATCTATCGGAACAATTCTTGGATGTTTCCAGGATGCGAGTGTAGCTGGAAAGCTTCAGCAGGGTTCCGCTTGGTGGTTTAATGACCATAAGCAGGGAATGACTGATCAGATGATATCTTTAGCTAATCTCGGTCTTCTTGGAAATTTTATCGGAATGCTCACAGATTCTAGAAGCTTCTTATCTTATACAAGACATGAGTATTTTAGAAGAATTCTTTGCAATTTGATTGGCAATTGGGTTGAGAATGGTGAGTATCCAGCGGATGAGAAAGTTCTTGGAAAGATGGTGGAGAATATTTCTTATAATAATGCAGTCAAATATTTTGGATTTGATTTATAGGAGTTGAATTCTTTTTCTAACGTAAGTATATGAGATTTATATAAAGTGGATACAAGAATAGTGAATGGATAATAGATGGTAATAAGGGGCTGGCTGATAGTTAGTAATGAAGAAGCTGTTGTAAAATGAGGGACTTCGATGGGAGTTGAATTTTTATGATGGCTTCTTTTTTGGATGTGCGTTGGTAAAACTGTATGAGAAGGGATGTTATAGAAAATGGCGGATTTTATTATATTTTGTATGAAAGTTTTAGTTTTTAGGTCTGCAGTTGAAAATAAGAAGAGTGTAACACAATTGATATCTTTTCTCATTGTAGTATAACACAATATATTGTCTTTGAGAAAGATTTGTATTATTGTATATTATATAAAGTACTTTATATTTTAGAAAAGGAAGGTTAAAATTAATTATGAAAAAAAGTTTTCAAAGTATATTTACAATATTTTTTATTTTTTGTATGATACTTGGAATATCAACTACTGTCTTTGCTTCTGAAACTGATATTGATACAGCTTTGGAACAACGTGGATATCCGAAAATAGTCTTGGAAACATTGGATACCGATTTAAAAGAAGAACTTCTTAATGAAAAGGTTGATTTTGCTGGAGCAACAATGAGTTATTATAATGAAGAAGAGGGAGTATTTTCGGATTTAGATATCAATGAAGATGGCACATATATTTCTCCCAAAGGTCAAATATCTACATCTGATCTTTCATTAGCATTTATTTATTGCAAATATAAAGATGATTATGGTCGCCTTAATTATATTAAAGTGATTTATAATTATAAATGGCTTCATCTTCCTATATGTCGTTGGCAAGATCCTATTGCTGTTTCGTGGGACAGTAGTAAATTTGAGATGGCTGATAATTCGTTTAGAAAGTATGACAAATATGATGGGTATTATAGTGACGGCACAAATAGTCACTTTGTTCAAAGTCAGACTCATTCTTATGAACCAGGTTTTGCAAATGCAAGTCCTTCAGGAGTGTCATGGTATGCTGATCTCAAAGGTTATGTAGGGATTATTCCGACAAGTTTATATGGGTATGCAACATTTAATCTTGTTCCAAAAAATACTACATATAGTGGTTCGTCTACATTATATGGACATTATGTACATCCAACAATTGCAGGAAGTATAAGTGTTGATGTTGAAACATATGGGAGTTTTTCAATATCTGGAATAAGTAGTTATGATGACCATGGTAGTCAACATACAATTTCTTGATAAAAGAAAGAGATATTAGATAGTTAATATTATTTAATTAAAAAAGTGGTCTATGTATTGATTTTAATGAGTAGACCACTCTTTTTTTATAAAATATTAAGAACTGGAAAAAATCTTTGATTAAAGATTGATATGTATATTCATTTATTTTTCTGTTCGTTTTGATATATGAGAAATGCACCTATAATACTAATTGATGCGACAATACCTAAGCTGTTACTAAAAAAAGATAGTGATACACCAATACTAATGCTTAATATAAAAGCTCCCAATGCTTTTAACATTACATTTTCCTCCTTCCATATGATAAGATTATTAGTTTTTAATTATTATGTTCATTTGCTATTTTGAAATATATAAAAAATTTTTTATGGTACATTGTTTGTGAATTAGAGCTTGAATATATATTTTTATTCAAGTTATATATTAAGCTAATGGAGAGTAGTAATTCGCAGGACAGATTCCGCCATTCAGATTTGCCAGCCATCCAACAAATGTCGGTCGTTGTGTAAGCCGTCCGCGTTTCGATTCGGTCACGATTCTTCTCTGTTTTGCTGCTGACATTCATGCCTTTGCGCAGTTCTTCGGTCTGCACGTACTCTTCTTCTATTTCCAAGTCCTCGAAGTACCACTTCATGCTTTTCTTATTCATGAAGCTATTATAATATATTTTCCTGCATTTTGCAAAATTGATTTCCGTGTGTTATATATGTTTTAAGTTATCAGAAGGAGCAAATGAATATTAGTATTACAAGTGTGATTAAGGTATTTAATAATAGAACAGTAATATTGGTGGTAGATTCAGTATTATTCTGGAATGACAACTGAATATGAGGTTTATTATCGCATTAATTGAAAAAAGATAGAAACTCTTGTGACCAAAAAGAATGTTTATGATATATTAGGTAAATATAGAGAGGTACTTACTGAAAAACGTAAGGAATATGTCGGTTAAAGATGGAAAAAGTTATTAGGAGTTAGCTTTGCGTCAATTTTACCATTGTTCGGCAGTTGTTACTCAAACTTAGATTGATCAGTTTTATGTTTTATTGAATAGTGTTAAGCTGCTAGATAAAGTAAACATTCTAAGGATGATTAGAAGTTGGTTGGAGTAAGGAAAGAGAAACGAATTAATAAATGATGAATTTTAGAGATGAAAATCTTGGAAAGGGGAGTGTATAGTATGGCTAAGATTTTTAATACAATTGCTTTGTGTACACCAGAGAAACATTATATGGTGAATTTGGATAAGAGATTAGAAGAGATAAAAAAGTTGGTTGATTCGAGAAAATATTTTACGATAAATTGTGCTAGGCAGTATGGTAAGACAACAACATTAAGAGCTTTAAAGCATTATCTTCAAAAAGAATATTATGTTATTTTTATGGATTTTCAGATGTTTGGAAATGAAGAGTTTACAAATGAAAATACGTTTTCTCTTTCTTTTGCAGATTATTTTTTAGAATGTCTAGAGGAAATTGATTTTATCGATAATATAGAAACACAAAAAGTAGTAGGATATATGAAAGACTATGTTGAAAAGGAAAAGGGGAGTTATAGGCTTAGAGGACTTTTTAAAGATTTGACTGCCATTTGTAAGTTTGCAGATAAGCCTATAGTTTTAATGATTGATGAGGTAGATAGTGCAACGAATAATCAAGTATTTCTTGATTTTTTGTCACAGCTAAGAGCTTATTATATTAATTATGATGTACATCCTACTTTCCATTCAGTTATTCTTGCTGGAGTTTACGATATAAAGAATTTAAAAAGGAAACTACATCCAGAGGAAGAGAGGAGAGTCAATAGTCCTTGGAATATAGCCGCTGATTTTGAAATTGATATGAGCTTTTCTAAGCATGAAATTGCTGGTATGCTTTATGAATATGAAGCCGATTATCATACAGGTATGAATGTAGATGAAATTGCTAGGCTAATTTATGATTATACTTCTGGTTATCTGTTTTTAGTTTCTAGATTATGTAAATTGATGGATGAGAAAGTTAGTGGAACAGATGGATTCAAAACGAAAACTGCGGTATGGACAAAGAGTGGATGTTATGAGCAGTAAAGATGATTTTGTCAGAAAAAAACACACTATTTGAATCATTAATTGGAAAGTTAACGAATTATCCAGAACTAAATTCTATGTTAAAAACATTATTGTTTACAGGAAAAACTATTGTCTATGATTCTGATAATCAGGATATGGATACGGCAATGATGTTTGGATTTATTAAAAATCAAAATGGAACGGTAGCGATAGCAAATAGAATTTTTGAGATGCGTCTATATAATCGATATTTAGCTGAGTCGGAAATGCAAAGATTAGACATCTATAAGGCTTCTTTGCAAGATAGAAGTCAATTTATAATGGATGGTTACTTAAATATGCGGAGAATTCTTGAGAAGTTTGTGGAACATTTTCATTTTCTTTATGGGAATAGAGAGGCTCAATTTATCGAGGATGAGGGGAGAAGATATTTTCTTTTATATTTGCGTTCGATTATTAATGGAACTGGAAATTATTATATTGAATCTCGAACTAGAGATTTGCGCAGAACAGATGTAATTGTGGATTATCACGGTGAGCAATATGTTGTAGAAATGAAGATATGGCATGGTCAGGAATATAATAATCGCGGTGAAAAGCAACTTGTCGGATATATGGATGATTATCATGTAAAAAAAGGATATATGATTAGTTTTAATTTTAATAAAAAGAAGGAAATTGGAGTAAAAGAAATTGTAATTGGGGATAAAGTATTGATAGAGGCAGTTGTCTGATAATCTTGAAGTTTTAGAAAAAAGTAAGTACATTATGATTGGAGTTGTGAAGATATAGAGATGATACCAGGTTCAAAGAATCTAGTTATCAGGAAATAGATAACTCTTTTTTTCGTTGTGTTTTTTTCTTTTCAGGTTTAGCGTTTTTATAAAGGAAAGTTTTACGACATTTTGTATTAGAATATGCATTGACTTAGACTATGTATTTTTATAAAATATTCTTATAAAGGGTTACATATTTAAAGCATGAAAGTAGAGTGAAAAATAAGAATGATGTGATAAAGAAAGCTTATTTTGAGATTCTACAGATTGCAGAAAGGAAGGTATATAGTATGGCAAAAATTTTAATGGTTGGAAGTATTATGATTGATTTAATTCTTCAGATGCCTCGTGTGCCGCGTCCAAGCGAGAGTGTTCTTGGAACAAAATATTCGAATGCTGGCGGTGGCAAAGGAAGTAATTCTGCGGTGGCAGCAGCTAAGGTCGGCGGCGATGTTTCTGTTTGTGGAACGCTCGGGCAGGATGCAAACGGTGAGGCGCTTCTTGGAATGTTAAAAAATGTGAATATCGATACAAGCAATATTACATTAAAAGAAGGTTCTAATACAGGTATGGCAGTTATTATGCTTGAGGAAGACGGAATGAACCGCATCGCAATTTATACTGGTGCAAACAATGAGACGACCCCTGAGCAGGTTGAGAAAGCTTTTGAGGATGGCGAGTACGATGCGCTCATGATGCAGCTTGAGATTCCGTTGGAGTCCAATATTCGCGCATTTGAGCTTGCTAAGGCAAGAGGCATGATTACTTGTCTTGATGCAGGACCAGCACAGGATTGTCCAATCGAGAAATTTGAGGGAATTACAATTCTCTCTCCGAATGAGACTGAGACAGATGCGCTTGTTGGAATTCTTCCAGTGGATGATGATACTTGTCTTGCAGCAAGTAAGATTTTGAAGGAGCGTTCTAACTGTAAATACGTAGTTCTCAAGATGGGAGATAAGGGTTCCTATATATACGGTGAGGGGATTTCAAAAATGGTTCCTACATTTAAGGTAGATGCAGTAGACCCAACAGCGGCGGGAGACTGTTTTACAGGTGTTCTTGTGAAGAAGTTTGTCGAGACAGGGGATATCGTGGCGTCTGCGAGATACGCAAGCGCAGCGGCAGCTATTTCTGTTCAACAGCTGGGAGCGCAGCCATCTCTGCCTACAAAAGAGGCGGTTGAGGCATTTATGGCAGAGCGTGCATAGCCAATCAAATTAATGATAAAAATTTATAAAACCCCTTGACAGGACTAGCTATAAAATGTTACCGTAAAGGAGCAATAAAAACTCGTGAGGGAGTAGTTAGCATTAGAATATGTGGCAAGTCAACATCCTGACCAGACGGTCTGGCTTGTCTTAAATAACGAGACTCATGTATAACTGATACAGTTTTTCACTATATGGTTATGCATAAGTCTCTATTTTTTCGATTATGTTTTGGCTATGTATGGTGGAATCTGTACATAGTTTTTTTATGTTATAGAGAATGCAAAACAATTTTCTATAGCGTGAAACCACTCTGCGAGAATATAGGTTTCTTTAGAAAATGAATAATCGTGTGAGTGAGAAAATTCCAAAACAAAGTTTGAAAAAGGAGGGCAAAAGATGAATGCATTCATGGAATCTCCCAAACAGATACTAGAACGGTTTGGCGTAGATATGGAACAAGGACTTTCTGTGAATCAGGTGGAAGAGAGCAGAAAAAAATATGGAGAAAATGCTTTTACGAAAGCAGAAACTAAGTCGCTTCCGAGGAGAATTTGGGAGGCAGCTACAGAACCACTTATCATCATGCTTTTAGTGGCGGCATTTATTACACTTGGAGTTAATATTATCCGTTATTTTCGTGGCGAAGAGGCTGATTTTTTAGAGTGTGTGGGAATTTTCGTGGCGATTTCTCTGTCGGTTATTATTACAGTAATTATGGAGGGACGAAGCGAGAAAGCTTTTGAGGCTCTAAATAAGATTGGTGAGGATACTCCAGTAAAAGTAATTAGAAACAAAGAAGTCTGTCTTATTCCACAAAGAGAAGTCGTAGTTGGTGATATTCTCTGCGTGGAGACTGGAGATAAACTTCCAGCAGATGGCAGACTATTAGAGAGCAATGAATTGATGGCAGATGAATCTGCTTTGACTGGAGAGAGTATGCCTGTGCATAAGGAGGCGGAATTTATTTTTGATAACCCAAAGCTTCCAGTTGCAGAACGAAAAAATATTCTCTACTCTGGTTGCTTTATCACAGGTGGGAACGGAAAAATCATAGTTACAGGTGTCGGTGACCATACAGAGTTTGGTAAGATTGCGAGAGAGCTTGCGGCGACTGATAATAGTACAACGCCGCTTCAAGAAAAGATGGCGGCACTTGGAAAACGTATTTCATTTATGGGAGCGCTGGCAGCGGCAATTGTTTTTACAATCCAGCTAATTCTTTTTTTAATAAATGGTACAGCGAATCTTGATACGATATCCGAGGCATTTATTACAAGTATTGTCTTAATTGTAGCGGCAGTGCCAGAGGGACTTCCAACGATAGTGGCGGTCTCTCTTGCACTTAGTATTATTAAAATGTCAAAGCAAAATGCACTAGTTAAGAAAATGATTGCCTGTGAGACGATTGGTTCTGTTAATGTAATTTGTTCTGATAAGACAGGAACTTTGACAGAAAACCGTATGACTGTCACCGATATTTTTAGTCATAAACGATTATTAAAGCCAGAGAAATTGAAAAATATTCATTTAATCGATAATTTCTGTGTGAACAGTACAGCAGACCTTCATATGGAGGATGGACATCTAAAGTTTATTGGTAATCCGACAGAGGGAGCGTTATTGAATGTAGCGAGAATTACAGGAAATAATTATAGTGAGGTAAGAGAAGAGACGAAAATTTTGCATGTCTATCCATTTTCCTCTGAGCTAAAATATATGACGACAGTTGTCGAAAGACAAGATGGAATAGAAGTATTTGTAAAGGGAAGTCCTGAGAAGATTATGGAAATGTGTAATCTCTCTGAGGAAGAAAAAGATGAGATTAATGAGCAAATTGCAGTATTTCAAAGAAAGGCATGTCGTGCGATCGGATTTGCACATAGAGTACCCAAACTTACAGTTTCTGATTATGAAAAAGAGCGTGGATGCTTAGAGTGTAATATGATATTTGACGGATTTGTGGCAATTACGGATCCAATTCGAGAGACAGTATACGGTGCAGTAGAGCACTGTCGACATGCAGGAATTGAGCTTAAGATGCTCACAGGAGATAATATTATTACGGCAAAGGCAATTGCCACAGAGCTTGGACTCTTAGATGAGAATCATATCGCAGTGGAGGCAAATTATATTGAAGAGATGTCAGATGAACAATTGAAAAAAGAAATTGCTAAGATTCGTGTCATCGCAAGAAGTACCCCAGTTGTCAAGATGAGGGTAGTGAATGCTATAAAGAGTCTTGGAAATGTTGTGGCGGTAACTGGGGATGGAATTAACGATGCGCCAGCGATTAAAAATGCGGATGTCGGAATTGCGATGGGAATTACAGGAACTGAAGTTTCTAAAGAAGCCAGTGATATTGTTCTTCTTGATGATAGTTTCACAACAATCGTGAAGGCAGTTCAATGGGGCAGAGGAATTTATGAGAATTTTCAGAGATTTATTCAGTTCCAGCTTACTGTAAATTTATCTTCTGTAATTGTTGTTCTCGCCTCTATTTTAGGTGGATTTGTGACTCCATTTAGTGCTCTGCAACTATTATGGATTAATCTTATTATGGATGGACCGCCAGCGTTGACGCTTGGACTTGAGCCAATTCGTGGAGACTTACTAGATCAAAATCCAACTCCTCGAAATGCGAGTATTGTCTCGAAAACTATGCTTGCCCGAATTATAATTCACGGTGTATTTATCTCCATTATTTTTATGGCACAGCATTGGCAAAACTTCCTCGGAGGTACGGCTGAACAAGAGCCAACTATTTTATTCACATTATTTGTAGTATTCCACTTATTTAATGCATTAAATAGCCGAGAACTTGACGATACGAGTATTTTTAAAAATATTAATAATAATAATTTGATGCTCGGGGTATTTGGAGGAACATTTTTGCTTCAAATCATCATTACACAGTTTGGAAATGCGTTTTTTGGAACAGTTCCTTTAAGTTTTGGAATCTGGCTTAAAATTGTCACTCTCGGTGCGACAGTTGTCATTTTCTCAGAAGTTCGCAGAGCAATTCGAAGAGGGAAAAAGAAATAATATATTGGTCTTCCTTTTTAATTAGTCATGAATGATGTAGAAAGTATCGTCTATTATTCAAATACATATTGATAATTTTTGTCATTAGTGTTAGAATAATACGATAATTAAAAAAGTATAGATGCAAGGTCTCCCAGGAGGAGCGAACAGGAAAGTGAGTAGAGGCTCACACGGCGATGCCACTGTGAAGGAGAAATCCAAAGTCAGTAAACTGCCTTGCCTTATAAGGAAACTAGATAGTTTACTCAAAATTTATTTGTTTTAGATGGAATTGATCTAGAGTCTTTATAAAGTGAGAATCGCGGGAGAGTTGTAAGGAATGAAAAAGAATTTTAGAACCACCGTTTAGGTGGTTCTTTTTTCTGTGAAAGTTTTTTTGGAAACTCACAGAGTGAAGGAATCGAACTTTCATGAAAGTTCCTGCGTATTTACTACTTTTTTAACATATTTTATTTGAGGAGGAAGAAACTATGAGTAAAAAAGAAAGAAAACTTATCACAACCATAGCGGCAATCGCCCTAGCATTTTGTGTGACGCCAATTGCAAATGCTATGCACATTATGGAAGGATATCTGCCAGTTGGATATTGCATCGCTTGGGGTGTTATTTGTGTTCCGTTCTTAGCAGCAGGATTTTTGTTTATTAAAAGAACACTCGGAGAAAACAGAAAGTCATTAATTCTCTTGGCAATGTCGGGAGCATTTATTTTCGTTATCTCATCCCTTAAAATTCCATCTGTAACAGGCAGTTGTTCTCATATGACAGGAACAGGTCTTGGAGCGATTTTATTTGGACCAACTTGTGTTAGTGTTCTTGGCATTATTGTATTATTATTTCAGGCAATTTTATTGGCGCATGGCGGTCTTACTACACTTGGAGCGAATACATTTTCCATGGCAATTGCAGGACCATTTGTATCCTACGGTATTTATCAGATCTGTAAAAAATGTAATCTAAATCGCAAGGTGAGTGTATTTTTAGCAGCGGCTATCGGTGATTTATTTACATATTGTGTGACAAGCGTACAGCTTGCACTTGCGCATCCATCTCAGACCGGTGGCTTTGGAGCTTCTGCAGTTAAGTTTTTGGCTGTATTTGCGCCGACGCAGCTTCCGCTTGCTATTATCGAGGGAATTCTCACAGTCATTATTGTGATGGGCTTAGAATCTTTCGCAATGCCAGAATTAAAATCAATCGGATTTGTAAAGGAGGCGTAGGCTATGTCTAAAAATAAAAAAACAGTTATTATTTTATTGATTATCGTTGCTCTATTAATTATTGTTCCACTTTTTGCTTTAAGAGGGGCAGAGTTTGGTGGTTCTGATGATGCGGGAAGTACGGTAGTAGAAGAGGTAAATCCAGATTATGAAGTAAAATATACACCACTTCTCGAAAATATTTTAGGCGGAGAGCTCCCAGGCGAGATTGAAAGTTTATTATTTTGTATCCAAACAGGAATCGGTGTTGGAATCCTCGCATTTTGTATGGGACGTCTTGTAGAACGAAAAAAACAAGAAGATTTAAGAAATGAGGGAAAATAATACATGATTGCCATTGATAAATTATGCTATTACTCGAATTTGAGATATGTAAATGCGGGAGAGAAATTTGCATATGCGGTACTTACAGTTTTATTTTGTGTAGCTAGCCGCTCCATTCCAATGGCAGTGCTTGTTTTAATTGTAAATGGGATTCTTACTGTATATAAGGGAGGAATCCCATTTTCTCGTTATATGCATTTTATGATAATGCCACTTGTATTTTTATTGTTAAGTACTTTGGCGATTTTGATTAATATTAGTAAAACTCCACTTGATGCTTTTTCAATTGCTGTTGGAAAATGGTATATTACTTCAAGTTGGCAGGCTCTTTATCAGGGATTTCAACTTATTTTGACAGCACTCGCAAGCGTTTCCTGCCTGTATTTTTTATCCCTTAATACGCCAATCACAGATATCTTGACAGTGTTAAGAAAAATGCATTGTCCAGCTCTTATTATTGAATTAATGCTTTTAATTTATCGATTTATTTTTGTACTGCTTGATATTTCATCGGCAATTTCTATCTCTCAGGATGCACGATTAGGTAATAAGGATTTGAAGACAGCGTATCAATCTTTTGGAAAATTAATCTCGATTTTATTTATCCGAGCGATGAAGAAGTCTAATTCACTCTATGATGCGATGGAATCGAGATGTTATGACGGACATATCCATGTTTTAAGCGAGGATTTTCCGCCTAAGAAAAAGAATATAATGCTTATTATTTTATTTGAATTCATATTATTTACGATAACGATGGGAGGATATTTGTTGTGAGTGAAAATACAAAACAAAGTGATATTATTTTGGAGGCTAAAAATCTCTATTTTTCTTATGATGGAGAGAAGACATATTCTCTAGATGGACTTTCTTTGAAAATTAAGAGGGGAAGAAAAGTTGCCTTTATGGGTGCTAACGGCTCTGGAAAATCGACCTTTTTTCTATGTTGCAATGGAATTTATAAGCCATCGAAGGGAACTTTATATTTTAACGGTGAGCCTGTGGATTACTCAAGGAAGGGGCTTTTAAAACTACGAGGAAAAGTTGGAATTATTTTTCAAGACCCAGATAATCAACTTTTTTCTGCCAGTGTATATCAAGAAATTTCTTTTGGTATTTTAAATCTTGGTGTGTCAAAGGAAGAGGCAAAGAAGGAAGTGGAAAAAGTAATCGAGTACTTAGAAATTACACCGTTTCGTCATAAGCCAACCCATGCCCTAAGTGGTGGTCAAAAAAAACAGGTGTCTATTGCAGATATTTTAGTTATGCATCCAGATATTATTATTTTAGATGAGCCAGCTGCGGCTCTTGACCCAAAACATACGGCGATGGTAAATCAGATTGTGGATCAATTGACAGAGGAGGGAATTACAGTTATGATGGCGACTCATGATGTGAATTATGCGCTAAGCTGGGCAGACGATGTTTTTCTTTTTAAAGATGGTAAAGTTTTGTTAGAGGGAGATGCAGTTTCTGTTTTTGAAAATATTGACGCATTAAAAAAGACAAATCTTGAGCAGCCAGCAGTTATGCAGCTTTTTCATAGTCTTTGTAGGAAAAAAATTTTGGATGAGAATTTGCCGATACCGAGAAACCTAGATATATTAGAGGCATATATTGAAAATATAAAAAATTAAAAATCTTTGTCAAGACTGAAAACTGCCTAGAATTTCACAGAGAATTTTGTGAGATATTAGGCAGTTTTTTCTCTTGCCAAGATATCTCTTTTGCGGTAATATAATTCATGTACAAAATACAAGATATTGTTTTAATATATCAAAAACTTACAAGATATTGTGAATTTTTAAGATATTAAAACAGCTAGAATATAGAAAATAAGCGGGTTCTAATGCGAAAAGTAAGGGGCTTGGACGGCGAAAAACTTTTTAAAATAGGATGGCAAGGCAATTCCGATACATGATATAGGGATGGCTTTTTAGGAGGATTAAAATTGTTAATATCTATACTCACGGAGCATATCGCATTTTATATGTCTGCGGGATGAAAATCAGCTTATGCTGTCTCATAAGGTATAGTTTTAGCATTCGGAAGTATAAAAAAGAGGTGGAAGAGAAGAAATGACAGCAATTATTAAAGTAAAAAATAAGGTAATTAAGAGAAATGGAACGGAGGTTAGTTTCGATCTTAGAAAGATTACGAATGCGGTGAGGAAGGCTAATAGAGAGGTCGATAATATTCATAAGATGAATGAATATCAGATTGGTGCTGTGGCGGAAGAAATTGCAGAAAAAGTAGAACATATGTCTCACGCAGTGAATGTAGAAGATATCCAAGATATGGTAGAAACTGGAATTATGCAGATGCGTGGATATGAAGTAGCGCAAAAATATGTGCGTTATCGCTATAAAAGAGAAATTGCCAGAAAATCTAATACGACAGATAATGGAATATTAGCTTTAATTGAGCATATAAATGAAGAAGTGAAGCAGGAAAATTCGAATAAAAATCCTGTTATTAATTCTACGCAGCGCGACTATATGGCGGGAGAAGTCAGCAAAGACTTGTCTAAGCGCATTTTACTTCCGGAGGAAGTTGTTTGCGCACATGAAGAGGGAATCATTCATTTTCACGATTCCGATTATTTTGCCCAGAAGGAGCATAACTGTGATTTGATTAACTTAGAAGATATGCTTCAAAATGGAACTGTCATCAGTGACACGTTGATTGAAAAGCCACATAGCTTTTTTACAGCTTGTAACGTGACAACTCAGATTGTGGCACAGGTGGCAAGCAATCAGTATGGAGGACAATCCTTCACCCTTGCTCACTTAGCACCATTTGTAGATATTAGTAGAAAGAAATTATATGAACAGGTGCTAGAAGAGCGAAAAGAATGCGGAGAGAGTATGGATGAAGAGATTATAAAAAAAATTGTGGAAAAAAGATTGCTCTCTGAGATTAAAAGTGGAATCCAGACAATTCAGTATCAGCTCATTACGCTTATGACTTGTAACGGACAAGCTCCGTTTGTCACAGTATTTATGTATTTAGATGAAGTTTTGGAAGGAAAGACAAGAGATGATTTAGCACTTCTTATTGAGGAAGTTTTAAAGCAGAGAATGCAAGGTGTAAAAAATGAGAAGGGTGTTTGGATTACTCCAGCTTTTCCAAAGCTTATCTATGTATTAGATGAGGATAATATTACAGAAGATTCTAAGTACTGGTATCTCACAGAACTTGCCGCAAAATGTACAGCAAAGCGTATGGTTCCAGACTATATTTCTGCAAAGATTATGAAGGAATTAAAGCAGGGGGAGGTTTATCCTTGTATGGGATGTCGCTCCTTCTTGACAGTAGAAGATACACAGAAGAAAGCAGATGGAAGTCATAAGTTTTATGGAAGATTTAATCAAGGTGTTGTCACAATTAATTTGGTTGATGTTGCTTGTTCTTCCAATGGAAACATAGAACGATTTTGGAAAATTTTAGAAGATAGATTGGAGCTTTGCCATAGAGCACTTCGCTGTCGTCATGAGAGATTACTTGGCACAATCTCAGATGTTGCTCCTATCCTTTGGCAGTATGGGGCGCTTGCACGCCTGAAAAAGGGAGAGAAGATTGACAAATTATTATATAATGGCTATTCGACGATTTCTCTTGGTTATGCGGGACTTTATGAAATGTGTGTGAGAATGCTTGGAAAATCTCATACAACAGAGGAAGGAAGAGCATTTTCACTTGCTGTTATGCAAAAATTAAATGATAAATGTAAGGAGTGGAAGGCAGCGGAGAATATTAGCTATTCTGTATATGGAACTCCAATGGAGTCTACTACTTATAAATTTGCAAAATGTTTGCAGAAACGTTTTGGAATAATTGAGGGAGTTACAGATAAAAACTATATTACGAATAGCTATCACGTGCATGTATCTGAGGAAATCAATGCGTTCGAAAAACTAAAATTTGAATCTGATTTTCAAAAATTATCACCAGGTGGAGCGATTAGTTATGTCGAAGTTCCGAATATGCAAAATAATATTCCAGCAGTTCTATCTGTTATGAAATTTATTTACGAAAATATTATGTATGCAGAGCTTAATACAAAGAGCGATTTTTGTGAGGAATGCGGATATGACGGAGAAATCTTGATTAAGGAAGAAGAATCTGGAAAACTTATCTGGGAATGTCCTAATTGTGGGAATAAAGATCAAAATAAGATGTTTGTGGCGCGAAGAACTTGTGGTTATATTGGAACACAGTTTTGGAATCAGGGAAGAACACAGGAGATTAAAGATAGAGTATTACATTTATAGAGAGAAGAGGAGTCGACTGCACGAAAAAAGGCAGTCGACTTTTCTAGTATAAATGTTGGTTTCACAGATTTTTGTTGAAGGTAAGGGTGAAAGAAAAATGGAGGAAAGGAAAAGTGCAAACATATGATCTTTCACCTTTTATGTTTGCTCCTCAAATGAGTAAATAGACTTATTCGCTTGAGGATTGGTGTAAATGATGAATTATGGAATGATAAAAAAGTATGATATTGCAAACGGACCAGGGGTGCGGGTAAGTCTTTTTGTATCGGGATGTCGTCATCACTGCAAAGGATGCTTTAATGCGGAAACTTGGGATTTTCATTATGGAAATCCTTATACAAAAGAGACAGAGACAGAAATTTTGGAAGCATTAAAACCAGATTATATTGCAGGTCTTACTGTGCTTGGCGGGGAGCCTTTTGAGCCAGAAAATCAAGTGGAGGTTGTGAAGCTTTTAAAAAAAGTGAGAGATATTTATCCAGATAAAAATATATGGTGCTATACAGGATATTTGTATGATGTAGATTTTATTGAGGGGGGAAAGGTTTATACAAAAGTGACAGCGGAAATACTATCTTATATTGATACTCTGGTGGACGGAGAGTTTATTGAGGAGGAGAAGGATTTACGCCTTCCGTTTCGGGGAAGTAGGAATCAGAGAATTATTTCGCTTTCGAAATGAGATATATAATAATGGATATTAGAAAGAGAAAATATTTTTTACAGGATATGTTTTCAGGAAATATTTGGTTTAGTTTTCTTTTATTTATAGAGGATGGTAGTGTAAATTGACAAATGTAAAGATACGTGATATTTTTTAGATATCGAAAGAGAAAGGGGATTTTGATATGAAACAAAAAAAGAAATATTTTTTCTTTGATATAGACGGAACACTCATTCCAGTATCAGGAGCGAGAGAAATTCCAGAGAATACAAAAAAAGCATTAAAGGAACTAAGAGAAAAGGGAAATTTTTGTGCGATTGCAACAGGAAGGTCACATTGCCTTGCTGAGCCGCAGCGTATAGATTTAGGATTTGAGAATATGGTTTGTGATGGTGGCAATGGAATCGTATTAGATGGAAAGCTACTAGGGATAGAGCCACTTGACAGGGAATTATGTGTGCAGTTGGCAAGGCAATGCGATGAGAGAGGAATTACATGGGGGGTTTCAGTAGAAGATAAGCCGATGAGGCTGACAAAATATCAAGCATTTATTGACCGTGCTGATAATTTTTACCAAAGCTCCACTCTTGTAGAAAATTTGGATATAGAAAGTTTTCCGCAGATTTTAAAAATGTTTGTAGCATGTGATCCAGGAGTGGAGCGGGATATTCCAGCGTTAAATATACTCCCATGGGTGAGATATGAGGATGCATTTATTTTTGTTGAACCGATCAATAAAGCTGTTGGAATTAAAAAGATTCAAGAAATTTATAATATTCCTGATGAAGATATTATCGTGTTTGGAGATGGTATGAATGATGTTTCGATGTTTTTGCCACAGTGGCAGCGTATTGCTATGGGAAATGCTGTGCCGCAGTTGAAGGAGAAAGCAAGCTTTGTCACCAAAAATGCGGCAAATGATGGTATTGTCTATGCACTAAAACATTTTGGATGGATAGATTAGCAACTGGATTAAAATATATGAAAAGCAGTAATAGGAGAGAAGAAAGCTCTTATTACTGCTTTTTTTATAGGAAGTTTAAAATTTATACGATAAAAAGCAAGAGATGAAGTATTTCTTAAATATATTGAAAACTATCTTATAGTCTTTTGGGGAATAATTTGTATTATAAAAATATTTTTGATTCACAGATTTTTTTGCTTATAAGAGGAATTACGGAGTTATTTAAATCGTTAGGAAATGGAATGTATTAGGAAAAATACACAAAAAAATCTTTTAATCAAAAGTAAAAAGCCCGATTTAAAGAAAAAAGCTTGTGAAAAATGCTGAAAAAAATTTGAAACAAAGATTTTTATTGACAAAAACAAAGAAAAGAGATAGAATGTAAATACATCAAAGGAAACATGATTCTGGCCAGAATAAATGTCAAGACATAATTTTTTAAGACAAATAAAACTATAAAATTATGGAAGGTAAGTAAGGAGGATTTTATGAAAGCTATAGTAAGATATGGTAAAGAATTTGGCGGTTATACAATGAGAGATGTTCCAGTACCAACCTGTGGACCAGAAGATATTATTGTAAAAATTAAAGCAGCTGCTATCTGTGGTGCAGATATGAAACACTGGAGAGTAGATAATGGATCTGATGAATTTAACTCTATCCGTGGACATGAGTTTGCCGGTGAAATTGTTGAAGTCGGAGAAAAAGTAACAGATTGGAAAGTTGGGCAGAGAATTGTTTCTGATAACAGTGCACATGTTTGCGGTGTATGCCCAGCATGTGAGCAGGGAGACTTCCTTTGCTGCGAGAGCAAGGTAAACCTCGGCTTAGACAATAATACTTGGGGCGGCGGATTTTCAAAATACTGTAAGATTCCAGGAGAAATCTTAAGAATTCATAAACATGCAATCTGGGAGATTCCAGAAGGTGTGAAATATGAGGAAGCAGCAGTACTTGACCCAATTTGTAATGCTTATAAAGCAGTTGCACAGCAGGCTCATTTATTACCAGGACAAGATGTTGTTGTATTTGGTACTGGTCCACTTGGTTTATTCTCTGTACAGATTGCAAGAATTATGGGAGCAGTAAATATTGTTATGGTTGGTCTTGACGAGGATGTGGCAACTCGTTTCCCTGTTGCATTAGAAGTAGGTGCAACTCATGTTGTAAACGGTTCTAAAGAAGATGTTGTAAAACGTTGTACAGAAATCTGCGGAAGAGATAATTTAGGATTAGTTATTGAATGTTCTGGTGCCAATATTGCTTTAAAACAGTCAATCGAAATGACTAGACCAAACGCTGAGATTGTACGTGTAGGTATGGGATTCAAGCCATTAGAATTCTCCATCAATGATATTACATCTTGGAACAAGAGCATTATTGGACATATGGCTTATGACTCTACATCATGGAGAAATGCAATCCGTCTATTAAAATCTGGACAGATTAAAGTTCAGCCATTGATTACACATAGATTAGGTCTTTCCGAGTATGAAAAAGGATTTGACGCTATGGCAGCAAAAGAGGCAATTAAGGTTATCTTCCATTATGATTTTGAAGACTAATTTTTCATAAGAAAAAAGGGTGAAAGAAAAATTGAGAAAGGGAAAATTGCAAACATATTATCTTTCACCCTCTGTGTTTGCGCCTCGAATGAATAAGTAAACTTGTTCGTTTGAGAATTGGTGCAAATTATGAAACCAAAATTGATGATTGCGCCATCGATGGGATGTTGTGATTTATTTGACATGGAACGACAGGTTCGGATCATTGATGAAAAATCAGATTTTTTACATATGGATATTAAAGATGGCGTATACGTGCCAAGCTTCGGAATTGGTCCTGAATTTTTGGCAGCGTTAAAAGATAAAGTAAAGACACCAATGGATGCACATTTGATGATTCAGCATCCTCAGCAATATTTAGAAACCTTTGCAAAAGCTGGAGCTGCTTATATTACACCTCACACAGATTGTATTGAGGGCGATGCATTTGTAACAATTAATAAAATTAAGGATCTTGGATGTAAAGCTGGAATTGCTTTAAATCCATCTGTGCCTTTGACAACAATAGAGTATTACCTTCCACTACTTGATAAAGTAACGATTATGATTGTAGATGCAGGAATTTCTGGACAAAAAGTTATCGAACAGACATATGATAAGATTCGAAAGCTTGTAAAGATACGAGAAGAAAAGGGACTTGATTTTCTAATTGAAGCAGATGGTTCAATGAATCGAGATGTATATCGACCATTATATGAGGCGGGAGCGGATATTGTTGTTTTAGGACCTCCAGCATTGTGGAATAAGGCAGAAGATTTTGAAGAAGCATGGGCGATTATGGAAAATGAAATGAAAGCTGAGCTTTCTGACTAAACTGACATGCCTGCTATCACAGGCATCACCATAAATGAAAGTCCGATTGCTCCGTGCCAAGGCACAGCAAAGAGCACTAAAATTCAACATCGCTCTACGAGCTTGTTTCATTAAGTGCTCTTTGCATACATGAAACCAACTGTTCATCCTTCGCTATCAGCTTGGATTCACAGGGGTTCATAGCATCTCGCAATCGTACCTGTATTCGCACTCCAAGCAATCGCTCTACGTGCTCATACAGGTTAGTCTGTCAAATGTGCAGATAAATCCAAATAAATTTGTCTTTGTCTGTCCGCTTGACGGGGACTTTCACAGTAAATAATAATACTATTTTCAGGGATGCTGCAAAATAGAATACTTCAAGAAGATATGTCTCTATAGTCCATTGGATTAATGACAATATAATAAATGAAAAAACTATTTTGTAGTATTTCCTAAAAAGGATATCATCCAGGGCATATCGTATTCTATGCCCTGCGAGTGGAGAAACAATTTCGTTGTCTCATAAAATATAAAATTCGTATTACGGATAAAATACAAAAAATATAAAATTGGATTAAGAAAGGGAATGGAAAAAATTATGGCATCACAAAAAAACGCATCAGGCGCAAACATCGGTGCAAGACTTGACAGACTTCCAAATTCAGGCTGGCATATTAAAATGTGGTTAGTATCAGCTTTTGCACTTTTGGTTTGTTGGTCAAACGGTATTGGTGGAGCAGTACAAAATATATTATTAAATGAGTTACACTGGCTGGAGGCAGGTTCTACACTCCTTGCTATGTGGGGAACTACATATACAGCTGGTCAGTTATTCGGAGCATTAGTTGGTGGACCAATCGGAGATAAAATTGGTCGTAAAAAATCTATTTTATTATATGAAGTCATTCATATTATTGCTATGGTCGGTGGAGCAGCATCTCCAAATATTGGTGTTTTATATGTATTTAGATTAATTCAGGGATTTGGATTAGGCGCATTATTGGTAGTATTATTTGCAGCATTTACAGAATATGTACCAGGAAAGAACCGTGGTGTTTGGTCTTCTAGAAACTCGTTTATTGGTAACTTTGCTCACCCAATTTGTAACGGTATTGCATTATTGATTGTTTCTACAGGAGTTAGTATGAATGCAAACTGGAGAATCCAGTATATTATTCCTTCTGTATTGTCAATTATTGCAAGTATCATTATTTATAACAAATATCCAGAGTCTCCACGTTGGTTAGAAGCTCAGGGTAGAGTAGACGAAGCAGATGCAATTATGACAGAAATTGAAAAGGAAATTGAAGCATCCACAGGAAAACCATTACCTCCAATCGAGGAGTCAGCAACGAAAGCAGTGAAAAACTTACCATATTCAGCATTATTCCAAGGTAAATTACTCAAGAAAACAATTTGTGGATCCTTAGTATTAATTGGTATGAATACGATCCAGTATACATTGATGACTTGGATGCCTTCTTTATTAACTTCTATGGGATATGATACATCACAGTCTCAGTTTATGACAATGTTTGGATTATTTGGCGCTCCATTTGGAATTTTCTTAGCATCCTTATATATGGATAAAGTACCTAGAAAAATCACAGGTGTAGCTTTATTAGTTGCAATGGCTGTTATGGGAATCGTTACATCTAATCAGACAACAATGGGAGCATTGATTGCTGCAACATTCGTATTAAATACATTCATCTATATGTATGTATGTTATGCATCAGCAGTATATGTACCAGAAATGTGGCCAACTTCAGCGAAGTTATCAGGATCTGGATTTTGTAATGCAATGGGTCGTGTAAGTAATATTTTCTTCCCATTCTTAGTAACATCTGTAGCAGCTGGCTCAATGGGCTCAAACGGTGTATTTGTCTTAATTTCAATTGTAGCAGCAATTATCGCTGTATCCATTATCATATTCGGTGTTGAGACAAGAGGAGAATCTGTCGAAGATATCGGTAATATGGAATAATTTTAGCCTGTTTTGCAGTTTCTATCCTCCTCTGAAACTGCAAAAACAGTGAACAATAATTAAAAATATAATATATATTCTCAAATTTATATAGTAGTTAAAATAACATACAAGAAAGGAAGTATGTAAGATGAAAAATTCAGAAGCAATTTTGGTGACACCAAAACAATTTGAAATTCAGGAGTGTCCAGTTCCAACTCCAAAAGAGAATGAAATTCTTATGAAAGTAGAATATGTTGGTATGTGTGGCTCTGATATTCATGGATTTGAGTTTGGACCATTTATTCCTCCTAAAGATCCAAACCAGAAAATCGGATTAGGACATGAAGTTGCAGGTGAGGTAGTAGAAATCGGAGCAAAAGTAACAAAATTTAAAGTTGGCGATAAAGTAATTATCGAGCCAGGTGTACCAGATGATACATGTGATTATTGTCGTACAGGTCGCTATAATATCTGTCCAGATGTTGACTTCATGGCAACACAGCCAAACTATAGAGGAGCTTTAACACAGTATATGGTACATCCAGAAGAGTGGACTTATCATATTCCAGAAGGAATGACTACAATGGAAGGTGCATTAGTTGAGCCAGCAGCAGTTGGAATGCACGCAGCAGTTCTCGGCGGAGCAACGGTTGGAAAGAGTATCGTTATTCTTGGAGCAGGTGCAATCGGTCTTATGGTACTTCAGGCATGTAAGAGCCTTGGAGCGACAGATATCACAGTTGTAGATATTATGCCAAAAAGATTGGATCTTGCATTAAAGCTTGGAGCAAAGAGAGTTATTAATGGTAAAGATCAGGATACTGTTGCAGTACTTAGAAGCCCAGAAATGTATGGGGACCATGGTGTAGATCTTGTATTTGAGGCAGCAGGTGCTGTATTTACTGCACAGCAGGCAGTCCAGATTGTTAGCCGTGGCGGAAAAATTATGATGGTTGGTACACAGTCTAAGCCAGTTCCAATTGACTTCTTAAAGATTAACCGTGAAGTGATGATTCAGACATCTTTCCGTTACTGCAATAACTTCCCTCAGACAATCGAGGCAATTGCAACAGGTAAATTTAATGTAAAAGATATGATTTCACATATCTATGATTATAAAGATGTACAGCAGGCATTTGAAGATGCAATCGATCCAGTGAAAAAGTTGGATATGGTAAAAGGTGTCGTTAAAGTCGCTGAATAATAAAAGAACGTAATTATATTTAACAAAAAAGGAGAAATAAAATGATAGCAGATATTAGATTTTGGGAACAAAAAGCAAGTGAAGGACATTATGCAATTCCTCATTTCAATGTATGGAATGCAGAAATGTTAATGGGTGTTATTGATGCAGCAGAAGAGCTCCGCGCTCCAATTATCATCTCTTTTGGTACAGGATTTACAGGAAATACTTCTTTTGAAGATTTCTGCTATATGATGGAATCTATGGCAAAAAAAGCTACAGTTCCAGTTATTTTACATTGGGATCACGGTCGCAACTGGACAATCTTAAAGAATGCTGTTGATCACTGCATGAATTCTGTAATGCGTGATGCATCTGCATTACCTTTTGAGGAGAATATTGCAGAGATTAAGAGATGTGTAGATTATTTCCATGCATATAATATTCCTGTTGAGGCAGAATTGGGACATGTGGGAAATGAGACAGTTTATGAAGAAGCATTAGCTGAATATGCTTATACAGATCCTTCCCAGGCAAAAGAATTTGTAGAGAGAACAGGATGCGATTCTTTAGCAGTAGCAATCGGTAATGTTCATGGAGTATATTCTTCCGAGCCTAAATTAGCATTTGATATTTTAGAGCAGGTTGCAAACGCTGTTGATGTACCATTAGTACTTCACGGAGCATCTGGTATCGGTGATGAGGACATTAAGAAAGCAATTTCTTTAGGTATTGCTAAGATTAATATTCATACAGAGCTTTGTCAGGCAGCGATGGAAGCAATCAATGCTCATAAAGATGAGCCATTCTTGGCTGTAGAGCGTGCAGTTCGTAATGCGGTAAAAGAGCGTGCAATGTATAAGATCAAATTGTTCGGCGACGACGGAAGGGCAGATGAATAGTGGAAAAAAAATTAGATGTTTTATGTTTGGGTGCAGCGGTTGTTGATATTCCGCTACGCCCGGTATCAAGGGAAATCTTTGATATTGAGTCATATCCAGTTGACCAGATTGCAATGGCTGTAGGTGGAGATGCAATGAATGAGTCTACAATTATTAGCCGTTTAGGATTTAAGACGGGACTTATGGCAGCTATCGGTGACGATGCAGCAGGAGCATTTATTTTACGCTCTTGTGAAAAAGATAATATTGACACAGAAGGTGTGACAGTGGATCCTTCTTTAGATACATCAATTAATGTAGGACTTGTGACTGCGGATGGAGAAAGAACATTCATTACGAATCGTAATGGAAGTCTTTGGAAAGAAAATATCGAGCATGTCAATTTCGAGAAGATTAAGCAAGCAAAAATTTTATCATTAGCAAGCATTTTTAATTGTCCTTTATTAGATGGAAAAACATTGGAAGTCATTTTCAAATTTGCTAAAGAACAGGATATGGTTATTACAGCAGATATGATTATGCCTCGATTGGGAGAAACATTAGATGATATAGCAGGAGCGTTAAGCTATGTTGATTATTTCTTCCCAAATTTTGATGAAGCTTGTCTGATGACAGGGGAGACAGATGAGGCGAAAGTTGCAGATAAATTATTTAGCTATGGAATTAAAAACGTAGTTATGAAGATTGGTAAGCGAGGATGCTATATTCGTAATAAAGACGGTGTTATGATTGTTCCTGCATGTAAAGGAATTACAGCTATTGATACGATTGGTGCCGGAGATAATTTTGCATCTGGATTTATCGCAGCATTACTTCAAGGAAAAGACTTGAAAGGTTGCGGAGAATATGCAAACTGTACAGCGGCGATTGCTGTACAGCATCCTGGAGCAACCTCTGGTGTTCAAAACAGGGGCATGGTAGAAGATATGCTTGCAAAATATCATCAGGATTATAAATAGTAACGAATCTTAAAGTTAAGAAAGGAATACCATAATGAAAACAATGAAATTGGGAAAAACTGGAATTGATATTTCTAGAATTGGTCTTGGAACTTGGTCCATCGGAGGAGGTTCTGCATGGGGTGGAGATCATGAACTTCAGACAGTAGTAGATACAATTAGAGAAGCTCCAAAAGCCGGAGTTAATTTAATCGATACAGCTCCAGGATATAACTTTGGTAATTCAGAGAGAATTCTTGGAAAAGCTTTAGAAGGTATGAACCGTGAAGATGTTAAAATCATCACAAAATGTGGTGTTACATGGGATCAGGAGATGAAAGGTGATCTCTTTAACAAAGTTAACGGAATTCAGCTATATAAAAACTTAAACAGTGAATCTGTTAAGAAAGAAATCGTGGAATCTTTAGATCGTTTAGGAACAGATTATGTTGATGTTTATATGACACATTGGCAGGCAACGCCAGGAACCGAGTATTTTGTGCCAATACAGAAAACAATGGATGTATTAAATGATTTAAAAGCGCAGGGAAAAATCAAAGCAATTGGTGCTGCTAACGTAGATATCAATCATATCGAAGAATACTTAAAATGGGGCGATTTAGATATCGTTCAGGTAAAATATTCAATCTTAGACCGTGGAATCGAAGAGGAAATTATTCCATGTGCACGTGAAAATGGTGTTACGATTCAGTGTTATTCACCATTGGAAATGGGGCTATTAAGTGGAACATTCCCAAGAGATTATAAGCCAGTTGGAGCTCAGATTCCTAAAAAATGGTTCCAGCCAGACAATATGCAGGCTGCTATGGATATGATGGATAAGTGGAAACCATTATGTGAGAAATATAATTGTACAATTGCTAACCTTGCACTTGGTTGGATTCTTGCACAGGGAGATTTCTTGAACTTATTAAGTGGTTCCACAACTGTTGATGAAATCAGAGAGAATGTAAAATCTGCTGAGCTAGAGTTAGAAGCTGCTGATGTTGCTTATATGCGTGAACTTGCAGAGGCAATTGACTAAAGTTTTAACGTAAGAATAAATGGAAATTTCATCCCCATAGATCCTAAACAAATATTAAATTAGCTAGTATTGGAGGGAGTGCCTCTCCCTCCTTGAAAAGCCAAAGGCCATTGGCGGACTATTGCAATGGGGTTGTCGGAAAATAAATTTTTCATATAATATATAGAGGGATTAAAAAAATCTCATACTATATTTGATTGGAATTTTGTATTTTTTTGACAACCCCCATTTTGCATCAAATATGTTTATACATAGGAGTGTTAATAAAGATTAAAAAAATCTGTCTGTCTTTTAAAGACGTAATAATAAATACTTTGAAGATGGATATGTGTTTCGAAGGAGGAAAATATGCTTTCAAAGGAAAAAGGTCTTGCAAATACCAAAGAAGCTGGTGTATTATTAAATAGTAATAAAGCTTCATGTGAGGTATTAGAGAAGAGGGATGAAAGCATGTCGAGCAAAGAAAGACTGATGGTAATCAGACAGCATGTCCAGAGTATGAAGAAAGTGTCTGTTGCGGAGTTGAGTAGACAATGTTCCGTGACCGAGGAGACAATTCGCAGAGATTTGGATAAGTTGGAACAGGAGGGCGTTGTAACCAGAATCCATGGGGGAGCAATCTGGAACGCTGATATTCAAAAGGACGGGATACATTTTTATCGACGCTTGACGAAGCATTTACGAGAAAAACAGGATATTGCACGAAAAACAGCTATTTTACTGGAAGGAAAAAATACGATTATTGCTGATTCCAGTACAACGGTTGTGGAAGCACTAAAGTTGATTCCAGATAATCGTGATGTGACGATTGTGACAAATTCTACGGAAGTATTTCGAGAATTTCAACAATCTTCCTTGCATATTATTTCCACGGGAGGAGAGTTTAATAAGAAATCCTTATCTTTACAAGGACAGTTAGCCAAAACGAATATTGCCAAATATAATGTGAGTATAGCTTTAATCAGCTGTAAGAGTCTGAACATAGAAAAAGGTGTTTTAGATTCCAATGAGAGCGAAGCTGAAATTAAGAAAATTATGTTAGAACAGGCGGAAGAGGTGGCTCTTCTTGTAGACCATTCTAAATTTGACCAGACAGCGTTTGTATGTTTGATAGATTTAAAAAGTGTTGATTATATTATTACAGACAGACGCCCAAGCGATATGTGGATTAATTATTGTCAGGAAAATGGAATTCAATTAGTATATTAAAAAGTAAATATTCCCTGAAAAGAGAGCAGGACCATTGTAGAGCAGGATTATCTGTGGAACAATGGTTCTGCTCTTTATGTTTTGAAGTAAAATATGTAAAATATCTTTTCTTGTCTTCGAAAATATCTTTGAAACAAAAATAAAATATACGAATCAAAAAAAGGATACAAATTTTAAGGTTGTAATTTATTGAAAACAACCAAAAATCTTTAAAACAAAGAAAAAACTATTGACAATGTTACGATTAAAATGTAAAATTAATATAAAGTAATTTGTTGATAATAACCAGTAAAAGTGAGTGAAAAGGAGGTAAAAAGCGAAAATATTATAAAAAAATCATAGTATTACTATC
Source organism: uncultured Blautia sp. (assembly GCA_964439395.1). GTDB lineage: Bacteria > Bacillota > Clostridia > Lachnospirales > Lachnospiraceae > JAUUSJ01. Next base: position 32,774 of record CAYTNV010000004.1, on the reverse strand, counting down.
AGTTAATGAGAAAAAAGTGGGAGAAAGTGAAACAAAAAAACAAAGAAAAATAGAAGGTAAAAAAATATGGGAAGAGAAAACAAAAAAAATGTAAAAAACACAATCGTAAAGAGAATGATAATGGCAGTAATAGGAGGCTTTGTAGTTGGTTTTGTGGCGTTGCTTTTGAGAGAATATTTGATGGGAAACGGACAGAGCGGAATTTGGGAAATTATTGAAGCAATCTTATTTCAAGATATCACTGCTACAAAAGGAATTGAAGGTCTTGGAATTATGTATATCATTGGGCAGCTATTCATGAGAGGTTTGCAGATGGCAATTGTTCCATTGGTTATTACTTCATTAAGCCTTGCCCTATGTAGTTTGGCAAGTCCAGAACGTTTAGGAAAAATTGCTGGTAAAACTTTTGTTACTTATGTCTGTTTTTATGTAGCTGCTGCAGCACTTGCAGGTGCCGCTGCTTATTTTGTAAAAATAATGGGATGGTTTGATGTAAATTTGCCTGCTGAGATGGCAACAGAAGCTGTCACTATGGATGGCTATAATCCACTTGTAACAGTTGTAAATGCGGTTCCATCTAATATTTTTTCTGCATTTAGTTCTAATAACTCTATTTTGTCAGTAGTAGTAGTTGCAATTATATTGGGACTTTGTATGACAATGATGGGAGAAAAGGCTGATCCATTAAAGAAAGTAATTGAGAATTTAAATGATGTTGTTCAAATGTTTTTGAATTTTTTAATTAATAGAGTTGGACCAACTGCTATTTTCTGTATGATTACACGAACATTGGCAGTATATGGTGTAGAGTATATTGGACCGACAATGGTATGGATTGTAACAACTATCGTTGTAAGTCTTGGATTAGTTGTTACTATTTATCCAGTAGGTATTTTGCTTGCAACAGGGTTAAATCCAATTCCTTTCCTTAAAAAATCATTTAAAATCGGACTTTTTGCAGCGGCGACAAATTCTTCAGCGGCAACTTTGCCTTTGAATACAAGAACATGTACAGAAGAACTTGGATGCACAGAAGAAATTAGTAGCTTTGTTCTTCCAACAGGAATGACAATTAATATGAACGGTACAACGGCGATGCATATGATCGCAGTTACATTTATTGCGACAGCAGCAGGGATTGATATTAAGCCATCTACTTTGGCTTTAGCTGCATTCCTTTCTATCTGTACTGCAATGGGAACTCCTGCAATTCCAGTAGCGGGTACTACTATGGTATATGTTGTTATGACTGGTTTAGGAATGAGCTCGGAATTATGTATGATTGGATACTCCTTAGTTCTGGCAATGAACTATCTTCCAGGAATGGCAGTTATTACTTTGAATGTAATTGGTGATGCAGCCACAAATGTAATTGTAAATTCTAAAGAAGGAGTATTGGATAAAGAGATTTATAATAAAATGTAATATAGAAATAAGAATAGAAAATAGAACTTGATAAGCTGAGACTGTCGCTTTAATAGTTAAAATTATGAAGTGGCAGTTTTAGTTTTGACTAAAAATATTCGTTTACTTTTTGAAAAATAGTAGATTTAGAATTTGTATAGTAATATGAAGAATATAACTGTAAGCTATGGGAGGAGATATTTGCTCCAAAATACGTTTTGTTTCTGCAATTTTTCGCCATGCGATCATTTAGGTTGCGTCCGCAAACTTATAGACAAGTTGCGGAGCAACTCAAAGTTTCTCCACTACTTTATCGTTTTTGGAGCAGATATTTCCTCCTATCATTTATGGCTATGCATTGGCGAAATACTATAATATACGATAATTTGAGCTTTCGTAACGAAAATTGTGGCAACGCAGCGTGTTTCTAAAAGAGCAAGCAAGTCTATTTTGCGCAAACACGTTCGTTCCCACGATTTTTTGATGTACGCTGATTTATGCTGCTTTCGTGAAACTCGCTACGCTCAGACAGTCACTTTCGCAGCAAAGCTAAGTATATCGAAAAATGGCGGGAACGCAATGTGTTGGAAAGGGAAAGAACATTCTTCTGACGGATGGCGTCTCCTTCCAAATACTCCCTTCAAAAAAATTCCACTTTATCTGTTTCAAAAAGTATAAAAAAGGAATGGATTCCTCCATTCCTTTTTTTGGAAAACTTTTATATGGTTTATATCTTATCCAAAGTATCTCTCTAATAATCCTTTGAATGCTCTTCCGTGACGAGCCTCGTCTCTAGCCATCTCATGAACTGTATCATGAATAGCGTCAAGTCCAGCAGCTTTAGCGCGCTTAGCAAGATCTGTCTTACCAGCTGTAGCTCCGTTTTCAGCCTCAACTCTCATTTCAAGGTTTTTCTTTGTAGAATCTGTTAATACTTCACCTAATAACTCAGCAAATTTTGCAGCATGCTCAGCCTCTTCGTAAGCAGCTTTCTCCCAGTATAAACCGATTTCTGGATATCCCTCTCTATGAGCTACTCTAGCCATAGCTAAGTACATACCAACCTCAGAACATTCACCGTTAAAGTTAGCTCTTAAGTCTTCGATAATATCTTCGCTAACGCCCTGAGCCACACCAACAACATGCTCAGCTGCCCAGCTCATTTCCTCTGTCTGCTCCACGAATTTCTCTGCAGGAACACCACACTGTGGACATTTCTCAGGAGCTGCTTCACCTTCATATACATAACCACATACCATACATACAAATTTCTTCATCGTTATATTCTCCTTTTCTTATTTAAAATTTAGACTTCAAATTAGAAGTCAACATAAAGTTCTATAAAATAATAATAGTAATTGTTACTGAAATTATAATATCATGTTTAAAATTTTGTGTCAAGCATTATTGAGAAATTTTTTTAAAATTAGAATTGTCTAACTTTAGAAAGTTACAACTAATTTTCTGTAAACGAAAGAAAGTGACTAAAAAGTAAAGAAATACCTTTTAATCACTTAACCTAGTATACAAAAATAATATGAAGAAAAAATGAATTTTTCTTAAAAATTTTATATTTTTTGAACATACCGTAGTATGTTCTACAGGAAAAAATAGTTTTCCTCTAATATAAGGTAGTTTTAAGTTACCTTATATTAATTTATTTGTCGGAAAGACAATTTTGACAATGTCCATAAAAGAAAGTGGCGTGGTCAACAATCTGACCATCGAAACTATCATTGGCCATTGCAGTAATATTGGTAAGGAAGGACAATGGTAGGTCAAGTACACAGCCGCAATCCTTGCAAATAAAGTGATAATGTGAATCTGTTCTAGCATCAAAATGTTCTACTTTACTCTCGCAAGTAACTTTGGAGATAATACCACAATCCACCAATAATGATAAATTACGATAAACAGTGCCCAGACTGATATTAGGGTATTCTGCTCTAAGATCGGTATAAATAATATCGGCAGTCGGATGATCACAACGATTTCTTAAATTTGATAAAATGGCATCTCGTTGTCTGCTCTTTTTTGTCATGACTGTTTTATTCATTAATGAAATAGCCCTCCTTTCTAAAGTTAATAATAATTATTATTATTTTATTTATATGATAATTCAAAAAAAGAGAAATGTCAAGAAGGAAGAAGAGGTGTTTTAATGAATTAGAGGAATAAATTGTTTATGTCGAGTGGATAGTGATTGACCTTCTAGATTTAGTAAATTATTTTTCTTATTAAGTTAAATAATTACAATATGTAAAGAAAATATATAAAAATATTACGAAATTATTAAATAAATATTGACAAATATAACTGTTCATATTATAATTCTATTAATGAATGGATGAAAAAGAGAATAAGTAATAAATATCTAGGAGGTATTATGATAAAAAGAGTGAAAAAGGTAGCTGTATGTCTTGCATTAGCGATGACAGTGATACAAGCTACACCAATCAGTCAGCAAATAGGTACAGTGATAACAGTAGAAGCAGCACAGAGAAAAGGAACAGTCAACAGTGCAGTATATATGAGGAAATCGGCGAGTTCAAGTTCAGCGATTGTAACAACATTGCGAGCGAATCAAGAGATTGTTGTTTTAGATACGAGCAGTGGTTGGTATAAAGTACAGGCGAATAGCAAGACTGGATATGTGTGGAAATCATTTATTACCCTCGGAGCAACAATAACGGAACAGGCAAGTTCAAGTGAACAGCAGGGAAAAGTAACGGCACTTTGGGTTGCAGTTCGGTCTAAGGCGAATTTTACATCTAGCATTAGTAAAGTACTTGTGAAAGGCTCGAAAGTTACAATTAAGGCGACAAGCGGAGATTTTTATAAAGTAGAATCTGGTGATAAGACAGGATATATTGCGAAAAAATACATAAAGATAGTACAAAATAATACAGATAGTTCATCAGAGACAACAACAGCAAATACAGCAAATACATCAAGTACGACAGAACAGAGTAGTTCTACAACTAAGGTAACAGGACAAGATGTTGTAGATTATGCAATTAAGTTTGTGGGAAATCCATATGTATATGGTGGAACTAGTTTGACAAACGGAACAGACTGTTCAGGATTTACAATGAGTGTGTATAAACATTTTGGATATACAATTCCTCGTACTTCTTATGAACAGAGGTCGGCTGGAACAAGTGTATCAAGTCTTGCTTCGGCAAAACCAGGAGATTTAATTTGTTATAGTGGTCATGTGGCACTATATATAGGAAATAATAAGATCGTGCATGCATCTACTTCTAGTACAGGTATTATTATAGGAAATAATGCAAGTTATAGATCTATTGTGGCGATTCGAAGAATTATTAATTAAAACATAAAGAGATAAATAGGGGGAATCAGAAAAAGAAGACTCTCCCTTTTTATATGTATAAATATATTGTGAAAGTATTGTATTATTTTTGAAGACCGAGAGTGTGTGGGCAAGATAGAGTGAAAAGAAGGGAGGAAGGTAAATTTGAAGTGAATTAATTTAATGTAGAAATATTTACCACTCATTTGATGTCGAGTACTAATATTTGCAAGCTAATGAATTATGAAAAATTCGTTTATAAAAATGTAAATATTAATATGAGATTAAGAAAGGTGCCAGTTAGATTTAGAAAAGGATTATAAGCTATGGGCACTTGAGGGAGAGAGAAAATATTGAAAAAATTTAGGAGATAAAGAAGAAATGGGTAAAAAAAAGATTTTGCTAAGGATAATAGGCTGTTTTCTTATAGCAATTATGTTAGTGCAGAATGTGAATATAGGAGATTCAACAGAGCAGATGTCTCAGGTGGAGGCGGCATCTAAGACGGGTACCATTAAATATCCAGCTTATATGAGAAAGTCTGCAAGTGATAAGAGTAAAATTTACTATATATTACTCAGAGGAAAAAAAGTAACGGTTGTAAAAACGGTAGGAAACTGGTACAGAGTAAAATATAAAAATACATATGGATATATTAGAAAGCTTTATGTATCTGTGAAAAGCACTAGTACGAAATCTAGTTCCTCCTCAAAGACAGGGACCGTCAAGGCTTATTATTTAAATATGAGAAAGTCGGCAAGCACAAAGGCTACAATTATTAAGGTTTTGAAAAAGGGTGCTAAAGTTACTATTTTAAGCACGGGAACAAATTGGTATAAGATAAAGTATGGTGGAAAGACAGGATATGTAAGAAAGGGATATATTTCCACTAGCACCACTAGTACCTCTAGTAAAGTAGTAAGTTCTTCTTCTAAGGTGACGGGATCAAGTGTCGTCACCTATGCTAAGAAGTTTGTTGGCAATCGATATGTCTGGGGCGGAACAAGTTTGGCAAATGGAGCAGATTGTTCAGGATTTACGATGAGTGTGTACAAGCATTTTGGATATACCATTCCTCGTACTTCTGCCGCACAGAGAACGGCGGGAAGAGCGGTGAGTAGTATAGCGGCAGCAAAGCCAGGAGATTTGATTTGCTATAGTGGTCATGTAGCGATTTATGCGGGAAATAATAAAATTGTACATGCAGCGAACTCTAAAAGAGGAATTGTGTATGGAGATTCTGCTACGTTTACAAGAATTTTGGCGATACGAAGAATTATTTAGCCAGATGGCTAGATGATAGACAGATAAAAATAGAGAGTTGAAGGTCTAAAATGGAGTTTCAACTCTCTATTTCTATAATAATAAGATTTTAACAAGGCAGGAAAAAGTAAAGATGAGGTGGAAAACAGGGAGAGTTAAGATAGTAAGAACATGGACTTTTCATAGCAATTCTATATAAATATTAATCAAATAATAATAAATGTTACAAAAATATTAAAAAATTCACAAAATAGACACAAAACTATAGTAGCATAGAAAATATAAAAGAGAAGTGCTTCTAGGGGGAGTACATAACTGAAGGAGGATTTTTATTATGAAAAAACCGATTGCTAGAATAATGAGTGCTTTTTTGGCAGCTTCATTATTTTTTCAAATACCTGCTACGAATCTTGTATTAACAGATAATATAAGACAGGTGGAGGCGGCAACAACAAAAGCAACAATTAAATCTGCTGTATATTTACGGAAAACTGCGAGTACTTCAGGAAAAATATTAAAAGTATTATCTAAGGGAACTTCAGTTACAATTACGAGTACAAGCACAGTTGGTTGGTATAAAGTAAAAGTAGGAACAGTGACAGGATATGTAGGGAAAAATTATGTGACATTTACAAGTTCTTCAAGCACAACATCGAGTTCTTCAAGTAAGACATCAAGTTCAAGTTCTAGTAGTAGCAGTACAGGAAATGTAATTGCTGCATATTTGAATTTCAGAAAATCAGCTAGTAATTCGGGAACGATTTTGAAAGTATTACCATATGGAACGAAAGTTACGATTCAGGGAACGACTGGCTCATGGTATAAGGTAAAAGTGGGAAGTACTACAGGATATGTGTCAAAAGCTTATATTAAGACGACCTCTTCCAGTAGCAGCAATAAGACAACAACTACGAGTACAAGCTCAACAGTAACAAGTTCTTCTGTGACAAGTTCTAAGACAAAAGGACAACAAATTGTTAATTATGCGTTAAAATTTGTAGGCAATAAATATGTATACGGTGGAACAAGTTTGACAAATGGAGCAGATTGTTCAGGATTTACGATGAGTGTATACAAATATTTTGGATATAGTCTACCTAGAACATCAGCAGCGCAAAGAACAGCAGGAAAGAAAGTAGCCAGTTTAGCTCAGGCGCAGGCGGGAGATCTTATTTGTTATAGTGGTCATGTGGCAATCTATATGGGCAATAATAAGATTGTACATTCAGCAAACTCTAAGAGAGGAATCGTATCAGGAGATGCTGCTACCAGTATGACAATTTTAGCAATTAGAAGAATTGTATAGATTGATACATAAATCCTAGGAAGAAAGTTAGATTTACTTCCTAGGATTTTTTATGTTTTATTAATTAATTTGCTAGATAGCTATTTTATTATTTTAAATGATTATAAATATTACAGAAAAAGTAGAGCAAAACATAATAAAAATGCGATAAAACAAGTATATAGTAAAGAAATATATTAAAAAACTTAAGGATTTATTACAAAAATATTAAAATAATGAAAAAAGTTCACAGAATAGACACAAAGTTGTTTTATAATCTTGACATAGTTTGTTACATATATTATACTATTTGAGAAAGAGATGACAAAAGATTTAATACATAAAACATAAAATTATAATCAAAACAATTTAGGAGGTTTTTCGGTGAAGAAATTAGCGACAAAGGTTGTCGGGTGCGTATTAGCAGCCATGATGTTAGTGCAACCTGTATCTACAGTAGTTGGCAATGAGATAGCGATAGAAGCACAGGCAGCTTCTTCCACAACAGCATATATTAAATCAGCAGTAAATCTTAGAAAATCAGCAAGTACTTCTTCTGCAGTAGTCAAGGTTTTAACAACAGGTGAGAAGATTACAATTACTAGCACAAGCACAGTAGGATGGTATAAGGTAAAAGCTGGAACAAAGACAGGATATGTTGGAAGAAACTATGTTACATATACAAAACCAAAGACACAGACGACTACAACTACAGCGAAGAAGACAACTACAACAACTACAACAACAGGTTGGGTTACAGCTTCCAGCTTAGCAGTTAGAAAAACAGCTTCTGATTCAGCAGCAAAGGTAACTACATTGAAGAAAAATGCACAGGTTACAATTACAGCAACAACTGGTAGTTGGTATAAAATTAAAGTTGCTTCTGTTACAGGATATGTAAAAAAAGCATATATTTCAACTTCTTCTAAAGTACAGACTTCTAATGTTACAGCAAAAACAACAGGACAAAAAGTTGTGAATTACGCACTCCAGTTCGTAGGAAATAGATATGTATACGGTGGAACAAGTTTGACAAGTGGAGTAGATTGCTCAGGATTTACAATGGGAGTTTATAAAAACTTTGGCTATACTCTTCCTCGTACATCAGCAGCACAGAAAACCAGTGGAACAGCAGTTGCCAGTTTAGCTCAGGCACAGGCAGGAGATCTTATTTGTTATAGCGGTCATGTGGCAATTTATATGGGTAATAATAAAATCGTACATGCTGCTAACTCAAAAAGAGGAATTGTAGCAGGTGATTCAGCTACTAGCATGAAAATTATAGGAATTAGAAGAATTATAAAATAATAAATTATGAATGTATACGGATTGGCAAAGCCAATCCGTTTTTTTCGTATTGTTGTTCAATAGATATTGATTGCCATTTCAGAAAGTATTTATATATTTTTTTCTTCCATAACGCACGGTTATGTAGCTGCTTATTTTAACGATAATAGGGAAAATATTTGGATTTTAGAGATAGAATATTGGAAAAATAGAAAAATTATATTATAATTAATATAGCAAGAATGAGAGGGGTGTTTATTTGGAGAGCAATGAAAAGACGAAATATAAGATGGCGAATTCTATTAAATATTTAATGGAGACTACGCCTTTGGATAAAATTACAGTAAAGAGTATAGTAGAGCATTGTGGTATGACAAGACAAACTTTTTATCGAAATTTTCAAGATAAATATGATTTAGTAAATTGGTATTTTGAAAAATTAGCTCAAAAATCATTTAAGCAGATGGGAATTCAGTGTACGTTAAGAGAAGGGTTAATTCGAAAGTTTGAGTGTATTGCGGAGGATGGCTGTTTTTTTTCTGCCGCATTTCAGTCACAAGATCATAATTCTCTCGTGGAATATGATTATGAATGTATTTTAAAATTTTATACAGATATTATTACAAAAAAGACGGGAAAAAAATTGGAAGAGGATATAGAATTTTTATTAAAAATGTATTGTAGAGCTTCTGTTACAATGACAATTGAGTGGGCAACAACGGGCAGAAAAAAGAGTCCGGAAAAGTTGACGGATTTGCTTATCGAGGCAATGCCAGATCGATTGATGGATTTATTATGTGATTTATCTTTTGCTCAAAGGGAACCAGTTGTATCTATTTGAAGTTTAGTCAAAATGAGAAAGTATGGCATTCTCCTATAATCGTGAAAAAAATGTGAAAAATTGCTCAAAATTTACACAACGCAAAGAGTGTAACTTGTTTTTTAACTGCATTATTGTTAAGATTATATCATAACTAGGGCAGTATTCATAAAATATATAGTTAAATTACATATAATTTTATGGATATTGTTAGGTGAGTTCGTATATAAGAAAAGGAGAATGGAATTATGGCAAACAGAATTGTATTGAATGAAACATCTTATCACGGAGCAGGCGCTATCCAGGAAATCGTAACAGAAGCTAAAGCGAGAGGATTTAAAAAAGCTTTCGTATGTTCTGATCCAGATTTAGTAAAATTTAAAGTTTCTACAAAGGTTACAGATCTTTTAGAGGAAGCTGGATTAGATTATGAATTATATTCTAATATTAAACCAAATCCAACAATTGAGAATGTACAGACAGGTGTTCAGGCATTTAAAGATGCGGGAGCTGATTATCTTATCGCAATCGGTGGTGGCTCTTCTATGGATACAGCAAAAGCGGTTGGTATTATTATTGCTAATCCTGAGTTTGAAGATGTTAGAAGCTTAGAGGGTGTTGCACCTACAAAGAATCCTTCTATTCCTATCATTGCAGTTCCTACAACAGCTGGAACAGCTGCTGAGGTTACAATCAACTATGTTATTACAGATGTTGAGAAAAAACGTAAATTTGTTTGTGTAGACACACATGATATCCCTGTTATCGCAGTAGTAGATCCAGAGATGATGGCTAGTATGCCTAAGGGATTAACAGCAGCTACAGGCATGGATGCTTTAACACATGCTATCGAGGGATATATTACAAAGGGTGCTTGGGAATTAACAGATATGTTCCATATCAAAGCTATTGAGATTATTTCTAAATCTTTAAGAGATGCTGTTGATAATACACCAGAGGGAAGAGAAGGAATGGCTCTTGGACAGTATATTGCTGGTATGGGATTCTCTAATGTAGGTCTTGGAATTGTACACTCTATGGCTCATGCTTTAGGTGCTGTATATGATACACCACATGGTGTTGCTAATGCTATTTTACTTCCAAGTATCATGGCTTATAATGCTGATGCAACAGGAACAAAATATAAAGATATCGCTATTGCAATGGGTGTTGAGGGTGTAGAAAATATGACTCAGGAAGAGTACAGAAAAGCAGCTGTAGATGCAGTTCAGCAGCTCTCTATCGATGTTGGAATTCCAGCAGACTTAAAAGAAATTGTAAAAGAAGAGGATATTCCTTTCTTAGCAGAATCAGCATTTAATGATGCTTGTGCTCCTGGTAATCCAAAAGACGCTTCTATGGAAGATATTATTGCATTGTACAAAGCTTTAATTTAATTTGAATGTTGGTCTCTATGACGGTATTTCAAAATGAATAGTTAATTAAAAAATGTATTTTCAAAATCTTTCTTGTATTTATTTTTGTGATTGATTTAACAGAACTATATACATCTAATTATATTTGGTAAAATTATGTGAAAGGGATTTTGAGAGTAGATTATATAAAATGGAAGGAGCTTTTGCAAAATGTAAATTCCAACAAGATATATAGCTGAATTATTTTGGCAATATCGATATCTTGGGAGAAAAATTCATTTTGCAATTGCTTCTTTTTTCATGATTAAAAATATGAAATGGCGAATGAATCTCGATTGATATTGATGGTAGGAATTTATTCCATATTTGATGATTGATTGAAATATACTTGTGATTGTAGTTTTGTGAAGCTTTATATATACTTTAATAGTATTGGAGTTGAATAGGAGAGATGAGGATGATATATATTGTTATTATTTTTTTGATTATTCTAATAGATGGAAAATTAAAAGAATATATTGAGAAAAATATAAAAAAAGGACAAGTAAAGCTTATCTGCAAGGAAAAGATTATTGTCACAAAGTCTTATAATGAGGGAGCTGCCCTTAGATTATTAGAAGAGCATCCATTTCTTTTAAGATGCATTTCTGGCGGTATTCTTATTTTTTTATCTTTTTATTTTATCATTCTTTTAATGAGAGGAAAAAAGAATAAGACCTCAAAAATTGCGCTTAGTTTCATTTTAGGTGGAGGTCTTAATAATTATATTGATCGCTGTATAAGAGGATATGTGGTAGATTATTTTACTTTTGCAGGAAAAGATAAGGAAATTGGTAAGAAGATTATATTTAATCTTTCTGATTTTTGCATCTTTTTTGGTAATATCATATTTGCTCTTCGAGAAGGAATACAATTAATCTCCTCATGAAAGAAATAAAAAGAGGTTATCATAAAATAGATTTCTTAAGCAAGATAAAGATATTACGAAAATGCTTTAGTAGCATATCTTGTTGAAATTTAATATTTTGCGATAGCCTCTTTTTCTATATCGAATTATTTGATTTCAATAATTTGAGAGTTTGCTTGACCTGCAATTGGACGATAAACAAAATCAATAGAGTTTTCCTCACCACTGTCAAGAAGTTCTTCTAATTGTTTGACAATATCCTCGTCGTATACAAAGAATGTTTTTGTAGAGCCGTCTTGCATAATTATCTCAACAGAATCGCTGTCGTTAAATCCGCTAAGTGTTCCAGAACTTGCCCATGTTTCTTTTTCGCTTTCTTTTGTGGCAGTTGTTGGCTCCTCGAAGTTTTCATCTCCTTCTGCTGTTATTACTTCATCATCAGAAGTTGTCTCAGTAGTTTTTTCTGTTGCTTCGGATGCAGCAGTAGTAGATTTCGCTTCTGTCGAAGAAGAGCTAGTAGTTGATTTTTCGTTTGAAGTCGTAGTAGTTGATGTATCTTTTTCAGAAGAAGAGTTTTTCTCTGTGGAATTTTTATCGTCCGTGGAGGAAGTGTCAGAGGAGTCAGTTGTAGCCTCTGTCGTTTTTTCCATATCAGATACAGTGTCATTATAAGCGGAAGTTGTTAAGTTTTCCGAATTATTTTTATTACATGCGGTGGCAAATATGAGGCAAGTAGCCATACAAAGTACAAAATATATTTTCTTTCGCATCTTATATCCTCCTATTATTGTATTTATTATATTTAACTTAATAAATTATAGCTTATAAATGGGAAGAATACAAGAGAAAGAATAAAATTTAGATTTTATAGGATGGAAGAAATATATTCCAGCAGTAAAATTTAAATTTTCTAAAAAATCTAAATTTTTTGAAAGATGTTAAACATATTAATTATGTAAAAGAAATCGAAATTTTGTGAAAAATGTCAAAGAAAAAATAAAAAAATCGAACAAAAAAGGAAAAGATAAAGTTATCCACATTATAAACAAAGAAAAAAATGGCATTTTTTCAGTTGTCCACAAAGTTATCCACATTATCCACAGGATTGTGGATAAGTTATTGTGGATAATTGTTCGGTAAAAATGACGAAAAATCGAAAATATAAGATTGTTAGATAATTGTTTTTATTAAAAGTTAATCTGAAAATAGTGGCAAAATTTTAGATAGATTCTGAGAATCTTGCGTTGAAATCGTGAAAAAATGCATCTATTCGGTCATGCTGCATTTCATACTCTATGACTAGGTAAACTTTGCACGATAATGTATGTAAAAGAATGGTAGATAAAAAAATTGATTGAAATTTTCTGAAAATACTGCTATACTAATTACATAAGATAGGTTCTAGATAGTGGAAGAGGAGCCTATCAAATTCTCTGTAGTTATTGAGAACAGAGAATAAGAAAAGGGACAAAGTTCCAAGAAAATAAGAAAAGGGAGTGAATCGTATGAAGTATATTATTAGTGGGAAAAATATTGAGGTGACAGAATCTCTAAAAAATGCAGTCTACGATAAACTTGGAAAATTAGATAAGTTTTTTGCTGATGAGACAGAAGCTCAGGTGACATTAAGTGTTGAGAAGTCCAGACAAAAAGCAGAGGTTACAATCCCTATGAAGGGAAATATTTTAAGAGCAGAGCAAGCTAGCACAGATATGTATGTCACAATAGAGTTAGTAGCTGATATTTTAGAGCGTCAGATTCGCAAATATAAAACTAAAATTACGAATTATAGCAAGGGTGGCAGTCACTTTTCAGATGATTTCCTAGGACAAGAGCCAGAGCAATTTTTAGAGGATGATGAAATTCGTATTATCCGTAGCAAAAAGTTTGCGATTAAGCCAATGGATGCAGAGGAAGCTTGTATTCAGATGGAATTATTAGGACATAATTTCTATGTATTCCGCAATGCAGATACATTTGAGGTTAATGTAGTTTATAAGAGAAAAGATGGAACATATGGATTGATTGAGCCAGAGTTCTAAATTAGAATTTTTAGCTAGGGAGCGATATATCAGAGCTTATATTTTTATCTCAATAACGCAGATGATATTATAGAAGAATAAATAGAAAAATATTTAGAGAGACTATGCGAAGTTATGTAGTCTCTCTTTTTTTGGGAGATTTTGAAACAGTGGGAAGAGAAGTCGAGAGAGCAAGCAGATATCTCCTGTGCAAACATGTTTGTTCCCATGATTTTTCGACATACGCTGATTTATGCTGCTTTCGTGAAACTCGTTACGCTCAGACAGCCACTCCCCAGCAAAGTTAAGTATATCGAAAAATCGCGTCTCTTTCCAAAAAATATTCCACTTTATCTGTTTCACAAGGTATCCTTCTTAATGTATAGAATATAGTATGTCTGGAAAGTACAGGGAAAAGAAAGCATGTGTTTACAATAAAATCATAATATTTTTTTCATTATAAAAATAAATAGATTGATTCCTAACTTTAGAAATGCTACAATAGAGCAGTAATTAGGCTTTTTTCTATAGGAAATATTTGTATGTTAGACAAAGAATAATAATAAAGAAAGACTGCTATCGAGTAAAAATTTGTTTTTTGTAAAGCAGCAAATATTAAGTAGAGTAAAAAAATTAAAAGAAATTTTTAGAATATTTAATAGAAATAGTAAAAAATGAAAGGATGTGTACCATATGGGGCTTTTTGATAAAATATTTGGAAGTCATAGCGATAAAGAAATTAAAAGAATTACGAAGCTTGTAGATAAGATAGAAAGTTTAGATGAGGCAATGCAGGCATTGTCGGATGAAGAGCTTAGAGCAAAAACAGATGAGTTTAAGGAGCGTTTGGCAAACGGTGAGACATTGGATGATATTTTGCCAGAGGCTTACGCCGTAGTAAGAGAGGCTGCAGACCGTACTCTTCATATGAAGCATTATAGAGTGCAGTTAATCGGTGGTATCATTCTTCACCAAGGTAGAATTGCCGAGATGAAAACTGGTGAAGGTAAGACATTAGTGGCAACTTTGCCATCTTATTTGAATGCGTTAGAAGGAAAAGGTGTTCATATTGTAACAGTCAATGACTATTTGGCAAAACGTGATGCCGAGTGGATGGGACAGATTCATAATTTCCTAGGATTAACAGTCGGTGTAATTTTAAATAGTTATGATGGAGATGAGAGAAGAGCAGCTTATAATTGTGATATTACCTATGTTACAAATAATGAGCTTGGATTTGACTACTTAAGAGATAATATGGTAGTGGAAAAGAGCGAGTTAGTGCAAAGAGAATTAAATTATGCCATCGTCGATGAGGTCGATTCTGTCTTGATTGACGAGGCTAGAACACCTCTTATTATTTCTGGACAGAGTGGAAAATCTACAGACTTATATCGTATGTGTGATTTTCTTGCAAGAAGAATGGAGCGAGGTACTGCAAGTGCAGAGCTTAGCAAAATAGATGCGATTATGGGAACTGATATCGAGGAGGATGGAGATTTCCTTGTAAATGAAAAGGAAAAGCAGGTCGTTTTGACAGCAGAGGGTGTAAAAAAAGTTGAGGAATTTTTTAAGTTGGAGAATTTAGCTGACCCAGAAAATCTAGAGATTCAGCATAATATTATTTTAGCACTCCGTGCACATAACTTGATGTTTAAAGACCGCGATTATGTTGTAAAAGATGATGAAGTATTGATTGTAGACGAGTTTACTGGACGTATTATGCCAGGCAGAAGATATTCTGACGGTCTTCATCAGGCAATTGAGGCGAAGGAAAATGTAAAGGTAAAACGTGAGTCCAAGACTTTGGCGACAATTACGTTCCAAAATTTCTTTAATAAATATACGAAAAAGGCGGGTATGACAGGTACTGCCCTCACAGAGGAGAAAGAGTTTAGAGATATTTATGGAATGGATGTTATCGTAATTCCTACGAATAAGCCAGTCATTCGTATCGACCATGAGGATTCTATCTATGCGTCAAAAAAAGAGAAATTTAACGCAGTTATTGATGAGATCGAGGCCGCTCATGATAAGGGACAGCCAGTTTTAGTTGGTACAATTACAATTGAAGTTTCTGAGGAGCTTAGTAGGATGCTTACAAGAAGGGGAATTCCTCATAATGTATTGAATGCGAAGTTCCATGAGAAAGAGGCGGAGATTGTTGCAAATGCTGGTAGATTAGGTGCAGTTACAATCGCCACGAATATGGCTGGTCGTGGTACCGATATTAAGCTTGAGGAGGGTGCTGCAGAGGTCGGTGGTCTTAAAATTATTGGTACAGAGCGTCATGAGGCGAGACGTATTGATAATCAGCTCCGTGGTCGTTCAGGACGTCAGGGAGATCCAGGAGAATCTAAGTTTTATTTATCTTTGGAAGATGATTTGATGAGACTTTTTGGCTCTGAGCGTATGATTACTCTCTATAAGACACTTAAGATTCCAGAAGGTGAGGAGATTCAGCATAAATCTATTTCTGCCACGATTGAGAAGGCTCAAAAGAAGATTGAGAGCAATAACTTTGGAATTCGACGTAATTTACTTGAGTATGACCAGGTTATGAATGAGCAAAGAGAGATTATGTATAAAGAGCGTCGCCGAGTACTAGACGGTGAGAATATGAGAGATTCTATTTATAATATGATTGATTCTGTAGTAGAAAAGATTATTATGGGATATATCGGCGAGGAGGCTTCCTCTGAAGAATGGGATATGAAGAGTCTAAAAGAAGCATTGGCTCAAAAGATTCCAATGAAGGTGAGCGAAATAGAACTTACAGAGCAAGAGAAAGAAAACTCTGATAAGGAAGCATTTATGGAGCGTATGAAGGAGAAAGCTAGAGAATGTTACGAATCGAAAGAAAAGGAATTTGATGAGATTGATCCTGATATGATTCGTAATCTCGAGCGTATTTTCTTACTTAAGATTATTGACAGAAAATGGATGGATCATATCGATGATATGGAACAGCTTCGTCAGGGAATCGGACTTCAAGCGTACGGTAATAAAGATCCACTTGTACAATATCGTTTCTTAGGATTCGAGATGTTTGAGGAAATGACAGAAAATATCCAAAAGGATACAGTTGGAGCATTGATGCATGTTAAAATTGAACAGAAAGTAGAAAAGGAGGAAGCTCCTAAAATTACAGGCACAAATAAGGACGATACGATAGCCAAGGGACCATATGTGAGAAAAACAGCGAAGATTGGACGAAATGACCCTTGTCCTTGTGGAAGTGGTAAAAAATATAAACAATGCTGTGGAAGAAATAAATAAGGAGCGAAAACTGTGGTTGAATTAGATCAAATTAAATATGATTTGGGTCAGTATGAGCAGCCCATGAAGGATTTAGAAGAATCACTAAGTTTAAAAGAGAAGAGAAATCAGATAAAAGAGTTAGATAAACAGATGGAGTCAGCTTCTTTTTGGGATGATGTAGAGTATTCTCAGGAAGTAATAAAGGAAGCTAAAAACTTAAAAGATATTGTAGCCTCCTATGAAAACTTAAAAGAGCAGATGGAGGATGTCGAGACGATGCTTGAGATGGGGTATGAGGAAAATGACCCCGAATTAGTCCCAGAGATTCAGGCGATGATGAAAAGTTTCCAAAAGAAGTTTGATGAGATGAGAGTTTCAACACTTTTATCTGGAGAGTATGATGAAAATGATGCTATCTTGACGTTGCATGCAGGAGCAGGTGGCACAGAGTCGTGTGACTGGGCGGGAATGCTCTATCGCATGTACAGTAAGTGGGCAGAAAAGCGAGGATATAAGACAGAAGTACTCGATTTTCTTGATGGAGATGAGGCTGGAATTAAGTCTATTACGGTTCAAGTTAGTGGAAAAAATGCGTATGGCTATTTAAAGTCTGAAAAGGGAGTCCACAGACTTGTGCGAATTTCTCCTTTTAATGCGGCAGGTAAGAGACAGACTTCCTTTGCATCTTGTGATATTCTCCCTGATATTGAGGAGGATGTGACAGTTGATATTGCAGAGGAGGATTTAAAAATTGACACTTACCGAGCAAGTGGTGCGGGTGGTCAGCATATTAATAAGACGGATTCTGCTATTCGAATTACTCATATTCCTACTGGTGTAGTTGTACAGTGTCAAAATGAGCGCTCACAGCATAAGAATAAAGATAAGGCAATGAAGATGTTAAAGGCAAAGCTTTATATTATGAAGCAGCAGGAGAATTTAGAGAAGATTTCAGACCTTCGAGGTGAGGTGAAGGAGATTGGATGGGGGAATCAAATTCGATCTTATATTATGCAGCCTTATACCCTTGTAAAGGATCATAGAACAAATGAAGAGATTGGAAATGTACAAAGTGTTTTAGATGGAAATTTAGATCCGTTTATGAATGCGTATTTAAAAAGCTTAGTTGGAACACAAAATTAAAAATTTCTAGAATGTAAGGCAAAAATAAATCCTAATTGGAAAGTATTTTTGCCTTTTATTATAGTTATACAATATTAAGTCCATTCTACATACGAAAGTAGTTGGTTGTATAGAATCTTTTTTATAAAAATACTTGCATATATCGAAGAAATATGCTAACATCTTTCTGGTGAGAACAAATGTATTTCTACCACGAACATATCTTGGAATGTTTTAAAGAGAGAGTTTCGTGAGAATGAAAAGTGTCTATTTTTAGTAGTTATTTTGTATAGGATGGGAAAATAGATGCGAAAGGATAAGAAATAATGGAACAAGATACAAAGTATTATGTAGTAAAAAAGAGAGCATTGCCGGAAGTTCTAGTTAAGGTAGTAAAGGCAAAGCAGCTACTTGAATCAGATAGAAGGATGAGTGTGCAAAAGGCGCTAGATAAGGTACAGCTAAGCCGAAGCTCTTTTTATAAATATCGAGATGATATTGCTCCATTTCATGAAAATACAAAGGGAACAACGATTACCTTTGTACTAGAGATGAGAGATGAGCCAGGAATTTTGTCAAAGATTTTAAGTTTGGTGGCGGAGTTTCGGGCCAATATTTTGACCATACATCAGAGTCTCCCAGTGAATGGAACAGCTCTTATCACAATGAGTGTCAAAGTACTTCCGACGACAAGGGATGTCTCTAAGATGCTTGAGGAGATGGAACAGACAGATGGAATACAGGAGTTAAAAATACTAGCGAAGGAGTAAAAAATATGAATGTTGCAGTTTTAGGATATGGTACAATCGGATCAGGTGTTGTAGAAATTTTTGATTTGAATAAGGAAGTAATTAAGAGTCGCGTTGGACAGGAAGTTAAGGTAAAATATGTATTAGATATTAGAGAATTTCCTGGAAGCTCGATTGAGGATAAATTAGTGCATGATTTTAGCATTATTGAAAGTGATGCGGATGTACGGCTTGTTGTGGAGACAATGGGTGGAGTTAATCCTGCCTATACCTTTGTAAAGAAATGTTTAGAGGCTGGAAAGCATGTAACAACTTCGAATAAAGAGCTTGTCGCAAAGCATGGAGCGGAGCTGATTAAGATTGCGAGAGAGAAAAATGTAAACTTCTTATTTGGAGCAAGCGTTGGTGGCGGTATTCCAATTATTCGTCCTTTAAATGAGGCATTGACAGGAGATATTATTCAAGAGATTACTGGTATTTTAAACGGTACGACAAATTATATTTTGGATAAGATGGAGAACGAAGGATGGAGTTTTGCACAGGCTCTGAAGGATGCTCAGGATAAAGGATATGCGGAGAAGCATCCAGAGGCAGATATAGAAGGATACGATACATGTAGAAAAATTGCGATTTTGACTTCTCTTTCCTATGGAAAACAGGTTGATTTTGAAGATATTTATACAGAGGGAATTACAAAGATTACAGCCGAAGATATTAAGTACGCTAAAGCAATGGGCAGAAAAATTAAGTTACTTGGAATGAGTAAGAAAGTTGACAATGATATTTATGCAATGGTTTGCCCAATGATGCTTCCAACTTCTCATCCACTTGGCGGAGTAAACGGTGTATTTAACGCAGTATTTTTAAATGGAAATATGGTTGATAATTTGATGTTCTATGGAAGAGGAGCAGGAAAGCTTCCAACAGCAAGTGCAGTAGTGGCAGATGTTATTCAGGAAGCCAGAAATATGGAGCATAACCTTGAAAATATCGTTTGGAGTGAGGAAAAGCTTGAGTTAACTCCAGTTAGTGATTTTGAGAGAAGATTTTTTATTCGTCTTCCAAAAACAGTGACGAAAGAAGAGGCAGCTATAGTGTTTGGAGAGATTGAACAAGTTCATGTGGATGGAATCGATGAGTTTGCATTCATCACTTCTAAGGTAAAGGAGCAGGTAATCGAGCAAAAACTTGCACAGTTTGAGACAGTAATTAATCGTATTCGTTTGGCTGACTAAAAATTTTCTTGACCTTTTTGGGGAACTGTAATAGAATGTCAGATTGTAGAGATACTTAATACAAATAGAGTAAAGTGGTTTGTGATGAAAATAAGTGAGGAGAAAAATAGTCGATTTTTCTTTGAAACTTACGTATCATGGCTTTATAGGAAACAGATAGAAAGGCTTGGTTAAAAAATGTTAATAGTAAAAAAATTTGGTGGAACATCCGTTGGAAATAAAGAGAGAATTTTTAATGTTGCAAAAAGATGTATTGAAGATTATAAAAAAGGAAATGATGTTGTTGTAGTACTTTCTGCTATGGGAAAATCTACAGACGAGTTAATTGCGAAAGCAAAGGATATCAATCCAAACCCATCTAAAAGAGAGATGGATATGCTTTTGACAACTGGGGAGCAGACATCGGTTGCACTTATGGCTATGGCTATGGATGTACTAGGCGTGCCAGCTGTATCCTTAAATGCATTCCAGGTTGCTATGCATACAACTCATAAATATAGCAATGCAAGATTAAAGAGAATTGACACAGACCGTATTCACAATGAATTAGAGCAGAGAAAAATTGTTATTGTTACAGGATTCCAGGGAGTTGATAAATACGACAATTATACAACACTTGGCAGAGGTGGTTCTGACACGACAGCCGTTGCCCTTGCAGCAGCGTTAAATGCAGACGCATGTGAGATTTACACAGATGTAGATGGTGTATTCACAGCTGACCCACGTATTGTTAAGACAGCTTATAAGTTAGATGAAATTACTTATGATGAGATGCTTGAGCTTGCAACACTTGGAGCTGGCGTTCTTCATAACCGTTCTGTAGAATGTGCAAAAAAACATGGCGTACAGCTTGTTGTTCGCTCCAGTCTTAACACAACAGAGGGAACTGTTGTCACAAAGAAGACAAAGAATAAAGATGCAGTAATCAGTGGTGTTGCAGGAGATAGAGATGCAGCTAGAATTGCTGTTGTAGGTTTAAAGGATGAGCCAGGAATTGCATTTAAGTTATTTAATGCCTTAGCTAAGAAAGGTATCAATGTTGATATTATATTACAGTCTGTAGGGCGTGAGAATTCTAAGGATATTTCCTTCACAGTGACAAGAGAGAATGCAAAAGAGGCTGTCGAGGCGATTGAGAATGTATTTGATGATTATGCATATGATAGAATTGATGTAAATGAGACAGTTTCCAAGGTATCTATCGTAGGTGCAGGAATGCTCACAAATGCTGGTGTGGCTGCAAAAATGTTTGAAGCTTTATATAAAGCTGGAATTAATATTAGAATGATTTCCACATCTGAGATTCGTGTTACAGTATTGATTGATGAGAAAGATATTGAGGCTGCTATGAATGCAGTACATGATGCATTCTTAGTAAAATAATTTATACCTTGAAGTATAGAATGAGGTATGTTTGGAAAATATGAAAATCTGCAAAGTGCATATTTATATATCATATACAGATAATGAGAAAGCTGGATACGTAATACCAGCTTTCTTTTTATTGCATAAAATCAAAAGATGAGGTACAATAAACCATACGGCGTGAGAATGCCAATGATTTGAGAGAAAAAGGTTAAAATTGAAGGAGATATGCAATATGAAACGTGAAGATTACATATCATGGGATGAATATTTCATGGGAGTTGCCATGTTATCTGCGCAGAGGAGTAAGGATAATAATACACAGGTTGGTTCTTGTATTGTCAATGAGGATAATAAAATTTTATCGATGGGATATAACGGAATGCCGATAGGGTGTAGCGATGATGAGCTTCCATGGGAGCGCGAGGGAGATCCGCTCGAGACAAAATATTTGTATGTATGTCACGCAGAGCTAAATGCCATTTTAAATTATGGCGGAGGTTCTCTAAAGGGAACGAGGGTATATACAACACTTTTTCCATGTAATGAGTGTACAAAAGCACTTATTCAAGTGGGGGTTAAGGAGATTATTTATCGCTCCGATAAATATGCGGGTACTCCTTCTACTCAGGCAGCAAAAAAAATGATGGATATGGCGGGAGTGAAGTATCGCCAGTATGAGGAAAAGCATATTAGAATAAAATTAGATTTGTAGAGGTAAAGATGGACATTATAAAAGTATTACAGCAAGAATTAAATATTAAAAGAGAGCAGGTTGAGGCGGCAGTACAGCTAATTGATGAGGGAAATACGATTCCTTTTATTGCCAGATATCGAAAGGAAGTGACAGGTTCTCTAAATGACGAAGTGCTTCGTAATCTAGACGAGAGATTGACTTATCTTAGAAATTTAAGTGATAGGAAAGAACAGATAATTAAGAGTATTTCTGAGCAGGAAAAACTGACAAAAGAATTAGAAAAACAAATTTTAGAAGCTAAGACGATGGTTGAGGTGGAAGACTTATATCGCCCTTATAAGCCAAAGAGAAGAACAAGAGCGACAATTGCCAAGGAGAAGGGGTTGGAGCCGCTTGCTAATATATTACTTCTTCAGATGACAAAGAAGCCAATGTTAGAGGAGGCGAAGGCGTATATTTCTGTCGAGAGAGAGGTAAAGTCTGCTGAGGAGGCACTCGCAATGGCGATGGATATTGTGGCGGAAAGTATCTCAGATGATGCACAGCATAGAATACGTATTAGAAAAGATACTGTCCAAGAAGGAATACTTGTTACGGCTGCTGGCAAATTAGCAGAGAAAAACCCAGTGTATGAGATGTACTATGAATTCCAGGAGAAAGTGAAGACAATACCAGGTTATCGTATTTTGGCGATTAATCGTGCGGAGAAGCAAAAGGAAATTACAGTAAAGATAGACGCTCCGGAAGAGAAAATTTTACAGTATTTGGAAAGAAAAATTATTATTCGAGACAATAAAAATACAGCTCCAATTTTACAGGAGGTAATTAAGGATAGCTATAAGAGATTGATTGCAGGTGCAATTGAGAGAGAAATAAGAAGTGAACTTACCGAGAAAGCAGAGGAAGAGGCGATGAAGGTTTTTGGAAAGAACCTTACACAGCTTCTTATGCAGGCTCCAATTGCAGGAAAGACAGTGCTTGGCTGGGATCCAGCATTTCGAACAGGCTGTAAGCTTGCCGTTGTTGATCCTACAGGTAAGGTGCTTGATACAGTAGTAATTTATCCAACAGAACCTCAAAAGAAAATCGAGGAATCGAAAAAAATATTGAAAAAACTGATTGATAAGTATGATATTACGCTCATTTCTCTTGGAAATGGAACGGCGTCTAGAGAGTCAGAGCTTGTCATTGTGGAATTATTAAAAGAAATCAACAAAAATATGCAGTACGTTATAGTAAATGAGGCGGGAGCCTCCGTATACTCCGCAAGTAAGTTGGCGACAGAGGAGTTCCCTAATTTTGATGTGGGACAAAGAAGTGCTGCGTCTATTGCGAGAAGATTACAAGACCCATTGTCAGAGCTCGTAAAAATTGACCCTAAGTCTATTGGAGTTGGTCAGTACCAGCATGATATGAATCAGAAAAGACTCGGAGAGGTGCTTGGAAATGTAGTAGAGGACTGTGTAAATAAAGTTGGAGTGGATTTAAATACGGCTTCTGCCACATTGCTTATGTATATTTCTGGTATTTCTAAAGTGATTGCCAAAAATATTGTTGCCTATAGAGAAGAAAATGGCTCATTTATAAATAGAAAGCAGCTGCTAAAAGTCGCTAAGCTTGGTCCAAAGGCGTATGAGCAATGCGCGGGATTTTTAAGAATTAGCGGGGGAGATAATCCACTTGATCAGACGAGTGTTCATCCAGAATCCTATGAGGCAGCTGCTAAGGTACTAGATATATTAGGATATTCCGTGGAGGATTTGAGAAAGGGTGGAATTGGAGCTATTTCTAAGAAAATAAAAAATAAAAAAGAGCTGGCAAAGCAAATTAGTATCGGTGAGGAGACTTTGGCTGATATTTTAAAAGAACTAGAAAAGCCAGCTAGAGATCCTAGAGATGAGATGCCAAAACCGATTCTTCGAAACGATGTTCTTGAAATGAAGGATTTAAAAGAGGGAATGATATTAAAAGGAACAGTTAGAAATGTCATTGATTTTGGTGCATTTGTAGATATTGGTGTTCACCAAGATGGTCTTGTTCATATTTCTAGAATGTCGAAGAAGAAATTTATTAAACATCCTCTTGAAGTAGTGAGTGTGGGAGATATCGTAGAAGTTGAGATTATAAGTGTCGATATAAAAAAACGAAGAATTCAGCTTGCTATAAAAGAGACAGCAAGCAGTAAATAAGAAGAATAGAGGTAACTAAAGATGTCAAACAAAGGAAAATCTACAAGTACAGTAAGAGCGATTGCTATGATTGGTGTTGCAGCTGCGATTGCCACAGTTTTAATGTTTGTGAAGTTTCCAGTAAAATATTTAGGATTTTTGGAGTTAGAACTAAGTGATATTCCAGCTATTTTTATGTCACTCGCAATTGGACCAGTGGCAGGTGTATTGGTAGAGTTCATTAAAAATATTTTGCATTTAACAGCAACGAGTACGGGTGCTTCGGGAGAACTTTCTAATTTTCTCGTATCAATCGGATATATTTTGCCGCTATCTCTCATATATCATCACACGAAGGGAAAACATCGATTGGTTCTTGGATTTGTACTTGGAACAATCGGAATGGCGATAGTAGGAATTTTTGTAAATGCATATATCACAGTGCCACTATATCTGGCAATTATGGGAAAAGAGGCTATTATGGGAATTGTGCAGACAACAATTCCTGCGATTCACTCTGTGACGGCATTGATTTTAATTGGAATTACACCGTTTAATATTTTTAAGGGAATTGTGATGTCTGTGATTGGGTATTTTGTATTTCGGGCACTTCAAAAATATATTGAGCTATAAAAATACACCCGAACATACCGCATTCTAAATTTCTCCGGACTCTCGACTGTGTATTGGCTAAACATTATCAACTGTATATTCTTTGAGCGTATCACGTTCTATACTCTATGGGTGAAGAAATAACTTCATTAGTTCACAAAGTATAGTATTTTCACAAAAACTGATTGTGTAGGCTAATAAAAAATAGTTATGTGTAAAATAGAGAGAAATTATAGCAGCTTTTCTGAAAATATATTTGGAAATTCCAATTTCAGGATTAGATTCTCAGTAGAAGCGAGGTTAAGTTAAAATGGAAGAAAAAAAACAAGAAGATTTAAATCAGCAGGAGATGTCTCAACATATGGCAAGTGTCGAGAGCAAAGAGAGCGCAGTTCATATTTTATCCGATAAAGAGACTGAGCTAACAGAGGAAAAAGCAGTAGACGAACAAGAAGATTTAGATGATGATGAATACTATATAGACGAAGATGAGATTCAGATTCAAGAGGTTGAGCCTGCCGTCTATGAGTTAGAGACAAAAATTACAACAAAAGAGTTATATAGCTATTTGTTGATGCATACTTACTCTTCTTTTAGTGGAAAAGTATGTGTTATACTAAGTGTCCTTGCTCTTATTATGCTTTTACTTGGAGCTGGTAAGGGGGATATGACTAAAACTGCTATTTTAGGTATTGTGGCGGCACTTTATACGGTCATAAATCCCGTGATGCTTTATCTTAAAGCTGCAAGACAGGCAAAATTAAATCCTGCTTATAAGGATTCCATGAAATTTGGATTCCATGAAAAAGGAGTAAATATTGCTTTTGGCGGCAATGAGGGGATGATACCTTGGGATAAAATTATAAAGGGAAAGAAAACAAAAAAGGTGTATGCACTTTATACAGACCCGATTCACGCCTTTTTGATTGTCACAAGAGATTTGGGAAAAACTGGAAATGAAATTGAGGATTATATTGAGGAGCATATGACCCATAAATAGTAAGCAGTGGATGAAAGTCTGATTGTTCCGCACCATGGCATTTTCGTAATCGTCATGATATTGGTGGTATGCACTATCGCAGCTTGTACTCGTACAGTTTTTCGAATATGCAGATGAAGATAAATAAATTTGTTTTTGGACGTCAGCTTGACAGAGATTTTCATAATAAAATTGAGGTTAAAGAGAATGATAATAGAGAGTTTTAGTGAAGAACAAACCTTCGTGCTTGCGAGGGGGATTGGAGAGAAAGCAAAAAAGGGTCAAATCTATGCTTTGGATGGAGATTTGGGAACTGGAAAAACAGTTTTCACGAAGGGATTCGCTGCGGGACTTGGTATAAAGGAGCCAGTGAGCAGTCCGACTTTTACGATTGTACAGGAATATGACGATGGACGTCTTCCTCTCTATCATTTTGATGTATATCGCATCGGTGATGTGGAAGAGATGGATGAGATAGGATTTGAGGATTATCTGTATGGAGAGGGTGTCTGCTTTATTGAGTGGGCAAAATTTGTGCAGGAGTTACTCCCGGAATTTTGTACTTGGATTTTAATTGAGAAAGATTTAGAAAAGGGATTTGACTATAGAAAGATAACAATAAAAGGTGAGGAAAGATGAAAATATTAGCACTTGATAGCTCGGGGCTTGTTGCATCTGTAGCTGTCGTGGAAGAGAATCTATTAATTGCAGAGTATACAATCTGCCATAAGCTGACACATTCTCAGACATTACTTCCGATGCTTGATGATGTCCAGCAAAGAATAGGACTTAATTTGAATGAGATAGACGCAATTGCGGTATCATATGGTCCTGGTTCTTTTACAGGTCTTAGAATTGGCTCTGCCACAGCAAAGGGGCTTGGATTGGCTCTAAAGAAGCCAATTATCTCTGTTCCGACGGTGGATGGATTAGCCTATAATTTATATAGTACAGATAAATTAATCTGTCCTTTGATGGATGCGAGAAGAAATCAAGTTTATACAGGTTTTTATAAGTTTGAAGGAGGAAAAATGAAGGTAATTGAGGAGGAGAGAGCAGTTGCTGTCACTCAGGTTATCGAAGAATTAAACGAGCGAGATGAGGAAGTTATCTTCTTGGGAGATGGTGTTCCAGTTTATCAAAATATCATTG
Source organism: uncultured Blautia sp. (assembly GCA_964439395.1). Lineage (GTDB taxonomy): Bacteria > Bacillota > Clostridia > Lachnospirales > Lachnospiraceae > JAUUSJ01. The sequence goes on along the minus strand of CAYTNV010000004.1, from coordinate 5,755 downwards.
AGAAAAATATAAAGGTAGCGTATTCTTATGCTCCAGCTCATATGAATAGACAGAGAGCTTCCTCCATAGGAATATTAGCACTTTCTTATATAAAAGAGGGAAGAGGGGTCTTAGAGCCAGCAAAAGCGCATAAGCCGGTCTATCTTCGTAAATCTCAAGCAGAGCGGGAGAGAATAGAGAGAGAAAAACAAAAAGAGGCAATTAAGAATAATGCATAAATATCAAATTCGTTCGATGGAAAAAAGAGATTGCAAAGCTCTCTATGAACTGGAACAGCAATGCTTTGTTGGTTCCAGTGCCTGGGATTATAATAGTATTGTGAAAATTTTAAACTATGATACAAATATATATTTTGTATGTTATGAAAAAGAGGAGCTTGTCGGTTATATTGGTTTGATGGTAGCTGCGGATGAGGGAAATATTACAAATATTGCGGTTTGTCCTTCAAAGAGGAGAAGAGGAATTGCGGATGCTTTACTTGAGAAAGTGATAGAAGTGGCAAAACAAAAAAATATAAGTCAAATTTTTTTAGAAGTAAGAAAAACAAACGCCCCCGCTATCTCACTTTACGAAAAGCATGGATTTTCCTATATAGGATGCCGAAAAAACTATTATGATGAGCCAAAAGAGGATGCCAATATTATGTGCATTCTCCTTTAATTCCCACTATTCAAATGAATACAAATCGATTATCATAAAGACAGATAAAAAAGAAGGCCTTGATTTTGACCTTCATATTATGTATCTGTTGATTTTATGTACGTGATTGGTTTTGATACGAGCCTTATGCTATCGTAAATGGATACAGAGATATCTTTGATAGTGGAGTATCAGCGAGGAGGATAAAAGATGAAGTGTAATATATGTGGGAAAGAATTAAGACAAGAATTAGATATTATTAAAGAAGATTATATTTTTGTGAAGAAAAGTTGGGGATATTTTTCCAAGAAAGATGGACAGACACATCAGTTTTGTCTCTGTGAAGATTGTTATGATAAGTGGATAAAATCCTTTAAAAATCCAGTGGAGATTATGGACACGACAGAGATGATCTAATGAATATCCATGCCTGCTTTTGCGGGAAATTTTTAGGAAGCAAAGTCCGATTGCTCCGTGCCCGTGGCACTCGCGCAACCGTCGCAGTATTCGTATTTGAAGTTATTTCTCTTTGTATTATACTGCGCCCTGTCAAATGTCGAGTTCAAAATAAAGTTAGTTTTGTCTCGTTGTTTAACGGGAACTTTTATAGTAAATAGGATGATTGCCAATGGAGGAAAAGAAAATATGTTAGATATTTGTTTATTAGGAAGCGGTGGTATGATGCCGCTTCCTTATCGTAGGTTAACTGCCCTTATGGCGAGAATTGAAGGTAAATCAGTGCTTATTGATTGTGGAGAGGCGACTCAACTTGGAATTAAAGAGTCAGGATGGAGTTTTAAGCCGATTGATGTCATTTGTTTTACTCACTATCATGCTGATCACATTAGTGGACTTCCTGGGCTTTTACTTACTCTTGGAAATGCAGGCAGAGAGGAACCCGTCACGATGATTGGTCCAAAAGGATTGCAAAGAGTAGTAAATGCTCTTAGAGTTATCGCACCAGAGCTGCCTTTTGAAATTATTTTTAAGGAAATTGAGGAAAAAGAGCAGGTATTCCAGATGGATGGATATCGCATTGAGGCGTATAAAGTAAATCATAATGTACTTTGTTATGGATATTCTATCGTGTTAGATAGAGCGGGAAAGTTTGATGTAAATAAGGCGAGAGAAAATCAGATTGAGCAAAAATATTGGAGTCGTCTCCAAAAGGGAGAGAGAATTGAGGTGGATGGAAGAGTACTTACAAGTGATATGGTGCTCGGCGCACCAAGAAAGGGAATTCGCTGTACATATTGTACGGATACGAGACCGCTCGATATGATTGTAAAATACGCAAAAGATGCAGATTTATTTATCTGTGAGGGAATGTACGGGGAAGAAGGCAAGGAGAAAAAGGCAGTAGAGTATAAGCATATGACGATGTATGAGGCTGCGAGAATGGCAAAAAAAGCCAATGTAAAGGAAATGTGGTTGACACATTATAGCCCTTCTCTTGTAAAACCAGAGGAATTTATGGATAAGGTACGTGATATTTTCCCACGAGCAAAGGCGGGAAAAGATGGGAAGAAATGCACGTTAATGTTTGAGGAAAGTTAAGAAATTTTTCTGATATAGGATAGAAAGAAGGAAAAGAATGGATAATAAAAAAGAAGATGTATTAATTTTAGCCATTGAGACTTCCTGTGATGAGACGGCGGCGGCAGTGGTAAAAAATGGACGAGAGGTATATTCCAATATCATTTCCTCTCAGATTGATTTGCATACATTATATGGAGGCGTTGTGCCTGAGATTGCCTCAAGAAAACATATAGAAAAGATAAATCAGGTTATTGAGGAAGCATTAGAGAAGGCTAATGTCACTCTAGAGGATATTGATGTGATTGCTGTAACTTATGGACCAGGGCTGGTCGGTGCACTTTTAGTCGGCGTGGCGGAGGCGAAGGCAATTGCATTTGCAGCGAAGAAACCACTTGTCGGAGTACATCATATTGAGGGACATATTAGTGCTAATTATATTGAACATAAAGATTTGGAGCCTCCATTTTTATGTCTGGTAGCATCTGGCGGACATTCTCATCTTGTACTTGTCAGGGATTACGGTGAGTACGAGATTATCGGAAGAACGAGAGATGACGCGGCAGGAGAGGCGTTTGACAAGGTTGCAAGAGCAATCGGACTTGGATATCCAGGAGGACCTAAGATTGATAAGGTTTCCAAAGAGGGGAATCCAGATGCCATTGTTTTTCCAAGGGCAAAGGTAAGTGATTCGCCAAATGATTTTAGTTTTAGTGGACTGAAATCTGCTGTGCTTAATTATCTTAACCAATGTAAAATGAAAGGCGAGGAAGTAAATCAGGCGGACGTGGCAGCTTCATTTCAGAAGGCTGTTGTGGAAGTTTTAGTGGAGCATACAATCAATGCGGCAAGAGAGCTTGGTTGTATGCAGGTAGCTATTGCGGGCGGAGTGGCTTCTAACTCTTCTCTTCGTGCAGCGATGAAATCAGCCTGTGAGAGGGAGGGATTTGCTTTTTATCATCCATCTCCAATTTTATGTACAGATAATGCGGCGATGATTGGAGCAGCTGCTTATTATGAGTACGAAAAAGGTTCGAGAGCGGGATGGGATTTAAATGCGATTCCAAATTTAAAAATTGGACAGAGATAGCCAGCTTTGTAGATTAGCAGACGGTGTGAGAAAGAGCAAAGAAGACTTTTTCTCAAAAACACGTTTCGTTTTCGATTTTTGGAGAAACTGTGATATTAGTTAGATACTTTAATTACGGATTTGTTTACTATTATTTGATAAATAGAGAGATGTCTATAAGGAGAAGAAAATGAAGCAGGAAAAAATAACAGCTATTGTCCTTGCAGCAGGCAGAGGAAGCCGAATGAAGAGTGAACAGCAAAAACAGTACATGACTTTAGCTGGAAAACCAGTTGTGGTACATTCCTTAGAACAGTTTGAAAAAAGTGATGTAGATGAGATTATATTAGTGACAGGTGCAGATGAGATACAATATTGCAAAGAAAATATCGTTGATGCCTACCATATCACAAAAGTAAAAAAGATTGTGGCGGGTGGAAATGAGAGATATGAGTCGGTTTATCATGCGCTAGAAGTGATGGACGATTGTCAGTATGTTTTTATGCAAGATGGAGCGAGACCTTGTATTACCCAGAGGATTATTCAGTCCTGCATAGAAAATGTAAAGGAATATGGAACCTGTATTATTGGAATGCCAGTAAAAGATACGATAAAAATTGTAGATGAGTCTGCATTTGCCAAAGATACTCCAAATCGTGCAACTCTTTGGCAAATCCAGACTCCACAGTGTTTTATCTATGATGAGATAAAACTTGCCTATGAAAAAATGATGGCAAGTGGAGTGAAGAATATTACGGATGATGCGATGGTAATGGAGCAATTTGGACATAGAAAAGTGAAGCTTGTATGCGGGAGTTATGAAAATATTAAAATTACGACTCCTGAGGATATGGAAATTGGCGAGCTTTTTTTAAAGCGAATTTCTGAGAGTAAAAAAGAATAGTTTTGGAGTAATCCGTATATCATGAGGTTGTCGGAAAATGATGTTTCCATACAATATATTGGTGTAAATCATAGAAATCATCGGCATATATTGTGAGAATTTATCATTTCCCGACAATCCCTTCATCATAATATTAGAGAGCTGTTTAGTTGATAAAGAAATATTTTATAAAATTTTTTATCAGCTAGACAGTTTTTTTAGTGGAGCAGCTCCCAATAAAAAATATATTGTTGCATTACTCCTTGGATTTTGCTATAGCGTTCCATAGGAAAGCCCTCCTTGTAGTATGCGTTAAGTGCCTGCTTAATATGGGTATCGACTGGAAAAGCTTCCAGATGATGCAAAGCATAAAGACAAATACAGTCTGCAACCTTTACTCCAACTCCGTATAGCTTTAATAATTCTTTTTTTGCGTCCTCATAATTCATTTTCTTTAATTCTTCAAGTGAAAAATGACCAGAAGCGATATCTTTGGCAGTTTTTAAGACATATTTTGTGCGGTAGCCAAGATTACATGCCCTTAATTCTTCCTCCGTGGCTTTGGAGAGAGCGTCAGGGGTTGGAAAGCTATAGTATGTTATATTGTTTTTTGACAGTAGTTTTTCTCCGTATTTTTCACAGATGTTTTGGATACAGCGGCGAATTCGGGTGATATTATTTTGTTGAGAAATCAAGAAAGAGATGATGATTTCCCATAAATCTTGTTTTAAGATATGCATGCCGCTGCCAAAGTTTGCAGCTTCTTGTAAATATGTATCAGCTAGGTCAACTTGATTGAGATAAATCTGGTAATCGGTTTTTAGGTCAAAGTATTCTTCCCAAAAAGAGAATTCATCTGTGGAGCAGAAGAAAGAGATTTCATTATCTGTTTGGGATAATTCTAAATAGTGATTTTGAGTGATGACGAAGAAAAGCTTTTCTTTGTCATTTATTTTTGACATGCGGAAGCATTGACCAGAATTACATATTTGTTCTAGATTAAAATTAGGAATTTTTCTTGTTATCATATATAATTTAGGCTCGGATACTTATGACTTTAGTCGTAAGAAAAGAGCCATCCTCCTCGCTATTTTTTGTAGTTTAGTGGGGATTTTTTTATTTCCGCGAGCAATGAGCCAAGCGTCTGCTTGCAGACATTTGGCGACTGCCGCGAGGGTCAAATATCCCGTTGCTTGCAGTGGGGTATTTGATTTCCACCAAAACGATAAAAGTATGATAGCAGACTTTTTATGCGTTTGTCTAGAGAAAAATATATCCAGCTTGTTTTCAAGTGTAATTAAAAATAGTTAAGTGTAAAATTTTGGAATGTAAGTAAGAAAAATAGAGTTTCTTTGTTTAGACAGCAAAAAAGTTATATTATTAAAAAAGTTGTATTGAGTGTAAAACATTAACATGATATAATGGATGGAAAATATTTTTGGTGTATATTCTGAATAGAAGTTTTACTGTTGATAGTATGTATGATAAAAAATATGAAATAGAAATATTTACAAGGTTTATACAAGGTTTCATTAAAATTATTGATGTATAATGAAGAATAGTAAAAAAATTTTTAGAATATTATAAAGATATTTTGTTTTTATCTGAAATTTTAATTCGTTGAAAAA
>CAYTNV010000003.1:0-141226 GCA_964439395.1 uncultured Blautia sp. | reverse complement strand
TCACGAAAGCAGCATAGCTAAGTATGTCGAAAAATCGTGGGAACGAACGTGTTTGCACAGGAGATATCTGCTTGCTCTCTTGGCGTCTTTTCCCATTATTTCAAAACTTATACCTTATGAAACAGCGTAAGCTGTTTTAAAAATTGATTTCCGTGAATTTCTTTTCACTCACCTTGCATACCATATAAAAATATGTTAAAATTTAAAAGTTACGATAATATTTGATAAAAATAAAGTGAAAATTATAGAGGTGAATGAAATGGCAGAATTAAAATTAGGAATGAAAGCAGAAAAGTCAGAATTAGTGACAGAAAATAATACAGCAGCTACAGTCGGAAGTGGTTCCCTGCCTGTCTATGCAACTCCTGCTATGATTGCCCTTATTGAGCAGACAGCAGTGAAGTTACTCGATGGACAGCTTGACGAGGGATTTACTACAGTTGGGACAAAGCTTGATATTGCGCATACAAGTGCGACTCCGATTGGTCTTAGTGCAACTTGTGTATGTGAACTTGTGGAAATAGACAGAAAAAGACTTGTCTTTGATGTAAAAGTGAATGACGCTTGCGGAATGATCGGTAAAGGAACTCATGAGCGCTTTATTGTGAAAGCAGAGCCATTTGTAGAAAAAGCAAATGCAAAATGCACACAGGCGTAAGGAAGAAAAAGTGGAAGAAAAAATTCGATTAAATAAATTTTTGAGTGAGGCGGGGATATGTTCTAGGCGAAAAGCGGATGAGTATATTGAAGCTGGAAAAGTGACTGTAGATGGAAAAGTAGCTCAGATGGGAATGCAAGTTTCTAAAAATCAAAAGATTGAAGTAGAGGGAGTAACAGCGAGAAAAGAAGAAGAATTTATTCTTCTTGCTTTTAATAAGCCAAAGGGAATTGTCTGCACTGCCTCAAAGAAGGATAAAGATAATGTCGTTGATTTTATTCACTATCCAAAGAGAATATTTCCAGTCGGAAGATTAGACAAGGATTCCGAGGGTCTATTGTTATTGACTAATGATGGTGAGTTCATGAATTATATTTTAAAGGCGAGACATTTCCATGAGAAAGAATATGTCGTGCGAGTAGATCGTGAAATTACGCCTCGTTTTATAAAAAGGATGAGCCAGGGTGTTCCAATTTTAGACACAGTCACAAGAGAGTGTAAAGTTTGGAAGAGTGGAAAACAGGAGTTTCATATCGTTTTAACACAGGGACTCAACCGTCAAATTCGACGAATGTGTGAGGCAGTCGGATATCAGGTGCGAGATTTAAAGAGAATTCGTATTATGAATTATCGGATGGAAAATTTAAAATTAGGACAATATAAAAAGATTAGCAAAAGAGAAGCGAAGAAATTTTTTGATTATTGTGAAGAATCATGCCAAGTAGACTAATGGCTACAAATGAATAGATAGAGATTTTCATTTCTAACTGCTATAAAATATAGAATAGAGATGTTTGCCATGAAAGATTTTGTCGGGATTATAGACATATGTTGCGATAAGAATAATGGCGGTTTTAAATATATTTTATGATATGGAATGTAAAATCTTTAGCTTTCGCTATGGAGAGTATAAAATTTCGATGATATATTCAGACATGATGATGGAGGAAAGAAGATGAATGAGAAAATTAAGCAAATGAAAGAGTGGATTGAGACTCTAAATGAGGCTGGAAAGGCTTATTATCAGGAAGATAGAGAGGTTATGTCAAATTTAGAGTATGATACTCTTTACGATAAGCTGAAAGCTCTAGAAGAAGAGACAGGTATCGTTTTATCCAATAGTCCAACAACTCATGTCGGCTATGAGGCACTGAATGAACTTGAAAAAGAAACGCATGAGTTTCCGATGCTATCTCTCGATAAGACGAAAGATCGAGTTATTCTTTCAAAATGGCTGGGAGATAAAGAAGGAATTCTATCATGGAAATTAGACGGACTCACGGTTGTTCTTACTTATAAAGATGGACAATTAAAAAAAGCTGTCACAAGAGGAAATGGGGAGATTGGTGAGGTTATTACAAATAATGCGAGGGTATTTCAAAATATTCCTGAGAAAATCCCGTTTGACGGTGAGCTTATGTTAAGAGGTGAGGCTATTATTACGTACTCCGATTTTGAGAAAATCAATGCAGAAATCGAGGAAGTACAGGCGAAATATAAAAATCCGAGAAATTTATGCAGCGGTTCTGTAAGGCAATTAAATAATGAGATTACAGCAAATCGAAGAGTGCGGTTTTATGCGTTTACACTCGTAAAAGCGGAGGGAAGAGAAGAGATAGCGACAGTCGAGGAAAGCTTTGAGTGGATGAGAAAACTGGGCTTTGATGTTGTTGAGTATAAAAAAGTGACAGCAGAGACAGTGCCAGAGGTTGTTTCAGAGTTTGAGCAAAAAATTCCGCAAAATGATATTCCATCTGATGGTCTTGTGCTTATTTATAATGATATCGTATATGGCAATAGTCTCGGAAGAACAGCCAAATTTCCAAGAAATTCTATTGCTTTTAAGTGGAGAGACGAGATTGCGAAATCACATTTGCTAGAGGTTGAGTGGAGTCCATCAAGAACAGGGCTTATTAATCCTGTGGCGGTTTTTGATCCTGTGGAGTTAGAGGGGACAAGTGTCAGCCGCGCAAGTCTTCATAATATTAGTATTTTGAGACAATTAAAGCTTGGAATTGGAGATGAAATTTCTATTTTCAAGGCAAATATGATTATTCCACAGGTGGCAGAGAATTTTACACAGAGTGACAATTTAGAAATTCCTGCACATTGTCCAGCTTGTGGTGGTGAGACGATGCTCAAAGAGACGAACGATGTTCAAGTTTTATACTGTGGGAATCCTCTTTGCAGTGCGAAAAAGAGAAAACTTTTTGCTCATTATGTGAGTCGAAATGCGATGAATATCGATGGTCTCTCAGAAGCTACTATTGATAAAATGATAGAAAAAGAATTTTTGACAGAGCTTAGCGATTTGTATACGCTCTCTCAGTGGGAAGAGCAGATTATAGAGATGGAGGGATTTGGAAAGAAATCCTATGAAAATCTGATCAATTCTATCGAGAAGTCAAGGCATACAACGCTTCCGAGATTCCTATTTGCATTAGGTATCTTAAATGTGGGATTGTCTAATGCAAAGCTAATCTGCAAGGCATTTTCTTATGATTTAAAAAAGATTAGAAAGGCAGAAGCCAGGGATTTTGTGGAGATTGACGGAATCGGAGAAGTCATTGCGCAGAATGTCGTGGATTATTTTACAAATGAACATAATAAGAGATTGGTAGATGAGCTTTTATCTTGGCTTAGCTTTGAGCAAGTTGAGATAGAGGAGCAAGAGACGTTAAAATTGGCGAATCAAACTTTTGTTATCACAGGCTCCGTCAATCATTTTAAAAATAGAAGTGAATTAAAAGAAAAAATAGAGAGTCTCGGTGGAAAAGTGACAGGCTCAGTGACAAAGAAGACAACATATTTAATTAATAATAATAAAGAATCTTCATCTTCCAAAAACAAAAAGGCAAAAGAGCTTGGCGTTTTGATTATATCGGAGGAGGATTTTTTAGAAATGATAGAGGAAGAGTAATCTTTAATAAGATGGCGGGCGTATGCGGCAGTAAATACTAAAGTTTAGCTATATTAAAGAGTTTGATTGGATAAGTACTTGATGTTATATATAAATAAAGCTTCAGTAGTTCTTGTCTATATTTTGAACTGTTGAAGTCTTGCAGTAATGGAAAATGGACGCATACGCTATAACAAGAATGTCAACGATGTTCTTGAATCTAGAAAAGGAAAAAAGGAGAGAATTAAGATGCCAATTAGAATTGATAGCGAATTACCTGCAAAAAAAATATTAGAGGATGAAAATATTTTTGTAATGGATATGAATCGTGCAATGTCGCAGGATATTCGTCCATTGAAAATTATCATCTTAAATCTAATGCCTGTAAAACAAGATACAGAATTGCATTTACTTAGAAGTTTGTCGAATACTCCGCTTCAGGTAGATGTGACATTTTTAAAGACAAAAATGCATGAGTCTAAAAATACACCTGCCTCTCATATGGAAGCGTTTTATGTAACCTTTGATGAGATTAAGGAGCATCATTTTGATGGAATGATTATTACAGGAGCTCCCGTGGAGGATTTGGCCTTTGAGGAGGTTGATTACTGGGAGGAAGTTTCCACTATGATGGAATGGTCAAAAACACATGTAACTTCTACTTTCCATATTTGTTGGGCTGCTCAGGCGGGACTTTATTATCATTATGGAATTCAGAAGCATCATCTTGGAAAAAAGCTCTTTGGAGTGTATGAGCATAAGGCAATTCACAGAAGAACACCTTTGATCAGGGGATTTGATGATGTGTTTTTAGCACCGCATTCCCGATATACTGGTTTTAGGAGAGAGGATGTACAAGCTAGAGAAGAATTAAGAATTTTAGCGGATTCTAAGGAGGCTGGTCCATTTATTATTATAAATGAGACTGGAACACAGATTTTTGTCAGTGGACATCCGGAATATGATTTTATGACATTAGATAAAGAGTATAAGAGAGATTTGGCAAAGGGACTTGATATTCAAATTCCAGTTAATTATTATCCAGACGATAATCCGGACAATAAACCTTGGCGTTCTTGGAGATGTCATGCGAATACATTGTATACGAATTGGCTTAACTATTACGTGTATCAGGTGACTCCGTATGTGCTTGATTAGATATTGTATTTTAGCAGAGTTTAAGCTATTTATAGATTTTATTTTGCAATATTAAAATTTACAAAATGCTTCAAAATAACTTATATTTTTACACAAAAATGGGGTACTCAAAAAAATGTGGGGTACGAAAAAACAGAAAAGTTCTTAAATGGGAAAGCCGCAAAGGAAAAACTCCAATGACATTAACTTAATGCTATTGGAAGAAATCTAATGCGGTTTTTGTTGTTTTCATGAAAAAAAGTTTCTAATCTTCATTTTAAAGTGATAAAAGAGAGAAAAGGGGTTAGATATCTTGCAAAGAAGGAAAGGTGGAGATATAATAAAACATAACGGTTATTTAGGGAAAGCAATCGGAGAGTCTGTCAAAATGCAAAATTAAGAACAAGAAAATTCGTTCTGTACTGCTTGTACTACCGATTAACGTGGATTCTTGTGGACTTTTATAGTAAGAATGCGCATATTAAAGTTTCTATAAAAAGAATATTTTCTTTGAAAAATCGTTATAGCTTGCAAAGATAAACTTAAAAGAAAGAGGAGAAGAAAATGGGAAACATATTTCAAAAATGGATGGATATTAGTCTCGTAAAACGTATTTTAGTGGGATTAATTTGTGGTGTGCTTTTGGGCTTATTTCTGCCTTCTGCCACGGGAATTGGAATACTGGGAAATTTATTTGTCGGTGCTTTAAAGGCGATTGCGCCAATTTTAGTATTCTTTCTTGTTATGAGCTCACTCTGTCACGCAAAGGAGACACAGGGAGGTATCATCCGGACAGTTATTATTTTGTATATGTTTAGTACTTTTTTGGCGGCTTTTATTGCGGTGGCAGCCAGTACGCTATTTCCAGTTACATTAACCTTGGCGGATGCGGCTACAGAGACAAATGCGCCGAGTGGTGTGGCGGAAGTGCTAGAAAATTTAGTTTTGACAGTTGTGTCAAATCCGATTACTTCACTATCTAATGCTACATATCTGTCGATTTTATTTTGGGCTGTTTTACTTGGCATTGCTTTTCGACGCGCCAATGAGACGACTAAAAATATGCTCGAGGATATCTCAGCTGCCGTTTCTCAGCTTGTGACGTGGATTATTAATTTAGCACCATTTGGTATTTTAGGTCTTGTGTTCACAACTGTTTCTACAAGTGGACTTTCTATCTTTTCGGAGTATGGAAAACTTTTGGCAGTTTTACTCGGATGCATGTTCTTTATCAGTCTTGTAACGAACCCGATTTTGGTTTATGTGATGATACGCAAAAATCCATTTCCACTTGTATTTAAATGTTTAAAGCGAAGCGCCATTACCGCATTTTTTACGAGAAGTTCAGCCGCTAATATTCCAATTAATATGGCACTCTGTGAGGAGCTTGGTCTTGACAAGGATACTTACTCTGTATCGATTCCGCTTGGAGCCACTATCAATATGGACGGAGCGGCAATTACAATTACAGTAATGTCGTTGGCAGCGGCACATACTCTCGGAATTGAGGTGGATTTTGCTACAGCCATTATTTTAAGTGTTTTGGCAGCTCTCTCTGCCTGTGGAGCGTCTGGAGTGGCTGGAGGTTCCCTTCTTTTGATTCCAATGGCATGTTCTCTATTTGGAATCCCGGATGATATTTCTATGCAGGTAGTTGGTGTTGGATTTATTATCGGTGTTGTGCAGGATTCTGTAGAGACTGCTCTTAATTCTTCCTCTGATGTATTACTCTCGGCGACGGCTGAATTCCATCAGTGGAGAAAAGAAGGAAAAGAGATTAAATTTTAAGAAGATTTTAAACTGAGAAAAGCTCCCACGCATTTTAAAAGAGAAAAGGCAGTGGGAGCATATAAGGAGAATGTCATAAAATTAGATGGCTAGTTTGGTAATGAAGTTTCTATCATTTTATGACATTCTTTTTTATTTTTTTACTTCTTCTTTAATTTGAAAGAGTTTGCTGTCTAGATAGCTTATCATTTTAGAGCATTCTCTTAAATCTTTGTGGATATATTCGGGAACTTGTCCATTGTATTTATAGTAGGCCTGTTCTTCCAGAGAAGACCAAAAATTCATCGTTGCAGTTTGAATCTGGATTTCTATCTTCGTTAAGACTGTGCGTTCTGCGAGGCAGACTGGAATCGTCACTAATAAATGATAACTTTTATATCCATTTGGTTTTGGATCTTGAAAATAATCTTTTGTTTTTAAGACTTCCACATCTTTTTGCGATGTAATTAAATCTACAATTCGATAGACGTCTGGAGTAAATTCGCAGAGAATACGGATTCCAGCGATATCCTCGATATAGAGATTAATATTATCTACAGTAATATCTTTTCCTTTTCTCTGGAGCTTGCGGATAATACTCTCCTCTGTCTTGATTCTTGACTTTATCTGTTTGATCGGATTATATCCGTGGGAAAATTGATACTCATCTCCCAATATTTCGAGTTTTGTGCTCATCTGTTTTAAAGCTGAGCGATACAAAAGTAACATTCCCTTATATTCAAGCATGACATCTCTTATATCTGGCAATTTCATACACAATTCCTCCTTTACAAAATCACTTTCCGACATTAAGTGGTAAGAATGTCCATTTGTATTTTCTATTATAGCATATTTTTTGAGAATTGGAAACTTAAGTTTTACAATTGATTCTGTATTTCAGATTGAAGCAATTTTTTTATTGATTTAGGAAAATTTAGGTCTGGCAAAAGATAATATAGTGGAAAGTCTGGCAAGTAAAAAGAAACTATGTTATGTTTAAAGAAACAAGAGTTTATCAACACCATTAGTGATGACGGATGGGAAAATACAGGGGAAGTTTTGCTAATGGGAATTAACTATGAAAAGAAAATAATCAGGGCTTTTTGATTTGTTTAATATCATTTGTTATTTTGCAATAAAGATTAAGGTATATTATTAGTGATGCGATATAAAAAGATAGTTGAAAGAAAAGCAGGAAAAGGATAGAATAACAATAGATTAAGAAAGAAAAGTAGTTTAAATTTAGGAGATACATACGTATGAGTGAAACTATTTATCAAAATAAATATAACGATGATCAAGAATTTTCAAAAAAGTCAACGGAAGAAAATTTAGGCAAGGTAATCGCTTTGTATAAGTATATTCGCGATATTACAGCTCTAAGACAAAAAACAGTATTGGATATTAAGGATTATAATTGGTCATGTGATTTATCGCAGATTCCAAAAGATGAGGAAAATATCGAGGTGTTTTATCGAGACCGTGTGGAGGAAGATATAATTGACTCGAATAGAGCGCTGCTTCGCGTACATAAACCAGAATTTACTTCATGTCCTGAACCTGACGAGAGCATTAGGCAGTGGCTTTTAGATGGTTGGGATGCATTTGAAAATGGGATTACTTGTTATCAGGCTATGAAAAAAGATAAAAATACAGGTGAGATTTTAGAAAAAATTGAGGAGCTTGAGGAACCAGAGGAAATGGAAGAAGAGTCAGGTCTTATTACATTGGATGATCTTTTAGGGGGAAAGACTGACGTCGATAAAATAAAAGAGGAGAGCAAAGAGAGAGTAGAGGAAGAAAATCAAAAAGAGAAGAGTCAGAAAAATATTAATAAGAAGCAAGACTTAGAAGTACATGGGAATGTAAAGACGGAGCAGCAAAAGGATATAAGCTGGGAGCAAAATAATGAGCAGGAAAGTACAGAGATTATTGAATTTTTTCTAGAAAATAGCAACCGTGTCAATTCCTATGTAACTTGGATTAGAGAACGAGAGGAGTGGGTAAAAAAACAGCTTGTTATTGATGAGACGAGGAAATTTTTTGCAAAATTATATCAGCTTCATATTGAGTTAGAGCGAGACGCAGAGATATTGGAGATGATTGTCTCGAATGGATTTTTAAAGGATAGAGAAAAGAAGGAGATAAATCATCCGATTCTCACTCGCCGTGTAAAAACTGCATTTTACTCTAAGGACAATATCATTTGTATCGAAGATACGGATGTGGAGTCAGAGCTTTATGCTACAGCACTTCAGGAGATAGACGGAGTAAATTGGGATGCAATTTCTACTTCTATTGATGATTTGGAGGAGAATGATTATCATCCGCTCGATCGAAATGATACGCCTCAATTTTTGCAGGGAGTCGCCCATCAGCTTTCGGCGGAAAGTTTATTTTCAAGATATGGAGAAGAAAAAAAATGGAAAAAGGATAATCGTTTTCTTCTATACTGGAATCCTACTTTTATTGTGAGAAAGAGAGTGGACGGAACGAGAAAAGCGGTTGATCAAATCATTGATCATTTAGAAAAAGTGGGAGAGATACCATCCCATTTATTAGATATTGTTAGTGGAGGAAAGATTGAATTTTCAGTGGATAATTATGAAGAGAGTATCGAGGAGCAGCTTGCTGCAGTCGGGGGAGAGAGTGTGAATATTCTTCTTTCAAAGGAGGCAAATAAGGAACAGTTAGAAATTGCAAGAAGAATTGAGCATTACAATGCAGTTTTAGTTCAGGGACCACCGGGGACTGGAAAGACACATACAATTGCTAATCTGATGGGACATTTTCTAGCACAGGGGAAGACAATTCTTGTGACGAGTCATACAAAAAAGGCGTTAAATGTTTTAAAAGATAAGGTAGTGAAGGGACTTCAGGGGTTATGTGTCTCTGTCTTAGATGATTCTAATGAGGATATGGAGAAATCCATCGACATAATTACAGATTATATGTCTCAATATACCTCGTTTGAGTTGGAAAGAGAAAAAGAGATATTTGCCAGAGAGAGAGAGCAAGTTATTGATGATTTGGCCGATGTTAGAAAGAAAATATTTGAGATAATCTATAAAGAGTACAAAGAAATTGTCCTAAATGGAGAGACAATTTCTGTTTCTGAGGCTGCCAAGTTTGTGGCAGAACATAGAGAGAATTTATCTTATATTCCTGGAGATATAAGAATGTATAGCCCATTTCCAGTAAGTTTTGAGGAGGCATCTAGTCTTTATAAAAGTAATGAAATATTAAGTGATTTGGATGAAAAGGAGTTACTTTGTGAGTTACCAAAACCTGGTGAGTTACTTTCGCCAGCTGAATTTGAAAAATATTATGCCACGAGACAGGAAATAGAGTGTGAGCTAGAAGAATTAGAAGTACAAAGGGAGTGGAAAATCACAAGAAAAAATGAGGGAGAACAATTATCTTTTGAGACGGAATTTGCAAGTTTTGATATGGATATTCCAAGTCAGGAAAATTTAGATGACCTAAACGAGCAGATGCAAAAATTTGGTCAGATTGAAGAGTGGATGAAATATGCCGCTGTAGATGGAAGGAAGGGTACAGCATATAAGAGGCGCTGGGAGACATTAATCGAACAAATTAAAATAACATGTAATTTAGCGGAAACTCTTGTTGCAGAGCAGTTTGGAAAGGTAATAGAGTTTGAGCATGAAGACCATAAGGAAGAATATATTCCAATTCTTGAAAAATTGAGAGAAGTTTTTGAGAGAAAAAGAAAAGTGACAGGTCTTGATTTATTTTTCAATCGAGATTTTCATATAGTTTTGGATGAGATTAAGATTAATGGAAATAAAATCCAGTCCGGTGGTGACTGCAATATTGTATTAAACAGCATCAAAGTTGCAAAAGAGAGAGAACAATGCGCAAGATACTGGGATGAACTATTGATGCCGCATCAAGTGCCAAATTTCTTTTCTCTTGATACTTTAGAGCCAGAGAGAATTGCAAGTAAGTGGATTCCAGAAATTGAGTATTATACTTCTTGGTATGATACAGATTATTCCAATTTCGTTCGAAAAATGGAACATGCAAATTTACCAGTTGATATGATTTTTGAAATTACGACATTAGATTCTGAGCTAGAGGAAATAAATAAAATTTTAACAGCTGCAAAAAATATCATTCCTTTTATGAGCAAAGCGTGTCAACTAGGAATTGATATACAAAAAGAAGAGAGGAAACTTAAAAAAAATAAGTTTATTTTGCAGGAGAGAAAGCGTATTAGCTCAGAGATTTGTAAAGGACTTGTCGAGGCAATAAAAGAGGAGAATACTTTAAAATATACAGAGAATTTTGCCAAGCTAGAGGAGACTTACGAGAAGTATAGTCTGCAAAGGGAGAGGCAAGAGATAATTGAAAAAATTGCTCTGGTTGCACCAAAATGGGCACAGGCAATTAGAGATAGAGAAGGAATCCATGGAAAGAGTATTATTCCAAATGATATTGAAGATGCTTGGAAATGGAAGCAGTACACAGAAATTATCGCTGAGATTGTAAATAATCCTTTTAGACAGCTTCAAGAAGAGAGCAGTATGCTCAGCAAAAAATATCGAGAAGTGACAGCAAAATATGCGGAAATTTGTGCGTGGTATCATTTATTGAAAAAAACAGAGTGCGATATTGATATGAAGCAGGCTTTGCAAGGATGGAAGCAGACGGTAAAAAAGATTGGAAAGGGGACGGGAAAAAATGCGCCGAGGCTTAAATCAGAAGCGAGAAAATTGATGGCGAAATGCCAAGAAACTGTGCCAGGATGGATTATGCCGATGAATCGAGTGCTTGAGAGTTTAGACCCGAAAGTAAATCGTTTTGATGTGATTATCGTAGATGAGGCGAGCCAGTCAGATATCTCTTCACTTGCGATTGCCTATATGGCGAGAAAGCTTATTATTGTCGGAGATGATAAGCAAGTGAGTCCAATGGGAGTCGGAGTAGAGATTGATAAAATGAATTATTTAGAACAAGTATATTTAAGTGATGTCATACCAAACTCGCATTTATATAATATAAAGACGTCCCTCTATGATATCGCAGCTACGACATTTCATTCTTTGATGCTTCGCGAGCATTTTCGTTGTGTACCAGAAATTATTGGATTTAGTAATAAATTATCTTATGATTATAAAATTAAGCCACTTCGAGATGCAAGCAGCTCTAATTTACTTCCAGCAGTCGTAAATTATCGAGTGAAGGATGGAGAGAGAAATGGCCGCATAAAGGAAAATTTGCAGGAGGCAAAGCATATCGTAGCACTTTTGATGGCGTGTATGGAGCAGCCTGAGTATGAGGGAAAAACATTTGGTATCATTTCACTTTTGGGTGATTTACAGGCAAAGAAAATTCAATCTCTTATTTTTAAATATATTGACGCCAAGGAAATTGAGCAGAGAAAGATTTTATGTGGAAATGCATCCAATTTTCAGGGAGATGAGAGAGATGTTGTTTTTCTAAGTATGGTGGATAGTAGTCAGGAGGAAGGAATACTAGCTTTGCAAGGTTACGGTGTGGAGGAATCTATACGTAAGCGCTATAATGTCGCCACAAGTCGAGCAAAAGATCAGCTTTGGGTTGTAAATTCACTCGATGCTTCAAATGATTTAAAGACGGGAGATATTAGAAAAACTTTGCTTGATTATGCTGCCAATCCAGAAGTTTTTGAGCGCAGGAGTGAGCAGATAGAAGAAAGGGCGGAGTCTCCTTTTGAGGAAGCAGTAGCGAAGGCATTAGTAGCTAGAGGATATCATATCGAGCAGCAGTGGAAAGTCGGAGCGTATCGATTGGATATTGTAGCAATTTATAAGAAGAGAAAGATTGCAATTGAATGTGACGGTGGGAGATACCATAGTAGTGAAGCTCAGATTCGCGCAGATATGGAGAGACAGACGATATTGGAACGAATTGGATGGCAGTTTATTCGCATCAGAGGAAGTGAATTTTTTAGTGATATGGAACAGGCAATGAATCATGTCTATGAAAAATTAGAAAGATATGGAATTTATCCTGAGAATATGGAGCCAGACGAAGAGGTTTCCAATATAAGTCCAAAGTTGCTAGAACGCGTCAAAACTAGAGCAATGGAAATTTTGGAGGATTTTAAGGCAAAATCAGAGATTGCTTTTAATACAATACGATTTGCGTTGGAAGAAAAACAATTTTAAGAGGAGAAAAAAGTGCTTTATAATGAGATAAAGAAAAATTTTATTATTCCAAATGCTTTTGAAAATTGGCGAGAATATCGAGAAATTTTGACCAAATATTTAGTTCAGACAGTGGAGTGGCAGGAGGAGGCTGCTTTATTAATAAAAGAAAAGAAGAAAGAAAAATCTAAAAATCCAACACTTATGATTTTGGGAGCGGGAGCTTGTAATGATTTTGATTTATCTCTTTTGGTGAAGCATTTTTCTAAAATTACTCTATTGGACTATGATGAGATTTCTATGAGACAGGCTATAAAAAAATATGCTCTCTCAGGGCGGGAGAGCGGGAAGATAGAGATTAGGAAAAGAAGCTTAAATGGAATTGGTGAGGAGGAGTACTCTTCTTTTTGTGATGAGTTACAAAATTTTATAAGGCAAAGAGGAAAAGAGATATCGTGTGAGGAATTTGAGGCTTATGCGCTCTGTCTTGTGGAACATTTTTTAGGAGAGAGTAAAAGGTCAGGAAGATATTTGAGTTGCTTGAAAGAAAACGAGTATGATTATATTTGTTGTTTTGGTTTACATAGTCAGTTACAGGCAATGTTTTCTTATATTTACCGAGCTTTTGAACAAAATCTTTTAAAAATGTTTTGGCAGGAGGAGATGATTTTATCACAAAATTTTATGGCCAGATTAGTCGCGGAGGATGAGGAGTTCATACCAAGATTTCATGATGCATTATTTCAGTCTGCGAGAAAAAAGGTTTTTATAGGATGTGAGTATGCCAGATGTCAAGAGATTGAGATAGATAGAATGCAAAATGGAGAGATTTCTATGGAAACTGTGCAACCGATAGAGGGAGCTTATCAGGCAATACGAGATTTGAGAGAGCGAGAGATAGAAAGGAAGGAGTATACTCTTACATGGCCTTTTGCTCCGCAGTATGGTATTTTTTACAATATGATTATGGAAGAATTTACAGTAAATAGGTTATGATAATATATGGGAATTTACAAAAAGATAAAACTGAGAGAACTCGATTTATTTTTTGGCTAGGTGAGCTTGTGGGATTTATATCCAAACCTATACCTTATCAAATAGCATGAATTTATATATAAAGAAAGGAAATAAGAGATGTCAAAGATAAAAGTTTATTTTTTAAGACATGGATTAACAAATAGAAATATAAGAGGAGCATTTTGTGGAAGAACCAATGCTCTAGTGTCAGAGGAGGGGAGAGCGGAGCTTCACAAATTAAGAGCAGAGTATAATTATCCAGATGTAGAGAAAGTTTTTTGTAGTCCAGCGATTCGCTGTAGAGAGACTGCGTCAATCTTATATCCAAACCATGAGCCAGAGCCATTGGAGATGTTTTGGGAGCAAAATTTTGGAGAGATTGAGGATAAAAGTCTTTTAGAATGGGGCGACACAGAAAATATGGAAAAATGGCTTAATCAGGATTTAAGCTGTATGTTTCCAGGTGGAGAGAGTATTTTGGAGGCAAAATTTCGCTCTATGGCGGCGATGACACATTTGATTCAGCGTTGTATAGAAGATGACTTAAAAGAAGTAGCAATTGTGGCACACGGACAGATTATGGGATTATTACTAAAAGCATGTCTTGTGACGGATGAGCCAGCAGAATCTTTTTTGCTCTGCCCAAATGGAATGGGATATGTGGGAGAAGTAAATACGAAGGAGTGGTTTAAGGAGCAGAAAATTTTGTTCACTGGATTTTTGCCAGAGGGAGCGAGTAGACCAAAGGCGGAGGATTCCCCTTATTTTAAAAAGAGAGCAAAATTGAGAGAAGAGATAATAATGAGAAAAGAAAAAGAGAAAGAAACTGTTTAGAACAAAAAAATGTGGATATACTCTTTGTATAGCAGAAAACAATCTGCTACGAGATAAAAGTTAGATGAAAAACACAATGCAAGAAACGAAAAAATACTTACAAAAAAATAAAATTTTCCTTATAAAAATGATAAGAGAAATGGAGAGAACGAAAGATGAAAAGATATATTAAAAACTTCCCAGCTGAGACAGTTGTCCCTATGGCAAGTCAGATTGATATTTTGCCGGGACAGGTAGTGAGCAAGACACTTGCACAAAATGATGCCGTAAGTCTTACTCTATTTGCTTTTGATAAAGATGAAGAGATTGGAACACACGATTCCACTGGAGATGCCATGGTTTTTGTACTAGAAGGCGTCGGAGAATTTACTGTAGATGGAATGAAACATGAGGTACATGCAGGAGAAAGCTTAGTTATGCCAGCAAAAAAACCACATTCCGTATATGCAAAGGAACCATTCAAATGGCTTCTTACTGTTATTTTTCCAAAAAATAAATAAATATACTTTGTTGAAACAGTGGAAGCTAAAATAAATTTAATGAGCTGTCACTAGGGCAATAGTGGCGGCTCAATTGTCTTTGTTATTCTTATTCTTAAAGATTTGATAACATAGATTTATAAGGGGAATAATGATTATGGTAAATTTAAATAAATCTGAATAGGCAATGATAAGACATGCTCCTTCTTTCCTGGATTGGAGGTATTTTTTATTTCTCTGTAAAAGAGGAAAAAATACTTTGACTTTAGTTTTCCTATCATTATTAAAAAGAATATATTTCATAAATAAGAAGTAAAAGTCAGTAGTTATTAATAAAATTGTAATAAAACTTGACAAATATTAAAAATATGTTAAAATATAAAATAAGAAAAAATTTCGAGAAAAAATAGTGAAGGAGCTCGAAATTATTTTTTGTCCTGAGATAAGTAAGGTTATAAAGTAGGACAATATAGATATTATAAAAAATAAGAGAAAATATTTTGGATGTAAATAGAAAGAGAGGACTATTTTTATTATGAAGTATTTAAAAAAGCTTGTGGCCTTGACGATGGCAATTGTTATGCTCGTTGGTATGACAGTGACAGCACAGGCAGCATCGCCGATTAAAGTAACTTATAATAATAAAACAATCACATATGAAGGAAGACAGCATTCTATTACATATAATGGAAAGAGTACTAGACTTACTAGTCCAGGTATTACAATTAACGGTTATGTTATGATTCCCTATTATGAGGCTTTCGTGTCTGGAGGAACTCAGATGGGAAGGCAATATGATAATAATTCAAAGACATTGACATTAACTTATCAAGGTCAAAAATTAGTATTGAAAGTTGGACAAAAAGAAGCCACTTTGGATGGAAAGACATTCAAGCTTCCGGTGGCACCTACTATTGTGACATATGAAAAGACAGGAAGCTGTATTTTAGTACCAGCTAAGTCAATCTGTAAACGACTTGGAATTGAGTATAATTTTGTCAAAACTTCAAAGACGAGTGGTCGTGTGGAGCTTAGGGCAAAGACGACGGAGCAAATTCGCAGCGAGATGGTTGCCTATGCAAAAAAATTTGTTGGGCTTAAGTATGTATGGGGTGGTACAAGTCTCACATCGGGAGTCGACTGTTCAGGCTATGTTCAGGCCATTTATAAAAAATATGGAATTAGTATTCCTAGGGTATCGAGAGAGCAGGCAACTAGTGGTACGACTATTTCAAAGAGTCAATTAAAAAAAGGTGACCTTATCTTTTACGGTTATGGAAGCTATATTAATCACGTAGCGATGTACATAGGAGATGGAAAGGTAATCAATGCAAGTAATTCTGCACCTTATCCAATCGGCGGAGTAAAGATTGTAGAATATGATTATCGAAAGCCAGTGAAGATGGTGTCATATTTAAATTAGTCAGAAAAAAGAAAATATTTAACATAAGAATAATAAATGAAGTCAGGATGGTTGTCTTGGCTTCTTTTTTGTATTTTTATTGAGTTGGAAAATACAAAATCCGCAGAGATTTGCGAACATAGTGGAACAAGCTATCAAGTTCGTACTTATGAACAATTTTTAGCGGATGATATGGGTGAAAAGAAATAGGTTTTTTATGATTGTTGACACAATATTTTTGTATGTATATAATTGAGTTAAATATGTGAAAATGAAATAGATACAAAATGGAGGAGAGCATGAATAAAATTTTACTTTTGGAGGACGATATAAGTCTGATTGACGGTCTCAAATATTCCTTAGAGAAAAATGGATTTTCTCTTGATATCGTAAATACGGTATCACAGGCGAAATCAAATCTTTTGGGAAATTTAAAATATGACTTATTATTACTTGATGTGATACTTCCTGACGGTACGGGATTTGAAATATGCGAGTATGTCAGAGGACAGGAAAATATTGTTCCGATTATTTTCTTGACTGCCTCCGATGAGGAAATCAATATTATTCGCGGGCTTGATATCGGTGGGGATGACTATATTACAAAGCCGTTTAGATTGGGAGAATTGATATCAAGAATAAAAGCAGTTTTGCGTCGTGCAGGTTCACTACAAAAATATGATTCTACTATTATAAAATGTGGAGATATTTCTATAAATATTGAGAGAAGAAGAGTGATTTTTAAGGGGAAAAATCTAGATTTGACAAATGCGGAATATCGCTTACTCTGTTTATTAGTGCGAAATTCGAATCAGATTGTGCTCAGAAGTGCAATTTTGGATGAGCTTTGGGATGGAAACGGAAATTTCGTGGACGATAATACGTTGTCTGTATATATTCGTCGATTGCGTGAAAAAGTGGAGCAAAATCCTTCACAGCCAAGACATTTAATTACGGTGAGAGGCTTTGGTTATCAGTGGAGTGAGGTGGAAGAATGAGTCTTATGCGTGATAAATCCATAAAAAAATTGTTTATTGAGATTATATTTTTTATTTTATTATTGTATCTATTTGATGTATTATTTGGAATTACGCAAAAAAATATAATGCAGTCGACGATAATAAATCATGATAATGCGATTATTTCCTCGTTACTTGAGCAGGGGATTTCTGAAAATATAATTGCGTCTGCAGTGACAAGCACTTGTACAACGCAGTCGGGAGAAGAATTGCTTAAAAAGCTTGGTATCGACAATGATATGGATATACGTTTTATGCCGTTTGTCTCGAGTTTTGGTAAGAAAACGGCAGTGGTGAATACAATAAAAATTATATTTTTTGGTGTTTTTCTTTTAAGCGCGACAGTATTATTTTTTTTGAGACAAGAAAAGTTATACGATAGAGCTGTGAGAATCATTTCCGATTATTCGGAGGGGTGTTTTGTGAATCGATTGCCTGAAAAAAATAATACTGGTCTGTACCGACTTTTTTGTGAGGTAAATATGATGGCGGCTGTCTTAAAATCAAAGCAGGAGACAGAAAAGACGGTAAAAGAGTTTCTAAGGAAGTCTATCTCAGATATCTCTCATCAATTAAAAACTCCTCTTGCAGCCCTCTCTATGTACAATGAAATTATTCTTGATGAGCCAGAAAATATTGAGACGGTTCTTTTGTTTACACGGAAATCTAATGCGGCAATCGAGAGAATAAAGAAGCTTGTATTATCTCTCTTAAAAATTACACGTCTTGACGCAGGTGGAATTGAGTTTGATAAAAAAGAGTATCTAGTTGTAGAGCTTATAAACTCAGCGCTTGAAAACTTTACAGTGAGAGCTGAACAAGAAAAAAAGAAGATTGTGATTTCAGGAAATAAATCCGATATAGTAAACTGCGATTTTTCATGGACGATTGAGGCAATTGGGAATATAATAAAGAATGCGCTTGATCACACAGAGATGGATGGAAGAATACATATTAGTTGGGAGACAACTCCACTTCAAATACGTATATCCATATCTGACAATGGTAGTGGCATTGCAGCAGAAGATTTTCATCATATTTTTAAGCGTTTTTACCGAAGCAAAAATTCGTCTGATAAGGAGGGAATTGGGCTTGGACTTTCGCTCTCAAAATCGATTATAGAAGGTCAAGATGGCATTGTCTCAGTAAAAAGTGAGAAAGAATTTGGCACGGAATGCAGTATTATATTGCCTTACAAAATTATAAGTTAATTTTTTATACTTTATAGAAATAGAACAATGAAGTTGGTTTTGTCTGTAGGGTATAGGGGGGAGGGGTGCTCCAAAGGGGATATTTTGTGAAACAGTGAAGACAAACGCAAAGAGGTTTCTAGGATTCTTCGCTGTGTACAGGCGTAAAAAATACAGGAAATATCTATTTGTGAACCGCTCCCTGTTAAGTTTTTGTATATCGTATCTCTTTGCATTGTCCATTTAACAGAAAAAATTGCATACGTTCTCATTTTTGGATGAGTTATTGCAATCGGCGTATTCCTTTGCATAGACAGTTTCTAGATAATTCAAATATTTCTTATATTTTTTTGTTCTTTTATAAGCATAATCTGTGACATAATCAAGTCTAGTCAAATCACTATTATGCTTTAAATCAGCAATTTTAACGATTGTAGCGGTTTTGTTCGTAGCAATTCTTTTAATATAGATATCATAGTCCTCATTATTTTTATGAGTTAATAAAGATAGAGAAACGATTATATTATCGCCAAATCCCATTTCCTTTATATCCTCTAAAGTAATCTGAGTATCTTCTATAACGTCATGTAGTAGTGCTACAATGGTTTCTTCCTCTGTACTCATCTGCTCGGCGAGATGAAATGGATGAAAAACATATGGCATACCAGCATTATCTTTTTGATTTTTATGCATCTCAAACATTAGTTTTAAAGCTTTTTTTGTCTGAACAGTATAAATCATGTCTTATCTACCCCTCTTCCTTTGATTGGGCACCGATTAAGTAGTTGCTTTTTTATTAATATTTATTTTAGCATTTTCTAAAATAATAGACAACTTAATATTTTTAAATAAATTTTTACTAAAAGTTGAATTTTGAAAGTATATCAAGAAAAAGCTTACGAAACTGTAAGCTAAAATTCACTGAATTGTAAGCCATAAATGATATGATATATATATCAAGTCGAGGAGGTATTTTATCATGGAAATTTTAAAGGTACAAAATTTATGTAAAACTTACGGAACGGGAGAGAATAGTGTAAAAGCACTTAAAAATATTTCATTCACGATGCAAAAAGGAGAATTTGCCATAGTCGTGGGAGAATCTGGGAGTGGAAAAAGTACACTTTTAAATTGTATCGGTGGTCTAGATTATCCTACTTTTGGCAAGATATATTTAAACGGAGAAAATATTCTTGATATGAAAGAAAATGAGCTGACTGTATTTCGTCGTCGAAATATTGGATTTATTTTTCAGTCTTTTCAGTTGATTCCTGAGCTTACTGTAGAGCAAAATATTATATTTCCGATTTTGCTTGACTATCGAAAGCCTGCTCAAAAAGATGTGGATGAGATATTGGAAATTTTAGGACTATTGGATCGCCGTCATCATTTGCCAAGTCAGCTCAGTGGTGGTCAACAGCAAAGGACAGCGATTGGACGGGCATTAATTACGAAACCTACGGTGATTTTGGCTGACGAGCCTACTGGAAATCTTGACAGTAAGAGTAGCCGTGATGTCATAGATTTACTTATCAGGGCATCGCGACATTATAAGCAGACGATTTTGATGATTACACATAATATAAACTTAACGTCGTCTGCGGATCGAGTTTTTCAAGTTACAGATGGTGTCTTGACGGATTTGGGAGGGAAATATGATGAAAAGCTATCTTAGTTTGGTTTCTATATCGGCCAAAATTCATAAAAAACAAAATCAAATGACACTTATCTGCATTATATTGGCGGTTTTTCTTGTCACTGTTATATTTTCTATGGCGGATATGGAGCTTAGATGCCAGAAAATTCGCACTATTTCGGAGTATGGAGATTGGCATATTTGTCTGAAAAATATTACCGAGGAGGATGCTCAGATAATTTCGGCGCGTCCTGACGTGGCCGCATCCTCGTGGTATAATGTATTAAATTATCGCCTGAAAGATGATTATTATATCGGGGATAAGAAAGCAGCAATATGTGGTATTGAGGAGGAGCTTGTCAATTTCCTATGGAAGGATATAATTGTGGAGGGAAAATACCCTGCTCGTAATCAAGTTTTACTTACTGAAAATGCGAGAGAGGTTTTAAATATTGATATTGGAGACTCGATTGAAATTCGTATTCCATCGGGAGAAACAGTCTTGTTTACTATTTCTGGTTTTTCCAGCAATAATATGATGATCTCAAAGGCAGATGCCATCGCAGCTTTTATGCCAGTTGACAGTTTTAAGCAATTTTATGAAAAAGCGACTGCAAAGGAGCTAAGTGACTCAGATTTGGTTTATTATATTCAGTTTCGTGAGCATTATAATATAAAAAAAGCAATTAAAAACATAGAGAAAAATTATGGATTGAAAAAAGAAAATATTGGACAAAATACGGCGCTTTTAGGTGTTATGGGATTTAGCGCAGATTCTTATATGCTAGGATTGTATATGGTAGCAAGTATTTTATTTTTGCTTGTGTTGGTAGCTGGAGTAATGATGATTGCAAGCAGTATGAACAGTAATATTGCACAGAGAACGGAATTTTTTGGAATGCTTCAATGTATTGGAGCGGATAAAAAGCAGATTACGAGGTTTGTTCATTTGGAAGCGTTAAACTGGTGTAAAACGGCAATTCCTATCGGTGTTGGAGCAGGAATGCTCATAACATGGATTCTATGTGCAATCCTGAGAATACTTAGCGAAAAATATTTTTCCAAAATGCCAGTATTTGGAGTGAGCAAAGTTGGAATTGTGGCGGGAATTATAATTGGAGTTTTGACAGTATTTTTGGCAGCACGTTCTCCTGCCAGAAGAGCTGCAAGAGTCTCACCACTTGTAGCGGTATCAGGAAATCCAGGACAGGTAAAAAATATCCGCCAAGCTGCAAAGATAACTTTTTTAAAGATTAATATTTCTCTTGGAATGAACCATGCTTGGCAGAGCAAAAAGAATTTTTTTCTGATGGTTGGTTCATTTGCGATTAGTATTATTTTATTTCTTGCTTTCTCCACGCTTGTGAGTTTTATGCACCATGCGATTACTCCTTTGAGACCATATACACCAGATATATCTATTGTGAGTAAAGATAATACTTGCTCTATTGATAGAGGTCTTCTGGAAAAGTTGTCAAAAATGAATGATGTAAAAACTGTATTTGGAAGAAGTTTTGCCTATGATATTCCAGCAAAGATAAGAGGTGAAAAAAAGAAAATTATGTTGATTTCCTATGACGATAGTCAATTTAAATGGGCAGAGAAAGAAAGTAGAATGTCTGATAAGAATGGAATTGAAGAAACGGCGAAAGATGGGGCGAAAGGATATGTTTTGACATCATACAATGCTAAAAATCCTCTGCATATTGGTGATAAGATTCAGATAGCAGCAGGTGAACTGACGGTTATGGGTATATTATCGCACTGTCCATTTGATAAAATAGAGGGGGTGGAGACCGTTATATGCTCGGAAAACTTGTTTAAAAAATTGACGGGTGAAAATAACTATACTATTATAGATATTCAGATGAATAAAAATGCTACAGATAAAGAGATTGCTGCAATTCGAAAGTTGGCGGGAGAAAATATCTTTTCTGACAGTAGACTAAGTAACCGTGAGGCGAAAGGGACATATTATTCCTTTGCGCTATTTATTTGGGGGTTTTTAGCAGTTATCACAATCATTGCTATATTTAATATTATGAATAGTATTTCTATGAGCGTCTCTGCAAGAAGAAAGCAGTATGGTGCCATGCGAGCAGTCGGGATGAGCATGAAGCAACTTACGCAAATGATAATGGCGGAGGCTATGACCTATGCTGTATGTGGAAGTATAGTAGGTTGCATTTTAGGGCTGCCACTTCAGCGATTTTTGTTTACTTCGCTTGTCACTGCCCGCTGGGGTACAAAATGGTCTATTCCCTTATTTGTTATGATTGGAGTGATATTGCTTGTCATTTTATCATCTATCGTAGCAGTATATAATCCATCTAGACAAATTCGAGATATGTCCATTAACGATTCCATTCATGCACAGTAGAAAACGACAATACTAGTTTGCTTAAAGTGGAAGGTGACAGAAAAAATAAATTGTCTATTTGGGATGAAATAGACAGATTGGAGCAGGCAGCAGATAGAATTTGGGGTATTATAATTATAAAGCTGGATACTAGAAATGAAAGATGAGAGGAGGATATCTAATGGATAAAGTCTTTATGAGCTGTGGAGAGTTTATAAGATTAGCCAAAAGCGATGGATGTAGTGTTTATCAGCTGCGTAATGAAACAGGCGAGGGAACGATTACTATCTATGAGGTGTTTCCAGGGGTTACTCTTGCCTATAATGATTTTCATATGAGTTATTATGATAGTGAGTTTAAACCAGAGAGAAATATGTTTTGTATTGACCATTGTCGCGAGGGGAGACTGGAATATCCAGCGAAAAATGATGCCTTTTCTTATGTGGAGGCAGGGGATTTAAAGCTTGATCGAAGACTGACACATACTGGACATTTTGAAATGCCGCTTTCGCATTATCACGGTGCGATGATTTCTTTTGATATGGATATTGCCTGTCATTCTCTGCCTTTAGAAATAAAGGATTTTCCAGTTGATTTAAAGGTATTACAGAAAAAGTTTTGTAGTGACATTTATCCGAGTGTTATTCATGATGCCTGTTCTATTGAACATATTTTTGGTGAGCTATATGCTGTGCCAGAGAAAATTAAGCGCCCGTATTTTAAAATTAAGATTTTGGAACTGCTTTTGTATTTGAAAGCATTAGAACTTCCAGAAAACTCTAAGGAGAAACCATATTTTTATAAAACTCAGGTGGAAAAAATAAAAGCGATTCAAAAATTTATTATTTTGCATATGGATGAAAATTTCACGCAACAGGAATTATCAAAGCGCTTTGATATTCCATTAACACCGATGAAACG
The DNA here is from genome assembly GCA_964439395.1 of uncultured Blautia sp. GTDB lineage: Bacteria > Bacillota > Clostridia > Lachnospirales > Lachnospiraceae > JAUUSJ01. The sequence continues at coordinate 117,753 of CAYTNV010000003.1, read as the reverse complement.
ATGTTTTAAATCTGTATTTGGAGCTACAATTGGAAATTATTTGCTTCAATATAGAATGAATCAGGCTGCCGTTTTTTTAAAAACAGAGCGTAAGATGAATGTGGCGGAAATTGCTGGGCGTGTGGGTTATGATAGTCCGAGCAAGTTTGCTATCGCATTTCGTAAATTAATGGGAATGTCGCCGATGGAGTACCGCAATCGTATATACTGAAAAATCTTAGTCTAATTAGAACGAAATCGTCTTAACAGAGCGGAAAAAGAAAAAAGAATATTTTATGATGTGGATGGTGTGAAACACACCGTCCATTTTCATTATATAAGATAGAACATAAATTCAAGACTTGCTCGCAAGTTTGGGTGAGGAATTTGGGTCAGCTATGCTGATATAATTCCACTTGGAATCCCTGTGCATCCTTGCGGAGCATATACCAGATAGGGGATTGGCTCTCACTATCAATATTAGTTTGTTGCTCACCGCCTATAGAGGCGGGAGGCATCCTCTATCTAGTATAATTATGTTCGCACTTGAAAGGAGTGATTTTTTAGTATGAATCAAGAAAAGAAAGAGCAAGGATGGTTTTCTTGTCTTTTGGATTATGCTTCAGGCAGTGAAGGAAAATTAATTGGTTCCGTAATTTTATCGATTATTAGTGTCGTCTCTGGAATTATACCGTATTACTGTCTGTATAGGGTGATTGATAGCTTTGTTATTGGGGAACTACATAATACTATAATTTTTATATGGTGTGGAGCCGCCTTGGCAGCGTATGTCATTAAAGTACTGTTTTTTGGACTTTCCACGGGACTTTCTCATTACGCTGCCTATCATATTTTGGAAAGGTTGCGTATTCAAGTTGCGGATCGTTTCCTTCATGCCCCGCTCGGTGAAGTGACAGCTCATTCCATCGGTGAAATTAAAAATATTATGGTGGATAAAATTGAGGATATTGAACCGCCTTTGGCACATATGATTCCAGAGGAGTCTGGGCATATTATGCTTCCTGTTGTTAGCTTCATTTCACTGCTTGCAATCGACTGGCGTATTGCATTGGCGTCACTTGTGACTATCCCTTTTTCTTTCATTTGCATGGCATTAACCTTCCAAATTAGTGGGAAAAACTTTGACAAGTATAATACTTCTAATGCTTATATGAATAGTGTTATTGTGGAGTATATTGAGGGGATTGAAGTAATTAAAGCTTTTGGGCGAGCTGGACAGTCATACGAAAAGTATGCAAGTGCAATTGAAAATTATAAAACATTTGTAGTGAAATGGATGTCCTCCACATGGATTACAATGAAACTTGCATTTGCTCTATTTCCGTCAACTTTAGTTGGAACATTGCCAGTCAGTTTATTACTGGCTTCGGGTGATATAATAACAGTCTCACAGGCGGCTTTATGTGTTATGCTCTCGATGTCTATGGTAACTTCTCTCGCAAAATTAGAGGTGTTTGGAAATAGTATGAAACAGGTACAAATGACAGTGGAAGAATTACAGACTTATCTAACTATGCCAAAATTGCCAGAGCTGACAAAATCAGTTTTTGTATCTGATTATGATGTAGAACTAAAACATGTATGTTTTTCTTATACTGGAAAACAGTCGGAGGAGGTGCTTCATGGTATTGACTTAAAATTGCCACAGGGAAGTTTTACTGCTCTCGTAGGTCCCTCTGGTGGGGGAAAATCCACTGTGGCGAAGCTTATCTCGCGTTTTTGGGATGTGACAGACGGTGAAATTTGTATTGGCGGTGTGAATATAAAAGATATTCCGCTTGCCAAACTCTCAAATATCATCAGCTTTGTTACACAGGAAAACTTTTTGTTTCGCTGTTCCCTAAAGGAGAATATTAGACTTGGCAATCCAAAGGCGAGTGATGAGGAAGTTTTCGCGGCAGCCAAAGCCGCACAGTGTGAGGAATTTATATCAAAACTTCCACAAGGATATGATACTCCAGCGGGAGAGGCGGGAAAACGACTTTCTGGCGGAGAAAAACAGCGAATTGCTATTGCACGTATGATTCTTAAAAATGCGCCAGTAGTCATTCTTGACGAGGCCACAGCATTTACTGACCCAGAAAATGAAGAAAAGATTCAAAAAAGTATTGCGGCATTGACAAAGGGGAAAACATTGTTGGTCATTGCACATAGATTGTCGACAATAAAGAATGCAGATAATATTGTCGTGCTGCAAAATGGAAATATACTGGCACAGGGCAGTCAAAAACAGTTGCTTATAAATTGTCCATTATACAATCAAATGTGGAATGCTCATATTGGAGCCAAAGCATGGGCGGTATCGGCTAATAATTCAGATAATACCCCTATATCCACAAACCACAATAGAAGAGGGGAGGTAACAGTAAATGTTTAGAACCGTAAGACGAATTATCAATTGGTGTGGAGAATTTAAGGGCAGATTATATATTGGATTTATATTTTCATTCTTTTCCACATGGTTTATGGCCATGCCCGTAATGGTGGCGGCTTATACGGTGGGAAAGTTGATTGAAAGTACAAAAAATGGCGGAAACTTTGATCAAAGATTGATTTGGTTAAGTATTATACTTATTGTTTTATTTATCTTTTTGAGATTTTTATTTGACTATTTGCGCGCAAGATTTCAAGAAACTATTAGTTATGAGCTAGTTGCAAGAGATAGGCTGGCGATTGGAGAGGCATTAAAACGCGTATCACTTGGATATTTTCAGCAAGTAGATACTGGAAATATTTTGAATTCCATTACAACTGGACTTCATTCTCTTGAAAATATGGGAATGAGAATGATAGATAGCTTTGTTGGTGGATATCTAAATTTCCTTTGTATTTTTCTTTGCTTGCTATATTTTAGTCCAGTGGTATCATTGATTGCTGTGGCGGGAGCAGGAATGTCTTTCTTGTTTTTATTACTTGTATCAAAACATAGTATAAAAAATGCACCAGTATCGGCGAAAGCAGGACGAGATTTGACAGCCGCAACATTAGAATACGCCAGGGGACTTCCAGTCGTAAAATCTTTTGGTCAGGGCGGTGCTTCTATGGCGGCTATGGAGCAGGCGTGTAAAGATAGCAGGGATATCTGTCTTAAAATTGAGTGGGGATTTACTCCTTCCAACTGCCTTCATCTGTTGGCTTTAAAAATTGCCTCTGTTTCTATGGCAGGAGCAGCTTGCTTTTTGGGATTGAGTGGTGAGATGTCTTTTTCATTAATGCTAATGTTTATATTTTTTTCTTTCAGCATTTTTGGAGGATTGGAATCAATTAGTGATAGTGCGCATGTATTAGGAGTGATTGACACTGCTATGAACCAGCTTGATGCATTGAGGGCCGATCATTATATTGATGGGAACGGAAAAGAAATTTCATTAAACAAATATGATATTGAATTTTGCCATGTGAGTTTTGGCTATGATGAGAGAAATGTTTTAAACGATGTTAATTTTATTATTCCTGAAAAAACTTCTACGGCGATTATAGGTTCCTCGGGTAGTGGAAAAACTACAATTTGTAATTTAATTGCTCGATTTTATGATGTAAAAGATGGAAGTATTCTTGTTGGTGGTCATGATGTGCGAGAATTTACTTGTGATAGTCTGCTTCAAAATATTTCTATGGTATTTCAAAATGTATATTTATTTCATGATACGATTATGAATAATATTCGATTTGGAAAGCCGGATGCGACAGATGATGAGGTGTACAAAGCTGCTAAGGCAGCGAGATGTCATGATTTCATTTGGGATTTACCAGATGGATACGACACAGTCGTTGGTGAGGGAGGTGGAACACTGTCTGGCGGTGAAAAACAGAGAATTAGTATTGCAAGGGCTATGTTAAAAGATGCTCCGATTATTATTTTAGACGAGGCAACGGCAAGTGTAGATCCAGAGAATGAACATTTAATTCAAGAAGCTATATCCGAATTAACTCACGGAAAAACGATTATTACGATAGCGCATCGTTTGGCTACGATTGAAAACGCAGATCAGATTTTCGTCATCGATAATGGTACAGTGGCTCAAAAGGGAACGCATGAGCAACTTTTAAGGCAAGAGGGGACTTATCGAGAGTTTATACGAATCCGAAAGCAGGTTGAAGGATGGAATATTGAGTAATAGTAAAGCTGTTTTGTTTAAGAAATCGGTTTTTTTATGTATATTTTTAAATCATATACCCTAAAATAATGTTTTGTTTAAAGATGATTGATATACATATTTTTATTAAAATATCGTAGAGAAATAAGAATATACTACTTCATAGGGAGATTAAATAAGAGTTTTTTCCAAAGGAGCATATATCAATGAATTGGCTGAAGAAACGTGGAACGACAGTTATTTTAGTCGTTGTTTTTCTAGTAAGTGCTGGTCTATTGCTGTATCTATGCTCAGTGATTATTGGAACTCTTTTTGTTAGATACGAACGATTATGAGATATGCGAAAAAAGTAGCGAATATGGATGCAGAAATTTTCGTTTTGAGCATTACTCGTATTTTGAATGATGAATCTATGTTTTTTCTTGCTTATAGTAATTGTAAGTTTTAAAATATATAGTAAGGTTTGAGTTTGTATAGAGCAAAAGGAGGAATTTGCAATGAAATTTTATCATTTTGGAGAAAAGATAGCACCGGTGATTTTTTTATTTCCTGGCACTTGCTGCCATTGGCGGGCAAATTTTGAGGAAGTGATTCCGCTTTTGGAGCAGGATTTTCAGGTCGTATGTGTATCTTATGATGGATTTGACGAGACAGAGAAAACTATCTTTGAAGATATGCTACAGGAAACAAAAAAGGTAGAAATGTATATAAAGAAAAAATTTGGCGGTCATATTTATGCTGCTTATGGCTGTTCTTTGGGTGGTTCTTTTGTCGGATTATTAGTTCAAAGAAAGAAGGTACATATTGAGCATGGAATTTTAGGAAGTTCGGACTTAGATCAGGGGGGAGGGATATCTGCCAAATTTCAGGCATGGCTTGTCAGTAAAATGCTGTATGGAATGTTCCAGAAGGGGAAGCTTCCAGGCATTATGGAAAAGAAATTAAAAAATAAACCGAAAGAGGATTTGATTTACTATGACAAAATGCTTACTATGTTTGGAATGAAGGATACAAGGATGTCTTTTGTGAAACAAAAAAGTATTCGAAATCAGTTTTATTATGATTTAGTCACACCACTGGAAGATGAAATTTTTGTGACAGGAACTACAATACATTGTTTCTACGCGACAAAAATGGGAGAGAAATATTTGGTGCGCTATCAAAAGCATTTTAAGAATCCAGACATTCGTTGTCATGATATGCAGCATGAAGAATTATTAATTTGTTATCCCAAGGAGTGGATGAAAGAGATAAGAAAATGCTGTGGAATTGAGAAGTAGATGGGAAAGGAAAGACAACAGTTTATCAGGTGTTTACTGGGATGGAACTGTACTATAATGATACGCATATGACTTACTGTAATCAAAATACTGCTAAAAATGTGATTTTTGTATAAAAAGAATCTATCTTGGCTGAGTCTATCTTGCTAGGATAGATTCTTTTTATAAGTATTAGATGATAGGGGGAAGCTATTCGGATAAATAAAGGTTTACTTCTTGGATAACGCTGTTTGTAGCTTCGTCAAGGCTTATCTCACCGTTTAGATATCGAATACCAGCATCAGTGACTGCACTTAGGATAATTTCGTTATCTGCGATTGGGGTGGTAAGTGTTTTACCTAAATCTAGGAAATTTCTTACAACTTCTTTTGTCGGAGTCTTTGTCTCGAAGTAGTCCTCTATACCCGTTATTGCGTTATAGCTTGAGGAAGAAGAGATAACTGTCCCTGGCTCTCCTTGATCCCAGTAGTCATCTTTATCATAGAGGTTCTTTGTCACGGGAAAGCCATCAAATTTCGTGATTTGCTGTCCATCATCGGAAAATAGGAAGCTAATAAATTTTTTAGCAGCCTCTTTTTCGGAAGATTTCGAGCTGAGTCCTACGATATTGACTGGCACAAAGCAGTTTTTCGCCTGAGCATTCCAAACTTTTTTTGTGACGGAGGAATCTAGATTTTGTACGGAATCAATTTCTGCGATATCCATAGGAGAGTAAATAGCGCCAGCTGATAGAATAAATGTATGATTCATTACTTGCTTGGCAGCGTATGCCATGCTGAGAGTGCGGTCATATTCAGAAACTTGGTTGACAAAATCTTCCCCATACTGTTTGCCGATTTCTTGAAGTCCCTTTGTACTCGCTTGATAGATGCGATTCGCCTGTTCTAGAAAGTCCTTTATTAAGGCTTCATTTAAAGTTCCGTCATTCTTAAGCCATGCGGCTGAGCAGGAATCCTCCAAATTTTCAAGAAGCATCTTAGTACTTAAGCTGGTACTAAGAGGAAGAGTGTAAGCTAAGGTTTTATTAAGACCATATTCCTCCTTATGGCTTTCGATTACGTCGGCCATAGATTTTAAATCTGTGATGGCATCTATATCCTTTGTATGTCCAACTATCATAGGAATACCGAATTTAACTGGCATTGTATAGATACTGCCGTCTTTTTTTGTATAAGCGTTTTGGATATTTTCTAAGAGTCCTGCATCTTTTAGAATATCACTTGAATCTTCTAGCATCCCTTTTTTAATGTAAGTATCTTGAGGGATTCCGTCTAAAACCACAATATCAGGGCCTTTTCCAGCCATGATTTCTGTGTTTAGTGTTTTTAATGCATCTGTGGTAGTGACGGCATCATCTCCTGACATACCAATTTCTAGGTTCAGATAAATATCCGGATATTTTTTTTGGAAAATAGCTGCGGCCTGTCGGATAAAGGAATTATCCTTTAGGGAGTAAATTTTAAGCTCTGTGTCTGGGACAGTAGGTGTATCCTTAGAGTAAGTATAGTGGTAAATTTTTCCCTTGAGGTCACCAGAGCTATAGTCTGAGGAGCTAATATAAAAGCTATCTTCATCTCTCACAGCGGAGGTAAAACCTGTACTTGGAGAGCCGATGGAATTTAGACTGCCGTCAATCAACTGTTCGATGACACTGCCGTCAAAGGAATAGCGGTACATACCACTATGCTCTAGATAGAAGATGCTATCCTCTTTATCGCCAGATAAAAATAAAATAGGCACAGAGGAGGAAGTGACATTTTGAAGATTAGATTCTTTTGATGTAATCTGTTGAGTCAGCGGTTCGCCAGTGTCGAGAGGGTTTCCCGTTTCTATATCATAATAATGCACAGTGCCCTCAGTGACTAGTACGAGATTTTTTCCAGACATACCCATAAAGTCTACAGAGGAACCTTTCTCATAGTTATGTACGAGAGTGCCATCTGAGGGATTAATTTCTAGGACACCGTTTCCAACTGCGTTAAAGAAAAGATTTCCATTGTCTCCAAATTGGCTGTCTGAGATGATCGGACTGTTTATCGTGTCTGCGATATCTAATGTTTTTGTTTTTCCGTCAGAAGAGCGATAATAGTACGCCATCTGGAAATCATCGGAATCTTTTTCGGCAGTGAATGTTCCGACAAAAAGACTGCCGTCCTTTGCAATAGCTGGCTTATAGATATGGTCTCCATTTTCCTTATCATATGGAAGTCCCATAAGCTCTGCCAAAAGAGAAGATTTTTCCCAAGTCTGGCCTTTGTCAGAGGATTTTGTAAAATGAAATAGATCATTCTGATCTGTGTAAAAAACTGCCAAAGAATCATCGTCCAAAATTTTCATAGTTTCTACAGCTATGAAATCTTCTGGAAGAGGGATATCTTCCTCTAGATAGCGTCCCATTGTAGTTTTTGTTTCTGTTGTTTCAGATTTTGTATCTTTGTCTTCTCCATTTCCACAGCCTACCAGACTAGCGGTCATTATGACAGCCAGAAAAAGAGAAAGAGCGACTGTTATTTTGTGTTTTGCATTTTTATATAGCTGCATTTGATAACCTCCTTATTTTGATAGTTTCTATAGTATCATGGAAATCTCTAATTTATCTCTAAACTTTGTAAAAATTTTGCTCGGAAGATAAAGAGTATATAATACAAAATGTTTGCAGAGCATAAGTTTAGAGGAATTTTAAAGAAAAAGATGCTATACTATATAAAAACAAAGAGAAAAAGGAGAAAATGATGTTTCAAAAGCTTCATATACAAATGACAATATTTGCTACGTTAATCACTAGTGCCATCTTATTGTTGTTAACTTTTGCATGTCTAGCCATCTCGGAGAGCGGGATGCGAAAGAATAGCTATGCCACCTTCGAGAATAATGTAAATTCTTGTATTAATTATATGGAAGGGCAGACAGTTTTATCCCATCAGTGGATTTTGAAAGCAAAAGATACATATGGCATTGATATGAAAATTTTGGATAACGGAAATGAGTTGTTTTTTGATAAGTTGAATCCGGAAAAGAAAAAGGAAGACCTGTTTTGGGAGGTGGCGGAACTTTCCAGAGAGACGGAGGGGCTTGATGTGGATTATCCAAGGGGGCTTACTATTACAAAGACAGCAACGTTTATCACGGCGGATTATTATGCCTGCACTGCATTGATTCCAAAGAAAGACGGGGTATTAAGCGCTATTATTTTGTATCCGTTAGATGAGTTAAAACATCAGCTTACTTACCAGAGAATTGCCTTTGGAATTATGGTATGTCTGGCAATCATTGCCATGTCCATGTTTTCCTGGTTTTTAATCAAAAAGCTACTGTGCCCTCTTGAGGAAAACAGGAGGAAACAGACGGAATTTATTGCGGCGGCATCTCATGAACTGCGCTCTCCTCTGGCAGTCATTCTCACTAATGCCCAAATTTTAGAAAATGCAAAAGAAGAGGAGCGGGAAAAATTTATCGCTACCATTAAAAATGAGGGGAGTAGAATGGCGCGGTTAATTGGGGATATGCTCTCCCTTGCCAATGCAGACAATCAGTCCTGGAATATTTTAAGCTCTCCCTGTGAGCTAGATACCCTTGTTTTGGATACGTATGAAAAATACGAGGCTATTTTTCAGGAAAAAGGCATTCATTTTTTCGTCAGACTTCCAGAGGAGCCGTTAAATTTCTGTAAATGTGATGTCTCTCGAATTAGTCAAGTGCTGGGAATCCTTCTTGACAATGCATCCAGCTATGTGCCTGCGGGAGGCAAGGTCAGTATAGAACTTTCGCAGAATGAAAAAGCTTTTCAAATTGCTGTTTCCGATAATGGAATGGGAATTCCAGACCAGGATAAGGAAGCTATATTTCAGCGTTTTTATCGCGCTGATGCATCAAGGGGTGATAAACAGCATTTTGGGCTGGGGCTTTGCATTGCACAAGAAATTGTGACGTTACATCAGGGGAATATTAGAGTCGAGGATACTCCTGGGGGTGGCGCCACATTTTTCATTTGCTTGCCAAAGCAATAATTTTATAAAAAAACTTCTATTTGGTAGCCGATACCACGAATGGTTTTTAGGGAAAGGGTGCTATTTACTGTCTTTAAACGGCGGCGGAGAAAGTGGATATAATTATCTAAATTTCCTTCCTCTACGTCGGAATCCAGCCCCCATACTCGGGAGAGCAGTACAGAACGGGTAAGAGTCTGTCCTGGATTGCGCAAAAAGACTTCAAGAAGAGCACCCTCCCGTTTGGAAAGGGTACATTCTTTGGAATCTTTGAAAAGCTGATTCGTTTCTGGATCGAAAGAAATATCACCAAGTTTTAGTAGGTTCGAGTCATTCCACTTTCCAGGACGTCTCATAATACAGTGAATTCTTGCCAAAAGCTCTTCAAAGGCAAAGGGTTTGACGATATAATCATCTGCACCGCATTCTAGTCCGGTTACTTTGTCATTTAGCTCGCCTAATGCGGTGAGAAAAATCACAGGAGTGGAAATATGGGATTTCCTAGCAGTTTTTAAAATATTTACACCGCTTAGAGACGGTAGCATCCTATCCAGAATCACAAGATCGTGTATGTTTTCCTTCATATAATAAAGTCCTTCTTCTCCGTCGTGACATATATCTACTAGAAAATCTTCTTTTTCCAGACGGAATTTCATGGCATCCGCCAACTCTGCGTCATCTTCAATAATTAAAATTCTCATATTTAACCTCTCTTATCTAAAATTTATTCCTGGATATAACTAGGGATTATTTCCTGTTTCTATCATAGCATATTTTTCTCTAAAAATCTTCTAAATGGCATAGTGAATATGGAAATCAATTTCTATAAAATTTGATTTTCGTAATAGTGGATACGTGAACGGTGATTATATATAAAAAGTTCAAAATTCTTTAAAATATTTTAGAGATAGTTTAGAGATTCGCATGCTATTCTATGTGCATACTCAATGAAAAGAGGTGCAAGACATCATGAAAAGACATAAAAATTATAAAGGAATTTTGTTTATTCTTCCAAGCTTTGCTGGAGTTTTGGTATTTTGGTTGGTTCCTTATACGGATGTGATTCGCCGCTCTTTTTTTAGTGCTGTTACTGGAGAATTTATGGGAATGAAAAATTATAAAACTATATTTGAAAATCAGGCGTTTTTGCTGGCGGGAGCGAATACTTTGCGCTTTTTTTGTGTCTGCATTCCTATATTGGTGTTATTGTCTTTGACAATAGCGGTTTTGCTTACCAGACAGAAAAAATACATGCAGAAGTTAAAGACTATGTTTCTTTTGCCAATGGCGATTCCAGTGGCTTCCGTGGTATTGTTGTGGAGGCTTTTGTTTCACAGCCATGGACTTTTAAATCATTTGCTGGAGACGTTTTCTATTCCTATCATTGACTGGATGGATACAGGGGCTTCTTTCTATGTACTAGTCGTAAGTTATCTCTGGAGAAATTTAGGCTATGATATTGTGCTGTGGGTGGCAGGAATCACGTCTATTCCTGAAGTATTGTATGAGGCGGCGCAAGTTGACGGGGCAGGCGAGTGGAAATGCTTTACTAGTATTACCCTGCCAAATCTGCTTCCATCATTTTTTACCATTGTGGTGCTGTCTCTTTTGAATGGATTTAAGGTATTTAGGGAGGCGTATCTTGTTGCAGGGGATTATCCTCAGGAAAAAATGTATTTGCTGCAGCACCTATTTAATAACTGGTACCGTGATTTAGCTGTGGATAAAATGTCTGCTGCGGCCGTAGTAACTGGTACTGTGATTTTGATTTTGATTCTAGGGCTTCAAAGAGCCTGGGCAGAGGAGGATAAGACTTGAAAAAAATATGGATCATTTTTCTGGGAATTTTGGCGTTGGTTGCCGTATTTCCTATTCTATTTCTAGCAGTGGGGTCTTTTATGGGGAAAAATGAACTGACTGGACTTATACAGTCAGTGCTGAATACTAATGCTAGAGGCTATGCTTCCTGGAAGCTGATGCCAGAATATCCCACTCTCCGTTCCTATGTGGAGTTATTATTGGATTCCCCGGAGTTTTTTGTAATGTTTTGGAACTCGGTTAAGCTTACAGTGGGGATATTGGCAGGGCAGCTTTTCGTCGGCGTACCAGCGGCATGGGGGTTTGCAAAATTTAAGTTTCCTGGAAAAAGGTTTTTGTTTACCGTTTATATAGCCATGATGATGATGCCCTTTCAGGTTATGATGCTAAGTAATTATCTAGTTTTGGATAACTTAAGGCTTTTGGATACGCTGTCGGGAATTATCCTTCCAGCAGTTTTTTCTACATTTCCAGTGTTTATTATGTACCGTTTTTTTGCAGGCATTCCAGAGGTGCTTTTGGAAGCAGCAAGGCTTGACGGCGCAGGAGAACTGCGACTATTTTTTCAAATGGCTCTTCCTTTAGGTTCTCCTGGTATTATTTCCGCCATGGTATTGGAATTTTTGGAATATTGGAATATGATTGAACAACCTATGGCTTTTTTAAAGACAAAGGAATTGTGGCCACTTTCTATGTATCTATCCAATATTGACATGGAAAAGGCGGGAGTTGCCTTTGCTGCATCAGTGGTGGTGCTGCTTCCAGCACTTCTTGTTTTTATGGCAGGACAGGATTATCTAGAACAGGGAATTATTGCTTCGGCGGTGAAGGAGTAAGGGTGACAAATATGAGACAGAAGAAAATAATGAAAGGGTTTGGAATATTTTTTGCAGTGATGATGGTTTTTACAGTGCTTTCCAGAGCGGCAGATTCTGTGAATGTGGTGCAGGTTCAAGTAAAAACTATCCAAAATCAGATGGTATCCCATAAGGTGACGGGAACTGGAAAGGTGGTGGGAATTCAAGAGCAGGCAGTGTTTGCCCATAAGAACTTGAAAGTGGAGCAGATTCTGATTCAGGAGGGACAGTCTGTAAAAAAGGACGAGGTGCTTTTGAAGCTGTCTATGGACAGTATCTTGGAGGCGCTAAAGGAAAAAAACAATGAGATTGAAGAGCTAAATTTAAAAATAAATGATTTAAAGGATTTAGATGAGGTAAATAAAAAGAAAAAGGATTTGGAACAGGAGTGGGCAAGACGTTCCTATGATATTTCGGCGCAAGGCAGTAGTATTTCTGTGGATAATGCTAGGTTAGAGGTGGAGGTGGCGCAGCAAAGGCTGGATGAATTTTATCAAAATAGAGAGCTTACTCGTAACCAAGCATTTGAAAATGAGACAGGGGGAGGTACAGATGGCGGGAGCAACTTTGCGGGGGATACGGGAAATATAAGCGAGGGTATGGGGCAAGAGAATACTAGTGGGATATCCAACTCTGATGAGAGAGCAACTGTGGATGATATAGCACAAGAACAGGCTCTTATAGATGATTTGCGGGCAAAGCAAGAGATATTAAATTCTGCTATTGCTAGTCAGAATCAGGAGCTTGCGGCAGCAGAAAAAATAATGGAGGATTCTCAGCTTCCTGAGGCAATTGATAGTACACTCGTAAATGCGGAGAGGGAATTGGCAAATAGCCAGCAGGATTTAGAGAAGCTAAACCAAATTTTGACTGAAGAGGGAAATATAAAAGCAGCTGCAGATGGAGTTGTAAAATCTCTGATGACTGAAACAGGAGCCATTACAACAGAGTCTGCGGTAGTTGTGCTTTACCTTACAGGAGGAAATCTGCGAATGACAGGAACTATTTATAAGGAAGATTTGAAATATGTGGAGATTGGCTCAGCGGTGAGTATTGAGGGGAGTAATGGAAAAAAAATAGAGGAAGCGTCCGTGGAAGCAATCCGGGAGGATGAGACGGATCCAGATGCAAGAATGATTTCCATACAACTTCCTGACGATTCTCTTTCTATAGGAGAGACGGCGGAATTTACTATTTCTAAAGATGCGGGACCATTTAAATCTTGTGTTCCTTTGTCTGCTCTTCATGAAGAAAATGGGGTGGCTTATATGTATGTAATTGACAGTCAAAATTCTGTGTTGGGAGAGATTTGGGTGGCACGTCGAGTCGAAGTGTTGATCAAAGACAAAAACCAGTCTTTAGTAGCATTAGAAGATGGTAGTATCTCAAATGACCAGAAGATCATTATTGATTCTGACCGCGAAATCTCAGATGGCAGCCGAGTGAGGCTGCAGGAGTCATGAGGGGCGTCTGGAGGCGAGCTGGATTTGTCAGGATATGTCTTATGCTGGCAGCGGTCCTTTGCTACTATTTCGGGATAAGGGCATATATTTCTATGGAAAATATAGAGTCAGCATCTATCTATCTCTCATCCTCCTATCCAGATCGTACCAAAGCAACAGAAATTCTGGAGGATTGTCAGGAGGCGGAAAATCCTGTAGATATCTGCTTTTACTGGGATGGAGGGCTCCAGTGGATAGAAAATGAAAATTATGGACGAAGTAGCAAAGTGCTTGTAGTAGGGCTCACTGGCGATGTTTCTTTATATAACTGGAAAGGGAATGCTTTGAATCAAGAGGATAGAAGGGGATGCATCATTGACCGGGAAACAGCATTAGAGCTTTTTGGAAGTGCAGATTGTACAGGAAGCATGGTGACATTTGGAGGGAAGCAGTATAATATATGTCAGGTAGTTCCCTGGACGCATCAGGTTATGCTGATACATCCTACGGAAAATGATACGGTGTATACTCGTGTTTTTGTAAGACCTAAAAAGGGAGAGAGCTTGCAGAATGCCGCTAGCCGTTTTCTTATGAGCTATGGTTTAAATGGCTCTTTGGTAGATGATGAGTGGCTTTTTGCATTCGCTTTTGTAGCGCTCCTTTTTTTTCCAGCAGGGCTTACTTTGACATTTTTTAAAACGGCTAGGGCAGGAAAAAAAGCGGCGGGAGACAACAAAAGGATGTACTGGTTTTGGCAGTATGCAATGATTTTAGCAGTAGGAATCCTTTTGTATCTGATTTATAGAAATTTTCGTATTTCTAGTGATTGGTTGCCAGATAAATGGTCAAATTTCGGATTCTGGCCAGAAAAAATTGAAAAGGAGAGAGAAAAGCTTAATCTTTATTTAATGTTGCCAAAAACAGTATCTCAGACAGGGCGTATCCAGCAGATGGCAAAAAGTGTACTAGGTGGGATTTCTGCTCTCATCTTGTATTTATGGGCAGGGAAAAGCAGAAATCTTTTTAAAGACGGAGAAGGTTTAAAATAGTTAATAAACATAGGTAGAGGAAAAGAACAGATTATATCTTTCTGCGATGGTTTTTGTTTGTTAGTGGTCAAGAGGTATCTGCCGCATTATATGGGGAAGAAAGAATATTATAATGTGGAGAGTGCAACTTAGAGCGAAATAGAATGGAGATAGTATTACTTAAAGAAATATACTTTATGGTTTACTTAGGACATAAAAAATAAGGGTAAACAGTTATCAGCATCAGGCAATTAAAGGTTTATCTCCACAGTTAAAAGTGATGGCAATTTCGGAGGATGGCTTGATTGAGGGTGTTTATATACCAGAGAAAAACTTTGTCTGGGCAGTTCAGTGGCATCCAGAATTTTCTTACTAGACAGATGAGAAGAGCAGAAAGATATGTAAGACATTTGTTAATTCAACAAAATAATAGCAGTAAAGAGAAATTAAAGAGCATACCGTATCCTATACTCTGTGAGTGTAAAAATTGATTTTCATGGCTTACTATTTAAAGCAGTTGACCTTATTAAGGGAATTTTGTATACTATAAAATGAATTAGTGGCAACTAACCTACTGATTTGAAATGTCTGAGCAAAAACAAAAAGCATTAGAAAATGTTAAAAAAGGAGGGTCAAGCACAATGAGAAGATTATATTTCACACCAGAAAAGGATGGATTTTACGGAGCATATTTTGAAAACAAGAAAAAAACGGATAAGGCAATGATACTTATGCTGGGAGATGCGATTGACGATAGAATGGCTATATCTGGTGTAAAGTGGATTCACAGACTGGGCTGCAATGCATTGACGATGTCACCGGCAAAGAAAGATTATGGACATCATAATTATCCATTGGAGCGTTTTGAAAAAGCAATTACATATTTAAAAAAGAAAGAAAATAAAAAAATCGGTGTGGCGGGAGCATCTACAACGGGGATGCTGGCACTTTTAGCTGCTTCTTATTATTCGGATATTTCTCTTACAATTGCTTTGACACCGCCTGATTTTGTGATGGAGGGATTTTATCAAGACGGACTGGATGGTGCCAGAGAAAGACCAGGTAATAATGAGTCCAGTGTGTCATATCAGGGAAAACCTTTGCCATATCTGCCATACGCATATCGTCATCCAAAATACTGGAAAAAAATGAAAGAGGAATCGAAAGAAGGAGGCAATATAATTGCATCTAGAAAGATGTTTGATGAATCGGAACGACTTCATTCTGTGCGAGAAGAAGAAAAAATTAAAGTTGAGAATATTAAGGGAAAACTGGTATTAGTAGGTGCTGAGGATGACGTGCTTTGGGATACTTGCAAATATATTCGCAGAATGGAAAGACGACTGCGTTCAATGCCGCATCATTGTAAATATATGACGATGATTTATGAGCATGGTACTCATTTTGTTTTTCCTGAATCTATGCTAAAAATAATGTTGCCTATCGGTTCTAGTCTATTGGTAAAGATAGTATTTGAGGCAGGACGAAAGTATCCAAAGGAATGCAAAGTTACTCGTATGGATATTGATTGCAAGCTTTCTAAAATAATTAGAACATGGTAGTAAGAATGGTGACAGATGGGATAAGGTAAGTTATAATAAAATATAGAGTAGAATAAAAAAACGAGTAAATAGTCGGTTGATTGACTATTTACTCGTTTTTTATATGACTATTATGCTCTATTTGTTGTTTTCAGATTTAGAGGCATCTTTATAGAGCTGTTCCATAAGTCCATATTGATAGTTTTTAAATAAGTTTACCGTATAAATTGGATGAAAGAATAAAAAGTTCTAAACTGCTTTCTATTAAAATTAGAGAAATATTTGGTTTGTTCTAATTCGGTATTGATGTTTAAAGAAATTAAAAAATGTCGGATAATCATCAAATAAATATATAGATTTGAAATGTTAAGTTTTCTATAATAATTATATTATAGAGAAAGGGTGGATTTTTATGAAAACAGAAATAATTAAGTTATATGAAAACAGAGAAGACGTAATATTGACAACTTATATTCTTCAAGATTCTCCAGAGTTGCTTTCAGGAAAGAAAAGACCAGCTATTATTATTTGTCCAGGTGGTGGCTATTTTAATTGTTCTGACCGAGAGGCTGAGCCAGTTGCGATTCGATTCGCATCCATGGGATATCATACATTTGTACTGCGGTATTCGACTTACTGTGAGGGAAGTGGGATATTTCCAGATATTATGAATGGGATTGAGTTAAATAAAAATAGTCAATATCCTAATGCCATGCGTGAAATTGGAAAAACTATGTTGATTCTTCGAGAACATGCACAGGAATGGCTAGTTGATACAGATAGAATTGCTGTATGTGGATTTTCAGCGGGAGCACATAATGCTGCAATGTATGCCACAAACTGGCATGAAGATATAATTAATGAATATTTTCAGGAAGAGAAAAAGAAATTTTGCCCAGCAGCAGCCATTTTAGGATATACATTAAGTGATTATGTCTATATGAAAGAAGCAATAGAAAAATATATTCCGATGGATAAAGCATTTTTTAATGCTTCTATTAAGGCCTATCTTGGAACAGAAAATCCTTGTGAGGAGATACTTGATAAGGTAAGTCCAGCAAGGCATGTAACAGAATATACACCGCCAACTTTTTTATGGGCGACTGCTCAGGATAATTTAGTACCAGTGCAGCATTCGCTCCGTATGTCTTATGCGCTTGCAGAAAAAAAGATTCCATTTGAAATGCATATTTTTGAAGAGGGACCACATGGATTGTCACTTTCTACACAGGCTTCGGCACAATCAAAAAGTCAGATATATAAAGATGCGGCCAAGTGGACGGAACTTGCAGGATGTTGGCTAGAAAAACGATTTGCATTGCCGCTCTCGGAGAAATCTTCTTTTGAAGAATTATTAGGACAGGCTTAAGTTAGGAGTAAGCTCAATTTGTTTTTATAAATAAAAAAACGACAGTATATGGTAATACTGTCGTTTTTTACGTGCCCACAGGGATTCGAACCCCGGACACATGGCTTAGAAGGCCATTGCTCTATCCAACTGAGCTATGAGCACACGTTTATCTCGAACAAATGATATTATATATTATATGACAAAAAATGTCAAATGTTTTTTCTAAAATTTATAAAAATTTTAAAAGAGGAATATATTGGAAAGAAAAGGGAAAATATTTCCTTAGAATTCGCCTAGAATTTTCCAAGATACTTGAACAATAATTTTTTTTGTGATAAATTAAAACTATTATGTTTTCTTTTTTTCGGAAGACTTTCAGAGCGAATCATCTTTTATACATAAAATAATACAGGAAAGTCAAGAAAAAATAAAAATTTCGCTATTAAGAAAAGAGCGAGAAAGGAAAAAAATATGGGTAAAAAGGTTAGAGTGGCAGTCGATGCTATGGGCGGCGATTACGCACCATATGAAATTATAAAGGGTGTCGTAGATGCGGTTAAGGAATGTGAAGATTTGGATGTATATTTAGTTGGAGATTCTGATAAAATTAAGGAAGAGCTAAAAAAATATGATGTGTCAAAAGAGCGTTTTCGGGTAATCCATACGACAGAGGAGATAAGTTGTAATGAGTCACCGGTTGATGCGATTAGAAGAAAGAAAGACTCCTCGATGGTAGTGGCACTTAAGCTTGTGAAAGAAAAAAAGGCAGATGCTTTTATTTCTGCTGGAAGCAGCGGAGCTGTTTTAGTAGGTGGACAGGTTATTGTCGGTAAGCTAAAAGGTGTGGAGAGGGCACCTCTTGCCCCACTTCTCCCAACGACAAAAGGAGTGACGCTCTTAATTGACTGTGGAGCCAATGTTGATGCGAGATCTTCTCATCTTGTTCAGTTTGCTAAGATGGGTTCTATTTATATGAAGGGTGTTGTTGGAATTGAAAATCCAAAAGTGGCGATTGTAAATATCGGTGCCGAGGAGGCGAAGGGGAATGCTTTGGTGAAGGAGACATATCCTCTCTTAAAGGAATGTGAGGATATCAATTTTATCGGAAGTATTGAGCCAGGTGAGATTATGCAGGGAAAAGCAGATGTTATTGTATGTGAAGCGTTTGTTGGAAATGTTATTTTGAAGTTGACAGAAGGACTCTCAAAGACTTTGATTAAAGTTGTCAAAGATGGAATGATGAGCACGACGAGAGGAAAGCTTGGTGGATTATTAGTAAAGCCAGGTTTAAAAGCTACGTTAAAGACATTTGATGCCACAGAGTATGGTGGGGCACCTCTTCTTGGATTGAAGGGATTAGTCGTAAAGATTCACGGAAGTGCAACTGCAAAGGAGACGAAAAATGCAATGATTCAGTGCGTGCAGTTTAGTCAGCAGGATATGACAGGAACGATGGCTGAAAAATTTGTTGGAAATGTGAGAAAGAAAACAGAGCAAGAATAGTTTTATTTTAATCTGATTTTAGCTGTGCTCTAGAAAGGATTTTGAATTTCTAGGGCACGAAAAATCTACTTTAAGGAGGTAATTATCACGAAAGGTTTAGAGGCAATCATCCAGTATGAGTTTAAAAATAAAGCATTATTAAAGCAGGCGTTGACGCATAGCTCGTACGCCAATGAAAAGAGGATGGAAAAAAAAGAAAATAATGAGAGATTGGAGTTTTTAGGGGATGCAGTTTTAGAAATCTCAGTGAGCGAATATCTTTATCATTTATATCCAGATAAAAATGAGGGAGAACTCACAAAGCTTCGTTCTAGTCTTGTATGTGAGCATACGTTATCTCTATGTGCGAGAGAGATTGAGATGGGAGATTATCTTTATCTGAGCAAGGGAGAGGATATGACAGGTGGGAGAGAGAGAGATTCGATTCTTTCGGATGCTTTTGAGGCACTTCTTGGCGCTATGTATTTAGATAGTGGCTTAAAAACAGTAAAGCAGTTTTTGAAAAAGTTTTTACTAGATGATCTGGAAGATAAGGCATTATTTTATGATGCTAAGACTATTTTGCAGGAAATTGTGCAGGGAAAAGGAAAAGAAAAACTTTCCTATCATTTAATTAAGGTTACAGGACCAGATCACTGCAAGGAATTTACAGTGGAAACTCAGCTTGGAGATAAAGTAATTGCCAAGGGAGTTGGAAAGACGAAAAAGGCGGCAGAGCAGATGGCTGCTTATCAGTCTATTTTATTGTTAAAAAATCAAAGGATGTAAAATAATGTATTTAAAATCAATTGAAGTATATGGATTTAAGTCCTTTGCAAATAAGATCATTTTTGATTTTCGACATGGAATCACAGGTATTGTCGGACCTAACGGCAGTGGAAAGAGTAACGTGGCGGATGCTGTTCGCTGGGTTCTTGGAGAGCAAAGTGCAAAGCAGCTTCGCGGCTCGAAGATGGAGGACGTTATTTTTTCCGGTACCGAGAATAGGAAACCTTTAGGTTCGGCATATGTTGCCATCACGCTGGACAATTCAGACGGAAAGCTTCCGATTTCCTATAAGGAAGTAACTGTGGCAAGAAGAGTGTATCGTTCAGGTGAGAGTGAATATTTATTAAACGGAGTCTCTTGCCGTTTAAGAGATATTCATGAGCTATTTTTTGACACAGGTATCGGAAAGGAAGGTTACTCTATTATTGGTCAAGGTCAGATTGATAAGATTTTGAGTGGAAAGCCGGAAGATAGAAGAGAGCTCTTTGACGAGGCGGCAGGTATTGTAAAGTATAAGAAAAATAAAGCAGAGACTGAGAAATCTCTCGATATAGAGAGACAAAATTTAAGCCGTGTTAATGATATTTTATCGGAGCTTGAAAAACAGGTGGGACCTTTATCAAAGCAGGCTAAGAAGGCAAAGCAATATTTGCTTCATCGAGACCGTCTGATGCTTCTTGAGGCAAATTATTTTTTCTTGGAGAATCAAAGAAAAACAAAAGAGAGACAAGAAGTAGAGAAAAACTTAGAAATTGTGAGGGCTGACCTGGAGAAAACGAGAAATGATTTAGAAAAAGCAAAGCTTGAATATGAAAAGGTAGAAAAAGAGCTTGAGCAGTTTGAGAGAGAAATTGAAGAAATAAGTCATACATTAAATACCCAGAAGCTCTCAAAAGAGAGAATGGATGGGCAAAAAAATGTATTCGAGGAACAAATTCGAGCTCTTGATATGAGAGTAGAGCAGCTTTTACTCGGTCAAAAGAGATTAGAGAAGAGTATTAAGCAAAAAGAACAGACAAAG
This sequence comes from uncultured Blautia sp., assembly GCA_964439395.1. Classification (GTDB taxonomy): domain Bacteria; phylum Bacillota; class Clostridia; order Lachnospirales; family Lachnospiraceae; genus JAUUSJ01. Next base: position 97,061 of record CAYTNV010000003.1, on the reverse strand, counting down.
AGTGAGACAGAGGAAGAACTTATATGTCTTAGTATGCAGATAGAAAAAAAGCAAGAAGAGCAAGAGAAGGCGACAAAAGAACAAGAAGGGCAAGAGAATGCATTAAAAAGTTTAGAAGAGCGAAGAGATAGTGAGCGAAAAAAAGTCGATGATCTTTTGGAGGAGCAAAGCTCTGTAAAGGAAAAGGTAAGTCGTTACGAGGCAATGATTGAGCAGATTAATTACCAAAAGACGAGCCTAAATCAAAATCTTCTTACTTTAAAGAAAGATGAAGAGGAGCAAAGAAAGAATCTAGCTCAGAGAGAAAAGTCTTATAGGGAGAGTAGGGCAGAGGAAGAAAAAGCGAGCAGAGAATGCATTACTCTTAGAGAAAAATTAAAAAATAATCAAAATTTCAGGGAAACGAATGAGCGCTCAGTGCAAAAATTAATGAGTGAGATTCAAATTATAAGGTCTAAATTAGAGACATTAAAAAATATGACGGAAAGATACGAGGGATACGGAAATAGTATTCGCCGTGTTATGGAGAGAAAAGCAAAGACATCAGGGATTATCGGTGTTGTGGCTGATATTATTCAGGTGGAGCAAAAATATGAGGTTGCGATTGAAATTGCTCTTGGCGGAAGTATTCAAAATATTGTCACCGATAATGAGAGAACGGCTAAGGAAATGATTGAGTATTTAAAGAAAAATCGTTATGGTCGTGCGACTTTTTTGCCTCTTACTAGTATGAAGAAAAAAGGTTACTCAATGAGAGAAGATATACTTTTGGAAGCTGGAGTTATCGGTGTGGCGAGTGAGTTAATTCAAGTAGATGAGAAATATAAAAATTTGGCTCAATATTTGCTTGGAAAAATTGTTGTGGTAGATCATATTGACCATGCTATTGCGATTGAGAAAAAATATGAACATTCTCTTAGAATTGTAACGCTAGAGGGAGAATCGCTAAATCCTGGCGGAGCTATGACAGGTGGAGCCTTTAAAAATAGCAGTAATCTTCTTGGGCGAAGAAGAGAGATGACAAAGCTTTCTGATACAGTGAAAAAGACAAAGCTTGAGCTAGAACAGGCAAAATTAAGGCAGCAGTCTTTAGAGGAGGAATATAAGGAGCTGTCTGCTAAAGAAAAAGTGATTGCTAAGACCGAGCAGAGTAAGAAGTTGGAAAATAATGAGCTTCGTCTTCGGATAGAACAATTAAGAGAGTCTTTGGGGGTGAATGAAAAGCAGAAATTAAGCCTTCAAAAAGAACAGGCAAAATTATTAGAGCAGCTTGCTATTTTACAAAAAGACCAAGAAGAACTCCAAAAAAACCATCAAGGAGTGGAAGGAGTAAAAGAACAGTCGCTTGATAAGATTGAAAATATTGAGGATAAGATAAGAGATGCTAAAGAACAGAAAAAGCAGACAGAGGATCTGCTTATTTCTCTTCAGCTAGAATATCAGTCCATCTCTCAGAGACAGGAATTTATGCAAGAAAATTTGCAAAAATTGGAAGAGGAGATAGAGAGAGAAAAAAAAGATGCCAAGGAGCAGGGAAATTTTGCGACTGAGATGCAAAAGGAGAGAGGATTACTTCTCGATAAGATAGAGGATATTCAAAGACGAATTGGAATTTTGCAAAAAGATATTGACGGACAGGATAAAATTTTGCGAGAAAAAAATGAGGAGAAACATATTCTATTTAAAAAACAAAAGCAGTTTTTTAAAGAGAGAGAGGAATTTAGCGCACAGGATATGCGTCTTGATAAGGAAGAATATCGTCTGAAAAATACATTGGAGAAAATTGTTCAAACCATTACTGATTTAAAGGAATATTTATGGGAGAGCTATGAACTCACTCCAGGACAAGCTTCGAAAATGAAACTAGAAAATGAGATGAGCTATACTGCAATGAAAAATGAGATTTCACTCATTAAGAAGCAGATAAAAGAGCTTGGGAATGTAAATATTAATGCGGTAGAGGAGTATGAAGAAGTATCGAAACGGTATGAATTTTTGAAAAATCAGTATGAAGATATTAGAAAAGCGGAGGCAAATTTAGTTGGAATTATTAGAGAGCTTGACGTCTCTATGAGAAAGCAATTTCAGGAGAAATTTGGGCAGATTAAAGAGATGTTCCATATAGTATTTCGAGAGCTATTTGGCGGTGGAAAGGGAACGCTGGAGCTTTTAGACGATACAGATGTACTTCAATCTGGCATTCAAATTATCGCACAGCCTCCTGGAAAGAAATTGCAAAATATGATGCAGCTTTCTGGAGGAGAAAAAGCACTTACTGCCATTGCCCTCTTATTTGCAATTCAGAATTTAAAGCCGTCTCCTTTTTGTCTTTTAGATGAGATTGAGGCGGCGCTCGATGACTCAAATGTAGACCGCTTTAGTCAGTATTTGCATAAACTTACTGAGCATACACAGTTTATTGTTATTACACATCGAAGAGGGACTATGCTTGCGGCAGATATTTTATATGGAATTACGATGCAGGAAAAAGGGGTATCTACACTTATTTCTGTCGATTTGATTGAGGAGGATTTGAATTAAGTTTGGCATTATTTTATTGTAGATATGATGTGGGGAGGGACGTCGAGAGACCAGGAAAGTTCCAAGACCTCCTGAACGTGTATTGGTTAAACACTATGAAAATGATATGCGATATTTATGATAGGAAGGCGTTTTGAATATAAAATAATAGTTGTGTGATGAAATAGTTTGGTGTAGTATTGTATAGGTAAGATAAAAAATATCTCAATGGTTCGATAAAAGAAAAGAAGAAAAAGGAGGAAAAATATGGAAGAACAAGGAAAGAAGCCTGGATTTTTTAAGAGATTGATTCAAGGACTTACAAAGACAAGAGATAATATCGTGGCAGGAATTGACTCTCTTTTTAGCGGATTTTCTGCAATTGATGATGATTTTTATGAAGAATTAGAGGAAACTTTGATTATGGGCGATATCGGTATCGATACGACAATGAATATTATTGATAATTTGAAGGAGCAAGTGAGAGAACAAAAAATAAAAGAGCCATCGGAATGCCGAGAATTATTGATTAATATTATTAAAGACCAGATGAAAGTTGAGGATACTGCCTATGAATTTGAGAATAGAAAATCGGTTGTGCTTGTTATCGGTGTAAATGGTGTTGGTAAGACAACTTCAATTGGCAAGATGGCCGCCCTCTTAAAGGACCAAAATAAAAAGGTTATGCTTGCGGCAGCAGATACATTTCGTGCGGCGGCAATTGAACAATTAACTGAATGGTCACATAGAGCAGGTGTAGATGTTATTGCTCAAAATGCGGGTTCTGACCCCGCAGCGGTTGTTTATGATGCAATTCAGGCAGCGAAGTCAAGAAATGTGGATGTCCTTCTTTGTGATACGGCGGGACGTCTTCACAATAAGAAAAATTTGATGGCGGAGCTTAATAAAATCAATCGTATTATTGAGAAAGAATATAGCGATGCATATAAAGAGACATTGATTGTACTTGACGGTACGACAGGACAGAATGCTCTTGCACAGGCAAAACAGTTTAAAGAAGTGGCAGATATTTCTGGAATTATTTTGACAAAATTAGATGGAACTGCTAAGGGCGGCATCGCAATCGCTATTCAATCAGAGCTTGGAATTCCAGTAAAATATATTGGAATTGGAGAAAAAATAGATGACTTACAAAAATTTGATTCTGATGCATTTGTAAATGCATTGTTTGAAAGGAAGATGGACTAGAAATGTTGACAATGAAAAAATTTGAGGACGCTTATGAGAGAATTGAGAAAGTTGTCCTTCCGACAAGCTTAGTAAAAAGTGACTATTATTCACAGCTTACAGGAAATCGTGTATATTTAAAGCCAGAAAATTTACAGCTTACAGGTGCCTATAAAATTCGTGGAGCATACTATAAAATTAGTACTTTAACAGAGGAAGAAAAGGCAAGAGGACTTGTAACAGCCTCTGCTGGTAATCATGCGCAAGGTGTTGCTTATGCAGCTAAAATTTTTGGAGTGAAGGCGACTATCGTTATGCCTACGACAACTCCTCTTATCAAAGTAAATAGAACAAAAGCTCTCGGTGCAGAGGTTGTTTTATACGGAAATGTATACGATGATGCGGCAGAGAAGGCGAGACAATTAGAACAAGAAAAAGGATATACATTTATTCATCCATTTAACGACCTTGATGTTGCAACGGGACAGGGTTCTATCGCAATGGAGATTGTAAAAGAGCTTCCGACAGTGGACTATATTTTAGTTCCAATCGGTGGCGGTGGACTGGCAACAGGTGTTTCTGCTTTTGCAAAATTTTTAAATCCACAGATTCGTGTCATCGGTGTAGAGCCAGCAGGTGCTGCTTGTATGAAAGCTTCTCTTGAAAATGGACAAGTTACAACGCTGGAGGAAGTCAATACAATTGCAGACGGTACTGCTGTAAAAACTCCAGGAGATCAGCTGCTTCCTTATATACAGAAAAATTTAGATGATATTATTACGATTGAGGATGAGGAATTAATTGTTGCATTTTTAGATGTATTAGAAAATCATAAGATGCTTGTAGAAAACTCTGGTTTATTAACTGTGGCAGCCCTAAAACATATTCCACAAAACGAGGATAAAAAGGTTGTATCTATTCTAAGTGGTGGAAATATGGACGTTATTACGTTTGCTTCACTCGTACAGCATGGTTTAATTCAGAGAGGAAGAATTTTCACAGTATCTGTTCTTTTGCCTGACCGTCCAGGTGAACTTTGTAATGTGTCTAGAATCATCGCTGAGGAGCAGGGAAATGTAATTAAGCTTGACCATAACCAGTTTGTCAATATCAATAGAAATAGTGCAGTGGAGCTTATTATTACAATGGAAGCGTTTGGTCATGAGCATAAGGATAAGATTATTAATCGATTGCAGCAAGAGGGATATGCGCCAAAGTTAGATGAGACAAAGCATATTTACTAATATGAGACTAGTGATGAAAGATAAAAATATATCTTCTCATTTTGAATATAGTTGCCGCAAGATTCTTTGTCGGTGCAATTGGAGCAATGAAAAATAATAAGAAATAAGAGAAAAAGAACTATTGCGAAATAGATACGTAATTTATGGAGCAATAGTTCTTTTTTTATAGATAAAAGCAATAACTTCATGTTGATTTTTTTAGTTTTAAAAATTGAAACTGACGGATATACTTTTATATTTTCAAAATAATAGTCATAATCCACCGCCTAGAACATATATTAATGGTAAAGAGAACAGGAAAAGAGGGGAAGTACTATGAATGAGGAAGTGCTGCTTATTTTTTCAGAGAAGATACAAAATATTTTGCAAAGTCTTACAATAGAGAAGGATAAGTTGCAAGAAATTCGTCTTAGAGTAGAAGAGCCATTGATAGTTTTATATGAAAATCAAGAATATTTTGTAGATTGTTCTGGAAATATGATAAAAGAAAGGGAAAATACATATATTGTGTCAAAACAGGATATTGAGCAGACATTAGATTATATGAGTCAATATTCTCTCTATGCCTATGAGGATGAGATTAGACAGGGATTTTTGACGATTCAAGGTGGGCATCGAGTTGGTCTTGCTGGAAAGATTGTGATGGAGGGAGATAAAATTAAAAATGTAAAACATATTTCTTTTTTAAATGTACGTCTTGCTCATCAAAAGAAGGGATGTGCAAACAAAATTCTTCCATATATTTTTCATGAGGGGAAAATTTGTCACACGATGATTATATCGCCACCAGGTTGTGGAAAGACAACTTTGCTTCGAGATATTATAAGACTTGTGTCTGATGGCACAAAAGATAGACAGGGATTGACGGTGGGAGTTGTGGACGAGAGAGGGGAAATCGGAGCTTGTTATCACGGCGTACCGCAAAATGATTTGGGAGTGAGGACGGATGTTCTAGATTGCTGTCCAAAATCTCTTGGCATGCTGATGCTTCTTCGGTCTATGTCGCCGAAAGTAATCGCAGTAGACGAAATTGGAACGAGAGAGGACTTAGAATCGATTGAGTATGTATTAAATTGTGGATGTAAGCTTATTGCCACGGTACATGGAAAATCCATTAGTGATATTAAGAAAAAGCCTGTGATTCGTAAGCTTTTGGATGAGAAAATGTTTGACCGCTATATTATTTTAAGTGGAAAAAGAGAGGTTGGGACAATTGAAAATATTTTCGACTCGATGGGGAATCCACTTTTTCGGGAAAAGGTGAAATGACCAAAATAGCTGGCTGTATTTTATTAATTTTATCGGGATATCTTGGCGGATTTTATTTTTCTAATTCTTGTAAAATGAGGTTGGAGCAGCTTTATGAGCTAAAAAGAATTGTTCAAATTTTGGAGGGAGAAATTAGATATAAAAAGACTACTCTGCCAGAAGCATTTTTGAATGTTGCAAAGAGGACGAAGCTGCCATTTTCTAATTTTTTTTGTTCAATAGCGAGTGAGTTATTAGATAATAGAAAAGCTGGAATGGCAGAAATTTGGGAAGAAAAAGTGGAAAAGCTGCTGCGTGAGTCAAAGCTTGCAAAAAATGATAAGGGGGCACTCATACAGCTCGGAAATAGTCTTGGATATTTGGATGGAAAGAGTCAAATCGATAGCTTGCAGCTTTATATGGAACAGCTTGAGGAAGAGATAAAAAAGAATAGAGAGGAACTTTATAAAAAGGGAAAGGTATATCAATGTCTTGGAATTAGTATTGGTATTTTGCTTGTATTGATTTTCATCTGATTTATGAGAAGCTGTGAATCTACTATATTTTCTGTAAATAGTAGAGGCGGAGCGAAGTTCCAATCATATAAATAGTTAAGAAATGTCAGGGGGAAGGAGATGGAAGTCCAATTAATTTTTAAGATTGCAGCAGTGGGAATTTTAGTTACTATTTTGGGACAGGTGTTAAAGCATTCAGGGAGAGAGGAGCAGTCTTTTTTGATTAGCCTGGCAGGATTAATTATTGTCTTATCTTGGGTTATTCCATATATCGAGAACTTATTTGATAGTATGAAAAAATTATTTCTCTTATAATAGGAGAAAGTAAAAAGAGCAAAGGACGGAGGTGTTTTGAAATGGATATAATTCGCATAGCTTTAATAGGCGTGGTGGGAAGTCTTCTTGCTCTTAAGCTAAAGACGTATAAGCCAGAGTTTGGTATTGTCCTTAGTATTGCTCTTTGTCTCCTTTTTTTATTTTGTGCAGTAGAAAAATTGACAGTTATCGTTGAATTTTTAAACTCTATTCAAAGTCTGATGAATGTGAATCCTGTCTATGTGGCTGTCTTGCTCAAATTAATTGGGATTGCCTATGTATGTGAATTTTCCTCTAATTTATGTAAAGATGCGGGATATCAGTCGATTGCCACACAGGTAGAAATAATCGGAAAATTGACAATTTTAGTAGTCAGTATGCCGATTATTAATACGTTACTCGAGACAATTAATAAATTTTTGGAATAGGTGATAGTATGAAGATAAAAGTTTTATATTTTTCTCATCACTGGCAAAATATTTTAAAATCTTTCAAAATTTTCATTATAAATAAAATAAATATAAAATTTATAGCTAATATTATTATTCTATTTCTAAATATATTTATTTTTTCTTTCTTTTCTTTCAAAGTCAATGCATCCACAATAAACATATTTTATCCATTTAATGAATCAGAAAATACGGCAATAATAGAGCTTGAAGAAATAAATATAGAGGAGGAATATCAGCTATTTGATGTACAAAGAGAGTTAGAAAAGGAGAGTGAAATTTCTATCTCATTTTCAGGAATTGTGAAAGATTTGATGACAGGAGAAATAAAAAAGGTGGCAGAAAATATTGCAGAGGAAGTTATTAGACAGATTGGAAAGGAATGTCGGACAAACCAAAAAATGATAGCAGAGCTTATGATTATTGCTATTATGGCAGCTTTTTTTTCTAATTTTTCAAATGTATTTTTTAATCAGCAAGTGGGAGAGACGGGATTTTTCGCTGCCTATCTTTTAATGTTTACGATGATTTTAAGTTCGTTTTTTTTAATGTCTTCGATTGTGAGTGAGGTGATGGAAAAGCTTTTATCTTTTATGAAAGTATTGATTCCATCGTATAGCTTAGCAATTACAGCTTCCACAGGGCTTACTACATCACTCGCAATGTATGAGTTTTTTATGATTATTATTAGTGTTTGTGAATGGGTTATGTTAAAAGGAATTGTTCCGCTTATTTATATGTATATGATTATGGAGCTCGCCAATAATATGGCAAAAGAAGACCATTTCTCAAAACTTACGGAGCTCATAAAAAAAGGTTCTATCCAAGCTTTAAGAGGGGTTGTCGGTATTGTTCTTGGAGTAAATGTCATTCAGAGTATGATTTTGCCAGCGGCCGATTCGGTGAAAGTGAATGTGATTCAGAAGGGATTAAATGCAATTCCAGGGGCGGGACAGCTTCTTGGAACTGTGACAAGCACGATTGTGGGCTCAAGTGTGATTATTAAAAATAGTATTGGAGGGGCAGGAATTTTTTGTCTGATTATTATTTTAGCTGTGCCCGTCTTAAAGGTTATTTTATTTGTCTTAACTTATTATATTGCGGCAGCTTTGCTTCAGCCAATCTCGGATAAAAGATTGATCCAATGTTTATATGCGGCGGGGGAGAGCGGAAAATTATTATTAAATGTGCTTTTATCTTGTGGAGCACTTTTTTTATTAGTTATTGCTATGACGGCGATGAGTACGAATCAGAAGCTGTAGTAAATAGTAAGAAAGTTAGAAAGGAAAAGAAATTGGACTTTTTTTATAACTGGGTCAGAAATATTATTCTATTTTCATTATTAGCCTCTATCGCACTTGAGCTGATTCCAAGTGATAATTATAAGACTTATACTCAGCTTTTTGTAGGATTTCTCACAGTATTTTTAGTAGTAGAACCGATTGTAGATATTGTAGGCTCCAAAAAAAATATAAGTTTGGAGACTATGCGCCAATTTATTTCAGTGGATATAAGGCAGATGGAAGAAGAGGGCGAGGAGTTGGAAGAGAGAGAAAAGGAGAGAAAAAAAGAGTTATACGAACTACAAATAGGACAGCAAATAAGAGAACTTTTGGAGGCAGAAAATTATAAAGTGTATTCTCAGAAAGTGGAAATTGGTTTAGAAGAAGATTTAGGGAAAATTAATAAGGTGGAGATAGTAGTGAAAAAGCAAGAACAAAATTCTAAGGCAAATGAGAGGATAGAATCTTCTACAGCAGGGAATTCTTATATTAACTTAGAACAAAATGAGAAAGAAAAAGTAAAAAAAATTATAAAAGACTTCTATCAGCTTGATGATTCTCATATAGATGTAAGGGTGCAGGAGTGAATATATGGAAAAAGATGGAAAGAAAGGATTCTCAATAAAAGAGATTGGTCTTCCTAAAATTTTATTGATGGCATTCGCTGGGATTTTACTTTTAGTACTTAGTATTCCACAAAAACAGGAGTCACGGGTAGAAAAAGAGGAGAGTAAACTAGAAGTAACAGAAAATGATGCTTATATTGAGGCAATGGAGGGAAAACTAGAGCAGACATTAAGGACCATTGAGGGAGTGGGAAAAGTGGAGGTTATGTTGACATTAGAATCTTCCAAGGAGGCTGTGTTGAATAAAGATACGCAGACAGAGCAAGAAAAAATGAAAGAGGATACAAAAACGAACGATGTGATAAAGGAAAACGAGGAGACTGTTCTTACAGAAAATAGTGGGAATCAGGAACCATACATAATAAAAGAGATAGAGCCAAAGGTGGCAGGAGTTGTCGTAGTACTGGAAGGAGGAGGAAATCCAGTTATTGTAAAAGAGGTCACAGAGGCGGTTCAAGTTCTATTTCATTTGGAAGTGAATAAAATAAAAGTATTAAAAATGGAGGAAGGAAAATGAAAGTTAGAGTAAAAAAGAATCAGATGCTTATCACAGCCTTGGCAGTTATGATTGCAGTGGCAGGATATCTAAATTTCTCAGGCAGAGATTTATCTGTTGTGAAGGAGGGAGAAGATAGTCAGGAGGTAATTGAGCAAACAGTAGATGGAACTGTGCTGTCCGAGGAGGAAACGAAGACGGCTAGCACGGAGGGGGAAAATGCACAGGCCAGTGATGATGATGAGGTAAGTGCGCCAGTAAAAGATAGTTTAGAAGAGAGTGAGATGGCGACAGATACTCAGATTGGTGAGGCAGTACTCACTTCTGCCAATGTGTCAAATTATATCGCAAGCACAAAGATGGAAAGAGAACAGACTTATGCGAAAGCAAAAGAAAATTTACAAAGCATTATTGAAGATGCAAATGTATCGAATGCTCAAAAAGAGGAGGCAGTTGCAAAAAAGACAGCTCTCTCTGATACGATGGAAAAAGAGGCAGCCACGGAACAGCTTCTTGGCTCAAAAGGATTTTTAAATTCTATCGTAACGATTCAAAATGGATCTGTTGATGTATGTGTGCAGGCGGAGGAACTTTCTAGTGTCGAAAAAGCACAGATTGAAGACATTGTGACTAGAACTGCGGATTGCAAGGTTAGTGATATGGTAATTTCTACTCTGAAAGTCACGAACTAAAGAAAAAGATTGCAAATAAAGTGGATTTTGTTATAATATAGATAACACTATGCAAAATAGTATAATAAGCTTAGGAAAAGGAGGCCTATTTTTATGAGCAAAGAACAAGAAAAAAATACAGTTTATAAGATAGAAGAAGGACAGTTTGGACAGGTGCAGATTGCAGATGAGGTTGTTGCAATTATTGCAGCGCTCGCCGCTACAGAAGTAGATGGAGTGGAAAAAATGTCTGGTAATATCACAAACGGTATTATTAGTAAGCTTGGCATGAAAAGCCTTTCCAAAGGTGTTAAAGTACAAGTGATAGAAGGGAAGGTTTTAGTTGACCTCACATTAGAATTAAAATACGGTGTGAGTCTTCCAAAGGTTTGCCGTAATGTACAAGAGAGAGTAAAATCTGCCATTGAGACGATGACAGGACTTACTGTGGAAGAGGTTAATGTTAAAATTTCCGGCATTGCAATGCAAAAGGAAGAAGAATAATCTCCACAGCATGATAAAAATAGAACGGAGTTAGAGTATGAAACGAAGCGAGATAAGAGAGAGAATATTTCAATTAATTTTTAGAGTAGAATTTAACTCAGAAGAAGAATTAAGAGAGCAGTTAGAATGGTATTTTGAGGATTTTCCAACTATAAAAGAGGAAGATAAAAACTATATGTCTTATAAGATTGATGCCATTTTAGATTCCCTAGAAGAAATCGATGAGATAATCTTATCCATTTGTAAAGGCTGGAGATTAGAAAGACTCGGAAAGACAGAGCTTGCAATCTTGCGTCTAGCAGTATACGAGATTAAAAAAGATGAGGATATTCCGACTGGAGTTGCAATTAACGAAGCGGTAGAGTTAGCCAAAAAGTATTGTAATGAAAATGCACCAAGGTTTGTCAATGGAGTCTTAGCAAAACTAGTATAATATTTAGTTGATATAATCCGTTTTATCCGAGGAAAAAGAAATGCTTTCATAGCAGAATGTACAGTGACAGTTAGACAGAGAAAAAAGACGAAAAGGAGGGGGACTGTCAAGTTTTGTACAGTCCCCCTTTTTGCATCAAACCTGCATTTTTCTAAAAAGTAAAAGTGCTAAGTTGTGAGAGTCGTAGTTTTTTTGGGTAAAATAAAAAAGTAGAGGGAAGATATGAAAAAAGTATACACAGTAGGACAGATTAATCTATATATTAAGCGTATGTTTCAAAGCGATTATATGCTTCGAAATCTCTCGATAAAGGGAGAAGTTTCCAATTGTAAATATCATTCTTCTGGTCATATTTATTTTTCCCTGAAGGATGAGAGAGGGACTATTTCTTGTATTATGTTTGCTGGAGATAGAACCTATGGATTAGATTTTCAATTAAGTGATGGACAGAGTGTTATTGTAAATGGGAATTTAAGTGTTTATGAGCGAGATGGCACGTATCAGATTTATGCGAGAGAGATTAAATTAGATGGAATTGGAGCCTTGTATGAGGAGTTTGAAAGGTTAAAACAAAAGCTCTATGAGGAGGGATTGTTTGATCATGAATTAAAAAAGGAGATTCCCGCCTATCCTAAAAAAGTGGGGATTGTGACGGCGAATACAGGTGCGGCAATTCAAGATATAAAAAGTATCGCTAGGAGAAGAAATCCTTATGTCCAGCTTTATCTTTATCCAGCTAAAGTACAGGGAAGGGATGCTGCAAAGACAATTGTAAAGGGAATTGAGATATTGGATAAAATGGATATGGATACAATCATTATTGGGCGAGGTGGTGGCTCAATAGAGGATTTATGGCCGTTTAACGAAGAAATTGTAGCGAGGGCAATTTTTGCAGCCAATACACCGATTATTTCTGGGACAGGTCACGAGATAGATACAACGATCGCTGATTATGCGGCGGATTTGCGTGCAGCAACGCCGTCAGCGGCATGTGAGCTCGCAATTCCAGATTATAGTCTTTATGCGCAAAGTTTTCTGGGAGCAAGGAGAAAATTAGATAGTCTTATGCGACAAAAGCTGGATTTTTCAAAGACGAAAAAAGATGAGTTATCTTTTCGCTTGGAATATCTTAATCCAGAATCGGCGATGCAAGAGAAAAAAATGAGATTGTTTGATATTGAGCGGCGCATGGAAGCTGCGATGGAAAAAAAGGTATTTTTGGCGAGGCATCGATTGGCTCTCTATCATCAAAAAATTGATGCGAAATCTCCTGCCAAAAAGCTTGCAGGTGGATTTGGATATATTGAAACAGAAGAGGACAAAATGCTGCAGACCGTCAAAGAGGCTAGAGTGGGACAGAAAGTCAAAATTACGATGCGAGACGGAAGTATAGAAGCGAAGATAATGAAAATCCAGTTGGAAAGTGGAAAGGATGGAGTATCTCATGGCGAGAGCGAAATTTACAGTTGAGAAGGCATATGAAGAGTTAGAAGAAATTATTGGGAAATTAGAGTCAGAAGAGACAACGCTGGCGGATTCGCTTACTTATTATAAAAAAGGGGTAAAACTGCTTGAAAAATGTCAGACTGTACTTGATACAGTAGAAAAAGAGATGATTATATTAAAAGAAAATGGAGAAGAATAGCAAATTTACTACTGGAGGAACAGGAAAGTGAAGCAACAAATTAGTGATAAAGCAAAACAGATAGAGAAGATTATTGAGAAATATCTTCCGAAGGAAGAGGGCTTTCAAAAAACAGTTTTGGAAGCGATGAATTATACAATGAATGCAGGGGGAAAACGCCTAAGACCAATGTTAATGCAAGAAACATATCAGTTTTTTGGTGGGAAAGAATCCATTATAGAGCCGTTTATGGCGGCAATAGAGATGATTCACACATATTCTTTGATTCACGATGATTTACCCGCACTTGACAATGATGATTATCGAAGGGGAAGAGAAACGGCTCATGTTGTATATGGTGAGGCCATGGCGATTTTGGCAGGTGATGGGCTTTTAAATTATGCGTTTGAGACAGCGGGAAAAGCATTTGAGGGTAGATTTAGCGATGAGAAGATTGCAAAGGCATTTTTAGTTCTCTCAAGAAAACCTGGAATCTATGGTATGATTGGAGGACAGACAGCAGATGTAGAGCTTACTGGAAAGAAAATGACGATGGAGCAGCTTCAGTTTATTTATGAGTTAAAAACGGGTGCTTTGCTTGAAGCTTCTATGATGATTGGTGCTATTTTAGCGGGAAGACCAGAGGAAGATATAGAAAAGATAGAGCAGATTGCCAGAAAAATTGGGATTGCTTTTCAAATTCAAGATGATATTTTGGATATTACTAGTACTGTCGAGGAGCTTGGAAAGCCAATTCACAGTGATGAGAAAAATGAAAAAGTAACTTATGTGACGATATATGGATTAGAAAAATCCAAAGAAGAAGTAGCTAGATTGACAAAGGAAGCTATTGAAATATTAGATGGATTTTCATTTAAAAATGAATTTTTAAGAAATTTATTATTATATTTAGTAGATCGCATAAACTAAAGTCATATAGTAAGGACAACGAGGTACCCAAAGATGACAAAGTTATTAGATAAAATAGAAAAAGTAAACGATATAAAAAAAATTAGTCCAGATCAATATGGAGAATTGGCTGAAGAAATTCGTCAGTTTTTAGTAGAAAAAGTGAGTAAGACAGGCGGTCATTTGGCATCGAACCTCGGTGTGGTGGAGTTGACAATGGCGCTTCACTTGGCGCTTGATTTGCCAAAAGATAAGATTATATATGATGTGGGACATCAATCTTATGTGCATAAAATGCTCACAGGAAGAAAAGAACGATTTGATTCACTAAGACAGTATGAAGGTCTTTGTGGATTCCCGAAAATTTACGAGAGTGAATGCGATACTTTTGGAACAGGACATAGTTCCACATCTATCTCAGCAGCGCTTGGAATGGCGCAGGCAAGAGATTTAAGCGGCAAGGATGAGACGATTGTGGCAGTGATTGGAGATGGTGCTCTATCGGGAGGTATGGCGTATGAGGCACTCAATAATATGGCCAAACTTCGTAAAAATAAAAAGGGCATGATAGTTATCTTAAATGATAATAAGATGTCCATATCGGAGAATGTCGGAGGTATGTCAAGATATTTGGCGCATTTACGCTCAGATATGAAATATATGGATTTTAAGGAAAATTTGGAAAAACATTTAATGGGAATTCCAAAAGTTGGCGAGGGAATCGCAAAGACAATGAAAAAATCTAAAGATTCTATTAGACAGATACTTATGAAAGAAGGAACTTTATTTGAGGAGATGGGGATTGAATATATTGGCCCAATTGATGGTTCTAATATTTCTGATATGGTGCGTGTTATTACAGGAGCAAAGAGAATTGGAGCTCCAGTACTTATCCATGTTTTAACAGATAAGGGAGCTGGATATCCTCTTGCAGAGCAAAATCCTTCCAAATTTCACGGTGTCGATCCATTTGACCCTAAAACGGGAGAGCCTTTAAAAAGGAAAGAATTATCAACTTACACCGATATTTTTGGCAGAAAAATTGTAGATTTCGCGACAAAAAATGAAAAGGTTGTGGCAATTACAGCTGCTATGGAGAGTGGAACTGGTCTTTCTAGCTTTGCTAAAAAGTTTCCTGATCGATTTTTTGATGTAGGAATTGCAGAAGAGCATGCGGTTACTTTTGCAGCAGGTATGGCAGCAGCAGGAATGAAACCTGTCTTTGCAGTGTACTCAACTTTCCTGCAAAGAGCCTATGATCAGATTCTTCACGATGTCTGTATGCAAAAACTACCAATGATATTTGCAGTAGACCGTTCTGGAATTGTTGGGAAAGATGGTGAGACACATCAGGGAATTTATGATATTTCTTATTTATCTAGTATTCCTGGACTGACAGTTGTTGCCCCAAAAAACCGCTATGAAATGTCTAGAATGTTGGATTTTTGTATTCAGTTTGATGGTCCTATTGCGATTAAGTATCCAAGAGGAACTGCTTATTATGGACTAAAGGAATATAAAGAAAAGATTATATATGGAAAAAGTGAGATCATTAAAGAGGGAAAAAAGGTGGCAGTTCTTGCAATAGGTTCTATGGTTAAAACTGTGAAGGAAGCATTAGATTTGCTTGAAGAGGAACAAATAAATCCTACCTTTATTAATGTTAGATTTATAAAACCGATGGATAAAGAGCTAATTTGCAAATTAAATGAAACCCACGATATAATGATAACTGTGGAAGAAAATGTAAAGATGGGTAGTTTTGGACAACAAGTGGCACAGTACTTATGCGAGATTGGTCCAAAGGCAAAACTAAAGACGATTTGCCTGCCAGATACATTTTTAGAACATGGAGATGTGGAAAAATTAAAAGAAGTATACGGTCTTTCTAAGGAAGAGATAGCCAATAAAATAAGAGAAAACTGGATCGTATAAAGAAATAGATTAGAAAATATTTGTTAAATTTTAGGAGAAAAATGATTTGATATCAACTTTTCTTGACAGAGGGAAAAAGGAGTAAACGCTATGAAGGAGCGATTAGACGTATTATTAGTAAAAAAGCAACTCGCCTCATCTAGAGAGAAGGCTAAGGCGATTATTATGTCTGGAATCGTGTATGTAGATGGTCAAAAAGAAGATAAGGCAGGTTCTATGTTTGAGGAAAGTTTGCCAATTGAGATAAAGGGAAATACTTTAAAATACGTAAGTCGAGGTGGATTAAAGCTAGAAAAAGCGATGAATGAGTTTGACCTTGATTTAAGAGATAAGGTCTGCATGGATGTGGGGGCTTCCACAGGGGGATTTACACATTGTATGCTTTTAAATGGAGCGAGAAAAGTATATTCCATTGATGTAGGAAGAGGACAATTAGACTGGAAGCTTCGCAATGATGAGAGAGTGGTTTGTATGGAAAAGACCAATATGAGATATGTTACAAAAGAAGATATTGATGAGTTGGCTCAGTTTGTATCTATTGATGTCTCTTTTATTTCTCTCACAAAGATTTTGATTCCAGTGAAGAATGTATTGGAACAAGACGGAGAGGTTGTATGTCTAATTAAACCTCAGTTTGAGGCAGGAAGAGAGAAAGTTGGAAAAAAAGGAGTAGTGAGAGATGATAGCGTACATAGAGAAGTAATCGAGATGATTATGAATTACGCCAAGTTCATTGGATTTTCTCTCTTACATCTTGATTTTTCTCCGATTAAGGGACCAGAGGGAAATATTGAATATCTTCTTCATCTTAAAAAGGAGGAAAATCCAGTCAATCGAATTGATAAGGAAAAATGTGGGGAAGTTGTAGCTCTATCCCATCAAGCTCTTTCACATTCCAAGAAGGAGTAGAGGGGAAATGAAAAATTTTTTAATAATTACAAATGAGCTGAAAGATAAAGATTTGGCAGTGACGCAGTCTGTAAAAGCTCATTTAGAGAGAAATGGAACAAATTGTACGATTATGACAAATTTGGGTTCTAAGCATCAAGAAGTTCCAGATTTACCAACAAATTTGGATTGTGCACTTGTCATCGGAGGTGATGGAACATTTTTGATGGCGGCAAGGATTTTGCTCGATCGAAAGCTTCCGATGATCGGTATTAATCTTGGAACACTTGGATTTTTAGCGGATATTGAGATTGCAGATTTGGATGAGACCTTAGATCATCTTCTAAAAGGAGATTATACAATAGAAAAACGAATGATGTTAAAAGGCTATATTAAGGATGAGCTTGGAGACATAAAAAAACAGTGGTCAGCATTAAATGATGTTGTTATTGCGAGAAGTGGATATTCGCGTATTATCGAGTATAATGTTTTTGCAAATGGAGATTGGCTGGATACGTATCACTCGGACGGCGTGATTATTTCAACTGCCACGGGTTCTACTGGCTATAATCTCTCGGCGGGAGGACCGATTGTCAATCCCGCCTGCAATGTGATTCTTGTCACACCGGTTTGTCCTCATTCTCTCGCAAATCGAAGTGTTGTCTTATCGAAAAATGATAAAATAGAGGTAGAAGTGGGAAGACTTAGAAAGAGTCAAAAAGAGGAGGCTATTGTCACGATTGATGGTCAGATGGCAATTAGGCTAGAGCCAGGACAGCGATTTTTCATTGAGCGAGAGAAAAAGACAGTTCAGCTAGTAAAGATACGAAGTAAGAGCTTTGCTGAAATTTTAAGAATAAAAATGAAAAATGATTAGAAAAGGGAGGCTTAGAATGAAAGCACAGCGACAGGCGAAAATAATAGAAATTATAGAAAATTATGATATTGAGACGCAAGATGAGTTGGCAGAGAAATTGGTTGAGGCTGGTTTTAATGCCACGCAGGCGACAATCTCAAGAGATATCAGAGAGATGAAGCTTACAAAGCTTGCCTATCAGGGAGGCAAACAAAAATATATTGTATTACAAAATCAAGATTATCATACAACGAAAAAATATAAGAGAGTTTTATCGGATGCCATTATTTCTATGGAAATTGCACAAAATATTATTGTGTTAAAGACAGTATCTGGAATGGCAATGGCATGTGCAGCAGCGATTGATTCTCTCGATATTCCTGGTGTTGTGGGTTCTATTGCGGGAGATGACACAGTTATGTGTGTGGCCAGAGATAATGAGATGGCAAAAGAGACGGTATCTAGTATTGGAAAAGTAATCTCCAAAAAAGAAGAAGGCAAGAAGTAATAGACAAGGAGTACGAATTATGTTAATGCAATTACATGTAAAAAATTTGGCATTAATTGAGGAAATCGAGGTGGATTTTTCGGATCAGCTTAATATTTTGACAGGTGAGACAGGAGCAGGAAAATCGATTATTATCGGTTCTATTAATGCAGCCTTTGGAAAAAAGATAGGAAAAGATATGATTCGTACAGGGGCAGATTATGCCCTTTGTGAGCTTGTCTTTTGGGTAAAGGATGAGGAGACAAAAATAAAGATAGAGCAGCTTGATATTCCTTTAGAGGAAGATGGAACTTTGATTGTCAGTCGAAAGATTACGCATGGAAGAAGTATTGCGAAAATTAACGATAGGACGGTAACATTGGGAAAACTTCGAGAAGTATCAGGAATGCTTTTAGATATTCACGGACAACATGAGCATCAGTCTCTTTTGCAAAAAAAGAAACATTTAGAAATATTAGATTATTATGGAAAAGATGAGATTGCTCCGATGAAAGAAAAAATCGAGACTGGATATGGTGTCTATAAAGATTTAGAAAAGAAGCTAAATGAGGGACGTCTAGCCGAGGAGGAGAGACTTCGAGAAATTAGTTTTATTGAGTTTGAGATAAAGGATATTGAGGGAGCGACGTTACAGATTGGAGAAGATGTTCAGTTAGAAAAAGATTTTATGCTTATGTCAAATGCCAAGGAGATGGCGGAGGTTTTGTCGAATTGTTATGAGGAGACAGGATATGATCATCAGGGAGCTGGAAATTTAATTGGAATGGCGATTAGGAAGATTACTCAAATTGAAGAATATGACGAGGAGATTTCTAGTTTACATAGCCAGCTTGATACAATCGAGGAGCTTTTAAATGATTTTAATAGAGATCTTGCATCTTATATGCAAAAGATGGAGTTTGATGAGAATGATTTTGAGCAGACAAGACAGCGCTTAGAAGTTATTGACCGATTAAAAGCAAAGTATGGAGATTCCATTGAGAAAATTTTAGCTTATCAAAAAGAGAAAAAGAAACGCTTAGAGCAGTTAAAAAATTATGAGCAGTATATTTCGGATCTAGAAAGCCAATATAAGAAAGAGAGAGCCTCTCTTCTTGAATTATGTGAGCAGCTGACAAAAAAGAGAAAAAAAATTGCAAAGATTTTAGAGCAGAGAATCAAGGAAGCATTGATTGATTTAAATTTCTTGGATGTACAGTTTAAAATTCAGTTTGGCTTATTATCCGATATTACGAAAAATGGAATGGATGATGCAGGTTTTTTGATTTCTACGAATCCAGGTGAGAAGATGAAACCGTTAAATGAAGTGGCATCCGGCGGTGAGCTTTCAAGAATTATGCTTGCGATTAAGTCGATTTTGGCAGATGTCGATGCGATTGACACATTGATTTTTGATGAGATTGATGTCGGAATTAGTGGAAGAACTGCTCAGAAGGTATCTGAAAAAATGGCATATATCGCTAAGAGACATCAAGTCATTTCCATTACGCATCTTCCGCAGATTGCGGCGATGGCGGACACACATTTTCTGATTGAAAAATCAGCTTTAGAGGAAAAAACTTCTACCTCGATACTTGCGCTTGAGGAAGAAAATAGCATTCGAGAAATTGCCCGCTTAATTAGCGGTGTTGAGATAACAGATACTGTATTAAAGAGTGCAAAAGAGATGAAAGAAATGGCCAAAGCGGTAAAGGATGTTTTTCTTTGCATATAGAAGCATTGCCAATATCGTAATGGGATTATAGCCCTTAAAATTATGGAAACAGACGCCGAGAGTCAAGGAAAATTCTTTTCCTTGACTCTCGACTATGTATTGACCCAATATTACCAAAATCTATATATTTTTACATCCCTTATGTATTTATGCATGTGGAATATTAGTATACTCAGAAATCTCTCGACTGATTGTGCATAAATCTCCCACATTTAAGTCGTGAATATTGTTATGTCCTGTAATTCTAGCAAAAGTTTTTAATTCTTCTAAAGAACAATTCAAATAATTTGCCACTCTTTTGGAGGCAGTTTCTATTTTAAGTCTAGAGCGAAGCTCAGGGTCTTGTGTAGCTACACCAACTGGACACATACCGCTTCCACAAATACGATACTGCTGACAGGCAGCGGCAACCATAGCTGCTGAGGCAACTGCGATGGCATCGGCGCCCATTGCTAGAGCTTTTGCAAAGTCTGAGGAGACGCGAAGTCCTCCCGTGATGACCAATTCAATATCCGATTTGATAGAGTCAAGATATTTTCTTGCGCGATAGAGAGCGTAAACGGTTGGAACAGTTGTCGCATCACGGATAATGGCAGGAGATGCACCAGTTGCACCGCCTCTTCCGTCGATTGTAATAAAATCAGGCTCGGCAAATACACAGTATTCCAAATCCTTCTCAATCTTGCCAGCGGCAATCTTAATACCGATAGGTCGACCGTCAGAGCGTCTTCTAAGCTCAGATACTAAGTTCTTCAAATCTTCTCTCGTATTAATTTCTGGGAATTTAGAGGGACTGATTACATCTTCACCAAGAGGTTTATTGCGAACAGCGGCAATTTCAGGAGTCACCTTGCTGCCAGGAAGATGACCGCCCATACCAGGTTTTGTCCCCTGGCCAATTTTAATTTCAATTGCATCTGCTTTTCTTAAATTTTTATCTGTTGCACTGTATTTATTGGGTACATATTCAAAAATATATTTATTGGCAGCCTCCATCTCCTCGGACAAAATTCCACCTTCGCCGCTACACATGGCGCTTCCTGCCATAGCGCTTCCCTTCGCCAGAGCGATTTTTGTTTCTTTAGACAATGCTCCAAAAGACATATGGGAAATATAAACAGGATTATTTAAAATCATTGGACGCTTTGCATGTTTTCCGATTACAGTTGTTGTTATAACTAGAGCGTGCTCATCAAGCGGTGGCGGATTAAGCTGTGCACCAAGCACTAAAATATCATCCCAGTTTGGCATTGGCATCTGCGTTCCCATCGCTTCGATAATAGATTTCCCAGAAACTGCCATTTCATGAATCTGTTTCATATATCTGTAATTCTTATCCATATTTCTTGTCTCTTGTGGATATTCTAAATTTAATGTCTCTTCTTTTGCTTCATAGACCTCGCAGAGAACTTCCTCGAAAGCGGCTGATTTTGTAGAAGAATTAGCTTCCACTACAACAAATTTATCTACAGGCTGTTTACAGAGAGGACATTGTGTAAGCTCAGAAAAGGAAAGTCCCTCCTTCGTTTCGTCAAAAATATATCCACATACACTACACTTATAAATCATAAACTTATTCTCCTCCTTGATAATAGTAATTATTATTATTTTTATTATAATATAATGAGAAAAATTATTCAATAAGAAAATATCAAAATGTTATGAAAAAATTTCTAATTTTTTGGTTGAAGAAAAGGAAAAAGATACTATGTAAAGATTAATCGCTAAATTAGTGATATTTTTATTATAAATACGATATAAGAACTGTAAAAGAGATGAAAGATATGGCAGAAGCAGTAAAAAAAGACTGATTTGTGAAGAAAAAAATTTCATATAATACAGGTAGAAAAAGCTTAGTGTTAGTAAATAGTGCTAAACTTTTTTATAGAAAAGTTTCAAAAGTACGAAACAATTGGATTTTCCTTTGCAGTAGTATTTGCGAAACAAATAGTATAGATGCTAAAGAAAGACAAAAATAATTTAAAAACATATTATGTTTCCAAATTTGTACCGCAAGGTATTTGCTAAGAGGTTTATTGCAAAAGAGGAAGGAGAGAGCAAGATGAGTGAGAAAAAAAGGCGCTATAAAAAACTATTATGTATTTTATTATTGTGGAATCTTTTACTTATTATACTTGTAGGATATCATACTTATGTGAAAAGACCGATTGAAGCGAAAGAAATTTCTGCCAATATATCAAATGGAACAAAAAAGGTAATTCCTGGAGGTTTTACAATCGGAATTTATGTAGAGACGAGGGGAGTTCTTGTTCTTGGCACGCAGGCGATTACCTCAAGTGACGGATTAAATTATGAGCCGGCCAAAAATATTTTGCGGGCGGGAGATTATATTACTCAAGTTGGAATTACACCGATTGAAAATAAGAAAGAGCTTGTGAATGTATTGAATACTACAAAAGGAAAAGCGACGGTATTTCATATAGTTAGAGATGGAAAAAAAGTGCAAGTAAAACTAAAGCCAATTGAGGTAAAAGAAGATAAAACTTATAAAATTGGCGCTTGGGTTAGGGATGACACACAGGGATTGGGAACGATGACCTATATCGACGGAAATAATTTTGGTGCATTAGGTCATGGAATTAGTGATATGGATACAGAACAAAAGATGGACATAAAAAAAGGAGCGCTTTATAAGGCAGATGTATTTTCAATTCAGAAGGGAAAGAAAGGAACACCGGGAGAGATTATTGGACAGATTACGTATTCTGCTGTCAATAAGATGGGTGAGATTAAAAATAATACGAAATACGGGATTTATGGGACATTAAATGGGAGAAATTTAGAAAATATAAAGAGAGAGGAGATGGAGGTTGCCTCTAAGCAAGAAGTGAAAAAGGGCAAGGCGTATATTCGCTCGTATATTGATGGAAGCTGTAAAGATTATGAGATAAATATTGAGGATATCGATAAAAGCGAGGAAAATATGCTAAAGGGAATGAAAATCTGCATTACAGATGACGAACTTTTAGAGCAGACAAACGGAATTGTGCAGGGAATGAGTGGTTCTCCGATTATTCAAAATGGAAAACTCATCGGAGCTGTGACACATGTCTTTGTCAATGACCCGCAGAAGGGATATGGAATCTTTATTGAGCATATGTTGGAGCATTAGAATGAGGAAAATTCTACTATAAGTTGAATGGCGAGGAAAAAATATTTGTAATTAAAGAATAAAAGAAATTAAGAAGAGTGAGGTATAAAAGACGCTAGATAAGTTTCTTTTACACCTCACTTTTTATAGCATTATAATGTTTTCCCTGTAAGCATCTCGTAAGCCTGAAGATACTTAGCGATTGTCTTGTCAACAATCTCTTCTGGCAATGTCCAGTCATGTCCCTCGTTGGATGTTAACCAGTCACGAGCGAACTGCTTATCAAAGGATGGTTGACCATGTCCTGGTTCATATCCGTCTGCTGGCCAGAAACGAGAGCTGTCTGGTGTGAGCATCTCATCGCCGATTACGATATTACCGTTCTCATCTAAACCAAACTCAAACTTTGTATCTGCAATAATAATTCCTTTTTCTAATGCGTACTCTGCACATTTTTTATAGAGAGCGATTGTGCAGTCGCGAAGTTTTGCAGCGTACTCCTCCCCTTTTCCAGGGAATTGTTTTTCTAATACTTCGATGCTCTTTTCATAGGAGATATTTTCATCGTGGTCACCAATCTCAGCCTTTGTAGATGGTGTGTAAATTGGCTCAGGAAGCTTATCAGATTCTTGTAATCCCTCTGGGAGTGTAATTCCACATACAGTACCATCTTTTTTATAGCTAGCCCAGCCACTTCCTGTAATATATCCTCTTACGATACACTCGATTGGAAGCATCTCAAGTTTTTTACACATCATACTGTTTCCGTCGAATTTCTCCTGTTGGAAGAACTCTGGCATATCCTTTACATCTACAGAAATCATATGGTTTGGTAAAATATCTTCTGTCATATCAAACCAAAATTTAGACATCTGTGTAAGAACAGCTCCTTTTTTTGTTACTTGGTTATTCAAAATAACATCGTAGCAGCTAATACGGTCTGTGGCAACCATAATTAAGCTGTCGCCATTATCGTAAATTTCTCTAACTTTTCCTTCTTTAATTGGTCTTAATTCTTGCATCTTTTAATACCTCGTATGTTCATTCATCTTAATTTTATTTTCTATGTTTTTTCTCATTATGAAAATAATAAGCTTTTTGCACTAACACTGTAACACTAACTTTCTTGATTGTCAACTTAGAAATATAAGAAAACATTGCGTGTTATTGCAAAGTAGACTATAATTATTTTGTAAGATTATAGATAATGAAATAGGAAAGAAGGAAAAGAAAATGTACTATTTGCCAGATGGAACAAAAAAATGCGGATATTATGAATGTAAACAATGTAAAAACAGATTTTTATCCCTACAGACACTAGAGAGAATTCCATGTCCAGATTGTGAAGCAGAGATTGACTATGAAATTGGTCCAGACGAGGATTTAGGAGAAGTTTTAGACACTGCTTATCTTCAGCAAATCATCGAGGGGGAGGAAGAAGTTGAGAGAATGGACGGACTTTTAAGTCTTGCTGTTACAGGAGGCGATTTTAGTTGGATTTAAAGTAATAGCAAGTAAAATATAGGTAGTATTTTTCTTGGGCATAAGGTAGTAATATAGGTTTGAATAAACGAATATAGGAACTGATATATTTGGAAATTGAATATGAGAAATACAATAGAGTCAAAAGAGATGTTGTAAAATATATAATTTTGACAAGATATAATTGGAGTCTGTTTGATTAAGGTGAATATCTTGTACAAAAAATATGTTTCGATATCTCTTTTTTGCATTTATATATGCCATATAAATGATAAAATATTTATTTTAAGATTATAAAAGATAGATTATGAAAAAATTTCTTAAGCCAAAAAATATCCTTTTTCCCAAAATAACGACAAAAACTCGGGAAAGTAAAACAAATTAGATGTATAACTTGTCTAATATCGTTCTTTATTGTCTTATTATTTCACACGATATTTGTTGTTTGCTATTGGAAGAAATTGTATAATAACGGAGTAAAAACTAACATTAACAGGAGGAGTGAAAGATGAATACAATTCGTGTTGTGATAGCAGATGATAATATAAAAATGATAAATACATTGGAGAAAGTAGTATCTTGTGAGGAAGATATGCAAGTAATTGGAAATGCAAAGGATGGAATGGAAGCAGTAGATTTAATAAAAAAAGAAGAGCCAGATGTGGTTATCTTAGACGTGATTATGCCAAATCTAGATGGACTTGGTGTATTGGAGAAAATGAAAAACGAAAATTTAAGAAAAAGACCATCGATTATTTTACTTACAGCGATGGGACAGGAAAATGTTACAGAAGAGGCTTTTCGATTAGGAGTCTCTTATATTATGTTGAAGCCTTTTGATAATCAAATGTTGCTAAAGAAAATTAGAAATGTGGCGGGAGTATATAAAGAGGCGGAGACAAAAAGTTTTATTAGAACTTCAAAATTGGATATTCCAAAACAAAGTACATCGTATCGTTTGGAAATTATTGTAACTAATATTATTCATGAAATTGGAGTTCCAGCACATATAAAGGGATATCAGTATTTAAGAGATGCAATTATTTTAGTCGTGAAAGATATTGATATTATCAATTCTATAACAAAACAATTGTATCCTGCAATAGCACAGCTCTATCATACAACGCCAAGTCGTGTAGAAAGAGCAATTAGACATGCAATTGAGGTCGCATGGGATAGAGGGAAAACAGATACAATTGAAGAACTTTTTGGCTATGTCATCACAAATGGGAAGGCAAAGCCAACAAATTCTGAGTTTATAGCATTAATTGCAGATAAAATACGTTTAGAGTATAAAAATATTTTAGATTTAGACTCAGACAAATCAGTTGCTCTTGTATAGGTTGCCTAGTTATTTCAGAAAAAGGACAAGTTATGAAAAAAAGACAAAGAGAAAAGAAATATTGTTTATAATGCAAAAGTATGTTGTCAAAAATAAGGTAAGGAGGAAAATATGATAAGTGAAGGATTAAAAATTGTAATAGCAGATAGTAATAAAAATTCTGCGGAAGAACTAAGTCAGTTCTTAAAAGAAAAAGATGAAATAGAAGAGGTAACTGTCGTATCTGATGGTACAAGTGCATATAATGCAATTTTACATATAAAACCAGATGTAGTTTTGCTAGATATTGTGTTAGCAGGAATAGATGGACTTGGCGTATTAGAAAAAGTAAACGAGACGATGATTTTAGAGGAAGTTCCAAGTTTTATTTTTGTCACTTCTATCAGCACAGAAAATCTCATTGAATGTGCATGTCAATTAGGAGCAGATTATTTTATTTTAAAGCCATATAATATAGAAAATATTTATAATCGAATTTTACAAATTGCCATGAGAAGAGGAAGAATGGAAGAAAAATTTCTCTACTCAACGAAATCTTATGGAGAGACTGTAATTGAAGATGAGAGAATGAGTCAAATTGAGGCTGATATTACAGAAATCATCCGTGAAATTGGAATACCTGCACATATAAAGGGGTATCAATATGTGAGAGATGGTATTATTATGACAATTCAGGATATAAAAATGTTAAATTATATTACAAAACTTCTCTATCCAACAATAGCCAAAAAATATAAAACGACATCAAGCAGTGTGGAAAGAGCGATTCGTCATGCTATAGAAGTGGCATGGAATAAAGGGAAAATAGATGTGCTTGAGGAAATGTTTGGCTATACAATTAGTGCAGGGAGAGGGAAGCCGACAAATTCTGAATTTATCGCATTAATTGCAGATAAGCTAAGATTAGAATATCGTATTCATGTATAAGATATGATGAGAGTGGGAGATGCAAATTCTAGATAAGATTATTTCTCAGCAGAAATATAGTATGACTTAAATTGACACATACATAAAAATGAGTAGGGATTTTGTTAGAGGGGCAAAATAATAAAAGGTTCAAACTGCGAATGAAAGTATTTGAGAGAGAATAGAGATGAATCATTTAAATTTTGTAAAAAATATGAGAAATCTGTATAAAATAGTTGTGCAAAAAGTAGATTTTATGCTATAATATTTGCATAATGTGATAATTTTTCACTAATCTAAATTCAATATTAATTTGGATAGTAAATATAATTTCTACAAAACGGAGGATGATTATGAAGAACATACTTTTTATTGCGTCAGAGAGTGTACCTTTTATCAAGACAGGTGGATTGGCAGATGTTGTTGGAACACTTCCAAAGAGATTTGATAAAGAAAAATACGACGTTAGAGTAGTATTGCCAAACTATGCATGCATTAAGGCAGAATTTAAAGAGGGGATGCAATATGTAGATCATTTCTATATGGAATTAGCTTGGCGGACAAAATACGTTGGAATTATGCAGTATGTTTATGATGGAATTACATTTTATTTTATTGATAATGAAGAATACTTCTGGAGAGATACACCTTATACATCTATTTATGCAGATGTCGAGAAATTTAGCTATTTCTGTAAGGCAGCTCTCTCTATCTTACCAACAATTGGATTCCGTCCGGATCTTATTCACTGTCATGATTGGCAGTCAGGACTTGTTCCAGTATATTTAAAAACAATTTTTGCAGACAATCCATTTTATCAAGGAATTAAGTCTATTATGACAATTCATAACTTAAGATTCCAGGGAGTGACAGGTCCAGAAGAATTGAGAGATATTGCTGGACTTCCATATGATTTAATTACAGCTGATAAATTAGAATGTTATGGCGGTGGAAATATGCTAAAGGGTGGTTTAGTATATGCAGACCATATCACGACAGTAAGTGATACTTATGCTTTAGAGATTCAGATGCCATATTATGGCGAGAAATTAGACGGTCTTTTAAGAGCAAGAAGCCATGAGCTTAGCGGTATTGTAAACGGTATTGACTATGATATTTATAATCCTGCTACAGATGCTCAAATTGTTGCTCCTTACTCCATTCATAATGTCGATACAGAGAAGGTAAAAAATAAATTACAGCTTCAAAAGCAATTGGGACTTCCAGAAGACCCAGATAAATTTGTTGTCGGTATTATCTCTCGTTTGACAGACCAAAAAGGCCTTGATTTGATTGACTGTGTGATGGATGAAATTTGCTGTGATGATATGCAGTTTGTTGTACTTGGAACAGGTGACTCTAGATATGAAAATATGTTCCGATACTATGCATATAAATACCCTAATATTGTATCGGCTAATATTTGTTATTCAGATGAATTATCAAAACGTATTTATGCAGGTGCAGATGCTATTTTAATGCCATCTAATTTTGAGCCATGCGGTCTCTGTCAATTAATGGCACTTCGCTATGGTACTGTCCCAATCGTTCGAGAGACAGGCGGACTTAAAGATACTGTGCAGCCATATAATGAGTACGAGAATACAGGTACAGGATTTAGTTTTACTAACTATAATGCACATGATATGCTTTACACAATTAATTATGCTAAATCTGTTTTTAAAGATCATAAAGAAGAGTGGGGACAGATTATAAAACGCGGTATGGAGGCAGATTTCTCATGGGAGCGTTCTGCGAAGGTTTATGAAACTTTGTATCAAAGTATGATTGGTGAGTAGATTAGAAAAAGTAGAAAACTCTTTAGACTTAGAGTAAATTTAAGTCTAGAGAGTTTTTTTATTTTAAAATATTACCCAGATTAAGAGAGAAAATATGGATGGTAAGAGATATAGTTTTATATTTATCTTTAAAAAAATAAAAAAGAGCGTATAATGGGAAGGAAAGAAATAATTTTTATGAGTAAGAGAGGAATAATAGGATGCGAGTATTATACCATGGTGTATCTGTATATCAGGTTTTATGTTGTATCGTTCATAGATTGGCCTATCATGAGAAAGACGAGGCAATATTAATGATTTCGGAGCATTACGCTCCAAAGCCAGAGAGGATGCATTTTATAAATAATTTGAAAAATCTTCACATATTTGATGAAGTTATGATTGTTCCAGAGGCGAGCTTTAAAAAAAAGAGAGGAAGAAAACTAGATAAAAATAGTAGTCCATCACAGATTGAGTTGGTGATAAAAAATATTTGCAGAGAATTTGAGGGATGGGCACCAAAACTCTCAAGCTTTCATAAGATTTATATTGCGTCCGATAATTGGAGTCTTGGAATATACTGTCTCTGGAATAAAATTCCATATTATTATTTTGAGGATGCATGTGGAATGTTGACGGACTTAGAGCGCTATTATGAGATTATTCAAAGTACAGATATGGATAATTGTATCATCTCAAAATATTTACATGGTGCTGGACAGTCAAAGCTTGCACGAAAATTATATTGTAATATAGAGTATCAAAAAGGTGATATTAGTGATGAGAGAATCGAAAATTTTTCCATTTCCTATATATTGCGAGAAAAGATTCCACATAAAATTGATAGTATTTTAAAAATATATGACAGTGAGCCGTATAAAATGGATGATAAAAAAGACGTTTCGTTATTTTTAACACAATTCATTAGAAGTCTTGCCATAAAAGATTTAAATATACAAAGAGAGATGACTGCTCTTTTACTAGATTATTTTGCTGGTAAGACCATCATCGCTTTTAAACCGCATCCAAAAGATATTTTTATAAATTATAGACAACTAGGAAAAAATAGGTATATTGTCCGTAGAAATTTACCGTCAGAATTATTACCTTTTTTATTTCCAAAGCAACTGAAATCCGCAATCACAGCGAGTTCTACATCCATTAGGGGATTAGGAAAATTAGCAAAAGAATATTATAGCTTTAGCCCTGATATTGAAAAAAATTATTTATATCTTCATATTGCGTATACTATTGTAAAAATAATAGAAAATGTGAAAGAAGAGAAAAAAATAGAGATTAATATGAAAGAAGATTCTTACTTGGATAATTTTTTGAGATTTTATGGTTTACAAAAGAAAGAGGAAAATATATTGTCCCAAAGAGGAGTAAGTAAAATATGTGAAAAAAGTCATATCCAGATAGGTACTATTTTTATCGAGACAGATGGAGATAAAAGAAGAGAGGGACAGATGGATATAAAAAACATTGGGGAGAGAGATATCGTTATTTTTGATAACTGTGAGGATAAATATAATATTTGTCTTCAGTATACAAAAGAGGAACTTGAAAAATTTGTTGTATGTAATCTCCGAGTAAGAAAAGAGGAAGAAAGTTATTTTTCTTACCAAAAACAAATTTGGGTTTACTCTGGGGAAGATAAAATAAGAGAAAATTTAAAAAATTTTAAAATAGAGAAAAAATTAGAACTTTCTAATCAAATATTGCAGATACAAAGTAAAGAGGCAGATGAAAGGGTAAGATTAGAGGGAAAGAAAAAAGCTTTACAATATATTATGGATAGAAGAATAGAAGAAAAAGTGGATAAAGAGCAACAATTAGATGAGGATGAGATGATAGAAAGTTTCTATTTTCAGAGAGATTTTAAGCAGAATTGAAAAATTTAAGTTCTTTTTATTAAATAAACTGAAACTAAAAATTTTAAAATTTAAAAATGAAAAGATGTCCTTTAAAAATGTGGTATATCCTTTAAAGATAGAAAGGATGGAAAGTTTTACGAGATTGACAGAGAAAAAATCTTAGTGTAGAATGAATTTATCTTAAACAAAGAAGAAAAGGAAATAAAGGTACTATGATATTTTATGAAATAAAGCGAAAAGTATATTATTTGCTGACTCAGACAAATGCTGAGGTTGCTTTTCAGTCTGAATTATTTTTGAGAGAGAATGCCAATTGGATTATGAAGCGACCGGCAAAATACGCATTATGTCTTATTAATATGAATATAAAGCAAGCTCTTGGATTAAGTCAGTATAAAGAGTTAAGTCCAGGAGTGCATTCTCTTCACAGAGTAGTAAAAAGACAAAAAGTATACCAGATTTCTGGTATTATATCAAAATCTGACGTTCTCATAGTAGATATTTTTAATATGCTATTTACGCAGGTATCCTTAAAAAATGGTCAGAAAATATATTTACAAAATCCTTATATAAAGAAAATAATTGATACGGCAAAAAATAATGATATAAGAGTAATTGGAATTGGAAGTAATAAAGTTTCAGATAAAAAAACAAAAAATATATTAGAACAATATAAAATTGAATTAGACGAATTAAGAGTACCAAAGCATTCCACAAAGAAAAAGCTTGTAAAGAAAATGCTTTATGATATTTATGAGCAGAAAAAGGATACAAGTTTTGAGTATCCTTGTGTTGTCATAAGTAGCGATTTTAATGGAATGATTAAGACAACGAAAGAAAAATATGGTCATGCTATTTACTATCGACCAGTAAATAAGTTAATGGATATGGTTGCGATGGAAAAGATAGAGAGTGATTTTGGAAAGATTCACAGAGCAATCTGTGGTCTTGAAGTATTTGGTGGAGAACAAAATCACAGTAGAATATTTGAATGTGCTTATCTTATTATCGCACCTATACTTTATATAATGATGGAAGAAATTCAGCAAAAGAAAAAAGATGCGACTGTAGTTATCTTAGGAGATGAAGAAAGTTTATTTGCAAATATATATCAATCTTTCTATAAAGATGCGAAGATGATCGCTTGGTCTTCTCTTGCTTCTCATATGCCGGAAGATGAGAGGGAGTGGAGTGCTTTATTCGAGGACTCCGTCGCATTGAATAAGATTTCCGCTAGTAGAGTTGCCTATTCGATGGGATTTGAGAGCGAGGAGGAGCTCATTCAAAATTATAAAGACGAGTTTATGAAAGAGGCAGTTTTGCATCAGAATGAAGATGAAAATGCAATTGTGGAATATGTCAAAAAAGCGCTGGATGGAGAGCGAAAAATTATCGTTGTGGATGCATTTGGAGAGGAGATTTCTCTGGCTAATTTCGCAAAAATTGCAAAGAAGCTTGGAATTGAAGTGGAGACAGTCAGTATAAAAGAGTATTTATATGAAAATGAGGAAATCGAGAGTCAAGTAAATTTGGATATACAAGAGAAAGATGAAAATGAGAGTGAAGAGGAAGAACAAGAGGCATTTGAAGAAGATACGGAAGAAAAGTCTCATCTTTTTACAGAATTCAAAACAGTATTATCCTTTGCCATACCTTATATGACGATAATCCATGAAAATGAAATTGGTTTTGCGTATCCAAATAGTATGCAGCGTTCAAAAAGAAATTTAATCGAAGGTGCAATTATTCAATATTTTCAGACGTATCGAGTATTGAAGAGACAGTATCCTGCCATTGAGCCTGCAACGAAAGAAGATGCAAAGATGATAAGTCATGTCGATCCTTCTACCTTTAAAAATATAACTAGAGGAGGAAAAATCGTATGAGAGTGCTATATCATGGTGCAACAGTATATCAGGTTTTATCTTGCATTGTACATAGGTTGGCCTATCATGCAAAGGATGAA
Source organism: uncultured Blautia sp. (assembly GCA_964439395.1). GTDB lineage: Bacteria > Bacillota > Clostridia > Lachnospirales > Lachnospiraceae > JAUUSJ01. Next base: position 64,672 of record CAYTNV010000003.1, on the reverse strand, counting down.
GCTACTTTGATGATTGCAGACCACTATGCGCAAAGTCAAGTGTTAGAAAACTTCACGCAAAAGATAAAGCAATTAGAATTATTTGATGAGGTACTTATTGTTCCAGAAAAAGAATTTAAGAAAAAAAGAGGAAAGAAGCTGACACAAAAAAGTACCAAAAATGAGATAGAGCAAGTAATCCAAAATATTTGTCAGGCTTTTGAGAGTTGGTTTCCAAATCTTACGGAGTTTGGCGAGGTTTATGTCGCTTCTGATAATTGGACAGTCGGTATTTATTGTCTAGCGAGGAAGATTCCTTATCATTATTTTGAGGATTCCTGTGGAATTTTGACAGATAGAAAGCATTATTATGATATCCTTCGAGGATTAGACTCTTCTAACTATGTTATCTCTAATTATTTGGGTGGTGCGGGGGCTTCTAAAACTGCGGTCAAGTTAATTTGCAATTTGGACTACCAAAAAGGAGATACGAGCGATGAGAGGATTGTACATTTTTCTATCTATGATACATTAAAAGAGCAAGTGCCAGAGAAAATAAATACAGTTTTAAAATTATATGACTGTGAGCCATATGATATGGATTCTGACAAGCCTGTTGCCTTGTTTTTGACACAGAAAGTTTTAGTTTTAGCGGTAAAGGATTTAAATGTTCAGATTGATTTGACGACGGTGCTGCTAGATTATTTTGCAGAGGGAATGGAAATTGTATTTAAGCCACATCCAAGTGATATTTATTTTGACTATGAGAAAATAATAAAAGATTCTTTTGTCATTCGAAGAAGCCTGCCTTCTGAGCTTTTACCATTTATGTTTGATAGAAAGTTAAAGCGCGCGATTACAGCCAGCTCTACATCGATTGCGGGCGTGGAAGCTTTGACAGAGGAAAGTTATAGCTTTAGTCCAGATATTGAAGTAAATTACTCCTATCTTCACGTGGCATATGCGATGGCAAAGCTTATAGAAAAATTAAAAGAGGAGCGAAATATTATGATTAATATGAAGGAAAGCTCCTACTTAGAAAATTTTTTAAAGCTTTTAAAGATAGACAACCATATCGAGCATGAGAACTGTATCTTTGTTGAGACGGATAATACACCAAAGATAGAGGAAGAACTCGATTTAGAAAAAATAAAAAAGAGAGATATTATTTTATTTGATAATTATCAAAATAGATATCAGTTCCTCTTAAAATACCCAAATTTAGATAGTTCTAATTTGCTTGTATGGAATTTAGAACTAAAGCAAAAGAACAATCAATATATAGATATGAGTAATCAGATTTGGCTATATTGTGAGGATGAGCAAGTAAGGGAGAAATTAAGAAAAATGGAATTTACAAAAGAATTACAATATTCAGATAAGACAATTTCATTAAAACCAGCACAGGTAAATCAAATGCTTGTCATGCAGGGCAAAATTAAGGCGCTAGAATACGCCTTAAGTGAGCAAAAAAGGCAGCAGACGGCGTTTGAAAATATGAGAAATACAATGAATAAATATCAAGATCAAACAGAAAATGCGGAGAAGTTTTTACTCCGCGATGGAATTTTAGATTACAGAAAATAAAGAATAGAGAGGTAAAGATTATGAAGACTATTGGAGTTATTCCATCCCGTTATGCATCAAGTAGATTTCCAGCAAAGGGTATCGCAGATATTTGTGGTTATCCTATGATTTGGTGGGTTTATCGCAGCTTAAAGGCCGCAAAAGGAATTGATGAGGCGTATGTTGCCACAGACAATCAAATTGTGGGAGATGTATGTGATAAATACGGTATTCCATGGGTTATGACATCCGAGGACTGTCCGACTCATTTAGAGAGAATCTATGAGGTGTCCACAAAAATTGATGCAGATTTTTATATTAATGTAAACGGGGACGAGCCACTTATTGAATCAAGTTGTATTGAAGATATGATTCCAGAAGGGATTGACCCTAATGAGAGCTATTTTGCCAATGCGATGATGATTCTTAGAGATCCAATCGATGCATTTGACTCCTCTAAAATTAAAATTGCGACAGATATGCAAAGCTACGGCATGTATATGGCTAGAAGTCCAATTCCATTTCCAAAGGGAAGAAGCGACTACGAGTTGAAGAAATTTGTCGGTGTACAATGCTTTACAAAGAAAGCTTTGGAATTTGCCGCAAATACAAAGAGAGGTTATTTAGAGAGTATAGAAGATATCGATGAGTACCGTTTCCTTGAGAATGGTCATAAGGTGAAATTTATTATGACAGAGGCGACAACATTGTCTGTCGATACAAAGAAAGACTTAGAAAAAGTAAAGATGATTATCCAAAAGAAAATTGATAACGGTGAAATCGTACTTGACTAAGAAAAATTTTAGTAAAGGAGAGTAATAAATTTAGATGGGAAATATAAAAATACTAGATTGTACATTACGCGATGGCGGATATATCAATGATTGGCATTTTGGAAAGGATGTAATCGGGGAGATTTTGACAGACCTTACGAATGCAAAGATTGATATTATTGAGACTGGATTTTTGACAGATAAACCGTATAACGAGGATTATTCTTTATATGAGAGTACAGAGAATATAAAGGCAGTATTTAATAATCCAGACGACAATATTTTATATGTCGGCATGATTGCTATCGGAGAAAAAGAAATTCATCCAGATAAAATTCCAGATGCATCTAAGGGATATATTAAGGGAGTTAGAGTAACCTTCCATCAGCATGAGATAGAAAAAGCGTTTGACTGGGGAAGAAAGCTTATGGAGAAAGGCTATAAATTATTTATGCAGCCAGTTGGGTCAGCGAATTATACGGATAAGGATATGCTCGATTTAATTGAAAAAATCAATGAGCTTGAGCCTTATGCTTTTTACCTAGTAGATACGTTGGGTGTTTTATTCCAAAATGATGTCAAGAGAAGACTTTATTTGATTGACAGCAATTTAAAGAAAAATATCGCTTTAGGTCTCCATTCGCATAATAATGTACAGATGTCTTTTGCCAATGCACAAGATATGATTAAATTTCCTACTGTTAGGACAATTATTATTGATTCTTCTATGTATGGAATGGGAAGAGGTGCAGGAAACCTCTGTACAGAGCTATTGACAGATTATCTCAATGTCTATTATGGATATGGATATGATGTACTTCCTATTTTGGAGGGAATTGATGGCTGTTTGATGCCAATTTATACAGATACTCCATGGGGATATTCTGTGGCATATTTTCTTGCATCCAGTAAGGGATGCCATCCAAATTATGCAACTCATTTATTGGCAAAACAGGCAATATCCGTTCCTAATATTGCAACTTTATTGGATCAGATTCCAAAAGAAAAGAGACTTATTTTTGACAGAAAATATATAGAAAATATGTATCAGCAGTATCAAGTAAATGCCATCAATGATTTAGATGTCATTAATGAGCTTCGAGAGAGTTTTAGAAATAGAGAGATTTTAGTTATCGGATCTGGAAGAACGATTGTATCGCATAAAGATGAGATGAATGCATATATTCAAAAAGAAAATCCATATACAATTTCTGTTAATTTTATGCCGGAAGATTATGAGGTGGATTTTGTATTTGTAAGTAGTAATCGAAGATACAAACAATTAAAGAAGATTTGTCCACTTGAGAAGATTATTTTTACATCCAATATTAAAGATGTTCCAGAAAGTGCGAGAGTTGTAAATTATTCAGACTTGCTAAACTCTACTTTAGAGGCAAGTGATAGTGCTGGAATGATGTTAATGAAATTATTAGTGAAGGCTGGAGTGCATAGTGTGTCTTTAGCTGGATTTGATGGATTTAGTGAAAATATTGCTCTTAACTTTTATAAGAAGGATTTAATTGGTTCTACGGCACCACAGGAGATGATAAGTAAACATCATGGTATTGAGGAGCAGCTTGCAAAGAGAGCAAAAGATATGAAGATTCAATTTATCACACCTACTACTTATCGAATAAAAGAAGAGTAAAGGAGGACTCCTGCTATGTGAAAGCATGGCGGGAGTTTTTTATATCAAGGCAAATTTTCTGAAATTAATATACTGGAAAAAGAAAAGATTTTGTATTATAGTAAAAGCGAATAATAGGGAAAAAGGGGAAAATCTTAATCAATATATGGGAAGGAGCAGCAGAAGACAGTATGAAAGGTACAAAAAATATATATGCAAATTATATGGACAAGCAAGAGGTAAGTTCCCATTTATATTATGATTCTCAAGGAGAGGATAGCTCAAAAGATACACCGGTATTGGCTGTTTTTGAGAGACTAGAAGAAGCGGAACAGATAAAAAAGGAAAGAAAAAAGAAAGAGAAAAGGAGAAAAAGAGGTTTAAGTTTATTTGGTGTTTTTTTTATTTTATTTATCGTTATATTTGGAATAATGCAAGCTCCTTGTCTTTTATATTCTCTTGCCCAGAATCTTTATAGTCAGAAAAGATACGATGAGGCGATGTTCTTATACGATAAAGCTGCAATTGTCGGAAATAAAACTGGACAAGAGGAATATAGCAATATGTCCAATCGTGCCATTGCGGATTATTATTATGACAGTGGCGAGTACGAAGAGGCTGCGAGACGTTATGAGTTAATGATTGATCAAGTAGATTCAGAACATATAAATGAAATAGCCAGCCAATATTATAATAGCGAAGACTATGAAAATGCGATAAAATGGTATGAATTTTCTGGGAATGAGGAAGAAATTTTAAATACACAAGAGAAAATAGCCAGTCAGTATTATGAAAATAAAGAATATGAAGAGGCTGCGAGATATTATGAGGCGATAGGAGATGAAGATGGCTATCATAAAGCGGCGGAGGCGATGGCATTTTCTTGCTACAGCGATGGAAAATACGAAGAGGCGATAGAATGGTATGAAAAGATAGAAAATAGTTCTGGTATACATATGGCTCAGATAAAGTTAGCGGAACAATGCTATGAAGTTGGTGATTATGAGAGTGCGATTGCGTACTATGAGAATGCAGGAGAAGTAGAAAAGGTTTTAGAAGTGAAGAAACTTATGGCAGACCAGTATTATAAAACTGGTAATTATGAAGATGCGAAGATTTTATACGAGGAGTTACTAGAAAATGAACTTCCTTTTACGACAAGATTAGAAATTATGATTAAAAAGGAGAGATGTAAAATCGAATAGTGAACTATTTTTATTATCTGAAATAACAAACGCTGAAAGAGGATATTGTAAAATAAATTTCTCAAACAATATATTGATATCGCTGAAATAATTCAGAAATATATTTTGTTAGAATTTTATATTTTTCAATATCCTCTTTTTAGCTATGTTATGGAATCCATTAGATTAATTTTTATTCTGCTAATTGAATGTCCGATATATCTGGCTCAATTAGCAGAGAGTAATTGGTGTGATAAATAACAAAGCCTGGCTTTGCGTTTGGTGGTTTTTTTAAATTTTTGCGCTCTGTATAGTCGATTTCTACTTTTGGCGCTTGTCTGCCTTTTGAGTAATAGGCGGCAAGTCTACCTGCCTCTTCATAAGTATGATCTGGAAGCTCAGAAGCCTTTTCTAGCTTGACGATAACGTGAGAGCCTGCCATTCCTTTTGCATGAAACCACATATCTTTTCCGTTTGCAAATTTAAAGGTGAGCTCTTCATTTTGGAAATTATTTTTACCGACGTACATATGAAAACCGTCTGATGAAATATAGTGAAAAGGCTTACTCGTAATTTTCTCTTTCTTTTTATTTCTTCCTCTTTTTTTTATATAACCGTACTGAATAAGCTCTTCTTTGAGTTGAACTAAATCTTCTTGCTCTAGAGCAATATCGAGAGAGGTCATAATAGATTCTAGATGTTCAAGTTCTGATTTTGTCTCTAAGGTCAAAGTAGAGAGTGCCTCGTAGGTTCTCTTTAATTTATTATAGCGGGCAAAGTATTTTTGAGAATTTTCCTGAGCTGTTAATGTCTTGTCAAGAGGAATTATAATCTCTTCGTTTGTATAATAATTAAGACAGGTAAGTTTATCAGCTCCCTCCTCTAAGTTATATCCGTATACATTTAATAGCTCTCCGTAAATTTTATATTTATCTCGTTTTTCGGTGGATTTTAGTTGACTAAGTTGTAAATCGTATTTTTTGCTTGTGCGTTCGAGAGCAGTGGATACGATTTTTCGAAGGTCAGATGATTTTTGACGGATGAGAGTCAATTGATTTTTTTTCGCATAATAATTTTCTAAAACCTCCGAGATAGAGGAAAATTCTTTCTCCTCTAAATCTTCATAACAACTTAGATAAAAACAAGAAAATTCGATTGGAGCTGTCCCACTATAAATAATATTTGGATGATATTTATGCTCAGTTATAAGATGAGAAAAATCACTCATAATTTCATAAATTTCTTTCTTTTTTTCTTCCTCTAAAGATTGAGTCGAGGCAGAAGCATCAATATTTGCGCGGTGACAAATTTCATTTGCCAAAAGTGGGCTGACTCCAGTAAAGGATGTATAAATTGCTTTGCCAACTGGAAGAGGTTTTTGCATGACAATGTTTTTTAAATAATCATAAGTAAAAGAGAGTGGATTTTCCTTTTTTTGATTTGGAGGAAGTACATAAATACGACCTGGGAGAACTTCTCTCACAGAGCTTACTTGACTGGATATATGTTTAATACTATCTAAAATCATATTTTCACTGTCAGTAAAAATAATATTACTATGTTTTCCCATAATCTCGATGATTAATTTTTTCAAGCAGACATCACCGAGTTCATTTAAATGTTCAATATCAATCTCGATAATGCGCTCAAGTCCTGGCTGTTTAATATCAATAATGCGACCATTTGAGATATGCTTGCGGAGAAGCATACAAAAATTTGGTGCCTGCATTGGATTTGTCTTGTTTTTTGTTGTCAAATATATGAGAGGAAGACTGGCATCGGCAGAGAGAAAAAGTCGATGAGTTTCTGGTTTATTTTTTATTACGAGAATAATTTCATCTGTCTCTGGTTGATAAATTTTATAAATTCTTCCTCCACATAGACATGTTTTTAATTCGTGGACTATGTTGGAAATGACAAAACCGTCAAAAGCCATAATAATCCCTCCATTTCTATTTGTTTTATATGATACTCGCAGGGTATATCGTGTTTTATGCTCTGCATATTTTTTAGAATTATCTTAAATTTTATTATAAGGAGGCAAGATATTTCTCGTTAACGGCGATAACTTGTCTCATAGCTTCTTGTCCAGGAGCACCGATTGTATTTCGCTTCTCTACGCAAGTTTTTATAGAGATGGCATCATATACATCTTCTTCAAATACAGGGCTAATTGTCTTATATTCTTCTAATGTCATCTCATCAAGAGAGAGTCCTTTGTCGATACAAAAAAGAACAAGCTGTCCTACGATTCCATGTGCATCACGGAAAGGAACTCCTTTATTTACTAAATAATCTGCCGCATCTGTGGCATTTGTGAATCCATTTGCTGCACTCGCCTCCATGCGGTCTTTTTTGAAAGTCATAGATTCCATCATACCATTAAATAAGAGGATGCATCCTTTTGCTGTATCGATTGCGTCGAAGGTGAATTCTTTATCTTCTTGCATGTCTTTATTGTATGCGAGAGGAATACCCTTCATAGTGGTGAGCATCGAAATAAGTGCGCCGTAGACGCGACCTGTTTTTCCTCGAATTAATTCTGCAATATCAGGATTTTTCTTTTGTGGCATAATACTACTTCCCGTACTATATGTATCATCAATCTCGACAAACTGATATTCATTTGTGTTCCAAATAATAATTTCTTCGCAAAAACGAGATAAATGCATCATGATAAGACAAAGAGCATCCAAAAGCTCAATAATATAGTCTCGGTCAGATACAGAGTCCATACTATTTAGAGTCGGTCCGTCAAAGTCAAGAAGGGCAGCAGTCTGATTGCGGTCGAGAGGATATGTTGTTCCAGCGAGTGCACCAGCGCCAAGTGGACAAAGATTCATTCTCTTATAAATATCGCAAAGACGGCTATAATCTCTCTTAAACATTTCCATATATGCTCCGATATGATGAGCAAGAGTTAAAGGCTGTGCTTTTTGGAGATGGGTAAAACCTGGCATAAATGTATCAATATTATTTTTCATAATATTATGAAGAGTATTCATAAGAGTGACGAGAAGTCCCTTTAATTGTGTAATTTCGTCTCTTACATAGAGTTTCATATCGAGAGCGACCTGGTCATTTCGGCTTCTTCCAGTATGAAGTTTTTTGCCAGCGTCTCCGATTCGGTCGATTAAGTTTGCCTCCACAAAACTGTGAACGTCTTCATATTCTTCTGTAATAGTGAGAATTCCATTTTCTACATCTGCTAAAATTCCCTCTAAGCCGCCGATAATAGCGTATTTTTCTTCTTCTGTCAAAATACCGACAGAGGAAAGCATAGTAACATGAGCGATACTTCCCCTAATATCTTGAGTGAGTAGTTTTTGATCGAATGTGATAGACGCGTTAAAACGATAAACAAGTTGATCTGTTTCTTTTGTGAAACGACCACCCCATAATTGTGCCATAATTTATACCTAACCTTTCTATAATTATATTTTTTATAATTTATAATTTTTATATATAGGAGAGTCTGTTCATTTTACAGCTTCTCATATGTTATCATACACGAAATAGAAAGGCTTGACAAGTTTAGATTTTGCTTATTCTAGGCTTGCTAAAAAAAATAAGTAGGGGGTGCTTCTAAAAAGAAGAGAACGCGCAAGTAATCATCCAGTACAATAATAATTGCAGATAGAAAAAACCAGAGAGTAGAGTACGACAGACAAATCTGTCCGAGAAAATTGAAGGGAAGTCCTTCATAATTCCATACATTTAAGTGAAGAATTCGATTGACTAAAATGCCTGTAAAGAGTTCTAGTGTAGTGATAATAATTGATCCAAGTAACATTTGTTGGAAAAAAGAAAATGTAAAATAATTTTGTTCATTAAGACCTCCAATGAAAAGAAAACAAAGTCCACCACAAATAAGCATAGAATAATGAGAGGTACCGCGATACCAAATTTCTAAATAATAATATCCAATGCCACCAGTAAAAAATAAAAATAGATATTTAATAAAAGTATAGTATTGATTCATTTTCATTTCTCCTTTGCACTAGCTTTACTCTAATATGCCACCGTGATTTTTAGTATGAACAGATGAAAAGAAAATATTCGAATAAAAACAAAAAAACAATTGACAAGAAAAAGTAAAAAATGTATAATATTGGAAAAACAAGAAAATATATCTAAAAAGGTTTATACGAGAGTGATGAAAAGAGAGGGCATTGAAGAGGCATGGGACTCATTTGGAAGGAACGTTACGAGGAGACAAAACAAATTGGGCGAGGAGGAAGTGGGATTGTCTACTTGGCGTGGGATAAGATAGGGCAGTGTGAAGTCGTTATTAAGGAATATAAACAGGAGATAACTGCGAGGCAGGAGATTTATATTTTGAGAAAACTTTCCTATGAACAGTTTCCAAGAGTGCTGGATGAGGGAAGCAGAGATTCTTTTCCTTTTCTTGTTATGAGTTATATGGAGGGAGAGAATTTAGGAGAGATTTTAGAAAAAAGAAATTTAAGTATGAAGGAAGTATATTCTTTTGGAAACCAGATTTGTGAAATGTTTCTATATTTACATAGTAGAATTCCAGCGATTATTTATCGGGATTTAAAACCAGATAATCTGATTTTATTAAGAGATGGAAGATTGGCATTGATAGATTTTGGGGCAGCTAGGGAATATAAGGATGGACAAAGGGAGGATACGATACTTCTTGGAACAAAAGGTTTTGCAGCTCCAGAACAATTTGGAAATATGGGACAGACAGATCAAAGAACAGATATCTATACGATAGGGAGGGTATTTTGTGTTTTTTTAGGAGGGGAGGATAAACTAGAAAACTGTCGAGAGCAAGATTTCGTACAGATTATTAGAAAATGTACTGCCACAAAGAGGGAGGAGAGATACGACTCAGTAAAAAATATATGGAAGGCATTAAGGAGAGCGAAAAATAAAAAAAAGAGAAAAATCAAGAGAATAATTCTGATTTTAGGATTAGCAATTCTCTTTTTTAGCAGCATTATTTACGATAGACAAAAAGAGAGAAGAAGAAAAATTATTTATGAACAGCAAGTACAAGAGCTAGAAAAGAGGATAGAGCAAGGGTGGGATATGGGGAAAATCATAAAATATATAGAGGAGGGAGAGGATGTAAAAAAGAAAAATAATGAAGTTTACAATAAGATATTAAGGTATAGTATAGAGAGAGGCATACGAGAAGAGATAAAAACGCTTACTTGGTTATCTAGACGGTTAGAAGGAGAAATGATAGACAGACAGGAAAAAAATAGAGAAGATATTTTTTTCTTAATCGGAAAATCTTATGTTCAATTGATTTTTATAGGACAGAATATAAATATACCAGAGAGTGAGATAGAACAATATCTAGATTATTCTAGTTTTGCGATAGCCAAACAGTACAAAAGATTGCTTCAAAAAAATGGACTATGTAAGAAGGCGAGGGAAGATACAAAAAGACTACTTTTTGAAATTACCAGTTATTTGGATAGCTTATCTATATCAAGAATATGTATAGAGGGAAGGCTCTCTTTAATGAAATTTTATGAGCAAATAGAAGATTTTTCATCGATAAAAAGCGAGTGGATAGCACAGGTAGAGAAAGTAAAAAAAGAGATAGAATATTTAGAAAAAGAAGGAAAGAATTTGAGAGAGGACAAAAAAATATTCTATGAGAATGCTTTATCTTATTGGATAAAGATGGAAGAAAATCCAGATAAAGAAGAGGAGAGAGAGTATGTCAAGATGCAGATAGCATGTGTAAAACAATTGGAAAGTTTAACAACATATGAAGAACAATTAGAGTGGAAGAAAAAAGAATTTTTTCTGACGAGAATTATGTTAGAGAACGAGTGGTTTTCTCTAACAGAAAGAAAAGTTAAGATGAGAAGACTAAAGGAAGAGTTAGAGACATTGATAGAGTTATATCCAAAGGATGTGGAGCTTTATAGTGAATATGGTCTTTTTCTCTTACATATCGAGGGAGATTTAGATAAGGCGAGAGCTATTTATGATAAGGCATTGCTGTTAAAGGTAGAACAGAGTGAGAAGTTTTTCTTACTGGAGGAGGAAATTGGGGAGAGGACGCAAAGAGAACGGGAGATGGATGCGTCTTAGTCAAGCTTATATATTAAGTATTTTAGGGATATACTGTATAGGCTTATTAAGTTGTATCAAGATAGATGGGAAGGCTGCGTTTTTGGAGAAAGGACAACTTGTGATAGAAGATATTATTTGGGATGGAAAAGTAAATACTCAGATGGAAATATGTATATCTATTCAGAGTCCAAATCCAATTACAATAATACACTGTGAAGTTCTCTGTATAGAAGAAGAAGGAGAAACTGTAACGAGGAAAAGTTTTTGGCAGGAGGAATCGCCAAGAGAGAAAAAAGAGGGACAATATAATGTCGCATTTTATTTTACTCCGTTTGGTGATGTCACTATTCGAGCTTGGGCAATCGATTGGGAGGGAAAAAAGACAAGTACGGTAGAAAAAATTGTCCACAGAAAGAAAACAAAAAATGAAGAAGATAGTGATTTTGAGAGACAGAAGATAGATGAAAGAAATCAGGAAAAAATAGAAATGATTGAAAAGAATATTGAAGATTTAAAAGAAGAAAGAAATATAGATGAAACGAGTAGCGAGAAACAGATAGAAGATTACGTAGAACAAAATCAGATAAAAGAAGATAAGAAAAAACCAATTATTAAGATAGAAGGTGTGACACCATATGCAAATAAGAGGGAGGCAGTTTCTATTATTGTCATACTGGAAGATGAAAATTTAGATTTAGAACAAAGTATCGTTTCTCTTATAGAGGAGACGAAAGAACAAAAGATAGAAGCAACCTATAGAAAAGAAAATATAAATAGGCTAGAATTAGAATTTTATAATATTAATCAGGACGGCAAATATAAGATACAAGCAATTGCTAAAGATCGGTTTGGGAATGAGACAAGAAAAGCATTATCATTTTTTCTAAATCAGACAGGGACAAAATTTGAGGTACAGTCGGATATAAAGCCTTATATGAATTATATCCCCAATATAAAAATATTACTTCAGAATCAAAAAAATGTTTCCATCATATCTTGTCTAATAAATGGAAAGAATGCAAAGTATGAATATAGGGATAGACAGATTACTCTAGATTCAAGCGATAAAAATTTATGGACAGATGGAAGAAAAAATATAATGTTGACGGTGAGAGATTCAGCAGGAAATATAAATCAGATGCCTTCTCTTCATTTTGTCTTAGACAGAGCGAAACCAGAATGGGAGATAGAAGGAATTCAAGATGGAGAAATCTATTATAGCGAGCGAGAGATAAAGCTATCATTAAAGGATTCTTCTGATCAAATTCTAGCTATATTATTAAATGGACAAGAGATACAAAATATAAAACAAGATAGTATTGTTTTTATGGTGAAGAATTATGGAAAATGGGAGATAAAACTAAAAGCGAAAGATAAAGCAAAAAATTATAGCGAAGAAAATATTTGCTTTTGGATAAAACCATATAATTTAGCAGATGGACAAAAACTATCTTTAGCATATATATGTTATTTTTTGTCAATCTTATTATTTGCAGTAGAAATTACAATTATCATACCAACAGTAAGAATTCTAGTAAAGGACTGATATCAAAATTGAACTGCCTCCGAAAGTTAGAACTAAAATCTAACAATCGGAGGTCAGTTTCAATAGGATATCAGTCCTTTTTATATTTTAAATATAAAATAGATTAATCAGCTAAATGCATATCTTTTAATGCGCGAACTTTCATAGAAAGACCAAATAAGTTGATGAATCCTTCTGCGTCATGATGATCATAAAGTTCACCTGTTGTAAAGCTTGCCAAAGATTCACTGTATAAAGAATATGGAGAAGTAGTTCCAGCTTTGATAATATTTCCTTTATAAAGTTTGAATTTAACTTCACCAGTTACGCGCTCTTGAGTTTTCTCAACGAAAGCTTGAAGAGCCTCGCGAAGAGGTGTGAACCATTTTCCTTCGTATACAAGGTTAGCAAACTCATTAGAAACTAGTTTTTTGTAAGAAAGTGTTGGGCGGTCTAAAATAAGCTCCTCTAATTGAGTGTGAGCTTCCATAAGGATAGTTCCGCCAGGTGTCTCATATACACCACGAGATTTCATGCCAACAACACGGTTTTCAACGATATCAATAATACCAATACCATGTTTTCCGCCTAATTTATTTAATGTGCGGATAATATCAGAAGCTTTCATCTTTTCTCCGTTTACTGCTGTAGGGACACCTTTCTCAAAAGTAAGTGTTACATACTCACCCTCTTCCGGAGCTTTCTCAGGAGTAACACCTAAAACTAAGAGATGGTCAAAGTTTGGCTCGTTAGCTGGATCTTCAAGCTCTAAGCCCTCATGGCTGATATGCCATAAGTTACGGTCACGGCTATAGCTATTGTCAGCGGAGAATGGAAGATCGATTCCATGTTCCTTACAGTACTGAATCTCATCCTCACGAGACTGCATATTCCATGTTTCATTACATCTCCATGGAGCGATAATTTTGATATCAGGAGCGAGAGCTTTGATAGATAACTCAAAACGAACCTGGTCATTTCCTTTTCCAGTAGCGCCGTGGCAGATTGCAACAGCACCTTCTTTTCTTGCAATCTCAACAAGACGTTTTGCAATAACAGGTCTTGCAAAAGATGTACCTAATAAATATTTATTCTCATAAACAGCGTTTGCCTGAACAGTTGGGATTACATACTCGTCAACAAACTCATCGACAACATCTTCAATATATAATTTAGAAGCACCAGAAAGAGCAGCTCTCTCCTCTAATCCGTCTAACTCGCTTTCTTGTCCAACATCAATACAAACACAAACAACATCATAGTTATAGTTTTCTTTTAACCAAGGGATGATAGCAGTTGTATCAAGTCCTCCTGAGTACGCTAAAATTACTTTATCTTTCATAAAAAAGTCCTCCTTTAATAATTTTATAAAAATGCCTTCTAGATATTTTAAAATATATGTAATAGATAGAAGTTATATCAGGAAATCGTAGATAATATTCTTGTTATAATTCCTCTTTTGTTTTATATGTTATTTCACTGACATGATAAATATACGTCATTCATGAATATTATGCAACCCCTTTTTTGAATTTTTTTTAAATTTTTTCAAAAAAATTTCTCTGAATATAAAAACAAAAAAATGAAATAATATTAATTGTGTGAAAAAATCGAGAGAAAATGCTGAATTTAAAGGTTTTTGGGAAACTGACAGCAAAAATGCTGGAAATGAGATAAGAGAAGAAAAGTTAATTTCTAGTTGCATAAAATGCAAAGAAGTTGTATAATTATGAACGTCGTAGCAAGATATATATAAATTTACGGCAAAAGCCTTGAAATGAGGTCAAATATTTGGTAAGTTAAATTGTCTTTTGAATTTCTTACTTACAAGTAGAGACTTTAGACAATGATATAAAAAATAAAAGGAAAGGCTGGTAGTAAATATGATAAAAGTAGGTATTATCGGTGCAACTGGCTATGCAGGTCAGGAGCTAGTAAGAATTCTGTTAGCACATAAAGAAGTAAAAATTGTATGGTATGGCTCAAGAAGCTATATTGGAAAGAAATATCACGATGTATTTCGCAATTTATTTGAGATTGTGGAAGATGAATGTTTAGATGATAATATTGGAGAGTTAGCCAAAAGAGTGGATGTTATTTTTACAGCAACTCCACAGGGATTTTGCGCATCCTGCATAAATAAAGAAATTTTGGAGCAGGTGAAAATCATCGATTTGAGTGCAGATTTCCGAATCAAGGATGTGGATATTTATGAAAAATGGTATCAAATCGAGCATAAGAGTAAAGACCTAATCGAGGAGGCAGTATATGGTCTTTGCGAGGTGAATCGCAAGCAGATTAAGGATGCGAGATTACTTGCAAATCCGGGTTGCTATCCAACCTGTTCTACATTATCCATTTACCCAATGGCAAAAGAGGGTATTATTGATATGAGCACATTAATTATTGATGCGAAGTCTGGAACATCAGGAGCAGGAAGGGGAGCAAAGGTTGCAAACCTTTATTGTGAGGTAAATGAGAATATTAAAGCTTACGGTGTGACGACTCATCGACATACTCCAGAGATTGAAGAACAATTATCTTATGCGTCTGGAGAGCAGGTAATCTTAAATTTTACTCCACATTTAATTCCAATGAATCGAGGAATTTTAGTGACTGCGTACGCAAATCTTAAAAAGAATGTGACAATTGAAGAAGTAAAGTCAATCTATAAAAAATACTATGATAAAGAGGTATTTGTACGTGTACTAGATGGTGCAGATGCTCCAGAGACAAGATGGGTGGAAGGAAGTAATTATGTAGATGTAAATGCAGTGATTGACCCTAGAACAAACCGTCTCATTATGATGGGAGCAATGGATAATTTAGTAAAAGGTGCGGCTGGACAGGCAGTACAAAATATGAATATTATGTTTGGTTTTGAGGAGACAGAGGGACTTATGATGGTTCCGATGTTCCCATAGAATATAATACATAGTCAAGATATAAAGAATGCCCAACCCGTTCACGATGTATGGAATTAGGAGTTTTGGTAATTTTTTATAGAGAAGCTATAAGGTAACTTTTCAAGTGCAGAGGAGGAAATATGATAAAAAAAATTGAAGGCGGAGTGACGACTCCAAAAGGATATAAGGCGGCAGGCCTTCGCGCAGGCATTAAGGCAGGTAAGACAAATAAGGATATGGCAATTATCGTCAGTGAATCTCCTGCTGTATTTGGCGGAACATTTACAAGAAATATCGTAAAGGCAGCTCCAGTACTATGGGGTAAAAAGATGGTAGAAGAACAAGAAACAGTAAGAGCGATTGTTGTAAATAGTGGTGTAGCAAACGCATGTACTGGTGAAGAAGGCATGAAAAATGTAGAGATGACAGCCAGAGAAGCGGCAAATATTTTAGACTGTCAAAAGGAAGAAGTTTTAGTTAGCTCTACAGGTGTTATCGGAGCACAGCTTCCAATGAATATTATAAGAGAAGGAGTAAAAATGCTTTGCGATTCTGTAAAGGATGATAGACAGTCAGCCATCGATGCAGCTGAGGCAATTTTGACTACAGACACTCATAAGAAGGAAGTGGCTGTTCAGATGACATTTTCAGATGGAACAAAGGCTACGATTGCTGGTATGTGTAAAGGCTCCGGTATGATTCATCCTAATATGGGAACGATGCTCGGATTTGTCGTAAGTGATGTGGCGATTACAAAAGAGTTGATTCAAAAGGCAATAAAAGCAGATGTGGAAGATACTTATAATATGGTATCCGTAGATGGAGATACGTCTACAAACGATACAGTATTTGTCCTGGCAAACGGTCTTGCTGGCAATACCTTAATTGCCGAGGAAAATGACGACTATGTAGTATTTTGTAAGGCACTTCATGAGGTAAATAAGGAGCTTGCTAAAAATATTGCGGGAGACGGCGAGGGATGTACAAAACTATTTGAAGTGCAAGCTTACGGACTTGAGACAAAGGAAGAGGCCAAAATAATGAGTAAATCTGTCATTACTTCAAGTCTTACTAAGGCAGCAGTATATGGAAAAGATGCAAACTGGGGAAGAATTCTCTGTGCGATGGGATATTCGGGAGTGGAATTTGATCCACAAAAAGTTGATATTATTTTAGAAAGCGAAAACGGAATAGCTCAGATTGTAAAGGATGGAATTGCAACAGACTATAGCGAGGAGGAAGCTACAAAGATTCTTTCTGCTAATCCAGTTATATGTAAAGTTCATGTGCATAAGGGAGACCAAATGGCGACAGCTTGGGGTTGCGATTTGACATATGATTATGTTAAAATCAATGCGGATTATCGTTCTTAATTTATGATGAAAATCTCTGTCAAGTAGGTGGTAAAATATGAATTTATCTGAATTTACTCGTATATTTGAGAGAAGAGTTTTGCGTAATCAAAATGAGAGAGAAAAATAATGAAAACAAATTTAAAATAAAAAGGAGAAAATAATGTTAGAGACAGGAAATATCGAGGAAGTAGTATTAAAAGCCAATACCTTAGTTGAAGCTCTTCCATATATTAGAAAATTTAATGGAACAAAGATTGTTGTAAAATACGGCGGAAGTGCGATGCTTGACGAGCAACTAAAATATAATGTAATTAAGGATGTGGCATTGCTTAAATTAATCGGTTTAAAACCAATTATTGTACATGGCGGTGGAAAAGAAATTAGCAAATGGGTTCGTTTAAGTGGAAAAGAACCAGAATTTGTGAATGGTCTTCGCGTTACAGATAAAGAGACGATGGATATCGCAGAGATGGTTTTATATAAAGTGAATAAACAGCTTGTTGGAATGATGGAAAAGATTGGTGTGCAGGCAGTTGGTCTTTGTGGTAAGGATGCAGGGATGCTTCGCGTGGAGAAAAAATATGCAGATGGTAAAGACATCGGATATGTAGGAAATGTAAAGGGAGTAAATGTCAAACTATTAGATAGCTTAATTGAGAGTGATTTTGTTCCAGTTATCGCACCAATTGGTTTAGATGATAAGTATGATACATACAATATTAATGCAGATGATGCTGCCTGTGGTATTGCAAAGGCAATTAACGCAGAGAAATTAGTATTTTTAACAGATATTGAGGGTGTATTTATTGATCCGTCTGATAAATCTACTTTAATCTCTGAGATGGACTTAGATCAGGCTAAAGAGTTTATTAATAAAGGCGTTGTCGGTGGCGGTATGCTACCAAAATTGAATAATTGTGTTGAAGCGATTGAAAACGGCGTATCTCGTGTCCATATTTTGGATGGAAGAATGGAACATTGTTTACTTCTTGAGTTTTTCACACAAAAAGGTATTGGTACTGCTATCTTAAAAGAGCCATTATTTTAATAAGTGAAAGCCTCAAAATATAGTGATAGAGGAAAGGAAATTGAACAATGAATGAATTAATAAATAGAGCCGAATCTGTGATTATGAAAACATATAACCGTTTCCCTATTGTATTAGAGAAGGGAGAGGGTGTCTATCTTTATGACATAAAGGGGAAAAAATATTTAGATTTTGGGGCGGGTATTGCGGTATTTGCTCTTGGATATGGAAATGAAGCTTATAATCAGGCGTTAAAAGATCAGATTGATAAGATTATTCATACTTCTAATTTATATTATAATATTCCGGCAATTGAAGCTGCTGAAAAAGTTGTAAAGACATCGAAAATGGATAAAGTATTTTTTACAAATAGTGGAACAGAAGCGATTGAGGGAGCATTAAAGATAGCGAGAAAATATGCTTATATGAAGGATCCTAAAAAAGAGTATGAGTTTATCGCTATGAACCACTCTTTCCACGGAAGAAGTCAGGGTGCGCTCTCAGTGACAGGCAATAAGCATTATCAGGAGGGATTTGTCCCAGAGGGATGTCAAGCGGTATTTGCTGCGTTTAATGATATTGAAGATGTAAAATCTAAAATTACAAATAAAACTTGTGGTATTATTTGTGAGGTAGTACAGGGAGAGGGCGGAATTTATCCAGCTGACAAGGCATTTTTAGAGGAACTTCGCGCAATTTGTGATGAGAAAGATATTGTTCTCATTTTTGATGAAGTTCAATGCGGCATGGGACGTTGCGGTTCTTTGTATGCGCATGATTTATATGGTATAAAGCCAGATGTCTTGGCTCTGGCAAAGGCACTTGGCTGTGGTGTTCCAGTAGGTGCATTTGTTGCATCGAAAAAACTGTCTACAGCATTAGTTCCTGGAGACCACGGCACGACATATGGAGGAAATCCACTTGCATGTGCTGCAGTGTCTAAAGTATTTGATTTATTTGAAGAGATGAATATTATAGAGCATGTCAATAAAGTAGGAGCATATTTATATGACAAATTAGAAGCTCTTCTTGAAGATTATGACTGTATTAAGGCACATAGAGGTCTTGGACTCATGCAGGGATTAGAGTTTTGTGAAGATAAGCCAGTTGGAGTTATTGTAAATAAAGCTATAGAAGAGGGGTTGATTTTAATTTCTGCTGGTGGCAATGTAATACGTTTTGTTCCTCCTCTTATTATTACGGAGGAAAATGTAGACGAAATGATTGAAAAATTAAAAAAAGCAATTGCATAAATTAAGCCCATACTTGCATAAGAATGCTATAGGGGGAATGTGAGAGGAGAAGGACTATATGGTAGGTGACATATAGTCCTTTTTCGAAATCTTTTCTCTAATAATTATAGTAAGGATTTTGAAAGGAAAAAGTACTTGTCAGAAATAAAATTATTCGTTAGAATAAAACAGAGGGATTCTAATGTACAGTAGAAGGAGGAAATATTGCAGGTAAATAAAATATTTCTTGGTGAGATACTGCTATTATGTTTTGTCGTGAGTACTTTTTGTACTTCTTGTTCCTTATTAGAAAAAGAGGAAGTGAGCTTTCAGACAGAAGACAATGAAGAAAAAAATATTCTCAGTGAAGGAGAGACAAAGACAGCGCAGACACAAGAAAAAGAAAGTAATATACAAGAAGCATCCAATTCGACAAATTTAGACAATATAGTTTTGTACGTATATATATGTGGACAAGTAAAGAATCCTGGTGTATACTCATTGGAGACTGGAAAGAGAGTGAATGACGCAGTGAATCTGGCAGGTGGTTTCACAAAAGAAGCGGATACGACAAGTCTTAATTTAGCGAGACAAATTGTAGATGGTGAACAAATATACGTGCTATCAAAAGAAGAGGCGGCTACAAACCAGACTACAGCTGTGCAAACGACGAATTCAGCAGAGAATACAAATGGAGGAGCAATGTTTTCAACATCTGATATGGACCAAACAAAGACGAAGGTGAATATTAATACTGCGTCAAGGGAAGAATTAATGACATTATCAGGTATTGGACAGGCAAAAGCAGATAGTATTATTGCTTATAGAGAGACAAACGGTCCCTTCCAAAGTATTGAAGAGATTAAACAGATAGAAGGAATTAAAGATGGGATTTTTCTTAAGATAAAAGATCAGATTACAACCTAGGAGATTTCTTCTAGCTTTAATAAAGAATATAGAATTAATTTGAAATTTGAGTAGAGGTGAAAACCATGGATAAGAAGAAAGTATTAGTTGTAGATGATGAAAAATTAATTGTAAAAGGTTTAAGATTTAGTTTATTGCAGGAAGGTCTACAAGTAGAATGTGCTTACGACGGTGAAGAAGCCCTTGAGATGGCCCAAAAGACAGAGTATGATATCGTTTTATTAGATGTAATGCTGCCAAAGTTGACAGGTCTTGAGGTATGTCAAGCTATTCGCGAGTTTTCCGATATGCCAATTATTATGTTGACAGCAAAAGGCGATGATATGGATAAGATTTTGGGATTGGAATATGGTGCGGATGACTATATTACAAAACCATTTAATATATTAGAGGTAAAGGCAAGAATTAAGGCAATTATGAGGAGAAGTTCGAAAAAGCCAGAAGAGGAAAAGGAAGAGAGAGTGATTGATTTAGGCCTCTTAAAAGTAGACTGCGATAGTCGTCGTGTTTTTGCAAACCACAAGGAAGTAAATTTGACAGCAAAAGAATTTGATTTATTAGAGCTTTTAATTTTATCTCCAAATAAAGTATATAGTCGAGAAAAGCTTTTAAACACTGTTTGGGGAAAAGATTATCCAGGTGATGTGAGAACTGTGGATGTGCATATCCGTAGACTTCGTGAAAAAGTAGAAATAAATCCAGGTGAGCCAAGATATATACATACAAAGTGGGGTGTAGGTTATTACTTCCAAGCTTAGTTTTAGACAGAGATTAGCGAATAAAGTCACTAGTATGCGTTTTGCACTATTTATAGCCTTTACAGTGCTCACCACATTATTGGTTGTTGTATCTGGCTATAGTATTGAGAGAACGTACCGCAAAAAATCTATTGAACAGACAAAGAATAATGTACAAGTTCAGTGTAATATTTTAGCGAATCAAATTTTAAATGCAGGATTTCGATTTGATGATGACAATGAAGTGTTAGAGGCAGAGATAGAGCAATTCGTGACAATGCTAAATGGAAGATTATTAGTGATTGACAAGGACTTTCGTGTTGTAAAAGATACCTATGGTCAGTTGGATGGTCTTTATTATATGTCTAAAAATGTGTTAAATACCATGAATGGGGAGGAAAAAACTCCAGAAGTTTTAGAGAACCAATATATGGAAGTTATTGTACCAATCAAAGAAGACAGTACGATTTCTGGTATTATGTTAGTAAATGTATCGACAAGAGATATTGACGATATGGCAGAGTATATTCACTCTACTTTAAAGATATTTTTTAGTATTTCTATTATTGTGACGATTGTAATTGCAATTATTGTAGCAATTTTCTTTACGAGAGATTTTAAAACTCTTGATAAAAGTTTAAAGTATATTGCGGCGGGACATGTAGATGAGTCTATTCCGATTGTGGGCTATTTTGAGCTTCGAAAAGTAATTGAGCGTTTTAATGGAATTCTTAATAAGATGCAGATACTAGAAAACTCGAGACAGGAGTTTGTGTCTAATGTATCTCATGAATTAAAAACACCGATTACGTCAATTAAAATTTTGGCAGATTCTCTTGTTGGACAGGAGAATGTTCCTGTGGAACTTTATCAAGAATTTATGTCAGATATTGTGGATGAGATTGACAGGGAGAATAAGATTATTAATGATTTGCTCTCACTTGTAAAAATGGATAAGACTGTATCTAATTTAAATGTTCAGAGTATTAATGTAAATAATATGCTTGAGGCTATTTTAAAACGTCTTAGACCGCTTGCGAAAAAAAGGAATATAGAAATCACTTTTGAGACTTTTCGACCAGTGAATGCTGAGATTGATGAGGTGAAATTAACTTTGGCGTTTTCTAATTTAATTGAAAATGCAATCAAGTATAATTATGATAATGGTTGGATTCGTGTCTCTCTAAATGCAGACCATAAATTTTTCTATGTGAAAGTACAAGATGGAGGTATCGGCATTCCAGAAGAGAGTCAGCAGCAAGTATTTGAGAGATTTTACCGTGTAGATAAAGCAAGATCTCGTGAGACTGGAGGAAGTGGTTTGGGACTTGCTATTACAAGAAATGCTATTTTAATGCATAAAGGAGCAGTCAAGCTCTACAGTAAAGAAGGGGAGGGAACATTATTTACCGTTCGAATTCCACTTACTTATATGTCTTAGTATATTAAGCTTATGCATGGTGTTTTAGAATGCAGATATAAAACTTAGATAGAATGGAGAAAAAATGAAAAAGAAAACAGTTTTTTGTTATGCTGTTCTGCTTTTATCTTGCATGCTCCTCTTTTTGAGTTGTAATAAAAAAGAAAAAGAGTCAGAGAAACTTCCAGAGGGAAGTGTGTATGCTTATTTTATCGATTCAGATTCCACGGAACTTATTCGAAAAAAGCATAAGCTTGCCGATCCCTCTAGTAGAAAAAAGTCAGTGCAGGAGTTATTAGAATTATTGGAGACTCCGCAAGAAGAAGTAGAATATCGAGCGCCAATTCCAGATAGTGTAAAAGTATTAGATATAGCGATTGAAGATTCTAATGTTATTGTTAATTTTGCATTGGGCTATGAAAAATTAACAAGTTGTGAGGAAATTTTACTTCGCTCAGCAGTTGTATCTACATTGACAGAATTATCCGGTGTGGAGACAGTAGAATTTAAGATTAATGGAAAATCTCTAATGAATATAGAAGAACATCCAGTAGGACCTATGGGAAAGCAAAGTTTTGTAGATGCCATCCAGGATGAAAATGGAAATTCAAATAATACGGTCAAGCTTTATTTTACAGATGAGTCAGGAAAATACTTAAAATCATATGAAGTGACTCTATCAGAAAATAAGGTTCCCATTGACCAAAAAGTATTAGAGCTTTTAATAGAAGGACCGACGAAGAAGGGATATTATAGAACTCTTCCAAAGGATTTAAAGGTTTTGAAAGTCAGTACGAAAAATCGAATTTGCTATGTTGATTTAGATTCCAAAATTTTAGAATCCTATAAAAATGTTGTGGGAGAGATTAGTATTTACTCTATGGTCGATTCCCTTGTCGCTTTGCCTAATATCGATAAAGTTCAGTTTACGATAAATGGAAAGAAAGTAAATATTATAAGAGAAGATATTATATTTGACAAGAATTTTGAAAGAAACCTGGATTTAGTACAGGGAGAATAAAAATTATGAAACGACCACTTGGCTATTGCTTTGTGGGATGGATTTTTGGAGAAAGTATGAGTTATCTTCTCGGAGTGAGAAGAGCAATTTTTATCGCTTCTATTTTAGCCTTATTCAGTAGTTTTATAGTGATACTGTTATGTTTTAATAGAAGTATACGTTTATTGGATTATAGCATTTTTTCAATTTTTTTATCCAATAAAAAGAAAATATACCAGCGTATTTATTTCCAAGACGAGATAGAGTCGACTAGGAAATTCGATGTGAAAAAATGTGCTTCTAGGCAAAAAAGAGAGATTTCAAATGCAAGAGGCACATCTTTTTTACAAATACAAGATGTAAAAAAATGTAAAAAAATATTTTATGCTTTCTTTCTAGTTTGGAGTTTCACTTTAATAGCAAGTCTTCGGTTTCAAAGTGAGATGAGTCTTTCTTCTTTTTATGAAGAGATAGAGGGAAAAACTTCGCTTATTTTAAATGGAAAAATTGTGGAACAAAAGAAAACTACATCTGGAATTTCGCTTATTTTGGATGATATTTTTATTTTAAAAGACGAAAAAAAGGAAAAGCTATCAAAAAAAGTCATCGTATATGGGGCAGTATGCGAGTATCTTATGGGACAGAGAATAGAAGTTCTGGGGGAATTTTCTCTACAAAAGGAGCCGACAAATCCAGGTGAGTTTAATTCATATATATATTATCGTGCAAAGGGGATTTATGGTTCGCTTTTTTGTAAACAAGTAAAACGAGTCTATGGAGTATATAATCCTATTTGGGAATTAGCAAGACGAATTCGTGTGAATCTTGAGAAAATATATGAGAAATTATTTTCTGAGGAGGAGATGGGAGTTGTGGCGGCAATGCTTCTCGGAGAGAAAAGTGAACTTAGCGAGGAAATAAAAATTCTCTATCAAGAGAATGGAATTAGCCATATTTTGGCCATATCTGGTCTTCATATTTCTTTTTTTGGAAGAAATTTATATAGGCAGCTTCGAAAATGTCACCTTTCTTTTTTTAGTTCAGCTTTTTTCTCGGCAAGTTTTCTCTTATTTTATGGATGTATAGTTGGGAGTTCTCATTCTGCGTTTCGGGCAATTGTGATGCTCTTTATGACATTTTTGGCGGATATTATTGGACGAAGTTATGATTTAGTATCGACAGTTTATTTTACGGCGATTTTGATATTAATCCGAGAGCCATTTTGTCTTTTTGATTCTGGCTTTTTGCTATCTTTTGGTGCAGTATTTGGAATTGGTCTTATTTCGCCAATTTTGCAGAAGATTTTTGGTGGTGAAAAAGAAAATGAGATAGAAGAGAAAGAGCAGTTTTACTATAAAAGAAAGGGAGGATTTAGTTGGAGAAATATTGAGAGATGGTGTAAAAGTAAGTTTGGTGAGAAATGGAATAAGAGACGGAAAAGAAAGAGAAAAAAGAGAGAGAGATTTCAACAAATTTTGAGAGAGAAAATAGAAAATTTAAGCGGCAGTAAGTATATTTTGGTGAGAAAATTGACAGAGGGCTTAAAGCGATGGGAAAAAAGAGAACCTTTAAGACAGAGAATTAAAAAATCCCTAAAGGAATCTCTGCTTATGAGTATCTCTATTCAACTTGTGACAATTCCAATTTTGCTTCGTTTTTATTATGAACTTCCAACTTATGGGATTTTACTCAATTTGATGATTCTTCCGTTATTATCATTTTTATTGCCATTGGCAGTGGCGGCAGGAATGATGGGAAGTATACGATTGTCTATAGGCAAAGTCTTTGCTCTTGGTGTTTCCTTTTTGCTGCAAATTTATAAAAATTCAGCAAAGTTTTGTTTAGAACTTCCTTTTCATAAATGGACAGTAGGAAATCTGGGAGAGGGAGAAACGATTCTTTATATGGTAGGAGCTGCGAGTATTTTATTTTTTCTCTATAGTAGAGTATCTATAGAAAAAATGAGATTTTTGAGCAAGATATTACTATGTCTTTATATGATTGTATTAGGTTCTTCAATGCTTATATCAACGATGCAAAAGCATAGTGAGATGAGAATTATTATGTTAGATGTAGGGCAGGGAGATGGAATTTTGATGGAGCTATCGGACGGAACAAAATGTATGATTGACGGTGGAAGTAGCTCAAAAGATAAGGTTGGAAATTACATTTTACTTCCGGCTTTAAAATACTATGGAATGGGATATTTAGATTATGCCTTTGTAAGTCATGAGGATAGAGATCATATTTCTGGTTTGATGGAATTACTTGAGAGAGATTATCCGATTAAAAATCTTGTTTTGCCATATCGAGAAGACGAGGAGAAGGAAAAAAATTATGTGGTTTTATTGGAATTGGCGAGAGAAAAAAAGACAAATCTGATTTTTTTTAAGCAAGGTGATAGTATGAAAAAGAAAAACTTTGTATTATCTTGTTTTCATCCGAAAAAACAAAATCAAGAGGGAGATCCCAATGCTGATTCAATGGTATTATCGTTACAATATTATAATTTTCGAGCATTGTTTACTGGAGATTTATCGGATGGCGGTGAAACTGCGTTAGTGGAAGAGTTAAAAAGAAGGGAGGAATCTCCATATACTTTTTTAAAGGTGGCACATCACGGCTCTAAAAAATCGACTTTTGAGCCTCTCTTAGAGTTAGTACGACCAAAAATATCACTTATTTCTTGTAGTGCTTCCAATCGATATGGTCATCCAGGAGCCGAAACATTAGAGCGATTAGGGAAAATTAGAAGTGACGTTTTAATTACGAAAGATGTTGGTGCAATAGAGCTTCGTATTTCTAAGATGGGAAGAATCTGGAGAAAGGTTTTTTATCACTATGAGAAAGGAATGAGAGAATGATTTTGATAAGGAATTGTCGCATTCTCGTGACTTTAGTTGTATGAGAATTTAGTAGAGTTATTGTTTATCTTTCAAAAACAAGAGAAATGAGATATACTAATTTACGAATAATATGTTAACGGAAAGGAGATTGGCTTTCCTCTCATAACTAGAGTTACGAGAGGAGAGCGGATAATGGATGAAAGATATATTAGATAAGTTGGAAAAGTTAGAAAAAGAGTACGAAGAACTTCAAAAGAAATATAATCTTATAGTAGAAAAGTTCTCGGAGTAAAGGAGAATTTGCCAAAAGAAATAGAAGTTGGATATGGAAATTATTTGACAGAATATATGGGATGGATTCTTTTACATAATCCCACAAGGGGAATGGCTATCCCGACGAAAGGGAAAATTAGGAAATATACGAAAGCTCAGGCAGAATTTCTCTATGATTATTATATAAAGAGAGATTTAACAAAACAGGCAAACCAGATTTGGAATGAATATAGTAAATGATTTTTTGCTTTTCATGGTAATATAAGCTTTGAGCATACCGAAAGGAATGGATAATAAGGGTGAAAGAAAAATTGAAGAAAGGAAAATTATAAACACATTATCTTTCAGCCTCTGTGTTTGCGTCTCAAATGAAGAAGTAAATTTGCTCTTTTGGGACTTGGGATAAATTATGAAAACGATAAATGAGCATATTAAAAAGGGAGAATTAAAATCTGTCTATCTGCTTTATGGTTCGGAGAGATATCTTGTTTTGAAAATGAAAGAAAAGTTAATAAATGCGATTATTTCTCCAGAGGATAGCTTCAACTATAGTCATTTTGAGGGAAAAAAAATAGATTTGATTAAAGTAAAAGAAATATCAGAGACTATGCCATTTTTTAGTGAAACGAGATTGATTTTAATAGAAGACAGTGGATTATTTAAAAAATCTTCCGATACTATAGTTGATATTTTAAAGCAGGCTCCTCATACGACAAAATTTATCTTTGTGGAGAGTGAGATAGATAAGAGAAATAAGCTCTATAAGTATGTGAATAAAAATGGTTATGCCACTGAGCTAAACGGCATGACAGAAAAAGAATTATTAACTTTTGTGGCGAGATTGGTTGCAGGAGCAGGAAAAAAAATCCGTGAAAATACAGCGAATTATTTTTTAGCTGTGGCGGGAACGGATATGAATATTTTGCAAAATGAGACAGAAAAACTAATTGCTTATGTTGGTAGTCGAGAAGAGATAACAAAAAAAGATGTCGATGCGATTGTCACAGTTGAGATTACAAATAAAATTTTTGATATGTTGACGCATATTGTATATAAAAGACAGCGTCAGGCGTTAGATTTATATTATGATTTAGTGGCAAAAAAAGAACCGCCACTTCGAATATTAGCTTTGTTGGTTCGTCAATTTCAGATTCTCTTTCAAGTAAAGGATATGCAAAATCATGGAAAGAGTCGTCAAGAGATGGCAAAGTCAACAGGTCTTGCCCCGTTTATTGTCGGAAAATATGAAAATCAGACGAAAGGGTTTTCGCTAGAACAGCTGAGAGAATGTGTAAAGCAATGTGCCCAGGTTGAGGAAAAAATTAAGACTGGACAGCTAGTAGATTTCATTGGTGTGGAGCTTTTAATTATAGGGTTTTCGCAAAATTAAAAAATCCCTCTGTTTTGCTGACGGTACAAAACAGGGGGATTTTATATATCTTCTTGAAACTAAGCCATTTTGTTAACTGCTTTTGCAAGACGAGAAATCTTTCTAGCAGCTGTATTTTTGTGGAAAATTCCTTTAGAAGCAGCTTTGTCGATCTCAGTTGTAACTGCAACTAATCTTTCCTGTGCTAAAGCTTTATCGCCAGCAGCGATAGCGCTCTCTAATTTTTTAATATAAGTTTTTACTTTAGTTTTGATCATTTTATTTCTTAATGTTTTTGTCTCGATGACTTTAATTCTTTTTTTTGCAGATTTGATATTAGCCAATCTGTACACCTCCAAATTATTATTATATGCTTGAAACGCTTAGTTTCATCTTATTGTTAAAATTTATGTTCACTGGAAAAGGACACGGACAATCCAGTGAAAACATCCTCTTTATTTTAGAGGGGAAATGAAGATTTGTCAATATCTATTTCAATATTTTACATATTTTTTTTCAAATTCCTCATACTAGTTTACTATGAAAGTACCTGTCAAGCGGGCGGGCAAAGACAAATTTATTTGGATTTGTCTGTACATTTGGCAGACTAACCTGTATGAGCACGTAGAACGATAGTTCGGAGTGCGAATACAGGTGCGATTTTCAGAGTGCCTTGGCACGGAGCAATCGGACTTTCATTTATGGTGGTGCCTGCGATAGCAGGCATGTCAGTTTAGACTGTAAACAAGTATATTGGAGGAGATGAATAAAACTATGGAAACTTTAAAGGGAAGGACTGACCTGGCAGTAGAGCTTCGAGAGGATATTGAGGAGAAAGAAGAACAGGAGCTAGATGGAATTTCAGTTATGACGAAATTAGATGAGAAGACGGGAGTAAAAGAAACGAAAATTGTAGTAGAAAATGAAAACGGGGAGAAGTTGCTTGGAAAGCCTGTTGGAAATTATATTACAATAGAAGGAGAAGATTTATCGGAGGGAGATGAGGACTATCATCGACCAATTGCGGAGGCAGTTTTTGGACAGCTCCGAGAATTATTAAGGGAAAAAGAAAGTATTTTGGTGGCAGGTCTTGGAAATAGAGAGATTACACCAGACGCGCTTGGTCCCTTTGTAGTGGATAATATTTATATTACGAGACATCTCCTAAAAGAAAAGATTATTTCTTATAAAAAATCTATTAGTGCATTTGTGCCAGGTGTGATGGCACAGACGGGAATTGAGACAGTGGATCTTATTCGAACTGTCGCAAATGAGGTGAAACCTGATGTGCTTTTGGTGGTGGATGCCCTTGCGGCACGAAGTGCAAATCGCTTAAATACAACCATTCAGATTAGCGATACTGGAATTGTGCCAGGGTCTGGTGTGGGAAATCACAGAAATGCGATTACAAAAGAGACAATGCATATACCAGTAATTGCAATCGGTGTTCCAACTGTCATATCGGTTCCTGCTATTTTATATGAGGCAATGGAGACGATGATGGAGCTTTTTAAGGATTTACCAATTGGAAAACGCATGGAGGCTTGGAGTGAGGAGGAGAAAAGGCAGCTATCCTATGAGGTATGCAATGAGCGGTTGGCGGAAATGTTTGTCACGCCAAAAAATGTAGATGAGGCAATCAAGAGAATGAGCTATACGATTTCAGAGGCAATCAACGCATATATTATGGAAGGATGAATATATTATAAAAGGGGGATTTATTCGTATGTCCTTGGAGAGGGACTCTAAACACTACTACAATATTATGCGAGGAGGATGATGCTCCTCCCATTATAGAGAGGGAGTAGTTTATTGCATCTGACAGGAATTTATGAAGCAGTT
Source organism: uncultured Blautia sp. (assembly GCA_964439395.1). Lineage (GTDB taxonomy): Bacteria > Bacillota > Clostridia > Lachnospirales > Lachnospiraceae > JAUUSJ01. The sequence goes on along the minus strand of CAYTNV010000003.1, from coordinate 35,018 downwards.
TGAGAGAAAAACGGGGAGGATGAGATGGCTTTTTGAGGCAGGAATTATTTTCCTTCTCATGCTACTTTGTATTTATCTGAGTATAGAAAGTGGTAAGCTTTTTGTAAGTAATCAAGGAAGAGAGGTCTTGGAAATGGGAGGAAAGGACGCAATTCATTTTTGGGTTCAGTTTTCTTTCGATGAGCTAAGTCCTCTCTCTTCGTATATGGAAAATAGAGAGCTGGGAGTGATTACGTATCTTGAACAGGCAAAAAAGATGATAAATGGAGAGATTCTTCCAGGATTTACTTATGTGGAAAATTATTGGGGAGATACAGATAAATTTGTGAGAGGAGATGACTCAATTCCAAAGTATTTTTTGGAGGCGGGAGATGAGCAGACAAAGTCGACAAAGGAAAACGAGGATATTACGACGAAGGAAAACATAGAGCCAATTGTTTATACGAAAAATCAACTGACGAATTTTCAGTTTATGGTGGAAAATATATATCAAGTAGATAGTACTACGGAGGCGACAGAGGAGGAGTTGGATGGGGAAAAATTACTTGGCATGGACATGTCCCTAGATACCTCTGGAGATGACCCTAAAATTTTAATTTATCACACGCATGGAAGTGAGGCGTACAAAGATAGCGAGGAGGGAAATTGGGAGGATACGGTAATTGGAGTAGGAGAAGAATTAAAAGAAACTTTGGAGGAGAAATATAAAATAAAAGTATATCATGATGAGACAGTGTATGACAAAATTAACGGGGAGCTTGATCGGAGCAAGGCATATACGTATGCGGGAGAGGGGATTGAAAAAATATTGGAGGAATATCCTTCTATTCAAGTAGTAATCGATATACATAGAGATTCTGTAGGGGCAAATCTTCATCTTGTGACGGAGATTGATGGTAAACAAACAGCGAAAATTATGTTTTTTAACGGGATGAGTCGAACAGCAAAAAATGGGGATATTGCTTATCTATATAATGAAAATAAGGAGGCGAATCTCGCCTTTAGTCTCCAGCTTCAACTAGTTGCGGCCAAGAAATATCCTGATTTTACAAGAAAAATTTATCTAAAAGGATATCGCTATAATCTGCACTTAAAACCCCGAAGTCTTTTGATTGAGGTGGGAGCAGAAAATAATACGGTGGAGGAGGCAAAAAATGCAATGACTCCGCTGGCTGATTTATTAAATGATGTTTTAAGTGGAGAAGTATCCTAAAAATTGACGAATTACTCATATTTTATTATAATAAGCATTATCTTCACAAAATTTTCCCTATTATATGCTATATTTTTAAAGAGTTATACTAAAAAAAGGTTATAATGGATTTACAAAAACAAGAAGAAATTAAGTTAGTATATACAAAAGAGATGAGGAGATAGTGATAAAATGGTATGGTGGATGATTGCTACAATATGTGCATTTTTTATAAAAGGCCTATGTGGGTTTGCTAATACATTAGTATTTACAACGATATTGAGTTTTGGAAACAATAATATAAATATATCGCCTGTTGATTTGCTTTTAGGGTATCCAACTAATATTATTATGGCTTGGAGAGAAAGAAAGTCTATAAAATGGAGTCTTTGCATTCCACTCGTTATATTAGTTATGATTGGTAGCATACCAGGAATTTTCTTTTTAAAAAATGCAGATACAAATTTTATTAAAATTCTGTTTGGTTTTGTTATTATTTTTATTGGCATTGAGATGTTGTTAAGAGAGTTTCAATCAAAAAAAGTCAGGCAATCTCGGATTATTCTTGGACTTATTGGTATTTTTTCAGGACTTCTTTGTGGTTTATACGGAGTCGGTGCACTTCTTGGGGCATATGTAAATAGAGTCACAGAGGATAGCCATTCTTTTAAAGCTAATATTTGTGTTGTGTTTTTGTTTGAAAATACGTTTCGTATTTTGTTTTATACGATATATGGAATTATCACATTAGATGTTTTGAAACAAACAATTTTATTGATTCCAATTATGCTAGTAGGATTGGCTTTTGGTATATTAAGTGGAAAGGTAATGGATGAAAAAATTGTTAGAAAAATAGTTGTAATTATGTTGATTGTATCCGGGATAGTATTAGTAATAAATAGTTTATAGGATTTTTTTATGCTATTCTATAATAAAATACGAAGATAAAAGCGAAGTTTATCTAAAAACACTTGTTTTAACGCTTAGCTTGCCCCATGAGATATCAAGTAATATATATGGGTGAAGTTAAGGCTTTAGGTATAGAAAGTGTCAAAGATACATAAATGAAGGAGAGAGTAGGGATGGGATTGTTGATTTACAAAGATAGAAAAAATACGGATTGTGTAAAATGGGATGGTTGCGAAAAAAACTTTGGAAAGGCGGATTTATTGCCTCTGTGGGTGGCAGATATGGATTTTGAAGTTCCTATTTGTGTGAAGGAAGCTTTGATGAAATATGTAGATTTGGGTATATTTGGATATCCGATTCCACCAAAAGCTTATAAAGAAGCTTTTATAGCGTGGGAGGAAAAATACCATCATTATGCTGTAAAAAGAGAGTGGATTCGTTTTGCGTCAGGTGTTGTGCCAGCATTTAACTGGATTGTGCAAATGTTGACGAGAGAAAAAGATAGTGTAATTATTTTATCCCCAGTTTATTATCCATTTCGTAATGCAGTTTTGGATAATAACAGAACGCTTATCGAGAGCCATTTAGTTAGAAATAAAGAGCAGTATGAGATAGATTTTGAGGATTTTGAGAAAAAAATTGTAAAAAATAAAGTAAAGCTTTTTATCTTCTGTTCGCCACATAATCCAGTGGGACGTGTTTGGAAAAAGGAAGAGATTCAGAAACTCTTTGATATTTGCAAAAAATATAAAATATATGTAATTTCAGATGAAATACATCAAGATATTATTATGAGTGGGCAAGAGCATGTGCCATCGGACACGGTGGGAGATTATGATGATATTTTAATTACTTTGACGGCTGCCACGAAGACGTTTAATCTTGCTGCCTGTCAGAATTCTTTTGTTATCATTCCGGATGAGAAGCTTAGAAAGATTTATGATGATTATACAAATAGGCTTCATACTTCCAGTGGAAATGCTTTTGGGTATATTGCCGTGCAGGCTGCCTATGAAGGAGGAAGAAACTGGCTAGAGGAGTTATTAAAGACAATTGAGAGTAATTATATATTAATGAAAGAGATGTTAGAGACTGCACTTCCTCAAATTTGGATTTCAAAGCTACAAGGAACATATCTGATGTGGATTGATTTGGGAAACTATGTATCCAAAGATGAAATTGAGGATATTATAAAAAAGGAATGTGGATTGGCAGTGGATTTTGGCTCTTGGTTTGGAGGAGAGCGATATGCAGGCTTCATTCGCGTGAATTTGGCGACAAAGAGAGAGAATATCCAGATGGCAGCAGAGAATATAATTCGGGTATTGAAGAGCAGAGAAGAGGATTCTTTTAAAGAATAGGGGAGGAATAAAATGATTTCTTTTGAAAGTAGTTTTTGGGAAAAATATGATGATGACAAAACTGTAGTTCGATTTGCGGCAAGTTGGTCTACAACGATGGAGGATATAGAAGTATTATGTAATCTTTTAGAATGAAACAGCATCAGATATCATCGGGATTGGAGATAAAATTATTTTAAATGAGAAGTATACAGGAGACTATTGCAAAATGAACTTTTGTATAAAGTATTAACTTTGCTAAAGCTATTTAGCAGGATATCTTTGTTGAAGGTTTTATTTTGCAATAGCCTTAAATAATGACATATTTTATATTGTTTTTTGTTTTGGCGGGTCATTAAAATAGTTTTATATCATAAAATAAATTTTTACTGTTAATCAATTAATGTTTTCCAATTTTCAGCGTGATATGCGTCAAAGCACATCTGAATCTGCTCCTTATTATTTTTTTCTGTCGCAAGCTCTGGCAATTCATCCATTCCAAAGTATCTGCTGTCAATTGTCTCAAGATTAGGTTTGAATTCTCCGCCAAGTACAGAACATAGAACAAAAACAAGACAAATCTTATGGGCATAAATTGGTCGATTATGTTTTTCTCTATCCTGTACAGCAATAACTAAATCTATTTTGGCATCAAGACCAGCTTCTTCTTTTACTTCCTTGAGTATGTTGTCTTTGACAGAAATATCCACGTCGGCCCATCCGCCAGGCATTGCCCATGTTCCATTGCTCTCTTGTACGAGTAAGATTTTATCATCTTTGAAAATCGCTGCACGAGTAGCTATCTTAGGAGTTTGGTATCCCGTCTCGTTGCAGAATAAATCCTTTACTTTTTCTTTTGAAATTTCTGTCTTATAGCTCATCATTTCGGCTGCTATATCTCGGATTTCTTCATATCTTTCTAAATCAAATTCTCCGACTCCATATTCAAGTCCTGCTTGTGCAATTGCCTGTAATTTTACGGCCCACTCGAGCCATTTTTCGTTTTTATCCATAGTTTTTCACCTCAAAAATTTATAGTATTTGTTTGATTTTATATTTTATGAAACAGTGGACAGAGATACCAGCAGTCAGAAGACCGTTCTTTCCCTTTCCAACACGTTTCGTTACTCTGCCTTTTGACTGTGTATTGGCGAAACTCTATACAATATCTCGTTTATAAAAAAAAGGAACTTAGATTTAGGATACTAAGAAACATCCTCACTCTTCCACGACCTATAAATTTTAATCTTTTATATCGCTTATTCCTAATCTATTTCTTCACCTGCAGAGCATAAATTTTAATAACGGTTCTCATTATAACATTAAAAAAAGAAAAAGAAAAGTTATAATTTATCATGTAGAGTGGATCCACTTAATTTTTATTATAGGATAATGGCATTAATCGGTTTATCATATCAAGATGAGAGGGGGCTAATTTTAAGTTAATTAGCGGGAATTCTCAGTTACTTGTATCTGAAAAGAAAGCTCAATTTTTGTGAATTTATAATACTATATGCTGAAAAAAATAGCTTATGAATATTGATTTTATCTATCAATATAATATACAATATGTGTAAAGAAGAATAAAGATATCCATGCAAGAACTTGTGTATAGGCTGTTTCCGTAAGGTTTATAATTTGATGCTAGAAGATAAGAAGAAGTACTATAAACAGGAAACTTGGTAACTTGTTGCCGAGTAGTTCACGATATGCTATACTATTGTAGCTATTAGATTTTGAATATAAATAATTTACTGTGAAAGTCCCTGTCAAGCGGGCAGATAAAGACAAATTTATTTGGATTTATCTGCATATTTGGCAGATTAACCTGTATGAGCACGTAGAGCGATAGCTTGGAGTGCGAATACAGGTGTGATTGCGGGAGTGCCTTGACACGGAGCAATCGGACTTTCATTTATGGTGGTGCCTGCGATAGCAGGCATGTTAGTTTAGATAGAAAATACATTTAGAAAAGGAGAATCAAGCGAGAATGGATCAGAGTAAGATTAGAAATTTTTGTATTATTGCCCATATTGATCACGGTAAATCTACCTTGGCAGATCGAATTATTGAAAAGACAGGACTTTTGACAGAGCGTGAGATGCAGGCGCAGGTTCTTGACAATATGGATTTGGAGAGGGAGAGAGGAATTACAATCAAATCTCAGGCTGTCCGTACGATCTATAAGTCAAAAGATGGGGAGGAATATATTTTCAATTTGATTGATACTCCAGGACATGTAGATTTTAACTATGAGGTATCTAGAAGTTTGGCTGCCTGTGAGGGAGCGGTATTAGTTGTAGATGCTGCGCAGGGAATTGAGGCACAGACTTTGGCGAATGTGTACTTGGCACTTGACCATGATCTTGAGGTTATGCCAGTTATCAATAAGATTGACCTTCCAAGTGCGGAGCCTCAGCGAGTAATCCAAGAGATTGAGGATGTCATCGGAATTGAGGCGGAGGATGCACCGTTAATTTCTGCAAAGTCTGGAATTAATATCGAGGATGTCCTAGAGCAGATTATAGAAAAGATTCCGGCACCTGAGGGAGATGTAAATGCTCCACTTCGCGCCCTTATTTTTGATAGTTTATATGATTCCTACAAGGGAGTTATTATTTTTGCGCGTATTATGGAAGGCAGTATCAGACAGGGCACAATGATGCATATGATGGCTACTGGCGCAAGAGCTGAGGTTGTGGAAGTTGGAACTTTCGGCGCAGGACAATTTTTCCCTTGCGAGGAGCTATCCGCTGGTATGGTTGGATATATTACCGCAAGTCTTAAAAATGTAAAGGATACCCGCGTTGGTGATACCGTGACAGACGCCAATCATATGTGCAGTGAGCCACTTCCAGGCTATAAAAAAGTAAATCCGATGGTATACTGTGGTCTCTATCCAGCAGACGGAGCAAAATATCCAGATCTTCGAGATGCCCTAGAAAAACTTCAGTTAAATGACGCGGCACTTCAGTTTGAGCCAGAGACATCTATTGCCCTTGGATTTGGTTTTCGCTGTGGATTTTTAGGTCTTTTACATCTTGAGATTATTCAGGAGAGATTAGAGCGCGAATATAATTTAGACTTAGTGACAACCGCACCTAGTGTTGTCTACCGAGTGCATAAGACAGATGGAACAATGTTCGAACTTACCAATCCTTCCAATCTTCCAGATCCATCTCAAATCGCCTATATGGAGGAGCCGATTGTCTCCGCTGAGATTATGGTTACGACAGAGTTTGTCGGTGCAATTATGAAGCTTTGCCAGGAGAGACGTGGTACCTATATTAGCATGGAGTATATGGAAGAGACGAGGGCACTCTTAAAATATGACCTTCCGCTCAATGAAATTATTTATGATTTCTTTGATGCGCTAAAATCAAGATCTAGAGGATACGCATCCTTTGATTACGAGATAAAAGGATATGTACAGTCAGAGCTTGTAAAACTCGATATTTTAATTAACCGCGAGGAGGTTGACGCTTTATCCTTTATTGTGCATGCTCAGACAGCTTATGAGCGAGGAAGAAAAATGTGCGAAAAGCTAAAAGGCGAGATACCAAGACATTTATTTGAAATTCCAATTCAGGCAGCGATTGGAAGCAAGATTATTGCCAGAGAGACAGTAAAGGCAGTTAGAAAAGACGTTTTGGCAAAATGTTACGGCGGTGATATTACGAGAAAGAAAAAACTGCTTGAAAAACAGAAGGAAGGAAAGAAGAGAATGCGTCAGATTGGAAATGTAGAAATTCCACAAAAAGCATTCATGAGTGTGTTGAAGTTAGATGAAAACTAAGAAAGAGTTAAGTCTCTATCTTCATATTCCATTTTGTGTGAGAAAATGTATCTACTGTGATTTTTTATCTTTTGCGAGCGATGAATCGATGAGAGAGCAGTATGTAGATGCGATTTGTAGAGAAATAAATAGCTATAAAATATTTGGGAAGGAGTATCAAATCAAGACCATTTTTGTGGGAGGAGGTACTCCTTCTCTTCTGAGTGAGAGAGAAATAGAAAAAATTTTTGCATCACTTATAGAGGTTTTTGACTTAACTGAAGTAGAAGAGGTGACAATTGAGGCAAATCCAGGGACTCTCACGAGAGAAAAGTTAAATTGTTATAAAAAAATTGGAATTAATCGACTAAGCATGGGACTTCAAAGCACAGAGGAAAAAGAACTCTCCATGCTTTCTCGAATCCACACATATACTCAATTTTTGGACGGATACGAAGAGGCGAGGCGGCAGGGATTTAAAAATATAAATATAGATTTAATGATGGGATTGCCAAATCAAACAGAGGAGTCCTATCTAAAGGGGTTGGAGAAAGTTATGGCACTTAGTCCAGAACATATTTCTTCTTACAGTTTAATTGTGGAGGAGGAAACTCCGCTTTATCATAGGGAGGATTTATTAGATTTACTTCCAGATGAAGATACAGAGAGAGAAATGTACGACCTGACAGGGCAGAAATTAGAAGAAAATGGATATTATCGCTATGAGATATCCAATTATGCAAAACAAGGTTTTGAGTGTAAGCATAATATAGTTTACTGGCAGCAAAAGGAATATTTAGGCATTGGGCTTGGTGCATCTTCCTATTTTCAGGGGGCGAGATTTAAAAATGAAGAAAATTTTTCTTCTTATTTAAAAATACCTTATATTCCAATCGAAAAGCGTGCACAATATACTATATTGAGTATAAAAGATAAAATGGAAGAGTTTATGTACTTGGGACTTCGAATGACAGATGGAGTTTCAAAAACTTTATTTGAGGATATGTTTCACAGGAAGATAGAGGATGTATATGGAGATATATTAGAAAAATATGAGAAAATGGAGCTGCTTCGAGAAAAAGGCGATTTGCTGTATTTTACGAAAAGGGGGCTGGATGTCTCAAATCAGGTATTATGGGAGTTTCTTTTATAAAATTGTAGAGGAATTAGACTTTCATTTATGATGGCATTATTTCATTAAAAATCATCAAGAAGATAAATGTTTTTTTGCATTTGTCATTTCAGAGAATAAATTTCAAGAAAAATAAAAAAAACACTTGACAATAAGATTACAAAGTGCTATTTTAAGTATAAAGATGTTAGCACTCAATCAAAACGAGTGCTAATAAATAAAATCTCACGAAAGGATGTGAAAAACGTGGAGCTAACCGAGAGAAAGCAAAAGATTCTAAAAGCAATTGTATCAACTTATTTAGAGACAGGCGAGCCAGTAGGTTCTCGAACTATTTCAAAATATACAGATTTAAAACTAAGCTCTGCGACAATCCGTAATGAGATGGCAGACTTAGAAGAGCTTGGATATATTCTCCAGCCTCATACATCTGCTGGAAGGATTCCTTCCGATTTGGGTTATCGATTTTTTGTCGATGAGTTGATGAGTGAAAAAGAAAATGAGATAGAAGAAAAGCAAGCCTTAATCGAGAGAGTGGACAGAATGGAAGTTCTCTTAAAGCAGGTTGCAAGAACATTGGCAAGCAATACAAATTATACAACTCTCGTTACAGCACCCCAGTATAAGGAATCAACCGTTAAATTCATTCAGATATCTCAGGTGGATGAAGGTCAGATTTTGGCAGTCATCGTTATCGGAGCGAATATCATTAAAAACCATTTGATTCAGACGAATACCGAGCTGAGAAATGATGAGGTACTAAAGTTAAATCTCTTAATTAATTCATTTTTACAGGGGCTAAGCCTTACCGATATTAATCTAGAGCTTATGTACACGATGAAGGTGCAGGCAGGAATTCATGCAGATCTTCTAGAGCAGGTGTTTATGGGAATTGTGGAAGCCATTCATGAGGTGGATGATGTTAAAATCTATACAGAGGGTACCTCGAATATGCTAAAGTATCCAGAGCTAGGTGACCGGCGGCGGGCCACTTTGCTGTTAGAGAAGTTGGCGGATCAAGATTCGCTGGCAGAGCTTATCGATAAAACTTCTAGTCAGGACGAGGACGGAGATAAGAAAGTTCAAGTTTATATTGGAAGTGAGTCGAATATTCAAGATTTAAAGGATTGCAGTATTGTCACTGTTCCGTATGATCTTGGTAAAAGTGGAAGTGGCACAATTGGCATTATTGGTCCAAAGCGAATGAACTACAAAAAAGTAGTAAAGACTTTGCAGAATTTGACAGAAGAATTAGATGTCATTTTTGGGAATGATAAAAAATAGAAATTCTTATATAGAAAGGTGGAGTTGTGAAAGTGGAAGATAAGGAAAAGAATATAGATATGAGCGAAATCGAAGAAGAAGGAAAAGAGGAAACTCTAGAACAAGAGGCTAAGATGGAGCAGGAAGAAGAGACAGAGGCAAAAATGGAGGATGTTACCGAGGATGCCCAGGGAGAGAAAAAAGGTTTTTTCAAGAAAAAAGGAAAATCAGCTAAGACATTAGAGATTGAGCTTAAGAAAGCAAAAGAAGAGGCAGATGAGTATAAAGACCGCTATCAGAGATTGATGGCAGAGTTTGAAAATGCAAGAAAGAGAAATGCAAAGGAAACAGGTCGCATGTACGATATGGGTGCAAAGGATATTTTAGAGAAACTTTTACCAGTCGTAGATAATTTTGAGAGAGGCTTAGCTGCAGCAACTGACGAGGAAAAAGAAACTCCTTTTGTACAGGGAATTGACAAAATCTATAAACAGATGATGACAGTTTTAGAAGGTGTTGGTGTGACGCCGATGGATGCAGAGGGAAAAGAGTTCAACCCAGATTTCCACAATGCAGTCATGCATGTTGAAAATGAAGAGCTCGGTGAAAATGTAGTGGCAGCAGAGCTCCAAAAGGGATATATGTATAAAGATATGGTACTTCGCCATAGTATGGTGACAGTAGCCAATTAAGAAAAATATGTAGGAAGTAAAGCTTCCGATTCATCGTATAGAGAGTATGAAGGTTTTAAAAAGAAATCGACTTTCATACATTATGAAACAGCGGAGCTGTTTTCCATCCCGTAGGGATATAAATTATGGTGTACCCTTTGGGTATACATAGTGAGAGTGACAGCAAAAGCAAAAGCTCTCACATTTGGCGAAAGCCAATTGGTTATTAAGTAAAATAAGGCAAACAAATAGATTTTAGGAGGAAATAAATTATGGGCAAAATTATTGGTATTGATTTAGGAACAACAAACTCATGTGTAGCAGTTATGGAAGGTGGTAAACCAGTTGTTATCACAAACGCAGAGGGAGCAAGAACAACTCCATCCGTAGTAGCATTTACAAAGACAGGTGAGAGAGTCGTAGGTGAGCCAGCAAAACGTCAGGCAGTAACAAATGCAGACAAGACAATCTCCTCTATTAAGAGACATATGGGAACAGATTATAAAGTAGACATCGACGGAAAGAAATACTCTCCACAGGAAATCTCTGCAATGGTATTACAGAAATTAAAATCTGATGCGGAAAATTACCTTGGTGAGAAAGTAACAGATGCAGTTATCACAGTTCCTGCTTACTTCAACGATGCACAGAGACAGGCAACAAAAGATGCTGGTAAGATTGCAGGCTTGGATGTAAAACGTATTATCAACGAGCCAACAGCAGCAGCTTTATCTTATGGTCTTGATAATGAAAATGAGCAGAAAATTATGGTATACGACTTAGGTGGTGGTACATTTGACGTATCTATCATCGAGATTGGTGATGGTGTTATCGAAGTATTATCTACAGCTGGAGACAATAGATTAGGTGGAGATGACTTTGACAATATCATTACAAACTATATGCTTGATGAATTTAAGAAGGCAGAGGGTGTTGACTTATCCAATGATAAGATGGCAATGCAGAGATTAAAAGAAGCAGCAGAGAAAGCGAAAAAAGAACTTTCCAGCAGTACAACAACAAATATTAACCTTCCATTTATCACAGCAACAGCAGAAGGTCCAAAACATTTGGATATGAATCTTACAAGAGCAAAATTTGATGAGTTGACAGCTGTTTTAGTAGAGAGAACAGCAGGACCTGTAAAGAATGCTTTATCTGATGCAGGACTTAGCGCTTCTGAGCTTACAAAAGTATTGTTAGTTGGTGGTTCTACACGTATCCCAGCCGTACAAGATAAAGTAAAACAGTTAACAGGAAAAGAGCCATTCAAGGGAATTAACCCAGATGAATGTGTAGCTATCGGTGCTAGTATCCAGGGTGGTAAATTAGCAGGTGATACAAGCGCAGGCGATATCTTATTATTAGATGTAACACCACTTTCCTTATCTATCGAGACAATGGGTGGTGTAGCTACAAGATTAATTGAGAGAAATACAACAATCCCTACAAAGAAGAGCCAGGTCTTCTCCACAGCAGAGGATAATCAGACAGCAGTAGATATCCATGTAGTACAGGGTGAGAGACAGTTTGCGAGAGATAATAAGACATTAGGTCAGTTCAGATTAGACGGTATTCCACCAGCAAGAAGAGGTATCCCTCAGATCGAAGTTACATTTGATATTGATGCAAACGGTATCGTAAATGTATCCGCTAAGGATTTAGGAACAGGAAAAGAGCAGCATATTACAATTACAGCTGGTTCTAATATGTCCGACGCTGATATCGAGAAAGCTGTAAAAGAGGCAGCTCAGTACGAGGCAGAGGATAAGAAGAGAAAAGAAGCAATCGAGGCTAGAAATGATGCAGACTCCATGGTATTCCAGACAGAGAAAGCTCTTGAGGAAGCTGGAGATAAGATTGATGCAAATGACAAAGCTAAGGTAGAAGCTGATATTCAGGAATTAAAAGATATTCTTGCAAAATCTACACCAGAGTCTATGACAGATGCTGACGTAGAGGAAATCAGAAATGCAAAAGAGAAGATGATGCAGGATGCTCAAAGCTTATTCCAGAAATTATATGAGCAGGCTCAGGCAGCAGGTGCAGCAGGCGCTGGTCCAGACATGAGTGGTGCTTCCGCAAATAATACTTATGCTCAGGACGACGTAGTAGATGCTGACTATAAAGAAGTGTAATATTCTTGATTTATAGTAAAAATCATGTTAATATGTGGAACGATAATGCAGTTTCACTCAAATAAAAATGACAAAGACTAAAAAGTCTAAATAGTGAAAAATAATAAGGGTGGCGCAGCGACTGCAAGGTGGGAACTGTGTCACCCATTCCGTGCGTTATAAACGATGTGCTTTCGCAAATCATTTCACAAAATGAAACGCAAAAATTTCGAGAGTATATAAAAAATTGAGGAAAGGTGAAGAAGTATGGCAAGTAAAAGGGATTATTACGAGGTACTGGGTGTTCAAAAAGGGGCATCTGACGCTGAGATAAAAAGGGCGTACCGCAAGGTGGCAAAGAAATATCACCCTGACGCTAACCCAGGAAATAAAGAGGCAGAAGAAAAATTCAAAGAGGCAGCAGAAGCCTACGAGGTACTTAGCGACCCAGATAAGAAAAGTAAATATGACCAGTTTGGTCATGCAGCTTTCGAGCAGGGAGGCGGTGGAGCTAGTGGCTTTGGCGGCTTCGATTTTAGCGGCGGAGATATGGGAGATATTTTCGGAGATATTTTTGGAGATTTCTTTGGTGGTGGTTCAAGAAGCAGATCTTCCAATAACGGTCCAATGAAGGGAGCAAGTCTAAGAGCCAGTGTTCGAGTTACATTTGAGGAGGCAGTGTTTGGCTGCGAAAAAGAATTAGATATTACATTAAAAGATGAATGCGCAACCTGTCACACAACAGGAGCAAAACCAGGCACAACACCGGAGACTTGTCCAAAATGTGGAGGCAGAGGTCAGGTTGTCTATACACAGCAGTCCATGTTTGGTATGGTGAGAAATGTCCAGACATGTCCAGACTGTAATGGAACAGGACAGATTATCAAAGAAAAATGCCCGGACTGTCACGGTGAGGGATATATTAAGCGTAGAAGAAAAATTAAAGTTAATATTCCAGCAGGTATTGATAATGGTCAGAGTGTTCGTATCGCAGGAAAAGGCGAGCCAGGAAAAAATGGCGGTCCAAGAGGAGATTTGTTAGTAAATGTTGTTGTAAGCAGACATCCAAAATTCCAGAGACAGGAGTACGATTTATACTCCACACAGCCAATCGATTTCGTGGATGCTACACTTGGTGCGACAATTCAAATCGACACTATTGACGGTCCTTATGATTATACAATCAAACCGGGAACACAGACGGACACAAAGATTCGCCTAAATAAAAAAGGTGTTCCAACTCTTAGAAATAAAAATATCCGTGGTGACCACTATGTCACATTTGTTGTGAAAGTTCCAAAGAATTTAAATGAGAAGCAAAAACAGGCATTGAGAAATTTCAAGGCAGCGATGAATGGAGAATATATTGATTTAAATAATGTTTCTGATTATAATACAAATTATAATGAGAGCCAGACAAACCAAGACGGTGAGAAAAAAGAAGGCAAAAAGAAAAATTTTTGGGAGAAATTCAAAGATAGTTTGGAATAATGGAGAGTAATCAATGGAATGGACAAAAATAATAATTGATACGACAGTGGAAGCTGTAGATAGCATCACTTGGTTTTTAGGGGAGATGGAAATTTACAGCGTGGAGATAGAAGATCATCTTCCTCTCACTGAGGAGGAGCGAAGAGAAATGTATGTCGATTTGCTTCCAGATGAGATTGCTCCAAATGACGGCAAGGCGAAAGTAAGCTTTTACTTAGAAGATGATTCCAATCTGGATAAAATTATAAAAAATGTGAAAGAGCAGCTTAGAGAGCTTCGCACATATATAAATATCGGAAGTGGAGAAATCACAGTCGATAGCACAAAAGAAGAGGATTGGGTAAATAACTGGAAACAGTACTTTAAGCCTTTTTACGTAGACGACCATATTATGGTAAAGCCTACGTGGGAAGTGGTGGAAAATATGCCTGAGGAAGATTTGATTGTGGAGATTGACCCGGGAACAGCCTTTGGAACAGGCTCTCATGAGACTACAAAACTTTGTATGTGTCAGTTAAAGAAATATGTAAAAGATGATACAGTTTTGTTAGATGTCGGATGTGGAAGTGCAATTTTATCTATCTTAGGGTTAAAGCTTGGAGCGAAGTATGCAGTGGATACAGATATTGATCCAAACGCAGTTCGCGCAGCAAATGAAAATTTTGAGGTGAATCATTTAGAGAAAGACCAGTATAAAGTTTTGCTTGGAAATATATTAGAAGACGAGCAGATGAGAGAAGATCTGGGAAGTGAATGCTACGATATTGTAGTAGCAAATATTTTGGCAGATGTCATTATTCCACTTTCTTCTCTCGTTCCTCAGTTCTTAAAAGAGGATGGTGTGTTTATCTCCTCTGGTATTATTAATACAAAGGAAGAGGATGTAAAGCAGGCTATTTTAGATGCTGGTATGGAGATTATGGAGATTTCTCATATGGGTGATTGGGTAAGCATCACAGCTAAGAGAAAATAAGGATAGGGAAAATGTATCATTTTTTTGTGACAAAAGAGCAGACAGCAGGTGAAAAGATAGAGATTATCGGCGATGATGTCAATCATATGAAAAATGTACTCAGAATGAAGATTGGAGAGCAGGTGACAGTCAGTGACGGCTGTGACAGAGAGTATTTATGTCATATTGAAGCGATTTTTGAGGATCATATTGAGCTTAAAATTGAGGATATTTTTGGGGTGACAAGTGAACTTCCATGTGAGATTGTTCTTTTTCAGGGACTTCCAAAAGGTGATAAGATGGAACTTATTATCCAAAAGGCGGTGGAGCTTGGAGCGGCGAGAATTATTCCTGTGATGACAAATCGCACAATTGTTAAGTGGGATGCTAAAAAGGCGAAGAAAAAAATCGAGAGATATAATACAATCGCCAAAACTGCCGCAAAGCAGGCGAAGCGATCGGTCATTCCAGTCGTGGAAGATATTATAAATTTCAAACAGGCATGTCAGGTAGCCAGAGAGTTATCTGCCAATCTCATTCCGTACGAAAATGCTGAGGGAATCGAGGCTTCAAGAAAGGTAATCGCTGATATAAAAGGTAAAAAGTCCGTCGGAATTTTCATCGGACCAGAGGGTGGTTTTGAGCAAAATGAGGTGGAGCAGGCGATGCAAGTGGGAGCTATTCCTATTACTCTTGGCAGGAGAATTTTGAGAACAGAGACAGCGGGAATGACAGTGCTTTCTATTTTAATGTTTATACTTGAGCAAGATGCTTGATATTTATATTGACAGAAGGTTATTGATAGTCGTCAAAAAGGAATATTACTATGAAAGTTTCTGTGAAGTGGCAGACAAGAGATAATTGCAGAAGTGCCTTGGCACGGAGCGATTAGCATTTATCATAGAAGAAAATGGAAAGGAAAAATTATGGCAGGATCAACACTAGGAAATCTTTTTCGCATTTCTACATGGGGTGAGACGCATGGAAAGGGTGTCGGTGTCGTGGTGGATGGATGTCCAGCGGGACTTAGCCTTTGCGAGGAGGATATACAAGTATTTTTAGATAGAAGAAAACCAGGACAATCCAGATTTACGACGCAGAGGAAAGAAACCGATCAGGTGGAGATTTTATCAGGTGTATTTGAGGGAAAGACGACAGGGACGCCGATTTCTATGATTGTCTTTAATAAAGATCAAAGGTCAAGAGATTATAGTGCAATCAAGGACTGTTTTCGTCCAGGTCATGCAGATTATACATTTCACGAGAAATACGGAATTAGGGATTATAGAGGCGGCGGACGTTCCTCAGGACGAGAGACAATTGCCAGAGTGGCGGCAGGTGCCGTCGCTTCCAAAATTTTAGCGGAGCTTGGAATTACAGTAAATGCATATACAAAATCAATCGGCATAATAGAGATTGACAATAATCGTTTTGATTTAAATGAGATAAATAATAATGCATTTTATATGCCAGATAAAGAGGCGGCTAAACAGGCAGAAATCTATGTTCAGGAGAGAATGAGACAGCAAGATTCTGTCGGTGGTGTCATAGAATGTCGTGCAGAAGGATTAATGGCAGGAATTGGAGAACCAGTTTTTGAGAAAATATCAGCCAATCTCGCAAAAGCAGTATGCTCCATCGGGGCAGTAAAAGGTTTTGAAATCGGTGATGGTTTTCATGTGGCAACAACGTCAGGAAGCCAAAATAATGACAATTTCATCAGCGAAGATGGAAAAATTAAAAAGATGACAAATCATTCTGGCGGTACACTCGGTGGCATGACAGATGGAGACACTCTAATTTTTAGAGCTGCCTTTAAGCCAACACCATCCATTAGTCAGACACAAAAAACAGTCAATACAGATAGCGAGAATATTGAGATTGCGATTAAGGGACGTCATGACCCAATTATTGTGCCAAGAGCAGTTGTCGTAGTGGAGGCTATGGCGGCAATTACGATTGTTGATATGCTTTTTATGAATATGACGGCAAAGATGGATGGAATTAAGAAATTTTATATGGAGTAAATGATTTTTACTTAGAAGGATGGAAGTTGGAAGAATTCTTTATTTTTTTCTTAACTCATAAATAAAAACAGTATAGGTTTTGTTTAGAAGGGGAGAAGTCAGAAGAGTTCTTGATATATTTCGTATATTCTATAAAAAATAATAAAATATTGGAGAAATTATATGTATCAATTGTTAAATCGAGATGGGAGAGCGAAGAGAGGACGTTTCGCTACAGTTCACGGAGTAATTGAGACACCGGTTTTTATGAATGTCGGTACAGTGGGTGCTATCAAGGGTGCGGTTAGCACAGATGACTTAAAATCAATAGGAACACAGGTAGAACTCTCAAATACTTATCATCTCCATGTAAGAACAGGAGACAAACTTATCAAGCAGTTTGGTGGTCTTCATAAATTTATGGTTTGGGATCGTCCAATTCTTACGGATTCTGGCGGATTCCAAGTGTTTTCCCTTGCAGGGCTTAGAAAAATTAAGGAAGAGGGGGTATATTTTCAGTCGCATATCGATGGACATAAAATTTTTATGGGTCCGGAGGAAAGCATGCAGATTCAATCAAACCTTGGCTCTACAATAGCAATGGCGTTTGATGAATGTCCACCTCATCCAGCTACAAGAGAATATATGCAAAATTCTGTGGATCGTACTACAAGATGGCTTGAGCGCTGCAAAAAAGAGATGGCTCGCCTAAATAGTCTTGAAGATACAATCAATCCACAACAGATGCTCTTTGGAATCAATCAAGGTGGAACATTTGAGGATATCCGTATCGAGCATGCGAAGAGAATTAGTGAGTTAGATTTAGACGGTTATGCACTTGGAGGCTTGGCAGTTGGTGAATCTCACGAGGAAATGTATCATATTTTAGATGAGACAGTTCCATACTTGCCACTTGAGAAGCCGACTTATTTGATGGGAGTTGGAACTCCAGCTAATATATTAGAGGCAGTAGATCGAGGGGTTGACTTCTTTGACTGTGTCTATCCATCTAGAAATGGACGACATGGACATGTATATACGAATCACGGAAAGATTAACTTATTTAATAAAAAGTACGAGTTAGATTCCTCTCCAATCGAGGAGGGATGTAACTGCCCAGCATGTCGCTCCTACAGCAGAGCGTATATTCGACATTTATTAAAAGCAAAAGAAATGCTAGGAATGAGACTTTGTGTCTTGCATAATCTTTATTTTTATAATACAATGATGGAAGAGATTCGAGAGGCTATCGAGCAAAATCGCTATAAAGAGTATAAAGCTAAAAAACTGGAAGGTTTTATGAATAAGTAAGAAAAAGTGAAAGCTTGCAGAGCTTTTGAATCAATAAACAGACTGCAGTATGGCAGAATGTGAAAAGACAAGATATTATTCTAAAAGAAGTCTTGAAAAATTACAAAAAAATATGGAGGTTTTATTATGCTATTATTACAAACGGGCTCTTCTTCTATAATGATGATTGTTATGTATATCGTAGTGTTCGGTGCAATCATGTATTTTATGTTAGTTCGCCCACAGAAAAAACAGGAAAAAGAGATGGCTACATTACATTCATCTATGCGTCCTGGTGATAGTGTTTTAACTACAAGTGGATTCTATGGCGTAATTTTAGACGTTATGGATGATACTGTAATTGTTGAGTTTGGCAGTAACAAAAATTGCAGAATTCCAATGCAAAAATCTGCAATCGCAGCAGTTGAGAAGCCAAGCTTAGAAAAAACAGAAGAAGAAGAGTAGACAACTTAAAAGAAAATGGGTCAGCACGATGTGTTGGCTCTTTTTTTGATGAGAAAAATTTAGAAAACTATAGTTGAAATCATTGTCTATGGTAAAATATAAATAAAATAATAGAAAGTATATTTATTTTTCTATTCAGGGAAGAAAAGTTTAAGGAAGGACTTTGCGTATTTTTTGGTAGAAAAATATTAATGGAAAGATTGGAAATAGTAGATATTATTTTAAAATATATGAGTGAAATACTTATTTAAAAATTTAAAGAGATAAAAAATAAAATATAGTAAAGTCTGATTTAGCAGATGGTAAGAGGTAATTATCTTCAAATTAAAATGAAGATAATGGCCTCTTTTTCTTTTGGAATAATTTAATGAATTGTATAAATTTATTTTATTATTACTTATAAAAGAAAGAGAATATTCCATATATTTTATTGAGTATAGAATAATCTGATTTTCATATATGGTGGAATATTGACATAAGATTTAGAGTAAGTAAAAATCCTCTAGCTATTATCTAGTATTTCGTATCTTTGAAGAGAGGACTTGTTGGATTAAAATGAAAAAAAGAAAGGGAGTAAAATGAAACGTATTATTAATAAAAAAAGAATCGAGATGTTTAGGAGAGAATTATATAGGGAAGAAAAAAAGGAGAATACGATAGAAAAATATATGCGAGATATAAAAAAGTTAGAAGAATATTTAGCGGGACGACCTGTCAGCAAAGAAAATATGATTCAGTTTAAAGAACAGCTGCAAATCTGTGGAGAGTATGAAATTAGTAGTATTAATACGTATTTGGCAGCAGCAAACCATTTTTGTGATAGTATGGGGTGGAAAGATGCAAAGGTGAAATTACTAAAAAGGCAAAAAGAGTTTTATGAGTCAGAAAATACGTATTTAACAAAAGAGGAATATAAGAAGCTAATATTGACTGCGAATGAAAAGGGGCAGAAGCGATTATCCTTAATTATGCAGACAATCGCAAGTACAGGAATTCGAATTAGTGAGTTATGTTTTATTACAGTAGAATCTCTAAAAAAAGGAAAGGTTAGCGTCTATAATAAGGGAAAAAGAAGGACAATCTTTTATCCAGAGAAGTTACAAAAGATGTTAAGACAGTATGGAAGGGAGCAGAAGATTTCATGTGGATACATTTTTCGAACGAAGGCGGGAAGACCAATGGATCGGAGTAATATTTGGAGAGAAATGAAGACACTCTGTAAAAAAGCAAGGGTAGAAGCAGGAAAAGTGTTTCCTCATAATTTAAGACATCTCTTTGCGAGAGAGTTCTATCAAATAAAAAAAGATATCGCAAAGCTTGCAGATGTGCTTGGGCATCATAATATAGAGACGACGAGGATTTATATTAAGTCGACTGGAATAGAACATCGGCGAGTACTGAATACAATGCGTATGGTGATAGGAGTGAGAAGTATTTGTTAGATAAAATTTTTCTCTAAAATAAAATAAGACTTTGAATTAGCTCCTGGCTAAAATTCAAAATCCTTTCGTATATGATAATGATATTATGAAAAATATTTAAAATAAATTTATGTAATATAAAAATTGTAATTTCATACATTTCTATATACGACATAATAAGAATTATGTGGTACAACTCTTACGTTTTCCTATTCTAGCACTATTAATATGAAAATGCAAGCCTATTTCTAAAAAAATAATAAAAAAATGTATGCAAACCAGATTATATTTTAATCATACATATTCAAAATTTATTTATTTTGACTTTGATAGACCGCTTAGGGTCTTATTTTTTTGCGTAAAAATGCGGTCTTGAGTCATCCTACCACATAATTCTTATTATGTGGTCATCACATATGCTTGCTATTGTTCGATACGCATTTCCTTAGATAAATGATATAGAATGAGATTTTATTGTGTCCAATCAAGGTAAGATGGAAAGTCAAGACTAGTCATTTTGCGAGAGAACAATAGCAAAACAATAAATTTTAGTAAATATATAAGTGAGGACTAGTATGTGGTATGTATTACAAGTCGTTGCTGGAAGAGAAGATACCCTATGTGAAAGGTGTAAAAAGGCTTTTTTAGGAAAAGAAGCAAGTCAAATCTTTGTGCCAAAGTACGTTTGGCTAAAAAAAGTCAAGGGAGTGCGCCAAAAAGAGGTAAAACCGTTATTTTCAGGGTATCTCTTTGTGGAGTCCGATTGCCCAGATGTCCTGGAAAAACGCTTACAACTTTTTCAGAGTGTAAAGCCTGTCTGTATTGGAGGCGGATTTTATCCGATTGAAGAAGAAGAGGAGGGCTTTTTGCGCCAATTTTTAGGTGAGGAGAAGATTGTACGGTTTTCTACAGGATATATTATCGATGGAGAATTAAAAGTCATCGATGGCGCACTTAAAAACTTCTCTAAAAAAATAAAACGGATTGACCGACATAATCGATTGGCTGAAATGGAAATTTCTCTCTTTGGACAGGAGAGGAAAATTTGCGTTGGGCTTGAGGTGAAGGCAAGACTTTCAGAGAGCGAGTATGAGCAAATGGTGAAGGAAGCATAGAGAAAGCAAGGGGATTATAGCAGCGGGGCTGTTGTTATTATAACTTTTATTTATGTCTGGGCTTAATTTTCAGTGATGGAATCTGGACAAGAAAAATCATCCGAAAATAGGGTGAAAAATACGGGTTCCGGGTAGAGGTCAACGAATGCTGATAAATTCATTATCACATGAATATAGGGCAGTTTCGAGGTGGATATGAGAGCCTTTCGGTGCAATATGAAACCGATTGGAACCTGTTTTAAGGCTATTTTTACATGAAAGTAATGTGCAAAATTAGTGTAAAAATTAGGTTTCGGGTAGAGGTCAATGAGTGCTGATAAGTACATAACCACATGAAATTGAGAGTGAATGAACATTTCTGAGATGCTCACAGCGTGGTCTGTGACAGCTGAAAATGATAAGAAATTGTGCGATATAACCAATAAAACAGGCTAAAATCAATGCTTTCTTTGAATTAAATGTACGAAGTTTATCAGTACAGAAAACAGCTTTATCCGATGCGTTTCAGTTCAGTAACTCCGTATATTTCATGTAAAAATGCAAATTGCAGATATAATGCTGGTTTACCAAAAATAGTTTATTGGGACAGATTTTGCACTCAAAATGGCCAGCTTTTCTCAATAAAATAGAGAACTTTGAATGGGTTTACCCGAAAGTCAAAAGTGGGGAAAACGGGCTTAGTTATTGGGGAGTTATGAGCATTTTTGTGTGGGATTTCGCTAGATATTAAGATAGGCGTTTTGGGTGGAGACGGATAGTTAGCTGATAAATTGGTGAAGAGCGACTTACTAAAAGATTTAGGGTAGGCGCCGATAATGTGCTGATGGGTAGGATAAGTAGATTATAGGAGATTCACTACTGTGGACAGCATCCAGCTGATAAACACAGTGTTTGGAATATAAATTTGATTTTAACAAATAAGGGAGCACTAAATAATGAGCTATGTGGATTTAAAAGGCAAAATAATATTAGTTACAGGTGCAGCCAGCTTTATTGGCAGTAATCTGGTTAAGCGTCTCTATGCTGATGTGGAAAATGTAGCCGTCATCGGCATTGACAATATGAATGACTACTATGATGTGAGACTGAAGAACGCAAGATTAGAAGAACTATCTGGAAATTCTTCATTTACTTTTGTTAAGGGCAGCGTTGCTGATAAGACTCTGATTACAGAAATCTTTGAAAAGTACAAGCCGCAGGTAGTGGTTAATCTAGCGGCACAGGCTGGTGTCCGGTATTCCATTACGAATCCGGATGCGTACATAGAGAGTAACCTGATCGGCTTTTACAACATCCTCGAAGCCTGCCGTCATTCTTATGACGATGGTCAGACTGGTGTGGAGCATCTGGTCTATGCAAGCTCCTCCAGTGTGTACGGCTCCAATAAGAAGGTTCCATATTCTACGGATGATAAGGTGGATAACCCGGTAAGTCTTTATGCGGCTACCAAAAAGAGCAATGAACTACTGGCTCACGCCTATTCCAAACTCTACAATATTCCGTCAACGGGACTTCGATTCTTTACGGTTTATGGTCCTGCAGGACGGCCGGATATGGCGTACTTTGGCTTCACGAATAAGCTGCGTGAAGGCAAGACAATCCAGATATTTAACTATGGTAATTGCAAGCGTGACTTCACCTATGTGGATGACATTGTGGAAGGTGTCATCCGGGTTATGAAGAAAGCACCGGATAAGGTGACTGGCGAAGATGGACTGCCGCTGCCGCCGTACAAGGTTTATAACATTGGAAATAATAGCCCAGAAAATCTGCTGGACTTTGTGCAGATATTGAGCGAGGAGCTTGTTCGTGCCGGTGTGCTGCTGGAAGATTACGACTTCGATGCACACAAGGAGCTGGTACCGATGCAGCCTGGTGATGTGCCTATGACTTACGCAGACACAAGCGCATTGGAGGCAGATTTCGGATTTAAGCCAAGCACCAGTTTGAGAGAGGGGTTGCGTAAGTTTGCCGAGTGGTATAAGGCATTTTACATGTAAGTATTTCCTGCGGATAAAGCGGCATTAATACCCCACAAGAGTTGGATGCCCACAGAGTGGGAGAGGAGAAAAATGATTATGAGAAAGTTTGAAGATTTAAAGATTGCTGTGGCAGGAACCGGGGCTGGTGAAATAATAGGGACAACACGCAGAAAGCCTTGATTTATGCGGTTTTTTGAGAACTGCGAAAAAAATATTTCTACTTTAAATGAGGCAAAAGGCATTTGGAAGTGATTTCACTGGATATTGAGATAGACGTTTCTCTGCTGTGAATATCATTGCGAATGATATCTATAGCATTTGAGATAGATTTTATGCTTCTGAAAAATGACGGAGGAAAATAAAATTGGATTATTTGAATTTATACAACTTCTGGAAAACAAATGAGTTCTTCGATGAATCAACGAGGAGAGAACTATCGGCGCTTGATCCTGAAATAGATGCAAAAGAAATAGAGGATCGTTTTTACAGAGATTTGGAATTCGGGACAGGCGGTCTGCGCGGTGTGATGGGTGTCGGAACCAACCGTATGAATAAGTATACGGTGGGGAAGGCAACAAAAGGACTCGGTGCGTATCTGCTTGCTACTTACGGACCGGAACTTTGTAAAGAGCGCGGTGTGGTCATTGGATATGATACACGAAACAATAGTGAGTATTTCTCCCGTACTGCCGCAAATGTACTCAGTAGTATGGGAATCCGTGTTTATCTTCATGCACATGCAAGACCAACACCGCAGCTCAGTTTTTCGGTAAAATTTTGGAATGCTCTGGCAGGTGTGGTTGTTACAGCTTCCCATAATCCGAAGGAATACAACGGTTATAAAGTATATGACGAGTTTGGCTGCCAGCTGGTTCCTTGGCAGGCGAAACAGGTAATAGAGTATGTAAATGTAGTGACAGATTATCAAACCATTGATTTTTCTGGGGATGATTCGCTCATCAGTATGGCAGATGTTACGGACAACTTTGTTGCAGCAGTCATGAAGCAGAGCCGGTATAAGGATGTGGCTGCAAAAGCTGATTTGAAAGTCGTATATACTCCGCTTCACGGTACAGGCAATGTCCCTGTTCAAAAGGCGTTGCGTTTGGACGGATTTACACAAATAGATGCTGTGGCAGATCAGGTGGTTCCTGATGGGAACTTTCCAACAGTTTTTTCTCCAAATCCAGAAGATCGTCGGGCGTTGGAGTTGGGCATCGCACAGGCGAAAAGAACTGATGCCGATATTGTACTTGGAACTGATCCTGATTCTGACCGTGTGGGCATTGCGGTTAAAGTAGCTGACGG
Source organism: uncultured Blautia sp. (assembly GCA_964439395.1). GTDB lineage: Bacteria > Bacillota > Clostridia > Lachnospirales > Lachnospiraceae > JAUUSJ01. The sequence continues at coordinate 10,589 of CAYTNV010000003.1, read as the reverse complement.
TGAATATCAGCTGATGACTGGTAATCAAGTCGGTGCATTACTAATGAACTTTGTGCTAGATAATACGGATTTGACTTCTCTGGCACATCCTGCCGTGGTTAAAACGGTTGTTACTTCTGAACTTGGTGCAGAAATTGCCCGGAAGAAAGGCCTGACAGTGTTCTCCACATTGACGGGATTCAAGTTTATTGGAGAGAAAATCACACAGTTCGAGCAGGCAAAGATTAAGGGAAACTCTGAGCAAAACTATGATTTTGTTCTTGGTTACGAAGAATCCTACGGTTATCTTGCAGGTACACACGCCCGTGATAAGGATGCAGTTGTAAGTGCTTTGCTGATCTGTGAGATGGCGGCGAAGGCAAAAGCCGATGGTATGACGCTGGTTGATAAGATCAATCAGATTTATACAGAGTACAGCTACTACCGAGATGCATTGGACAGCTTCACACTTAAGGGCAAGGATGGTCTGGAGAAGATTTCTTCCATGATGAGCGAGCTGCGAAACAGCGATTCTCCATTCGAGCATACAGCACAGGTTATCGATTATAGCGAACCCGTGGAAGCTGAGCCGGGATTTGGAACGCTGCCGACTTCTAATGTACTCAAGTACATTTTAGAGGATGGCTCTTGGATTGCTGTCCGGCCTTCTGGTACTGAACCGAAAATTAAAATCTATTACAGTATCAAGGGCGAAGATAAAGCAGAGGCTGAGAAGAGACTGGAAGAAATCCAGATTGCGGTTAAACAGAAATTGAGTTTGTAAGGTATAAGGGAGAGCAAATGGAAAAGTCAAAACAGCTGGATTGGATCAGCACACTTAGGGGACTTGCTATCCTACTGGTCTTTTTTAGCCATCTTGAGTCAGAGGGTGGAGCAACAATTAAGTTTATTCTTGGACGAATAGGAGTTGTTATATTCTTCCTGCTTTCAGGGTATCTGGCCGTTGAAGCAAGAAAGAAAAGAAGTGGCATGCAGTATATCTTTAATCGCCTGATTCGAATGTATCCAGTTTACTGGGTAATATTGTTCCTGACCTTTTTGTCAAGGAACATTTTACATACAGGTAATTCAGTTTCAATTGTTACATTGCTGGCTAATATGACTTTGTTCCATCAATTTATAGGAATTGAAGAGATGCTTGGCGCAAGTTAGATGATGCCTATGCAGGTTTGCTTTTTTATAGCTGTGGGTATATTCGTAATTGGAATGTTTACAGACAGAGTAAGAATAGGACATTTATCTGTTGATATGAAAATAGTCACTATAGCAATTCTGATGCTATTGTCAATTGTTACAGGTATCGTGAGATACAATACAGGTTTACCTTTCCCAACAGCATTTTTCCTATTGATTGCGGTGGCGTTTTTGGGTATGGACTTCCTCTTTGATGTACGCGGGGGGTATTCCACAATGTTCAATAATTATCAGGATATTGTTATTCGAAGTTGGACTGCTAATATCCACAAAGCTATCGTATGCTGATAAATTTCTGGCTTATCTGCTTGCCTATAACGCTGGAATAGTTCTCTTCTTGGTGGCATTTTTTGTAAAACCAAGTGTTGGTTTGATGAATAAGTTTAGTACCTGTGGATTCACCTTTTTTCTCGGAGCAGATGTTCCATTTGCAATAATGTCTTTGTTTATCGATTTTTCTCAATCAACTGAGATGCAAATATTAGGATGGTTGGTGAAATTTATCATGGCGCTGATATTTGCATGGCTCCTGACGGTTGGTATAGAACAACCGATTCAGACTTGGGCTAAAAAGATAGAACGAAGATTAAAGTAAAGATATGTTCAGAATGACGAAGGGTAGCTTTCGGCTGGACAAAAGAAAGGAATTGGATATATGAATATTATTTTACTTTCCGGCGGCAGCGGAAAGCGTCTTTGGCCCTTGTCCAATGATGTACGTAGTAAGCAGTTTATTAAGCTGTTTAAAGATGAATCTGGAAACTATGAGTCTATGGTGCAGCGTGTATACCGCCAGATTACCACAGTTGACCCGGAGGCAAAGGTAACGATCGCAACCAGTAAATCGCAGGCCAGCGCCATTAAGAATCAGTTGGGAGAGAAAGCTGCAATTTGTGTAGAGCCTTGCAGACGAGATACATTCCCGGCGATCGTTCTGGCGGCTGCATATCTGCATGACGAGTTGGGAGTCAGCGAGGATGAAGTTGTTGTTGTCTGCCCGGTTGATCCATATGTGGACAATACCTATTACGAAGCAGTCAATACTTTGCAGGAACTGGCGGAGAAGGGTGGCGCAAATCTTACTTTGATAGGGATCGAACCGATTTATCCAAGTGAAAAATATGGCTATATCATCCCAGAGAATGGAGAGAACGTCAGCAAGGTTTCTGAGTTTAAAGAGAAACCAGATACCGAGACTGCAAAAAAATACTTAGCGCAGAATGCACTGTGGAACGCCGGTATTTTTGCATTCAAGCTGGGTTATTTGTTAAATAAAGCCCACAAAATGATTGATTTTGAAGATTACCGTGATTTGTTCAATAAATACGATACACTGACAAAAATCAGTTTTGACTATGCGGTTGTGGAAAAGGAGCCAAGTATCCAAGTGCTGCGTTATAGCGGAGACTGGAAGGACGTAGGCACTTGGAACATGATGGCTGAGGTCATGGCAGATCAGACAAAGGGCAAGGCAATCCTTGATGAAACCTGTGAGAACACCAACGTGGTGAATGAACTTAACATTCCTATCCTCTGTATGGGATGCAGGGACATAATCGTTGCGGCCAGCGGCGACGGTATCCTGATCTCCGACAAGGAACGCAGCGGTTACATGAAACCGTATGTTGAGAAAATCGAGACAGAGGCTATGTATGCGGAGAAGTCATGGGGAAGCTACACAGTTATCGATGTGCAGCCCGGTTCTATGACGGTCAAGCTCTCTATGAGAACCGGAGAGCATATGACCTATCACATGCACAACTACCGTGAAGAAGTTTGGACAGTTGTTTCCGGCAAGGGCAGAGCCGTAGTTGACGGTATGGAGCAAATTCTTCGTACTGGTGATGTAATTACAATCGCAGCAGGCTGCAAGCATACGGTTGAGGCCATTACCGCACTGGACATAATTGAAGTTCAGCTTGGAGAAGAAATCAGTGTGGGCGACAAGATTAAATTTGAGTTGGAGTAATTAGAAAACTATGGAGATTCTCAAGCTGATCCCCGCTGGAAAAGATTATCTCTGGGGTGGTACACGCCTGAGAGAGGAATATGGAAAGAAAATAGATCTTACACCGCTTGCAGAAACGTGGGAGTGTTCGGTGCATCCCGACGGGCCAAGCTACATTATGAACGGAGAGTTCAAAGGGCGGACGCTTGCGGATGTATTAAAGAGTCACCCAGAGTATCTGGGTACAAAGGTGAAAAACGGCGAGCTCCTGGTTTTGGTAAAGTTTATCGATGCCAAGAAGGATTTATCCGTCCAAGTACATCCTAATGATGAGTATGCTTGGAAGCATGAGCACCAAAACGGCAAAACCGAAATGTGGTATGTCATTGACGCCAACGAAGGGGCCTGCCTGATTTATGGTTTTCAGCATAAGGTCACGTCAAAGATATTGCAAGAGGCAGTTGATACGGGAACCTTGGATAAGCATTTGCAAAAGGTGGAGGTCCATAAGGGCGATGTGTTTTATGTCCCGGCAGGTACAGTACATGGAATTGGTGCTGGGATAATGATTGCTGAGATTCAGGAAAGTTCCAATGTGACCTACCGTGTTTATGACTATAACCGTATGGACAAGAACGGTAAAAAGCGGGAGTTGCATTTTGATAAGGCTGTTCAGGTCATGAATATGAAAATTGCGCCGGAAGTGAAACAGAAAAGCAGACTGGTAAAGCATTACCCCGGCTGCTCGAGAGAATTATTGTGCCAGTGCAAGTATTTTGAAACCGAGCGCATTCAGGTAACAAAAGGATTTTCATTTTCTGTTAAGGAAGAATCGTTTCAGATATTGATGTGTCTGGATGGATATGGGCAAGTGGAAACGATGGATGCGGATCAGAAGCCTATAAGGTTTTGTAAAGGTGAAACAATGTTTTTGCCGGCTGGTCTGGGAAGATGTTTAGTTGTTGGGGATGCTATGGTTTTGAAGATTAGGTGCTGATAAGCAAAGAAGAAAAAAGAGTGAAGGTAGTTCATATGAAGAAAATTTTGCATATTTCAAAATACTATTATCCATTTTCAGGCGGTACGGAGCAAATTGCGAGAGATTGCGTATGTGCCTTAAAGACCGATTACATGCAAAAAGTTATCGCTTTTAATGACGAAAAAGGGAATGATGAGCGTATTACGGTTGATGGAATTGAGGTTATAAAGTGCGGATGTGTTGCAAAAATTTCTTCACAGTCAATTTCTCTGTCGTATAGGGGGGTACTTAACAAAGTATTAAATGAATTTAAGCCAGATATCATTGTGTTTCATTACCCCAATCCGTTTGTAGCGGCAATATTGCTAAAGGAGTTAAGAAACTATAAGAATATAAAGCTTGTGGTTTATTGGCATTTGGATATTATTCGACAGAAATTTTTGAGAATATTTTTCAAAGGGCAAAACAGAAGACTTTTGGATCGGGCGGACATGGTTATAGCTACCTCGCCTAATTACGTAGAGGGCAGCGAATGGCTGAATTCAGTAAGGGAAAAATGTGAGATCATTCCGAACTGCATTAACGTAGAAAGGATGAAATTAACACCAGAAATAGAAAAGCGTGCAGCAAAAATAAAAGCTGAAAATTCTGGGAAAACAATTTGCGTTGCTGTGGGTCGACATACAGAATACAAAGGATTTACCTATCTGGTTCAGGCAAGCAAAATTTTGGATGACCGCTTTAAGATATACATAACCGGAAAGGGCGAGTTGACAGAAGCATTACATAAAGAGGCTGCCGGTGATAACAAGATTGTGTTTACCGGGCGAATTGATGATACGGAACTGAAGGCCCTGATTATGGCATCTGATATCTTTTGTTTCCCGTCTATCACAAAAAATGAAGCATTTGGATTGGCACTGGCAGAAGGAATGTATTATGGAAAACCGGCGGTTACATTCACAATTCCTGGTTCGGGAGTTAATTACGTTTGCATAGATGGCGAGGATGGTATAGAGGTTGAAAACCGTAATGCCAGAAAATATGCGGAGGCTATGAAAACATTGGCTGAAAATGCAGAACTGAGAGAGACGTATGGAGCCGCTGGGAAAAAGAGAGTAGAGGGAAATTTTCTGTCTACACAGTTTAGTGAAAATGTGAGAAGAGCATTCTGCGGATTATAAAAGAAGCCTGGAGAAAAAAAGATGACTGTTTTTTGGAGAATTGCGCATTCCATATATAAAATTCGCGGGGGGGGTACTGACTCCTCTTGCAAGGTTTTTTGAATTTGTAAATTACTTACTCTGTGCGAATGCTGTATCAGCAAAAGCGGATATCGGTAAAGGGACAAAGTTTTGGCACAGAGGGATTGGCTGCACGGTTCATTATAATGAGAAGATTGGAAGGGACTGCCGCATACTTCCAAATAAAAATAAATCCAAGGAAAGATTGATATGGCAAAAGTAATCGTAAACGGAAGGTTTCTACTTCATAGAATTACTGGTGTTGAGAGATATGCCAGGGAAATATTGGCTGAGCTAGACAATATGATAGAACCGGGAAAACTTGAGATGGCGGTTCCACCGGAGGTTGAAGAAATTCCGAACTATAAGAATATAGAAATTGTCAGAGTGGGAAAGTTACATAATCGGCTATGGGAGCATATTTCATTCCCGATGTATGTCAAGAAACAAGGAGCAGTTTCGCTTAATCTCTGTAATGTTGCTCCGTTACTGGCTCCAGGAATCGTATGCATTCACGATGTAAAGGTTAAAGCAACACCGCAGTATTTCAGTAAGAAGTTTCTGCTTTGGTATAACCTGCTTCTTACAAATGCTGCGAAGAGAGCAAAGACTATTATTACGGTTTCTGAGTTTTCAAAGCGAGAGATTATTAAATATTATCATGTGAAGTCTGAGAAAATTCATGTGATTCCAAATGCATGGCAGCACTATGAGCGGATACCTTATGATGAGAATACGCTGCCAAAATATGGATTGGAAAAAGAACAATACTTCTTTTCCATGTGCAGCCTGGAACCGAATAAGAACTTTAAATGGATAGCAGAGGCGGCCAAACAAAATCCCAATATGACATTTGCAGTTTCAGGTTCGATTAATGAAAAGGTCTTTGCTGATGGCTTGGGATTTGACTGTCCTGCAAACATGAAATTGTTAGGGTATGTATCCGATGAAGAGGCAAAGACGCTGATGCGAGACTGCAAGGCATTTTTGTTTCCTACATTTTATGAGGGGTTTGGCATTCCTCCGCTGGAGGCTATCAGCGCTGGCGCAAAACACATAGTTGTATCTGATACAGAAGTGATGCATGAGATATTTGGGGACAGCGTTGTATATGTTGATCCGAATGTATACTGTGTAAAATTAGAGGGGCTAGTAGAATCCATAGTGGCTCAGAAAAAAGTTCTGAGGAAATATTCATGGACAAAATCTGCAGAGATGATAGCTATGCTGATTGGATAGAGGGTAATTATGATTAAAGTATGCTTTGTAATTCTTGGATTAGATTATTCAGGTGCAGAAAATGTTTTAATGAGATATTTAGAGAGCAATGATGTGATAGATCCTTACATTATAGCTGTTTACAATGGAAATGGAAAAGAGGAATTCCAGAAACATATCGGCAATGAAAAAGTACGTTGCTTAAATATTAAATATTCAAAGAATGAACTTAGATTTTTTCCATTTGTTACGCAGCAAAAAGTGGTAGAACCTATGAAGACTATTTTAAGTGAGATTGCACCAGAAATTCTGTATATCAACAATACACTTGAAATCGCATTATTAAAACGAGTTGTTTCAAAAAAAATCATACCGTGCGTTGGGCATATTCATGATATGAAAAAATCCATTGGCACACCGGCTAAGAGATATGAAGTTGTTTCCTCTGTGAAAATGTTAGATCGGCTTATTACTGTATCGGAGGCGTGTAAAAAGTCGTGGGGATTTGATGAAGCACAAGTTATTTATAATGGGGTTTCAGAAAGGATTTTTCGAAGAGAAAAAAAGACAGAGACAGAAACAGTAATAGGTTATGTTGGTATGCTTAACAAAAGAAAAGGTTCGGATATATTAATTCAGGTAATTGAGCATCTTGGCAACAATGTGAAATGGCATATAGCTTATAACATTATTGGACAGGACATGAGTTATGTGTTGCAAAAGTTGCAGAGTATGAGCAATGTGGTGTTGTACCATAATATTCCAAATGATCAAATGGGGGATTTCTATACTGGTATTACAGCATTGATTATCCCAAGCAGAGAAGATCCGCTTCCTACAGTTGCTATAGAAGCGATGGCGGCCAAAGTGTTAGTTTTTGGAAGTGATACAGGGGGGATACCAGAATTAATAGGAAATCAGGAGTTGTTGTTTAAGCCAGATGATGTAAAGTCGGCCAAAGATAAGACGTTGGAAATCCTTAAGTACGATGTGCCAACTCTAAATAAATATATTGATGAGCAACATGCAAGGGTTAAGAAACTTTTTTCGCAAGAGAAAAAAAGAGTAGCGATTAATGCTTTGCTATATGATGTACAATCTGGGGTAAAAGAGGTTGAAAATGAGAACACAATCAAAAAAAAGTAGGGAGAAAAAAATCATTAGCCTTTTAATTGCCTATCTTATTCTTGTGTTTTTTTATGGTATAGTAATTAAATTCACGATTGCAGTACCAATTCTTTTCATAATTAAAACCTATTTACCGGAAATCATACTTATTATTATCTCTGGTGGATGTTTGTTTTATGGAAGGACATTAAAAACTAAGAGATTCTTTGCAATTGGGGGATTATATTTTATAGGGATATTGGTCGTTAGTATAGTTTATACAGGGGTATCTTATGATTCTTTTTATTGCATAAGAGATTTATTTCTCCCGATATACATGAGCATGGCTGTAGCGAGTTGGAAGTTTGAACGAGAGAGTCTGGATAGATTTCTTAAAATATTTGAAAGAATATGCTTTGTATATTTGATAATAGGTGCATTTTTAGGTGCCATAGAAGTTCTAAACGGCTGGAGATGGACATCAGTATTTTATACTGGATATGAATTTTATAATGTTGATCCATATAGTAAAGTGCGTATTACCCAAGCATCTGGTTTGCTAAGGGCTCCAGGACTTACAGGAGCTCCGGTTACCTTTGCTTATTACGGATTAGTTTGCTGCATCTTAATAATGGCAAATAAAAAACGTCATTGGCTGTGGAAGGTATTGGCAGCCATCTGTGAGATGGCTATTTTATGGGAGACGTCAAATAAAACTGCAATTGTTATTATGGCTGCAGTGCTATTTTTATATATTTTTAGACGTGTAAATAAAACCATAAGGTACATGATGTTAGGAGGATTAGGACTTTTTGCAGTTGGATATATTCTTACTCATTCATCTGCAGATGTATTCTATTCTACATTTGATAGGTTTAATTATTGGAAGAAAATTGGAGATAGTACAAACTTATTAGAGATTGTATTTCCGTATAATTCATTAAGTTACAATCCGAATGCAGAAGGTGTGTTGTCATTTTGGGATAATTCGTATTTTATGTTCTTATTCTCAACTGGAATATTTGGAACTATATGGATTTATATACACTGTTATAAGATGTGTAAGGCAAATATAAAGATGTTTCCAGAACATAGCTTTTTGTTTGAAGTTACATTTATCTTTCTTTTGTTGGCATCGGCATTTAACAATATAACCAATGGTCGGGCATATTTCACATTGTTTCTGGTCATAAACAGTGTGTTTTATGGTAGAGCTACATGTGAAAAAGAGAAAATGAAAGAAGATATGGAAGGTGTGCGATATGATTACAACACGCAGCGAACTTAGAGAATATATAGAATGTGAAAAAAAGAGATATTTTCCAGGTGGTGGCTTATTTAAGGAATTTCTGATTGGTTCAAATACGTGGTGGATTTGGCGATATCAGTGGCATTTAAGACATTCAGAATTTTACTATAACATGTGGAAGGAGAAAGGAGCATTTATTTATAAGATCTTTCTTCTGCTTCATAGAAGGGAAAAAAATCGAATAGGAAGAAAGGTCGGACTAGAAATCAGTGAAAACTCTGTAGAATGCGGCCTGCGGATATATCATCCTAATGTAGTGATTAATCCAACTGCAAAGGTTGGAAAAAACTGTACAATAGTTGGAAATCTGTGCATTGGAAATGTGAATAAACAGCAGAATACAGCTGCAACTATAGGTAATCATGTGGTATTAGGCTATGGCTGTATAATTCTTGGCAATATTTTTTTGGCTGATAATGTGAAAGTTGGAGCGGGGGGTATTGACAAAAAGTGTCGAGACTCCAGGAACTTCTGTTGCTGGAGTTCCAGCTAAACCAGTGCTAAAGCAAGACTAACTATTAAAAGTCAAGTCTAAAATGAAAATTTCTGAATGAATTGCGGAAACGCATTTCAGATACAAAAAGAATTAAGAAGCGATTCTTAGAACCTTGAAAACTGCATGACAATAAGAGCATCTTTGCAGGTGCTCTCAAAGGAGATATTTACAAAAATAAGTTATGATGCAGCTTTGTAGGCTTGTCCTGATTTTTCCATAGCAAAAATAGTTCTTACCAGCTTCTTAGTGGCATGGGATAACGCAACGTTGTAATGCTTTCCTTCAGAACATTTCTTTTTGAGATAAGCACCAAAAGAATCATCCCAGTGACAGACATATTTAGTTGCATTGTAAAGGGCATATCGGAGATATCTGGAACCTCGTTTTTCCATGTGGGAATAACAGTTATCCAGTTGCCCTGATTGATAAGTAGAAGGAGACATTCCTGCATATGCAAGTATTTTATCTGCAGAATCGAATCGGTTGAAATCGCCAATCTCAGCGATAATCATAGCTCCCATCCAGTAACTGATACCGGGAATGGTAAGGATAGGGGATTTGATTTCTTCATCCATAATCTGCCTGATAGCTGCTTCAATTTCGTCAATCTCAGAAGTTAATTCCTGAATGAGCTTGATGGTATGTTTCAGTTCCAGCGATTTAGCAGGCATAACTGAGCCGATGGAGTTTCTGGCAGCTTCTCGGAAAAGATTCGCAGTGTCCTTGCCATAATGACCTTTTGAACTTTCAGAAAGCAGATTTGTCAGCCGTGTAAGGTGTGCAGATGCTACATGGGAAGCGCTGGGGAACTCAGACAGCAGAGCATAAACCGAAGCGATATGCAGCGTAGGAACAAGCTTTTCCAGTTCTGGAAAAAGGATGTTTACAAGGCGAGCAATCGAAGACTTTAGTTTTGCCCGCTCCTTTACCTTATCGAAACGGTAACGAGTAAGTGACTTTAGTTCCTCGTTGTGGTAAGATATGTCTGAGTAGGACTTCAAGTTCAAATCAGACATTATCATAGTGGCAATGGTACGGGAATCAACTTTATCCGTTTTCGTCTTTCTAAGGCTTAGACTTTTTCTGTAAAGATT